>DASUFT010000020.1:0-8076 GCA_036274395.1 Candidatus Polarisedimenticolaceae bacterium | reverse complement strand
CTGGCAGCTCGCCGAGCCGGCCATGGGATGGGCGGAGCGGGCACCTTCCAGCCTCCGCGACATCGAGCGGAAGCTCAAAGTCTTGAAAGCCCCGATGCAGACGGTCTCCCGCGCCACCGAGCAGGTGGAGAAGCTCACGGCGGTCGAGCCCACCCCGTCCGCCCGCCAGGTGGAGATCAAGCCCACCGGCCTGCGCGACACCCTGTGGGAGGGAACCTGGGGATTCCTGGGCGCGACCTCGATCATGCTGACGCTCTGCTATTTCCTCCTCGCCTCCGGCGACTTCTTCGTGGAGAAGGCCGTGGACGTCCTTCCCCGTCTCCAGGACAAGAAGCTGGCGGTGCGTCTCATCCGGGAGGTGGAATCGCAGGTGTCCGTGTACCTCCTCACCACCACCCTGATCAACGTGGGGGTGGGGGTGGCCACCGGCCTCGCGGTGTGGTGGCTGGGGCTTCCGAACCCGGTGCTCTGGGGGGTGGTCTCCTGGCTCCTCAACTACGTCCCCTACCTGGGGGCGCTCGCGAACATCGGGCTGCTGGCGGCGGCAGGCCTGCTCACCTTCGACCGCCTGACGCCGGCACTCCTCCCCGCCGGCGCCTTCCTCGTGATCAACCTCCTGGAGTCGAACGTCATCACCCCCTTCGTCCTGGGGAAGCGGCTCGAGCTGAACCCCGTGATGGTCTTCCTGGGGCTGACGTTCTGGTGGTGGATCTGGGGGATCCCCGGGGGGCTGCTCGCCGTGCCCATCCTCGGGAGCGCGAAGCTGATCTGCGACCGGATTCCCCGCCTCTCGGCGGTCGCGGCCCTGCTCGGTCGCTAGATCCTTCGCCGAAGGCCTGCAACCTTCGTCGCCTCTTCACGTTCTACCTCGGGGATGGACATAAGCGAGTACCAGCGGGCGGTCCTCGAGCACAAGGACCGCGTCTACAGCTTCGCGGTCCACCTCCTGCGAGATCCCGAGGAGGGACGCGACGTGGCTCAGGAAGCGATGGTCCGCCTGTTCACGCACCGGGAGGCCGTGGTCCCGGAGGCCGCCCGCGCCTGGCTGCTCCGCACCGCCCACCGCCTCTGCCTCGACCGCCTCCGCCAGCGGGTCGCCCGCCCCCAGGCCGAGCCGGAGGTGCTGGACGAGATCGCGGCCGAGCACGGCCGCCCCGACCGGGAGGCCGCGGGACGCCAGCTCGGCGTGCACATCGAGGCGGCGCTGGCCAGCCTGTCCCCCCGGGACCGATCGTTGCTGTTGCTGCGTGAGGTGCATGGCATGCCGTACGAGGAGATGGCGGACACGCTGTCGGTGCCGCTGGGGACGCTGAAGGCCGCGCTGCACCGCGCGCGTGAGCGCTGCCGGCAGGCGCTGCTGGGCGCGGGAGTGCACCCGTGAGCGCCCCCGTGTCGCTGGCCTGCGCCCGAGCCCGCGCCGGTCTCCAGGCGCGCCTCGACGCCGACCCCGCCCAGCGCGTGGATGGCGCCGAGATCGACGGGCACCTGGCGGGGTGCGCGGAGTGCCGCGCCCTCGCCCGAGAGTTGCAAGAGGTCCAGGACGCGCTGCGTGCGGCCCCGGTCCTCCGGTTCCCCGATGCGGCGCTGGAAGAGGTCTGGGACCGCACGGTGCGCGCGCGGCAGGTCACGCGCCTGCGGCGCGGCCTCGGGGTGTGGAGCGGCCTCGCCGCCGCGGGCATCCTGGGCGCGCTGCTTCTGGCGGTGCCGCGCGGGCCCGCCGCCCCGCGGGGACCTTCGCCCGAGGAGGTGCGGCGCGCGGCCGCCGACGTCGAGTTCGTGTTCCGCCTGACCGATCAGGAGATCCGGCATCAGGGATCCCGGGCCCTGAGCGAGGTGCTGGACGGCGAGGTTGCGCCCGCGCTGCGCGCCGGCGAGCGCAGGTAGGAGAGCGGAAAGCGTGGAGAAGACGATGCGAAGCTCCATTCTCCGGGTCCTGGCTGCGGCGGCCCTGCTGCTGGCGACGCCCGTGGCGCACGCCGCGGCGGTCAAACCCGGTTCCCATCCCGGGTTTCTCTCCTTGCAGCCCTTCCTCGACCTCGCTTCGCCCGACGACGACGTCACCGAGGTGAACGTGGGACCGGAGCTGCTGCAGTCGCTCGCCCAGGCGGTGGACGATCCCGAAGCGCGCAAGATGATGGGGGGCCTGGTGGCGGTGCACGCCGTGGTTCTCGGCCTGACCGGGGACGACGTCTCTCCCCGCCTCGACCGGGCGCGGCGCCTGGTGGCCGACACCACGAAGCGCCTCACGGACGCGGGATGGGAATCCGTCGTGCGCGTGAAGGAGAAGAGCTCCGCCGTGAGCGTGCTCACGAAGTCGGCGGGCGCCGAGGGGAAGATCCACGGCATCGCCGTCCTGGTGGTGGAGACCGACGAGGCCGAGCCGCAGGTCGTCTTCGCCAACATCGCCGGGACGCTCGAGATGTCCCAGATCCGCCGCCTCAGCTCCGGCCTGCACCTGGACCTGCCGGGGCTGGACGAGCTCGGGAAGTAGCCCTCACCCAT
This sequence comes from Candidatus Polarisedimenticolaceae bacterium, assembly GCA_036274395.1. Classification (GTDB taxonomy): domain Bacteria; phylum Acidobacteriota; class Polarisedimenticolia; order Polarisedimenticolales; family DASUFT01; genus DASUFT01. The sequence continues at coordinate 5,574 of DASUFT010000020.1, read as the reverse complement.
CCGTCCCCTCAGCGGCTACAATCCGCCGCCGAACGTCCAATCCGTTGGGGGAAGCGATGGACATCCGTACGCGCGTGGAAGGGGACGTCTGCATCCTCGAGCTGGCCGGGCGCCTGGTGCTCGGGGACGGGGACATCGCCCTTCGGGACGAGTTCCGCGCCCGCCTGGGCGCCGGGGAGCGCAAGATCGTGCTCGACTGCCACGGCGTCCCGTTCATGGACAGCGCCGGGATCGGGGAGGTCGTGGCTTGCTACAAGCGGGCCCGCGAGGCCGGCGCCGACGTCAAGCTCGTGCTCAGCCCCAAGGTGACCGACGTCTTCGCCATCTCCCGGCTGCAGCTGGTCTTCGATCTCCACGACGACGCCGCCTCGGCGGTCCGGGCCTTCCGCACCTGAGCCCATGATCGGGCGCACGCTCGAGCACTACCGGGTGGAGGCCCTGCTCGGGCGTGGGGGGATGGGTGTGGTCTACCGGGCGGTGGACACGCGCCTGCACCGCCCGGTGGCGCTCAAGGTGCTCGCCGAGGACCTGGTCCACGACCCCGACCGCCGCGCGCGCTTCCTGCAGGAGGCGCGGGCCGCCTCCGCCGTGAACCACCCCGCCATCGCCCAGATCTACGACGTCGGCACGTTCGAGGGCACCACCTTTCTGGCCATGGAGCTGGTGGAGGGGCGCACGGTGCGGCAGCTCGTGGCCGACCGCGAGCTGGACGTCCTGGGGGCGGTGGAGATCACCCTCCAGGTCGCCCGCGGTCTCGGCGCCGCGCACGAGGCGGGGATCGTCCATCGCGACATCAAATCCGACAACGTCATGGTGACCCGCGACGGTCACGCCAAGATCCTGGACTTCGGCCTGGCGAAGCTGCTCGACCCCGGCCGTGGCGGCGGCGGCTCCGGCGCCACCCGCGGCCTCGATCCGTCGCTCGTGGAGACGATCACCAAGACCCAGGCGGGCATGGTCCTGGGCACCGTCGCCTACATGAGTCCGGAGCAGGCGCGGGGCCAGACCGTCGATCACCGCAGCGACCTCTTCTCCGTGGGGATCGTGCTCTACGAGATGGTCACCGGGCAGCTTCCCTTCCAGGGGGCCTCCCCCATCGACACGATGTATGCCATCGCGTTCGAGGAGACGCGGGCCGTGCAGACGCTCCGTCCCAGCCTGCCGGGGAACCTGCAGCGCATCGTCTCCCGCAGCCTGCGCAAGCGGCCGGAGGACCGCTACGCCACCGCCCGCGACCTGGTGGCCGACCTGGAAGGCCTGCGCCGGGAGCTGGAGAGCGGCATCAGTAGGGGCGTGCCCCTGATGGAGCGCATCCAGGAGAGCTGGCGCACGCTGCGCGACCGCAGCCCAGGGGAATGGGTGTGGTTCGCGGTGCTGGCGCTGGCGGCGCTGGCGCTCCTCGCCGTCCTGGTCTGGAAGGGTCAGTTCTGGGGGGTCTTCTTCTTCCTCGTCCTCCCCGGCCTGCTCGTCTGGCGCCGGATGCGCAACCGGCGCAAGCGCTTCGTCAAGTCGCTGGCCGCCAAGGCCAGGCGCTTCCCCGAGGTGCGCCTGGTCGCCTTCGACGGCAACCGGGTCACGGTGGTGGTGGACCGGGCCGTGGCCAACACCTACGTGCGGATCCACGCCCTGGCCGACCGGATCAACTCCCGGATGTTCTTCGGGGAGCCGATCGTGGCGGCGGTGCGCGACAGCGTCTCCCCGGAGGAGCTGAAGGCGCTGCTGGAGGGGCCGGGCGTGCTCTTCGTGCGGGGCGACGTGCTGGGGGAGGCCGGCAAGGCCCCGTGAGCCTCGTCCGCGGGGCGCACCCGCGCGTATACTCCGTGCCATCCCGGAGGTCGCACGATGCGCCGGCTCCCGCTCGTCCTCCTTTCGCTCCTCGTCCTCGGCTCGACGCTCTCCGCCGCCGCCGACCCGGCCACGGGCTGGCTGGGTGTGATGCTCGACGACCCGAAGGAGGGCCGGGCGGAGGAGAACGCCACCGTGCAGCCCGGCGTGCGCATCCGCGGCATCGTGGCGGACGGGCCCGCCGAGGAGGCGCGCCTGCGGGCGCAGGACCGGATCCTGGCCCTCGACGGGGAGGCGGTCACGCGCTCGGCCGACCTGATGGCGCGCCTGCGTGCCCTGTCCCCGGGCACGCGGGTCAACCTCACGGTGCAGCGGGACGGCCGGGAGTTCAGCGCCGCGGCGCGCCTGGGGGAGCGGCCGGAGGGCAGCTCCGTCCGGATGCGGCGGGGATGGATCGGCGTTTCCGCGATCAACCTCCCTCAGTCGCTGCGCGAGCACTTCGGGGGGAGCGAGGGGGCCGGCGTGATGGTGGCCGCGGTGGAGCCGGGGAGCCCCGCGGAAGCCGCCGGCCTGCGGGTGGGTGACCTCGTGATCGGCGTGGCGGGGGAGAAGGTGGGGTCGGTGGGGGCGCTGGGCGCGCTCATCGCCGAGTGCGGGATCGAGAACCCCGTGGAGGTCGCCGTGGTCCGCGACGGAGCGGACCTCGTGGTGGAACCCGTGGTGGCGCAGGCCCCCGAGCGCGAGAAGGACGGGGTCCCCCGGGAATAGTCCCGGAGCCGTCCTCATTTTCACGTAATCGTCACACGGTCGGGGCCCCCCGACTGGTCCCTGCGCGCCTGGGAATTCCGGGGAACGGCTAGAATCCGTCCCTCATGAACCTCGATACGGCCACCGGGGCGGACCCCGCCCGGGACCTCGACGATCCCGGGCTGTACGTCAACCGGGAGCTCGGGCTGCTCGCCTTCCAGCGCCGCGTGCTCGAGGAGGCGGAGGATCCGGGGAACCCGCTCCTGGAGCGGGTGAAGTTCCTGGCCATCCTGGGGAGCAACCTGGACGAGTTCTTCATGGTCCGCGTCGCGGGCCTGAAGCAGCAGGTGGAAGCAGGGGTCACCGAGGTCTCGCCGGACGGGCGCACCCCGGCCCAGCAGCTCGAGGCGGTGCGCCAGGAAGCGGCGGCCCTCATGGCGGCTGCGCGGGCCTGTCTCGAGGAGAGGCTGCTGCCCGAGCTGGCCGCCGCCGGCATCCGCGTCACGGAGCACCGCAGCCTCGACGGACCGGCGCGCGCCGCCCTGCGTTCCTGGTTCGAGCGCACCGTCTTCCCCGTGCTCACGCCGCTGGCCTTCGATCCCGGCCGCCCGTTCCCGCACATCAGCAACCTCAGCCTCAACCTGGCCGTCCTCGTCCGCGACCTCGACGGACACGAGCGCTTCGCGCGGGTGAAGGTGCCCGGCACCCTGCCCCGCCTGGTGCCCGTCCACACGAACGGCGAGCGCGTCTTCGTCTGGCTGGAGGACGTGGTGGGGGCGCACCTGGAGACGCTCTTCCCGGGGATGCACGTGGTGGAGTCCCATCCCTTCCGGGTGGTGCGCAACGCCGACTTCGAGATCCAGGAGCTGGAGGCGGCGGACCTCCTGGAGACCGTGGAGGAGGGGGTGCGCCGGCGGCGCTTCGGTGAGGTGGTGCGGCTCACGGTGCGGCAGGGGATCGCCGACCGCGTGCTCCGCCTGCTCGTGCACGAGCTCGAGGTGGACGTCCAGGACGTCTACCGGGTGCACGGCGTGCTCGGCCTCTCCGACCTCGTGCAGCTCGCCACCCTGGACCGGCCGGACCTCCGGGACCACGTCTTCGTCCCCGCGGTCCCCCCCGGCCTCCTGGCTTCCGCGGAGGACCTGGACGTGTTCGCCGCCATCCGCCGCGCAGACGTCCTGCTCCACCACCCCTACGACTCGTTCGTGCCGGTGGTGGACTTCCTGCGCACGGCGGCCCGCGACCCGGACGTCCTGGCAATCAAGATGACGCTCTACCGGGTGGGCCGGAATTCACCGGTGGTGGAGGCGCTGATGGACGCGAACCTGCACGGCAAGCAGGTCGCCGTCCTGGTGGAGCTGAAGGCGCGCTTCGACGAGGAGAGCAACATCGAGTGGGCGCGGGCGCTGGAGAAGGAGGGCGTGCACGTGGTGTACGGCCTCCCCGGGCTGAAGACCCACGCCAAGGTGCTGCTGGTGGTGCGGCGTGAGAACGGCGGCATCCGGCGCTACGTGCACCTCGCCACCGGCAACTACAACGCCATCACCGCCCAGCTCTACACCGATCTCGGCTACCTCACGGACGATGACGACATCGGCGCCGACGTCACCGACCTGTTCAACTACCTGACCGGCTACTCGGCGAAAACGGCCTATCGAAGATTGCTCGTCGCGCCCATCAATCTCAGGGAGTCCTTGGAGGCCAGGATCGTCCGGGAGATCGAGCACGCCCGTGCCGGGCGGCCCGCGCGCCTGATCTTCAAGGTGAACGCGCTCGTGGACCGGGCCTTGATCCGCCTGCTCTACCGGGCTTCCCGGGCGGGCGTGGACGTGGACCTGCTGGTGCGCGGGATCTGCTGTCTGCGGCCGGGACTGCCCGGGGTGAGCGACCGCATCCGCGTCACCAGCATCGTGGGCCGCTTCCTCGAGCACAGCCGCGTCTTCTACTTCCTGAACGGCGGCGCCGAGGAGGTCTTCCTGGGGAGCGCCGACCTCATGCCGCGGAACATCTTCCGCCGCGTGGAGGTGCTCTTCCCGGTGACCGATCCCCGTCACGTGGCGGCCCTGCGCGACGAGATCCTCGCCGTCTACCTGGCCGACAACCTGAAGGCGCGCCGCATGTGCCCCGACGGCTCGTACCAGCGGGTGCGCATCCCCGAAGGAGAGGCTCCCATGAGCGCCCAGGCCTGGCTGCTGCGGCGCCGGGAGAGCGCGCGGATCTAGCGGCCGGGTAGCGTTCCCTGCGGCACCGTCCACCGGTAGAGGTCGAGCACCAGTCGCCCCGCCCGGATCGCCGCATCCGGTGCCGCGATCTCCCGCAGGTGCTTCTCGTCCGTCCCCCGGAAGACGAAGACCCCGCGCAGCGTGCCGTCGTCCGCGAGCGGGCCCGCGATGGCGAGGTCCCCCCAGGCGGCCATGGCCTCGATGTTCGCCATGTGCCCCTTCTGGATCTCCTTCAGCTTCTCCTCCGGGTACTGCGGTGCGTCCGGCGGCCGGCGCAGGAGCCCGAAGGTGATCGTCTCCGGGACGGCGCCGGCCGGGGCGGGCTTCAGGATCCCGCGCGCGGCGAACCAGGGGTGCAACTCGGGGACGCGCACCCCGGATCGGAACCAGGGATCGGCCGCGAGCAGCGGCCGCGCCTCCTCCGGCTTGGGCACGTCGAGGACGATCACCTCCAGCAGGTCCGGGCTCCCCTCGATCGCGCCCCAGGCGATCGCCTTCCCGCTGGCGGCGAGGTCCCGGAGCAGCGCCTGGTGGGCTTCGGCTGCATCAGGCGGAGCCTCCGACGCAGGCTTCCCCGGCCGCACGAGCACGAGCGTGAACGTGGTCATGTCCCACTTCTGGGCGGGAGGTTCCGCGGGAGAGAGGAGCGCGAGAGAGGTCAGCGCAGCGGCGAAGATCATGGGGTGGCCTCCGTGCCCAGGCGGAAGGGGTTGAAGTCCGTGTCGCGATCGTAGAAGTCCTCGGCCTCGGCGCGCTTGAGCGCCTTCACGATCCGGTAGGTGAAGGGGGTGGCCACGGCCTCCCAGCTCACCTTGATCGT
>DASUFT010000019.1:0-13238 GCA_036274395.1 Candidatus Polarisedimenticolaceae bacterium | reverse complement strand
CGAACCCACGAGCCAGGCGGCGAGCAGGGTGGCGGCCATCGCAGGCCACTGCAGGAGGTCGAGCCAGCCTTCCATGTCCATGGGAGCTCACAGCGCGCCGGCCGCCTTGATGTCGAGATAGCGGTTCACGAGCGCGATCGGTAGATCCGAGGGTCGCACGTCGAGCAGGTTGACGCCATGGGAGGCCAGATCCTGGTGGGCACGGCGGCGCGCCGCCAGGTAGTCGTGGATGGCGGTGACGCGGAGCGCGTCCGGGAGCGAGGCCACCGGCGTCTCCAGCGCCTCCTCCAGCACCGTCTCCCGCAGGCTCGCCAGCAGCACCAGATGGCGGCGGCCCAGGAGATGCAGGGCGCCACGCATCTCCTCCCCGTCCTCGTCCCTCAAGTTGGCGAGCACGACGACCAGGGCGCGGCGGCGCTGGCGGGCGATCAGGTCCGAGGCCGCCTGCGTGTAGTCGGGCACGGCCGTGGTCGTTTCCAGGTCGTAGACGGCGTGGAGCACCTCGGTCAGGGCACCGGTGCCCTTGGTGGGCGGCAGCCAGCGCATGGGACCGCCGAAGGTGAGCAGGCCCACCGCGTCCCCCTGCCGGAGCGCCACCCAGGAGAGGAGCAGCGCCGCATTCAATGCATGGTCGAAATGGGCGCGGCCGGCGTCGCGCGCGTGCATCGTGCGCCCGCAATCGAGCAGGAACACCACCTGCTGGTCCCGCTCCGCCTGGTACTCGCGAGAGATCGGACGCATGCGCCGGGAGGTGGCCTTCCAGTCGATCTGACGCAGCGAGTCCCCCTCCCGGTACTCGCGGAGCTGGTGCAGCTCGAGCCCTTCCCCGCGGCGCGGGCGGCGCCGCACCCCCAAGGCACTCGTCTTGTGGTCGATGGCCAGCAGCGCGAACCGGTTCACGGTGCCGAAGTCGGGATAGACGCGCACCGGCAGCGGCGAGCCGGCGAAGCGGCGGACCCCAAAGAGGCCGAGCGGGGAGCGCAGGCGCAGCTCCGTGCGTCCGAACGCATGTGCACCGCGCTGCGTGGGCCTCAGGCGGTAGCTCGCCTCCGTGCTGCCGCCGGGTCGGAGATCGAGCTGGAGCGGAAGACCCTCGATCTCCGCTTGTTCCGGGGCATGGTCGAACACGGCCACGTGCAGGGCTCGGTACGGGCGCAGGCTCAGGGTCACCGGGTACACCGTCCCCAGCGACAGCGAGCCGGGCAGGCGCCGCTCCACCTCCGGCGTGCGCAGACGCAGGGCCAGGAGCGCATCCACCCCGGCCACGAGCAGCGCGACCGCCAGGAGCACGGCCCAGGTCTTGCCCAGGTCCGGGAAGACCACGGCGATCGCCGCCGCCAGCACCACCGCTCCCAGGCACCACAGCAGCCGCCGCTCGGGAACGATCACTGCCGCGGTGCCTCCACGTTCTCCAGCAGGCCGGAGAGCACCTCGTCGGCGTCGCGCCCCTCGATCTCCAGGTCGGGGGCCAGCGCAATCCGGTGCCGCAGGGCCGGCAGGGTGACGGCCTTCACGTCGTCCGGGGTGACGAAGTCTCGCCCCGCCATCAGGGCCCGGGCCCGGGCGATGCGCACCAGGGCGATCCCGCCGCGGGGCCCCGCGCCCACGCGGATCCCCGGCCAGGTGCGGGAGGCGCGCACGATGCGCAGCGCGTACGCGGTCACGCGCGGGTCCACGGTCAGACTCGCCGCCGCGTGCTGCACCGCCAGCACCTGCTCCCGTGTGGCGATCTGACGCACGGCGGAGACGTCGAGGCGCTCCCCCACCTGCCCCTCCGTCACCGCTGCGAGCATGCGCAGCTCCTCCTCCTCCCCCGGGTACCCGATGCGGATCTTGAGCAGGAAGCGGTCGAGCTGCGCCTCGGGCAGGGGATAGGTTCCCTCCAGCTCGATGGGGTTCTGGGTGGCGAGCGTCATGAACGGCGGCTCCAGGGGGAAGGAGGTCCCCTCGATGGTGATCTGCCCCTCCTGCATCACCTCCAGCAGGGCAGCCTGGGTCTTGGCCGACGCGCGGTTGATCTCGTCGGCCAGCAGGAGGTTCGTGAAGGCGGGGCCGCGGCGCACGCGGAACTCGCTGGTGCGCACGTCGAACATGGTGTGCCCCACCACGTCGCTCGGCATCAGGTCGGGGGTGAACTGCAGGCGCACGGAGCGGCCGCCGAAGGTGCGGGCGAGCGCGAGCACGATCAGCGTCTTCCCCAGGCCGGGCACCCCCTCCACCAGCACGTGGCCCCCGGCGAAGAAGGCGGCGACGACCTCGTCCAGCACGCTCTCCTGCCCGACCACGGCGCGGCCGATCTCGGCGCGCACGGCGGCGGCCAGCTCCACGGCACGGGACAGCTCGGATTCGGTGGGGACCGGCATCTAGAGCTTCCTCCTCACGTCCTGCAGGGTGTGCACGGCCTGGACGAAGGCATCGGCCGTGTCCGGCAGCGGGTCCTCGAGCGCTTCCCGCAGCGCCCGCGGTGGAACACCCGTGGCGCGGGCCAGGGCTGCCGCGCGCGCATCCGGTGCCAGCCGCGCCAGCGCCGGGCGACGCCGGGACGCTCGCGCCAGCAGGTCCGTGCGCGACGCGGAGAGCAGGACGTCCGCTCTCCGCGTCCTCCACAGGAGCGCCCCCACCGCCTCCACGTGCTCGAGCAGGCTGCGGCGCCCCCGGGGCGGCAGCGGCAGCGGCGGCCCGAAGCGCACGCCCGCCCGCACGGCGGCGGCCAGTCCGAGCAGGCCGAGCGCCACCACCAGCGGGAGGCCCCGCCCGAAGACCAGCCCGGCCAGGGACGGACCGTGGTCCTCGCGCACCAGCCAGACCCCGGCGGGCGTGCCGTCGAGGGTGACCAGGCGCCAGAGCAGGCGTGCATGGTCGCGCTCGCCCAGCTCGGCGTTGGTGGTGAAGATCAGGTCCGCGAGGACGGTGACGCGGCCCCGTCCCAGGGGGCAGGTGACGGCGGCGGGATTGCGGTGGTCGGAGTCGAGAAGCCACCGCGGCGACGTATCCGTGCGGGACTGCAGGGCGACGTCGGTGCGGACCAGCACGTGGAGAGGCCGCTTCTCCCCCGCGACGGCGATCTTGCGCTCGCCCCGCCGGGTGAAGGCAGAGGGGATCCCGCCCAGGTCGGCCTCGTCCACCCGCGCGGGATCCACGGGGACACCTGCCACCCCACACGCCTCGAGAAGCGGATCGGCGGCGAGATCGGACCACGTGGTGCCCGGACCGGTGGCGGTCGCCACCACGTGGCCTCCCGCGCGCACCCAGTCGAGCAGGCGCCTGCGGCGCGCCACGTCGAGCCCATGCCCGGGAAGCGTGAGCAGGAGGGCATGATCCGCCCCGGGGAGGACGGACAGGCCCGAGCTCCTGGCGGGGATCCCCATCTGGCGGAGGAAGCGCTCGGCCGCGAGCAGCGGGTTCGTGCGCGCCTCGCCCTGGAGGCCGACGTCGATCTCCCGCTCCTCGCGCCGGAGCGAGGAGACGGCGACCACCACCGCCCCGGCGAGGAGGACGCCGAGCGCGATCCACACCGTGCGCTCCCTCATCGTGCGGCCCCGAAGTGGCGGGGCCAGTCGCGCACGAGCCCCTCGAGCACGGGGTCCGCCGGTGCGCGCTGCGCATACGCGCAGGCTTGCCAGGCGCTGGTCAGCGACGCGAAGAACGCCGCGGGCTCCGCCCCGATCGCCGCCCGCGCGGCGCGCAGGCAGTCGCCCTCGGTGGCCGAGCGCGGGAGCGTCACCTTGCGCGCGACGAGCGCGGCGAGCGCCCCCCGGTAGAGGAGGCTCAGCGCCTCGGCGGCCTTCCCCTCCGCCAGCAGGCGGCGCGCCTCCCCCGGCAGGTCCGCGGGAAGGGAATCCGGCCTCAAATCCAGGCCGAAGAGGGCGCTTTGGACCGGCGGCCCGGTGGCGGGGAGGGCCGCCGTCCGCGCGCGGTCCAGGCGCACGGCGCGCCAGAGCAGCCATCCCAGCAGCGCCAGCACGGCCGCCCAGAGGAGCGGCTCCAGCAGCGCGCCCAGCAGGCTGCCGAGCGCGGCCAGGCCGGGCGCCCCACCCGCGCGTGGCCCCACCTCCTTCCGCTCGCCGAAGGTCCAGGCCGTGACCTTGCGCGTGGTGGAGAAGGCGGGATCCTCGAGCACTTTCTTCACCGCGTCCTCGGGCTCCGGCGGAGGTGCGGCGCCCAGCAACAGCGCGAGCGCCACCACCGCCGCGGGAAGCGCGCCGCGCCCGCGGCGCACTTCCTCCCGCCGCGCGAGGCGGCGGAAACCCATCTCCACGTCCCAGGCCTCGACCTGGGTGCGCCGCGCCAGGTAGAGGGCGAAGCCGCCCGCGACGTAGAGCGGTTCCATGAAGAGCACGGCCAGCATCTCCGCCCCCACGAGGACCCACAGCAGCCAGACCGGCGGCGGCCACGTGGAGACCGACCACTCGATCCAGGTCAACTCCGCCTCAGGCGAGGGGAGCATGAGCACGGCGAAGGCGAGGAGGCCCAGGACCAGGACCAGCTCGAAGCAGGAGCAGAACCCCTTGAGGAGCACGGTGTCGGCGTGGCCGCGCCGGGAGAGCGTGCGCACCCGCGCCCTGCGTGCCGCACCGCGGAGCCGCTCCAGCTGGGAGACGGGCAGCGTGAAGGCGCGCCCCGGGTCCAGCCGGTGCGCGGTGAGCGCGAGCAGCCCGCACCGGCGCCAGATGCCGGGAAGGGCCCGCAACGCCGCTCCCGCTCCCGTGCGCTCGCCGAACAGGGCGCGCCCCAGGGCGAACAGGGGCGCATGGTCGAGGAGCGGCTTCAGGAGCCAGAAGGCCAGCAGCGCCAGGATGGGCTGGTGGCGGAAGACGGCGGCAGCGAGGATGGCGGTGGGGACGGCGGCGGCGAGCCAGGCCCCGTACACGTCCTTCCACCACGTGCGGACCATGGCCATGCCCAGGTCCATGGCCTCCGCGGGGCGGCGGGGACGGATCTCGGCGGCGATCGCCTCCAGCCTCACCCCCTCCCTCCCCGCGTGAGCCAGAGCGCGACCACGCCCCACAGCCCCGCCGCCACCCCGAACTTGACCTCGCGGGGGACGCCCGTGCGCGGCGACCAGAACGCCTCGATCACCGCGGCGACGACCAGCATGAGCGCCGCCCCGTAGACGATGGGGAGCGCCGCCGCGGCGCCTCTGCGGAGGGCCTCCGCCCGGCGCAGGCGCCCGGGGGCGACCACCGCCAGGCCCAGCTTGAGCCCGGCCGCGCCCACCAGCACGATCGCGGTGATCTCGAAGGCGGCGTGCCCGGCCACGAAGGGGAAGAACGTGCGCCCGTAACCGATCGCCTGCAGGTAGCCCAGGACGGCGCCGATCGTCACCCCATTGAAGACCAGGACGACCAGCGTGCCGGCGCCTGCCAGGACACCTCCCCCGAAGGTGCGGAAGGCGATGCCGACGTTGTTCCAGACGTAGAAGCCGAACGCCTCCATGTCGCTGTCGCCCGGCCGCTCGCGCGCGAAGTGGGGAGAGGTCGGGTCGTACATCGCCTCCACGAGACGCACCTGCTGGGGGGACAGCACGCGGTGCACGCGGTCGGCGTCCAGGGCCACGGCGAGCGCGACCGCGACCAGGGGCACGAGCAGCGCCGCCGCGGCCGCCGCCACCAGGCGCCGCTCGGCCCGGACGACGCGGGGGAAGTCCTGCGCGAAGAAGGTCCCCAGGGCCCTCCACGACCCGCGCCGCACCCCGTAGAGGAGCCGGTGGCCGCGCAGCGCCAGGCGGTGCAGCGCTTCGGTGAGCTCGGCCCCGTAGGCCCGCTGCCTCGCCAGCGCGAGATGCCGGCAGAGGGCGCGGTAGCGATGGGGGAGCCCCTCCGTCTGCCCCTTCGCCAGAAGCGCGTCCAGCTCGTCCCACTCCGCGCGATGGCGGGCGACGAAGCTCTCGCGGGTCATCGGCGCCCTGCGATCCAGGCGGCGATCCCCTGGAGCCGCTCCGCCGCATCCGGGCCGCCGCCGGAGAGGGAGGGGACGAGGGCGGCCAGCTCACGGGCGCGCTCGGGCGTCAGCGAGCCGGTCCTCTCCGCGAACGCGAGCACCGCACGCTGGTCCTCCACCGTGAGCGAAATGGGTGGCCGGAGCGGCGGAGCGGGGGTGGCAGCGATCGGTGGGGCCGGTTGCTCGGCGTAGACGACGACCGTCCCCGCCGCCAGGTCCCCCAGGCGCCGGAAATCGGTGTCCAGCAGGCAGGAGAGGAGGCCCGCGGCGTAGCCGAAGGGCAGGAAGTCCGCGGCACGGATCAGATTGCGCACCGCGGAGGCCGTCCAGCCCACGGGCGTGCCGTTGTCGTGCACCACCCGCAGTCCCATCACGGCCTTTCCCGGCGTTGCCCCGCGCCGCAGCACCTCGAAGAGAACCGGGTAGACCCAGGTGAGGCCGAACATCACCAGGAGCGCGAAGCCGCGCCCCAGGGCCCCGAAGGGGAACGCCACCATCCCCGCACCCATCGAGATCGCCCCGCGGATCAGCGTGTCCACGACCCAGGCCTGCGCCCGGACCACGGGGCCGGCCAGCGGGAGGTCCAGCTCGACACCTTCCGGTGTCTCGACGCGGCGGACGGTATCGATCGGCATTTCGAGGATTGTCCCGCTGCCGCGGCGTGCACGACAAGCCACAAAAAGGGACGCCCCGCAGTGGAAACGATCCCACCGGCCCAATTCGTCGATTTTTGGGTCGTCCCGCGGTCTTGATTTTTCGACCGAGCCGGGGCAACTTGTTTGGCCAGCGGCGCCCCCCCAAAGTGCGCCGACAGACGAATCGAGGATCCGACACGATGCCGCGACTCGCCCTCCGACCCTCCAACGCGATGGCGGACCTCCTGCGCCGCCGGCGTATCCAGCTCGGCCTCACCCTCCGCGAGGTGCAGGAGCAGACCGGACAAACTGGAAAAGCTATTCCCTTCACCACGCTGGCCAAGGTGGAGCAGGGCCGGGTGGACCCCGGAGTGATGCGCCTGCACCAGCTCCTGCGTCTCTACAACGTGCCGGTGCAGATGGCCGCCGAGCTGCTCGACCTCGAGCAGTGGTCCGACGAGCACGTGCGCCAGCTCGACCCCGAGGTGCTGCAGACCGAGGGGCTCGCCCACTGGAAGAAGGGCGACCTGAAGAAGGCGCTGGGCTACCTCTACTCCGTGCGCGAGAGCGCCTCCGAGAACCCCAAGGCGCGCGTCGAGCGGCAGAAGACGCTGCTGTCCTTCGCCGTGGCCGCGGGCGCGCTCGGCAAGTACCACCTCTCGCGGCAGATCGCGGACGACCTCCTGGTGGAGCCGCCTGATCCCTCGATGCTGGTTCCCGTCCTGCTGCAGCTCGGCGTGTGCTGGCTGCGCCTGGGGAGCCAGGAGGCTGCGCTCGCCTTCCTGGAGAGGGCGGAGCGGCACGTCCGGCCCAAGGACCTGCAGCACCGCGCCTGGATCCTCCACCAGAAGGCGGCGACGCTGGTGGCCACCGACGAGCTGCAGGAAGCGGACGGGGAGCTGACCAAGGCCGTCCAGGCCTACCGCAAGGCGGGGGACGCCCAGGGGGAGAACCGCGCCCTGGGCGTGCGCATCAAGCTGCTCCGGAAGCAGGGCAAGCACGCCGAGGCTTTGAAGGCGGCCTCGGCGGCCCGCGCGCACGCGGACCACCACGGATTCGATCGCCTCAGCGTGCTCCGGCGCCTCGACGAGGGGCGCGCCCACGTGGATCTGGGCGAGCCCGCCACCGGCATCCCCATGCTGCGCGAGGCGCTGGCCAGCGCCATCTCGCAGAAGGACCAGATGGGCGAGTTCCGCGCCCACCATGCCCTGTGGAAGGCGTACCAGGCGGCGGGGGACCGGGAGCGGGCGGAGCTGGAGCTGAAGGCGGCCCTGTACTTCGTGCGCTTCGTGGACGAGTCCACGGAGGAGGTGGCGGAGATCCGGGCCGTCCAGACGGCTCCCACCGGGCGCCGCGCGCGGAGAACCGCCTAGCCCTGGCCGATACCGTCCTGCTGATCACGGAGCAGGTGCCGGAGGCGAACCGGCTCGAGCAGGCCCTGCGCGAGGCGGGGATCCCCTGCCGCCTCGAGCTGCAGGTCACCCCTCCGGCGCTGGTGTTGACCGTCCCCGAGGACTTCCTCGAGGAAGCCCGCTCGCTCGCCGACGAGCTCCAGGACGCGATGGAGCGCGCGCAGCCGGCGGCGTTCCCCTGGGGGCCGTTCCGCCTCTGCGCCGGGCTGGCGCTGCTGCACCTCGGACTGGTGGCGGCCCTGGTGGGACCGCACCCCACGCTCGCCCGCCTGCTTCGCCTGGGCGCCCTGCAAGGCGACCGGTTCTTCTCCGAGCCCTGGCGCCTGCTCACTTCCCTGTTCCTGCACGCGGACGTGCTGCACGCCGCCTGGAACGGCCTGGCGCTGGTCGCCTTCGGCGTCCCCGTGGCCGAGCGCTGGGGCCTGGGGCGCGCCACGGCGATCTACCTGGGAGCAGGGATCGGGGGCGGTCTCGTGGCCATGCTGCAGGAAGGGGGCGGCACCGTGATCCTCGGCGCCTCGGGGGCGATCTCCGGCCTCTTCGGCGCGTGGCTCGTGGACCGGGTTGGGAGGTTGCGGCGGAGGCGGCGGCGGACGCCGCGTGACGTCGTTCGCATCGTGGGGATCGGCCTTCTCTATCTCCCGGCCCTGCTCAACCCCACCACCCCCGAGGGTGGACGGATCAGCGTGGCCGCCCACGTGGGCGGCTTGATCGCCGGGGCCTTGCTGACCTCGGGCTTCCTGCACCGGGAAGCGCGCGCGCCGCTCGCGGAACGAAGCGATACCGCGTGAGGTCGAGGCGGCCGCCCTCGCCGAAGCGCACCCCCTCGGCCTCCAGCAGCGTGCGCTGCAGGCCGCCGGGGAGATCGGGGCGGCGATCGGTGGAGCAGCTGCCCGAGGCGTTCACCACCCGGTGCCAGGGGACGCGCGGCGGGCAGCCGTGCATGGCCCACCCCACGGCCCGGGGCGAGAGGCGGTCCTCCACCAGGTTCGCGATCTGGCCGTAGGTCATGACGCGACCCCGCGGGATCCGGCGCACCCATGCCCAGACGGCCCGGAACGCGCTCGCGCGCTCCACGCCTTCCAGGTCTCCATGGACGCGCCGGTCCGCGGGGCGCTTTGCAGGACGAGGTCGCGAAGACGGCACCTCGGCAGGATAGCCGAGGGATCGATCAAACCACGCGGCGGCCCCCGATCAGCTGGAAGAGGAGCAGGACGAGGGCGATCACGAGCAGGATGTGGATGAAGCCGCCCATCGTGTAGGAGCTCACCAGGCCGAGCAGCCACAGGACGAGCAGGATCACGAAGATGGTCCAGATCATCACCGGCCTCCTTGGAGGGATGACGCAGACGAATTGACCGGAAGCGGAGCAACGCGTGTGCCACGGCGAAGACACGCTTCGGCCGCGGTTCGCCGGCCGAGGTCGAGCAGTTCTTACCCGATCGGCGGCCGATGCACTATCCTGTTCGGCCTTTTTCAAGGAGGTTCCGTTGAAGCTCCTGCTCACGCTGGCGGCGCTGGCGCTGCTCGCCACCCTGCTCCCCGCGGGCGCCGCCGAAGCCCCCCGCAAGGGCGTCTTCCCCTACCCGATCCACACCCGCACGCTCGCGAACGGGCTGAACGTGGTGGTCATCCCCATGTCCTCGAACGGCCTCTGCGCCTTCTGGAGCGTGGTGCGCACGGGCTCGCGCGACGAGTTCGAGCCCGGGCACACGGGTTTCGCGCATTTCTTCGAGCACATGATGTTCCGTGGCACCGAGCGCTTCCCGGCCACGGTGTACAACGCGGAGGTCACGCGCATGGGCGCGTCGGCCAACGCCTTCACCAGCGACGACCTCACCGCCTATCACCTGGCGATCGCCGCCGAGGACCTGCCGCGGGTCATGGAGCTGGAGAGCGACCGCTTCCAGAACCTGAAGTACGCGGAGGACGCCTTCAAGACCGAGGCGGGGGCCGTGTACGGCGAGTACCGGAAGAACCGCACCAGCCCGTTCTTCACGATCTATGAAGCGGTGCGGGCCGCCGCTTTCAAGACCCACACCTACGGCCACACCACCATGGGCTACGAGGCGGACATCGCGGCCATGCCCAACATGTACGCCTACTCCAAGGAGTTCTTCGGGCGGTATTACCGGCCGGAGAACGTGACGCTGGTCGTGGTGGGCGACGTGAAGCCGGAGACCGTCTTCGATCTCGCCTCGCGCTCCTACGGGGGCTGGCAGCGCGGCTACCAGACGCCCTCCATCCCGGACGAGCCGCCGCAGGCGGAGGAGCGCCGGATCGAGGTGAGCTACCAGGGACGGACCCTTCCCATCCTCTGGGCCGCCTACAAGGTCCCCCGCTTCGACCCGAACGACCGCACGTGGGCGGCCACGGAGGCGCTGGGAGAGCTGGCCTTCGGGGAGACGAGCGCCCTCTACAAGAAGCTGGTGCTGGACGAGCAGGTGGTGCAGAGCCTGTCCGGTGGTCCCAACGTGAACCGGGACCCCGGCCTCTTCGACGTCATCGCCCAGGTGAAGGACCCGGCCAAGATCGACGCCGTCCTCGCCGACATCGACGCCACCATCGCCGGCTTCGCCGCCAACCCTCCCGACGGCGCGCGTCTTGCCGCTACCCAGCAGCGCCTGAAGTACGGCTTCCTCATGAGCCTGGCATCCCCGAGCGGGGTGGCCAGCAGCCTGGCCCGGATGATCGCCGTCACCGGCGACGTCCACGCCGTGGACCGGCTCTACGCCACCTACGCCGCGCTCACGCCGGCCGACGTGCAGGCGGCGGCGCGCGATTTCCTGAAGCCGGAGCGGCGCACGGTGGCCGTGCTGAAGGGGAACCAGTGATGCGCCGGATCGCCGGCTCCTCCCTGCCGCTCCTCCTCCTACTCGGCTGCGCCGGGACCACCGTCCAGAAAGGGACTGCCGTGCCCCAGACGACCTCCGCCAAGGCCGCCAATGCTCCCGTCGTCCTCCGCGTCCCCGGGGACCCGCTGGTCGGCATCCGGGTGTGGTTCGACGTGGGCTCGTCCGACGACCCGGCCGGCAAGGAGGGTCTGGCCTACGTGACCGGTCAGCTCCTGGAGCAGGGCGCCACCACTGCGAACCGGTACGAGACGATCCTGGAGAAGCTCTACCCCATCGCCTCCTCCTATGGCGTCCGCGTGGACAAGGAGATGACCACCCTGTCGGGGAGGACGCACCGGGACAATCTCCCCATCTTCCTGCCCCTGTTCCTGGACGCCTACCTGCACCCCGCGTTCCCGGCGGAAGACTTCGAGCGGGTGCGCAGCGATGCCCTGAACTACCTGGAGAAGAGCCTGCGCTACGCCTCGGACGAGGAGCTGGGGAAGGCCGCGCTGCAGAGCGCCGTCTTCGCCGGGACGGGGTACGCCCATCCTCCCCAGGGAACGGTGTCGGGGTTGAAGTCGCTCACCGTGGAGGACGTGCGTGCGTTCTACGAGGGGCACTTCACGCGCGACCGCGCCGTCGTGGCGGTCGGTGGCGACATCGCTCAGGATCTCTTGGACCGGCTGCAGGGGAGCCTGGCCGAGCTGCCGGCGACCGCCACGGCCGACCGGCCGCTCCCTCCCGCCCCCAAGCTCACCGGGCGCTCGGTACTGATCGTCTCCAAGCCCGGCGCGGACAGCTCCATCAGCTTCGGGTTCCCCATCGACGTCCCCCGCGGCAGCGACGACTTCTACGCGCTGTGGATCGCCAACTCCTGGCTGGGGGAGCACCGCAACCAATCGAGCCACCTCTACCAGGTGATCCGGGAGGCGCGCGGCCTCAACTACGGGGACTACTCCTACATCGAGGCCTTCCCCGAGGGAGGGCAGCGCACCATGCCCCCGGTGAACGTGGGGCGGCACCGGCAGCTGTTCGAGGTGTGGATCCGCACCCTCCCCAACGCCCAGGGGGTGTTCGCGCTGCGCGCGGCGCTGCGCGAGCTGCAGGACCTGGTGGCCCACGGCATGACGGAGGAGGAGTTCGCGCTCACCCGCGACTTCCTGGGGAAGTACGCGCTCCACTTCGCGCCCACCACCTTCGAGCGCCTGGGCTACGCGGTGGACGACCGCTTCTACGGCATCGGGGAGGAAGGGCACCTGGCGCGCTTCCGCCAGCGCATGAAGACGCTCACGGTCCACGACGTGAACGCGGCGCTGAAGCGGCACCTCCAGGCGGAGAGCCTGACGATCGCCATCGTCACCGGCGAGGCGGAGACGATCCAGGCCGCGCTCACCTCGGGCGCGCCCACGCCGATCACCTACGCCTCGCCCAAGCCGGACGTGGTCACCAAGGAGGACCCGGAGATCGCCGGGTACCCTTTGAAGATCGCAGCCGACCGCGTGAAGGTCGTCCCCGTGGAGGAGATGTTCGAGTAGACCGGTCCCCTAGCGCGCCGGCGTATCGGGAGCCTTGTTCCGCCACGTGCCCCGCGGCGGCCAGTCCAGCGTGCCGGCCAGCGCGGCCAGCTCTTCGGGGGGGAGGTCGGGAAGGCTGAGCTTTCCCGCCTCCCGCGCCGCCGCCACCCGCTGCTCCGCCTGCTGCCGGCGCTCGGGGTCGATCCCGTAGGTCTGGGTGTCGTACTGGATCTGCGCGGGAAGGGCGAGCCCGGTGCCGGAGCCGCGGAGCAGCTCGGCCACGCGCAGCATCAGGTCCTCCCGCACCGCCAGGAGCTCGTCGACGCTGGTCGTGGGCACCGTCCCCACCACCTCCAGGTCGAAGGACTGCTGCCCGAAGCCGATCAGGCGCACGCGAGCTCCGCGCTCCAGTCGCGGGTGCGACGCCAGCAGCCTCTGCAGGCCGGTCAGCACGTCGCGCAGCTGGTCCGACGAGGTGTCCGGCCGCACGGACACCACCAGGCGCAGCCACATCTTGTCGCGCCGGGAGAGGTTCTCGATGCTCTGGGTGGAGAGCTGGCCGTTGGGGATGCTCACCACGGTGCGGTCCGGCGTGCGCAGACGGGTGGAGCGGAGGCCGATCTCCTCCACCGTCCCCGTGAAGTCTCCGGTCTTCACCACGTCCCCCACCCGCATGGGCTGATCCACGATCAGGGAGACGCCACCGAAGAGGTTCTCCACCGTCTTCTGCGCCGCCAGGGCCACCGCGATGCCGCCGATGCCCAGGCCGGCAACCACGGCGGTGACGTTCACGCCGAAGGTCTGCAGCACGGTGACCGTGGCGATGAGGACGACGATGATCTTCGCCGCCTTGCGCGCCAGGGGGAGCATGGTGGTGGCCGAGTGCCGGCCCATGCGGAC
>DASUFT010000018.1:0-5645 GCA_036274395.1 Candidatus Polarisedimenticolaceae bacterium | reverse complement strand
GAAGGGAAGACGACCACCGGCCTCAACGTCGCCCTCGCCCTGGCGGAGAACCGCGACCGGCGCGTGCTGCTGGTGGACGGCGATCTGCGCCGGCCGTCGGTGGCCCGCTACCTCTCGCCCGCGCCCAAGCTCGGGCTCTCCGAGGCCCTGGCCGGGTCGGTGGACGTGGAGCACGCGCTCATCGAGCCCCGGAACTCGCGCCTGGTGGTCCTCCCCGCCGGGACGCCGCCGGCGAACCCCCTGGAGCTGCTCCGCTCCGAGGACGTGAACACCGTGTTCTCCGTCCTCCGCCGCTCCTTCGACCTCATCCTCGTGGACACGCCCCCCGCGGTCCCCTTCGCCGACGCCTCCGTGATGGCGCCGCACGCGGACGCCGCTCTCCTGGTGGTGCGCTCCCGCACCACGGCCAAGCCGCTCGTCTACAAGGCCATGGAGGCTCTGGCCGCGGTGCCCGTGCTGGGGGCCGTGCTCAACGACGTCACGCACACCCCCATCGACCGCTACTACTACCGCTACGACGCCTACGACCCCTACGCCTACGCGGACCGCACCGATCACGAGAAGGAGTCCGGCGCTTGAGTCGATCGAGGATCGCCGTGCTGGGAGGCGGGAACGGCATCTCCGCCGTGCTCGAAGGGTTCGGGCGCCTGGTCGCCGCGGGCTCGCCCCTGGAGGTCACCGCCGTGGTCGCCACCGCCGACGACGGCGGCAGCTCCGGGCGGCTGCGGCGCGACCGGGGCGGCCTGCCGCCGGGCGACCTGCGCACGTGCCTCCTGGCGCTGGCGGGCTCCACGGACCGGCCCTTCGCGCGCCTCTTCGCCCACCGCTACGGCGGCGGGGGGGAGCTGGCGGGGCACGCCCTGGGGAACCTGATCCTGGCCGCGCTCGCGGACATGGAGGGCGGGTTCCTCGCCGGCCTCGGCGTGGCCGAGGACCTGCTCGCCGCCAACGGGCGCGTGCTTCCCGTCACGGAGGGTGGGGTGCGCCTGGAGGGCCGCTGCAAGGACGGATCGCGCCTCTCCGGCGAGGCCACCATCGGCCGGGCCACCGCCATCGAGAAGGTCTGGCTCGAGCCCTCGGACGTGCTCCCCTGCGCGGGCGTGCTGGAGGCGATCCGGGAGGCGGACCTGGTGGTGGTGGGGCCGGGCAGCCTCTTCACCAGCATCCTCCCCGTGCTGCTCGTGCGGGGCGTGGCGGACGCCGTCCGGGGAGCGCGAGGACGGCGGGTCCTGGTGGCGAACCTCATGTCCCAGCCGGGCGAGACCCTGGACATGCACCTCACCGATCACCTGCGCGCCCTGGACGCCCACGTGGGGGGCGCGCTCGTGGAGGAGATCCTCGTGCACGAGGGCCCGCTGGACGCGGACCGCCTCGCCCCCTACGACGCGCAGGGCGCCCGGCCGGTGGACTCCACCATCGACGGACGTCCGGAGCGGCTCCGCCGCGCCTTCCTCGTCACCCCCGCCGGGAAGATCCGTCACGACGCGGGGAAGGTGAGCGACGCCCTGGTCCGCCTGGCCCGGCCGGCCGTGGGAACGGCGCCCTCGCTCCCGACCCGCGGTGCCGCGCGGAGGGGAGTCTGATGCCGCCCCTCCGCAAGCGGATCGCGAGCCTGAAGGGCGTGCTCCCCAAGATGGGCCTGGATGCGCTGCTGTTCGCGGTCGCCTACTCCGTCTCCTTCAAGGCGCGCCTGGAGACGATCGAGGCGCCGCAGCTGCAGACGCTGCTCCTCACCCTGCCCCTGGTGGTGGTGCTCAAGCTCGCCATCTTCCACTACGTGGGGAGCTACCGGAGCATCTGGCGGTACTCCAGCCTCACGGACTTGCAGGAGCTGTTCCGGGGGTCGTTCTTCGGCTGCGCCGGCATCGTCTTCCTCGACTTCCTGCTCCCGGAGCCGCTGGCCATCCCCCGCTCGATCCCCCTCATCGACCTGGCGCTCTCCATCGTGCTCACCGGGGCCCTGCGCATGTCGGTGCGCATCGTCCACGAGTCCAGCAGCCCCTTCCTGCGCACGCTGCCCCTGCCCGCGCGCCTGATCGGGGTGCGCAGCCGCGCCAACGCGCGCCGGGCGCTGGTGTTCGGGGCGGGGGATGCCGGGGAGATGATGGTGCGCGAGATGCTGCGCTCGCCGCGCATGGACTACGAGCCCCTGGGCTTCGTGGACGACGATCCCAGCAAGCGCGGCCAGAGCATCCACGGCGTCCTCGTCCTCGGTGGCCGGGAGGACGTGCCGGACCTGGTCCAGCGGCTCCAGATCCAGGAGATCCTCATCGCCATGCCCTCGGCCCGGGGGAAGACGGTGCGGGATCTGGTGCAGATCTGCCGGAACACCCCGGCCAACCTGAAGATCCTCCCCGACCTCAACAAGATCGTGGACGGCGAGGTGCACCTCTCCGACCTGCGCTCGGTCTCCGTGGAGGACCTGCTGGGCCGGGAGGCCGCCCAGCTCGACCTCAACCTGATCTCCAGCTACGTGCGGGGGAAGAGGATCCTGGTCACGGGCGCGGGCGGGTCCATCGGGTCCGAGCTGTGCCGGCAGATCCTGAAGTTCGCCCCCGCCGAGATCCAGCTCATGGGCCGGGGCGAGAACAGCATCTACGAGATCCACCGCGAGCTGTCCCGGAACGCCCGCTTCACCCGCCTGGTCCAGGTGATCGGCGACGTGATCAACAAGAAGAAGCTGGAGGGCGTGTTCGCCATGTACCGCCCCCAGATCGTGTTCCATGCCGGCGCGGACAAGCACGTGCCGCTGATGGAGCTCAATCCGGACGAGGCGGTATTCAACAACATCGTGGGGACCAGGAACGTGCTGGAGGTGGCCAACGCCTACCGGGCGGAGCGCGTGGTCTGCATCTCCACGGACAAGGCGGTGAACCCCACCAGCGTGATGGGCTGCTGCAAGCGGGTGGCCGAGCTGCTGGTGCGGAGCCGCCTCTACCCGGACACGGTGGCGGTGGCGGTGCGCTTCGGGAACGTGCTGGGCTCGCGCGGCTCCGTGATCCCCCACTTCCAGACGCAGATCCGGGACGGGGGCCCCATCACCGTCACCCACCGGGACATCAAGCGCTACTTCATGACCATCCCCGAGGCCTCGGGCCTGGTGATCCAGGCGGGGGCCATGGGGAAGGGACGGGAGATCTTCGTCCTGGACATGGGCGAGCCCGTGAAGATCTGGGACCTGGCCACGAACATGGTGCGCCTGGCGGGCCTGGAGCCCGGGCGCGACATCGACATCGTGGAGACCGGCCTCCGGCCGGGGGAGAAGATGCACGAGGAGCTGCTCATGGAGAGCGAGACCCACGAACCCACCGGGCACGCGAAGATCACCTGCGTGCGGGGGGAGGGGATCGACGCCATGCGCCTGCTCACCGAGATCGAGAGTCTCACCGCCAAGGCCGTGCGCATGGACTTCGGCGGCATCCGGCAGTCGCTGGCGCGGCTGGTTCCGGAATATCGCGTGGAAGAGGATCTGCCTCCACTCCTGACCGCGGCCGGCTGGGAGAAGTGAGGAGCAACGTCGGGCGCGGCAGCGCCGCGGAACGGGGTACAGCGATGGCGAGCAACGAAGCGGCACGGAAGGAAGACTGGGGGGGTGGACGGGCCATGCTTGTCGAGGTCGCCGATGAGATCCTCACCAGCCGGCAGGCGCGCGAGCTCCTCAAGATCGGCCGCACCAAGCTCTGGGAGCTGACCAAGAGCAAGGTGATCCCGGCCTACCGGGTGGGCGAGGGCCGAACGTCGAGCCTGCGCTACAAGCGCTCGGAGCTGCTGGGCTGGCTGGAGAGCAACCGGATCCGGAGGATCTAGGGGCGCGTTTGGCGCCCCGCCCGGCCGCCCGAAAGGACGGCCTCGTAGATCTCCTCGAGGCGGCGCTGCATCGTCTCCCAGCCGAACTCCCGCAGGGCCCGCTCCCGGCCCGCCCGCCCCATCTGCTCCCGCATCTCCCCGTCCAGCAGGAGTGTCCGAAGCGCACCCGCGAGCGCCCGAGTGTCCCCAGGAGCGTAGTGAAGGCCCTCGATCCCGTGGCGCACCACCTCGGGGACCCCGCCTACCGGCGTGACCACCTGCGCACACCCGCACGCCAGCGCCTCCACGCACACGTTGGGAAGCCCCTCCGTGCGCGAGCACAGGACGGCGATGTCCATGGCGGGGTACAGGGCTTCCAGGTCGCTTCGGCGCCCCAGGAACCGCACGCGCCCCTTCAGGCCGGTTTCCCGAACCTGTGCC
Source organism: Candidatus Polarisedimenticolaceae bacterium (assembly GCA_036274395.1). Classification (GTDB taxonomy): domain Bacteria; phylum Acidobacteriota; class Polarisedimenticolia; order Polarisedimenticolales; family DASUFT01; genus DASUFT01. The sequence continues at coordinate 1,418 of DASUFT010000018.1, read as the reverse complement.
TCCAGTGTCTGGCGATCGGGGCCGTCCCCCACGAGCACGCCCTGGAACGCGACCTCCTCGCGGGCGAGTTCCGCGAGCGCCTGGATGAAGTCGCGCTGGCCCTTCAGCGCCTTGAGCGTGCCCACGATCCCGATCAGCGGGAGGTCGGGCGTGAGCCCCAGTGCGGCGCGGGCCGGCCGGCGGTCCGGCGCGGGCCGGAAGCGCTCCAGGTCCACGCCGTTGCGGACGACGTGGATCCGCTCTTCCGGGCACAGGCGCTCCTCGAGGAGCCGCCGGCGGATGGCGTCGGAGTTGACGACCATCGCCTCGAGGTAGCGGGCGTTCGACCACCGGTACAAGCGCCGCTTCAACGGACCGAGCCAGTACCCCAGATTGCGCTGGCTGGCGACGGCGGGCACGCCACCTGCCCGCGCGGCCTGGGGCCCGATCACGGTGGTCAGCTCGATCCAGGCGTGAACCAGGTCCACCGCCCCTGAGGCGCACCGGGCGGCCAGCATGCGGCGAAAGCGGAGCACCCGAAGATAGCCGTGACCACCGGAGGGCGGACCGGTCACGGAGACGCCCGCGGCGAGGTAACGCTGGACATTCTCGCCGTGAGGGTCGATGGCCAGCACCTCGGGAACGAAGCGCTGCCGGTCGAGCGCCAGCACGTGCTGGAGGAGGACGTGCTCGGACCCGCCCCCCTGGAGACGTCCGGCCAGGAAGAGGATGCGGTGGGGCCGGGTCACGGGGTCATTTCCGGCGACCGTTCCGGCCCCCCGTGCGGTCCAGCATCCGCCACCCCATGGAGCCGGCCACCGCTCCAATGAGCATCATCCGCCGCACTCCGACGCCGACGCGGTACGAGAGCCCCGGCAGGGCGTCGGGCGCGTGCCCGTCGTCCAGCAGTCCCCGCTCACCCGGAAACGCGGTGCTCCAGAGAGCCCTCAGAACCGCGCCCCGGCTGGGCGCGCAGATCGCAAAGATCCAGATCTTCATGCCATGCACACCCAGTGCCTGCCTCTCCACGGTCACGACCGGAAGGTCCAGCAACTCGAGGCTGCGCCGTTGCCACCGCGGCGGCTCCAGATCGATGGGGAGCGTCTCCGGGGATCCGCAGAGCCGCTCGGCCAGCCGGAGCAGAATCCAGAGCGCAGCAACGAGGTTCGAGGCGCGGGCCTGCGCCACCAGCCCTGGTGCGGTGGCCGCGCCCGAGCGGAGCAGGATCGCCGCGTCGAGGATCCGCCTGGCCTCGGCGAACCCCTCCCGGAGCCCCTGTGCTGCCGCGTGCAGGAGCTGGTCGGCGGGGTGGGGGACGCGCATCTCCCCCCCCTGAAAGGTGATGACCGAGGCGCGCTGCCTCACCCCCGCTGGGTCGAGCCGGAAGTAGTCCGACGGCCTGGACACCGCCCAGTGCAGCTCAAGCGTGATGCCGGACC
>DASUFT010000017.1:0-5177 GCA_036274395.1 Candidatus Polarisedimenticolaceae bacterium | reverse complement strand
TGCTGCCCACGAGCACGACCGATCCGTCCCGCGAGATGGAGAGGCCATTTCCCGAGGAGACGCGCGCGGCACCCGGACGGTCCGCCCGGAAGAGGAACGTCTCGTAGTCCTTGGTGAGATGGTTGAGGGCCACCGCACTCGTCCCGTCCGGAGCGATCCGCGCCTCGGAGACCTCGCCCGGGATCACCAGCGGCCGGGGCTCGGTCCACCCCTTCAGGAGGGCCACCCCCTCCCGTTGCGCGTGCGCGCTTCCCAGGAGCGCCCGGCCGTCCGGCGCCACGTCGAACAGCTCGATGGGCTCGATGCTGGAGAACACGACGCGCTGGCGCCCGGAGAGGTCGACGGCGTGCATCAGGTTTCCGCCCTCGCCCATCTGGTCGGTGAACCAGATCTCGCCCGAGGGAGACCAGGCGACGCCCTGGATGGCCCAGAACCCTGAGGCGAGCGTCGTCTTCTTCCCCGCGCGATCGACGACCGCGAGGGCTCCCTGGTTGTCCCCCCAGATGGGATGGTCGGTGTAGGCGACGTGATCGCCGTCCGGGGAGACCCGCACGTCGGCGAAGTAGCCGTCGGTCCGGTCGAGCACCCTGCCCACGGGATACTCGAGCTGGTCCACCCCCTCCACCCGCCGCACGATGGCGAGGTCGGATCCGTCCTTGGACCAGTCGGCGGAGCGGACGTTCTCCAGGACCTCGCGCGGCGCGCCGCCCAGGAGGGAGGTGCGCGCCAGCGTTCCCAGCCCCATCCAGCCGTAGTAGTCGTGCCCGAGCGAGATGGCGAGTTCGCTCTGCTTCGAGATCGCGAGCAGCTCGGCGGGGGGCGCCGCGAGGGGCGTCATCTCGCGGGCGTCGGTCCGCGCCAGGTACAGCTTCACGGGGGGGCCGCCCCAGCCGGCTCCATAGAGGATCGTCTGTCCGTCCGGTGCGAAGCGCGCGGCGCGCATGAGGCCGCGGGCGTAGGTGATGCGGGTGAACGTGATCGAGGGGGCGGGCTCCGCCGCCCCAGCGCCCCGCGTGAGCCACCAGACGCCGGCGGCCCCGGCCAGCGCCGCCGCGAGCGCGATCCCGCCGAGGACGGCCCAGCGGGGGAAGCGCCCCCGAACGACCGGCACCGGTGCTGTCCTGGCGTCCTCGGGGTTCTCGTCCAGGAGGAGGCCTGCGTCGCCGGCATCGCGGATGCGCTTCCGGACGTCCTTCTCGAGACAGCGGCGCAGCAGGCGGCGCACCGGGGGCGGTGCGGCGGCGGGAAGCCTGTCCCAGTCGGGCTCGCCGGTGACGACGGCGGCGAGCACGTCGGTCACGGTGGCGCCGTCGAACGCCTTGGCCCCGGTCAGCATCTCGTAGAGGACGCAGCCGAACGCCCAGAGATCGGTGCGCCGGTCCACCGTCTGCCCCCGCGCCTGCTCGGGACTCATGTACGACGCGGTGCCCAGGATCATTCCCGCCCGGGTCCCGGCGGAGGTGACCGTCGCCGTCGCCCCTGAGCTGATGCCGCCCGCCTCCAGCGCCTTGGCCAGGCCGAAGTCCAGGACCTTGACCGTTCCCTCCGCCGTGCGCTTGACGTTGGCGGGCTTCAGGTCCCGGTGGATCACGCCGCGCTCGTGCGCCGCCTCCAGGGCAGCCGCGATCTGGCGTGCCGCATCGATGGCCTCGCGGATGGGAAGCGGGCCGCGCGCCAGGATCTCCGCCAGGTCCTCGCCCCCCACCAGCTCCATGGCGAGGAAGCGCTCCCCCTCCGCCTCCGGGAAGCCGTAGATGGCGGCGATGTTCGGGTGGTTCAAGGCGGCCAGGACCTTGGCCTCACGCTCGAACCGCGCGAGCCGCTCCGGGTCCCGGGCCAGCGCCGTGGGCAGGACCTTGATCGCGACCTCGCGCTCGAGCGTCGTGTCCAGCGCCCGCCAGACCTCCCCCATGCCGCCCTCGCCGATCTTGTCGAGGAGACGGAAATGGAGGAGGGACCGGCCCGCCGCCAGGGTCATGCCGGCGGCCTCAGCGTGCCCGTCAGGAAGGGGGCTCCGGCCTTCAGGACGACGACCGTTCCCGCCGGGCCCGCGGAGATCCGTGATCCGGAGGCCGCAGGATCGGCGACCCAGGTGCCCGCTTCCAGGCGGTGCACCGTGCCCGGTCCCGCTCCCACGATGAACACGGTTCCGTCCGCTGCCACGGCGACGTCTTGCGCCTGGCCCGGAAAGCGCGTCCAGGAGCTCGTGTCCGGCTGGAACCGCTGGACGTCACCGGTGGCGCTGACGATCCACGGCTCCCCCTTCGGCCCCACCGCGAGCGCGACGCCGTCCCCCCGGCCCTCGAACGTCGTCCAGGCCGAGCCGCTCCAGCGGTACAGTGCGCCGCCACGGCCGAGCACCCACACCGTCCCGTCGGCGCCGATCCCCACGTCGAGGGCGGGCGCCGTCGCACGCGGGCCCGGTGCTGGAAGGGGCGGCACGTCCTCCCATTTGGATTTCGTCCGCCGGTAGACGGCGCCTGCGTCGTTGACCACCCAGGGGTTCCCGTCGGGATCGACGGCGATGCGCACGGCGCCGCCCGGGACCGGCTTCCATCCCGATCCGGTCCAGCGATGAATGGACTTGCCCCCCTTGGCGACGTTCGCCCCGATCGCGAACAGGGCTCCGTTCACTGCGACGCCCACGTCGGTGAGATCGCCCGGAAGCGGCTTCCATTCCAGCGCCTGGCCGAGCACCGCGGTCGCGCACGTGGCCACGCAGCAGACGACACGGACCTTCAAGCGACCCATGGAGGGGAGAATAAACGACAATCTCTAGACGGAGCTCTGGATCTGCAGCAGCTCGACCCGGTGACTGGCCGTGGGATGCAGGGGAGAGGGTCCGGCCACGAGCAGGACACGGGCCTCGGCGATGCCGTGATTCCGGAGGAACTGCGCGGCGAACGTTCCCCAGTCCGGCGGCTCCTCTCTCACGTCGACGGGATGCACCCCGTAGGAGAAGGCCAGGCCCTGGCACACCGCCGGATCGGACGCCGGAGCGACGATCCAGACCGGGGGCTTGTAGCGCGCGATGCTGCGGGCCGTGGTGCCGGTGCGGCTGGGCACGAGCACGGCATCGCACTCCACGGTGTCCACCGCGTGCTCCACCAGGGCCGCCATGCGGTCGCTCCGGCCGGGCCGGGGTGCGGCGAGGGGCGTGCGGGCTCGGTGACGCTCGGTGAACCCCGCGATCCTCGCCAGCATGGCCACGGCCTCCTCGGGAAAGCGTCCGGTCGCCGACTCTCCGGAGAGCATCACGCAGTCGGTGCCGTCGAGGATGGCATTGGCGACGTCGGTCGATTCGGCCCGGGTGGGGAGCTTGCTGGCTACCATGGACTCCAGCATCTGGGTGGCCGTGATCACGGGCTTGGCCGCCCGATTCGCCCGGGCGATGATCTGCTTCTGCGTGTACGCCATGGATTCGATCGCGACCTCCACGCCCAGATCGCCCCGCGCGACCATGACACCGTCGGCCGCGGCCAGGATCTCGTCCAGGCGCTGGAGGGCGCCGGCGCGCTCGATCTTGGCGATGAGGAACGGCCGCCCCCCCAGGCGCGCCGCCTCCTCCCGCACCGCCTGGAGATCGGCGGCGCGCTCCACGAAGGACTGGCTGATCGCATCCACCCCCGCCGCCAGCGCCACCTCCAGGCAGACGCGGTCATGTGCGGTGAAGGCGCCGATGCCCAGCTCGATCCCGGGCAAGTTCAGCCCCTTGCGGGAGCGAAGCTCTCCTCCCACCGCGACGGTGCACTCCACGTCCTTTCCCTGCACGCGGTCCACCACGAGCTGCACCAGGCCGTCGTTCAGGTAGAGACGGTTCCCGGGGTTCACCACGCGAGGCAGCGGCTCGAAGCTCATGGAGGCCCGATGCGCATCGCCGACCACCTCCTCCGAGGTCAGCGTGAAGCGCTGGCCGGCGGAAAGATGCACGGGCTCGGGATCGATCCGGCCCAGGCGCATCTTCGGCCCGGGGAGGTCGGCCATGATCGCCACCCGCCGCCCCGCGGCCTGTGCCGCCCGGCGCACGCGCCGGATGACCTCCCGGTGCTGCTGGAACGTCCCGTGCGAGAAGTTGAGCCGGGCAATGCCGAGGCCGGCACGGACCAGACGCTCCAGCATCTCCGGCGATTCCGAGGCCGGCCCGATGGTGGCGACGATCTTCGTCTTCGGCCCGTCGAGCGCGGCGCTCATGCGTTTGTCCAGCGCGCCGCGCGAGGATGGGATCGCCGGCTCAGCGCGACCCTGCGGCGGCCGCCGCCGGAGCCACCCTGCCCGCCGGCTGACCTTCCTCCGCCACCGCGCGATAGGCGAAGGCCCCCAGGAGCGCCCCCACGATGGGCGCGACCCAGAACAGCCAGAGCTGTCCGATCGCCCAGCCGCCGGCGAAGAGAGCCACCCCTGTGCTTCGCGCCGGGTTCACCGAGGTGTTGGTCACCGGGATGCTGATGAGGTGGATCAGGGTCAATCCCAGGCCGATGGCAATGGGGGCAAAGCCTGCCGGGGCACGCTTGTCGGTGGCGCCGAGGATCACCAGGAGGAAGAACATGGTCATGACGACCTCGGTGAGCAGCGCCGCCAGCAGCGAGTAGCCGCCCGGCGAGTGCGCGCCGTAGCCGTTGGACGCGAACCCGGCCGCGACGTCGAACCCGGCCGCGCCGGAGGCGATCACGAGGAGCACGGCCCCGGCCACCACCGCGCCGGCGACCTGTGCGAGCACGTACGGAACGATCTGGCCGGCCGGGAATCGGCCACCGGCCCAGAGGCCGATGGTGACGGCGGGGTTGAGGTGACAGCCGGAGACATGGCCGATGGCATAGGCCATGGTGAGCACGGTGAGGCCGAACGCCAGGGCGACTCCGAGCAGGCCGATCCCGACCTGGGGGAACGCAGCCGCCAGGACCGCGCTCCCACACCCACCCAGCACGAGCCAGAAGGTGCCGAGACACTCCGCCGCATAGCGCTTCATGACCCCTCCTCTTCGCATCGCATGCCGGATCGGCCCGAGTCTAGCCGAACGCGGGGCGCATTTTTCGGATGGGCTCAGTCCAGCACGGCCTCGATCTCGGCCAGCACCTTCCGCTCCCCCGCCGAGATCCTGGAGCCGAGCCCGAAGAGGCCGCCGGTGGCCTCCGCCACCTGACGGGCGGACCGCAGGAGGTTCTCCCGCATCGCCCAGC
>DASUFT010000016.1:0-6521 GCA_036274395.1 Candidatus Polarisedimenticolaceae bacterium | reverse complement strand
CTCGGGCAGCCCGGCTTCCGGTACGTCGAGGGGCGCGAGGTCCTCCACTTCACCACCACCTCCGGCGGGCGCATCACCGCGCTGCACGCCCGCCGCCGGAGCGACGGGGTCGTGGAGGAGCTGCTCCTCGACCGCCTGGTGCTCGCCGCGGGCACGCTCGGGTCCGCCCGTATCCTGCTGGAGTCGTTGCGGCGGGCAGGGGTGGCGGCACCCGTGCTCTCCGGCCTCATGGACAACCGGCAGGTGCTCCTCCCCTTTCTTCACTGGCGGATGCTGGGACGTGCCTTCGAGGACGAGAGCTACCAGTACCACCAGCTGGCTCTCGCCCTCGACGCCGACGACCCCGAGGACCGCGTCTTCGGCCTGGTCACGACACTGAAGACCTGCCTCACGCACCCCATCGCCCAGAGCGTGCCCTTGCACCTGCGCGCGGCGCTGGACGTCACGCGCGCCGCCCACGCGGGCCTGGGCATCCTGAACGTCAACTTCCGCGACACCCGGCGTGGCGGCAACACGGTCGGCCTGGTGCCCGGCCTCCCCACGCCGCGCCTGGCCATCCGCTACGCTCCCGCCCCGGAGGAGAAGACGTGGTTGCAGCCGGCTCTCCGGCGCGTCCGCGCGGCGCTCCGCGCGCTCGGATGCCTGGTCCCCCCGGGCTTCGCCTACGTGCGCCCCATGGGGGCGAGCGCGCACTACGCCGGTCTCGTCCCCATGGCGCGGGAGGGGGGCTCCGGCACCGCCACCCCCGAGGGACGCAGCCGCGACTTCGCCAACCTGTGGCTCGCGGACGGCATCACGTTCCCCTTCCTCCCCGCCAAGAACCTCACGTTCACCCTCATGGCGAACGCGGTGCGCGTCGCGCGCGCGGAGTTCTGACGTGATCTCCCTGCTCATCCCCTGCCACAACGAGAGCCCGGTGCTCCCCACCCTCCACGCGCGGGTGTCGCGGGCCGCGCAGGCTGCCGGGGAGGACTACGAGGTCCTGCTGGTGGACGACGGCTCCACCGACGACAGCTGGGAGCGCATCCGCGCCCTCCACGTCCAGGACCCCCGCTGGAAGGCGATCCGCCTGGCCCGGAACTTCGGCCACCAGGCGGCGGTCACCGCCGCCCTCCGGCACGCCCGCGGCGACGCCGTCATGATCCTGGACGCCGACCTCCAGGATCCGCCGGAGGAGCTCTCCCGCTTCCTGGCCAAGTGGCGGGAGGGGTACGAGGTCGTCTACGCCATCCGCCGCAAGCGCAAGGAGGGACTGCTGCTGCGCGCCTGCTACGCCCTGTTCTACCGGGGCCTGGGGCGCCTGGCCGACATCCCCATCCCCCCCGACTCCGGGGATTTCTGCCTCATCGACCGCAAGGTGGTCGACGTGATCAACGCCATGCCCGAGCACAACCGCTTCGTGCGGGGCCTGCGGGCCTGGGCGGGCCACCGGCAGATCGGGCTCGAGTACGAGCGGGCGGCGCGGGCGGCGGGGGAGGCCAGCTACACGGTGGGGAAGCTCCTCCGCCTGGCCATCGACGGGGTGTTCTCGTTCTCCATCGCGCCCCTGCGCCTGGCCACCTGGCTGGGCCTGGCGGCCTCCGCCTTCGCCCTGGCGGCCGCCGTGTTCACGCTGTTCCAGCGGATCTTTGTGGACTACTTCCGCTCCATCGGGAACGCGCTGCCCCCCGGGTTCGCCACCACGATCATCGCCATCTTCTTCCTGGGGGGCGTGCAGCTCATCTGCCTGGGGGTGATTGGCGAGTACATCGGGCGCATCTACGAGGAGGTCAAGAACCGCCCGCTCTGGGTGGAGATGGAGCGCCTCGGGCTGTAGCGGCGGCCAGCCAGAAGGGGGGCGGGTAACGCGAGGGTGCCTCCCGCACCACCACGTCGAAGGCCAGCTCCCTCCCGCCCACGTCGTACCAGAGCGCGTAGACGTTCCCCGGCGTGGCGCGCAATGCCACGGCGCGACCTGCGGGATCGTGCGCGACCGCTTCCTCCGCCGCGGCCGGGCGCCAGCCCTCCCCTTCCTGGCGGACCTCGATCTTCTTCAGGGCGATGGCAGGGTCCTGCGGGCAGGCCGCGCAGGTGAGAAAGCCCGTGCGCAGCTCCTCCATCCGCCCGTCCGCGGGAGAGATCAGCCCCGGGACGGCACCACCTTGCACGGTGGAGGTCCCAAGCCGGGTCCACGCCACGTGCACGCCGCCGAGCAGCGCACCGCCGAGGACACCGGCGGCGACCATGCGCCCCGCGAGGCCACCGCGTCCGGCGGAGATCCCGGCCAGGAGCGCTGCGGGGAGCAAGGAGAGGTCGGCCCAGTACCAGGCCTGGGGGGCGAGGTTCGCCTCCTCGTTGTACCGGGTGTCGACGAAGACCAGCAGCGCCATCACCAGGAGGAACAGCGCCAGGCAGGTGCGCACCGAGGGATCGTCCCGGAGCCTCTTGAAGACCAGCGCGAGCGCGGTTGCGGCCAGGAGAGCGGTTCCCAGCAGGGCGTTCATGGAGGGGTACTCGGGAGCCCAGTCCCTGAACCCGGTGTGCGCGAGCGAGAGCAGCTTCCGCACGGCGCTCTTGCCGTAGAAGGCGAGCGGCTGCGCCGTCACCCCGAAGCCGGCGAACCGGTCGAGCTGCCCTCCCGCGCCCGCCTGCGTCTTCGCCGCCAGGAAGCAGGCCACGAAGATGGCGAGGGCCGCCCAGGTGGGCCAGCGCAGGAGCCAGCGCGCGTTCCCCGTGAGCAGGAGCGCGACGCACCAGAGCGGCACCAGGAGGCCCGCCCGCTCGTTGCACAGGAACCCGAGACCGGTGAGCAGGCCGGTGAGGAGCAGGGACGAGGCCCGGGGCTCCTCCAGGAAGCGCAGGAAGGCACCGAGCGCCAGCACCGAGAACAGGAGGTAGAAGACCATGTCCACGGCGACCGACGAGACCATGACGTGGTACTCGTTCAGGGCGAGCGCCGCCGCCGCCACCGCCCCGCCGAGCGTGCCCGCGCGGCGCTCCACGATCCTGTACCCGGCGAGCACGGTCAGGACGCCCGCGACCACGCTGAGCACGCGATATCCGAGGAAGTTCGCCCCCAAGACGAGGGAGCCCAGGTGGATGAAGTACGCGGGCAGGATGGGGTGGGTGACCCCGCGCAGGGGCAGGTGATCCATCGAGATCGTGTTGGCGAGGCGGATCCACTCCCGGTCCTCGTCCCACAGGTAGACGGAGGTCAGGACCATCAGCAGGCGCGCGGCCAGGGCGACGGCGACGAGAAGGAGCGGGATCCAGAGCCTCCGCGCGAGCTTCATGCCCGCAGCCGTGCAGGGAGGCCGACGGCCATCCCCGCGAGGAGGCCGGCGACGTGCGCGGTCGTGGTGAGCGCCACGCCCTCCGGGAGGGTGCCGGGGAGGACCGGCTGCCCCGTCGCGATCTCCACGGCGGTCTTGGCCAGGAGCAGGAGCAGCCCGGCGACGGTGACCGCCACGGGGAGCGCGGCGTCCGTCAGGGCCAGGGCCACCATCGCCGTGGCGACTCCGGAGCTGCCGCGATAGCGGAGGAGTCCCGGCGAGAGCGCCACCACCGCGGCCACGGCCAGGAGGGCGGCGCACATGCCCAGCCACGCGCGCCGGGGAGCGCGCCGCTCCACGAACGCCCCCGCCGCGGCGATCACCCCGAGATCGGCGAGCGCCATGAACCACGACCAGTGGACGAGCTGGCCGGTCAGCGGCCGCCAGAGCTCCCCGCGCAGCATGGCGGCGCGATCGTATTCCAGGCCGGAGGCGATCCGGGTGGAGGCGCCGGCGAGGAGCGCCAGGGCTACGAAGAGGAGCGTGCCGCGCGGCGCCCGCATGCCCTGCATGCAAGGAGGAGCAGCGCCAGCGAGAGCTCGACCGCTCCCAGAGCACCCGCCCCCTCTCCGGGCGGGAGCGGCTGGCCCTGCGGGTCCACCAGGGCGATGGCAGGCGTTCCCACGCCGCGCACCGTGCCCTTGGCGGCCTGCTCCTGGAAGGCGGCGAGCGCGGTCTCCAGGTTCTTGATCAGGTCGTCCGTGGCCGCGGCGAAGCCCTGGTCGCTCGCCGTGCGCAGCGCCTTGTCCACCTTGATGGGGGTGGAGGAGCCGCCCACGGCGCTGCGGCCGGAGGCGTTGAAGAGCAGGGCGCGGGACTTCAGGTCGAAGACGGCCGCGTCCAGCATGGTCCGCGTCTCGTTCTTCTCCCCCTTCACCACGTAGGCGCCCACCAGGGTCCAGTAGGCCAGCGACGCGCCGGTGGAGTCGCTGAACTGGACCTGGTCGTAGGAGACCAGCGTCACCAGGTCGATGCCGAAGCCGGCCGCCACGCGGTCCAGGTCCTCGAAGCCACCCTCCGGCCGCAGGTAGGTGGTGGGGATCACCTCCACGCTGGCGATGTCCTCGTGACCGCGGAAGGCGGCCGCCACCTTCTCCAGGAGCTGCTGCTTCCTGTCCTCGGGGAACTCGGTGGAGCGCGCGTACTTCGCGGGTGGGAAGGCGATCCCCACGCGCGCGGGCACCTCGAGCGTCACGTCCCCGGCCGGGGCGGCGGCGCTTCCGTTCGGGTACAGGAACTCCAGGGCGTTGCTCCGCACCTGGTTGGAGCGTGTGGCGCAGCCGGAGAGCGCCAGGGCGAGAAGGAAAGCGAAGGGCACGCGTGCGTTCATGGGCCGGGCATTCTACCTTCAGAACCTCCAGCTCGCGCTGAGGAAGAGCTGATCGTTGGCCTCGTCCTCGCCCTCGGTGCGGTCCCAGGAGACGGCGAGGTAGGCCCGGCGGCCGACGAGCACGTCGAGGTCGGTCCCGAACCAGGTCACGGAGCCGGCGCTCGCGTCCACGAAGGGGCCGGTCTCGTCGCGCAGCCCGCCGCGGGCTCCCAGGCGCACGCGCCCAAGCTGCGCCGAGACGTCGGCCGCGTAGAGGTCTCCTTCCACGAAGGGACCGCTGTACGTGGTTCCACGGACCGTGGCGTCGAGGTCGAAGCGGGTCCGGTGCAGGGCGCCCATCCGCACCGTCCACGCGTCCGCGGAGCCGTTCGTGCCCCCGCTCGCGTCGCGTCCCTCCAGCGCGGCCAGCCACTTCCCCCGCGGGCGCCACTCCGCCCCTCCCCAGATGCCCTGACGGTAGGCGTCGTCGAAGTCCGTGGCCGGCGTGACGAGGTCGCGGTACAGACGCACGTTGCGCCGGGAGTCCCACCCCGCGTGCAGCGCGAAGCTCCTCGTTCCCTGCCAGCGCAGGGCCGCGTAGGAGCCGCTCCGCGTCAGCGTGCTCCCCTCCGCTTCCTCCCGCCACCCGCGGTTGTAGTCCACCTCCTGCAGCACATACCCGTGGAAGCCGCTGCGGCTCAGCCGGGCCGCGGCATAGATCACGTCCCGGTTGATCTCTCCATCGGTCGTGGACGAGAGCGCGCCCAGGTTGAGCCAGGTGCGTGTCCGCGACTCGGGTGCGGTGCTCCAGTCGAGATAGGCGCCGTAGTCCTTCGTGGAAGGGTCGTAGCCCCAGTCTTCTGGGTCCGGCTCCGAGCCGGCGAAGGCGCCGAAGCCGGTGCGCCCGTGCCGGTATTCCGCGAGCAGGCCGTCGAACAGGGAGACCGGTCCCAGGGAGGGGCTGAGCTGCCGGCCCGCCGCCACGCGCAACCCGCCCGGGTGCCAGGCGGCGCTCGCCTGGTAGACGCGGTTGCTGGCGAGCGTCTCGCTGGTCCCGTCGAGGCGCGTGCGATAGGTCCGGCGCGGGCGCAGGTCCAGCTCCAGCTCCAGGGGTGTGGGCGCGACCGTGCGCCCGCTCAGGCGGAGGTCGAGGGAGGGCTGGGAGAAGTCCTGCCCCAGGCCGGAACGGTCCTGGACGAGGAGCCAGCGGGCGCCCACGCGCCCGTGGAGGCTCGCGCCATCGCGCCGCGCCGGGGAAGGGGCGGGGAGGGAGGTCGGCTCCGGCGAGGCGGTCGGCGCCTTCTCCGCGAAGCGGACGAGATCCCCCTCGCGTGCGTCCACTCCCTCAGGGAGGGTCCCTGAGGCGCGCTTGCCGGTGACGGCCATCAGCTCGATGGTGGCGAGGACGGTGTCGTCCCGCACGATCTCGACCCGGTCGCCAATCGCCAGGCCCGCGTCCGAGCCCGCGTCGAGATAGACGGTGGATCCCGAGACGTAGGTGACCCGCGCCTGGCCCGCCCGGGCGGCGGCACCGCCGAGGAGGAGCAGCCACAGCGCCAGAAACCGCGAGAGCGTCATGGCACCTCCTCAGTCCGCGTCGCCGCGGGGATGGCAGCTCAGGCAGGCGTTGCTGTCGTAGACGTAGCCGGAGACGCCCCCGTGGTGCGACGCCGTCTCCGTCTGGCCGTGACAGCCGAGGCAGCTGAACACACCGAAGTTCGCCGGCTGCACGTGACAGTCGGTGCACTGGGTCCAGCGGTTCTGGTGGCGGCCGCTGTAGATGGGGAAGAACTGGGCGTCGTGATTCGTCATCAGCGCGCCCTCCCAGGTCACCGTCGTATGGCAGGTGGTGCAGGTGGTGGGGAAGCCGGACGCGGCATGGTTGGGGTCGGTGGTCCCGC
>DASUFT010000015.1:0-72699 GCA_036274395.1 Candidatus Polarisedimenticolaceae bacterium | reverse complement strand
GGCCGGGTCGTTCGTCATGTAGGACGCCCCGTGAGCGTAGACGAAGGTGAAGATGCCGATCCCCGCGGCCAGACCGAGGGAGACGGCCAGGAGCAGCACCGCGGCGTTGAAGGCGCTCGGCCTCGCCATGCGGGGCCGATTGTACGTCGTCGGCCCGTGATAGATTTCGAGCGGAGCGATGGGCTCTCCCAACCGACTGCTCTGGCTTCTCGACACCCACGTCTTCGCGTGGCTGAAGCGCCGTCAGGCTACCGAGAACTGGTTCCTCCTCCTGGTGCCGGTGACCGGTCTGGTCACCGGCCTGGCCTCCGTGCTCCTGATCCGGCTCATGGAGATGGTGCAGGCCCTGTTCTGGGGCGCCCGGGGCGACATCCTTGCGGTGGCGGCGTCGGTCTCGCCCACCCACCGGGTGCTCGCGCTCACCGCGGGAGGGGCGGTGGTGGGGCTGCTCCTGCTCCTGTTCCGGGACAAGGTCCAGGATCGCGGGACCGCCGGCATCATCGAGGCCATCACCAGGGAGAAGGGGTACCTTTCCTCGCGGCGCCTGGCGGCCGAGGTGCCCGCCATCGTCCTCACCGTGGGCTCGGGCGGCTCGCTCGGCCGCGAGGGGTGCCTCGTCCACACCGGCGCCACGCTGGGGTCGTGGCTGGGGCGCCGGGTGCACCTGGCGGGGAACCGGCTCAACGTCCTGGTGGGCTGCGGCTTCGCCGCTGGCATCTCCGCCGCCTACAACGCACCCATCGGCGGGGCCCTGTTCGCCCTCGAGGTGATCCTGGGGAACTTCGCCCTGGAGAGCTTCGGCCCCATCGTCGTCGCGTCGGCCATGGGGACGGTGGTGTCGCGGCTGCTGATCTCGGCACAGCCGGCCTATCACCCTCCCCCGGCCGAGGTGATGGTCTCGGGGTGGGAGATCGGGCATCACCTGACGCTGGGGATCCTCATCGGTCTGGGGGCGGTCCTGTTCATCAGCACGCTGCAGGCGGCGCGCAGCTTCTTCGCCCGGCTGCCCCTCCCCATCTGGATCAAGCCCGTGCTGGGGTTCGCGCTGGTGGGCGCCATCGGGATCCGCTTCCCCCAGGTGTTCGGGAACGGGTTCGGCACCGTGGACCTGGCCCTGCGTGGGGCGTTCCCCCTGGCCCTGGTCCTGGTCTTGCCCCTGGTGAAGGCGGCCGCCACCGCGATCACGCGCGGGTCGGGGGGAGCGGGAGGCATCTTTACGCCCACGCTTTTCGTGGGCGCCATGATGGGCTCCGCGTACGGCACCTGGATCCACGCCCTGTTCCCCAACACCTCGGCCGACCCGGGGGCGTACGCCCTGGTGGGGATGGGGGCGATGCTGGCGGGAACGACGCAGGCGCCCCTGACGGCCATCCTCATGATCTTCGAGCTCACCGGGGACTACCCGATCATCCTTCCCCTCATGCTGGCCTGCACCACCGCCATCCTCACCGCGCGCCTGATCGGCTTCGAGTCCATCTACACCCAGCCCCTGCGCGAGCGCGGAGTGCGCCTGGGCGGACGCTTGGAAGAGCTGGTGATGGACCGCATCCGGGTGGGGGACCTGATGCGGCGCTCCGCCCCTCCCGTGCGGGAGTCGGACAGCCTGGCCGTGGTGGTCCGCCGCTTCAAGGACGAGGGACGCAAGGAGCTCTTCGTGGTGGACGACGCCGAGCGGCTGCGGGGGTCGGTCACCATCGGCGACCTCTCGGAGTATCTGGGGAGCGCGGAGCTGATGGGAACGACGCGCGCCGTTGAGGTGATGTACCGCGACCTGCCCTTGCTGCAGCGCGACGACCGCCTGAGCGATGCCATCGGGCGCTGGGCGCACCTGAGCCGTGACCGGCTGCCGGTGGTGGACGGCAAGGAGACGCAGCACCTGGTGGGCGAGCTGTCCTCGGGAGACATCTTCTCCCTGTACAACCAGGAGGTGCTGCACCGGGAGTCGCGGCTGGCGGGCTTCGTGCGGGAGCACGAGGGAGAGCGGCCAGCCACCACCTTCGTGGAGCTGCCCTCGGAGTACGTGGTGGCGGTGGTGACGATCCCGGACGCCTTCGCCGGCGCCACCATCGCCGACCTCAAGCCTCGCGCCCGCTTCGGCGTGAACATCCTGGAGGTCCGCCGCCGCACGGAAGGGGTGGCGGCCCAGGTCTTCATCGTGCCCGAGCCCACCACGGAGCTGAAGGGCGGCGACCGCCTCATCGTGGTGGGGCGGGAGAAGGACATCGCCCAGCTCGGCGATCCCCTCCGCTTCGAGGAGCTGCTGCGGGCGGCGGTGGCGGCGGGCTAGCTCTCCCCACCACCCACGATGCGGCCGATGTTCTCGGGGCTCATGAACTGGGGGAGCGGGGTGGCCCCGGTGATGGCCCCGAAGAACGCGCTGGTGGCGGCGCGGTCGCCCTGGAGCGCCGCGAACAGCTCCCGCATCATGGGCGGCGGCGGCTCCAGCCTGGCGGACAGCCCGTGGCGGCGAGCCGCTCCAGCAGACCCCACCGGTCCAGCTGCTCCGCGGCGTGGGGCCAGATCAGGTGCGTGGAGATCGTCTCGCTGGGGAAGCGGGCCTTGTCCAGGAGGAGGACCTTGTACCCCTTGCGCGCCAGGAGCATGGCGGTGGGAGAGCCGGCGCAGCGGGCGCCGACCACGATCGCGTCGTAGGGACGTCCGGTCATGTGGGGGATCTCCGGGGGCGGGTGCGACCATCGTACCCCGTCAGGGCCCCCCGGGCCCGCCGCGACACGTTTCCCCCCCTCCGGTCACGTCTCTTAGAAGGGGGAAGCCGTGAAACGCAACATCCTGCTCGCCGCCGCCCTGCTGCTCGCCGCCGAGCGTGCTCAGGCCACCTGCGCCAACGGCTTCACGATCGAGCTGTCGGGGCAGCTCCCCGACATCACGTTCACGGAAGGGGTGCCGCAGACGATCCACTTCAACCCCTGGTACGTGACCTTCAACTCCACCAGCTACTCGTGCGGGATCTTCGCGCGCTCGAACACGCCGGGCGTCTCTCTGCAGGACACCTATGGCTGCCCGGGAAGCGGCTGTCCCCTCCGGCCCCCGGGGGAGTGGGCCCCGGTGGGGGATGCGTACCCGACGTCCACGACGAGCGTGGAACACAAGGGGACCGACATCACGATCGTGTTCAACGGCAATGCCCCGGCGGGAACCCAGGGGACCATCCAGATCGCCATCCGGGACAACGATTCCGGGATCGACTCCCAGGCCGTGATCGGCACGCTGAACGTCTACGTGGTTGCGCCGCCACCGGCGACCGCGCCCCTCACCTGGTTCCCGTTCACGACCGCTGCCGGAAACGTCAGCGGCAACCGCGCCGTGCTCGACCATCCCTACCTGAACGGCAACCCGTCCGCGAGGCTGTTCCTCTCCCACGTGCGCAATCCTGGCGGCCTGTTCACGGGGACCGTCTGGAACCACCCGATCGCCGTGGACTATGACGCCGGGCTCCAGCGCTGGACGATCGTGAACGTGGACGGGACCGCCATGCCTGCGGGTCTCGGCTTCGGCGTCCGCTACGACCTGACCGCCTTGCGCTTCTGCACCGGCGCCAGCAGCGCCGCCTTCCTCGCCGTTCCCAATCCGCGATCCGACAACGACATCTGGGCGACCGTCATGGTGACGCCGATCGGCGGAGCCGCGCATCCCATCGCGGTCCAGTACGTCGCACCCTCGTGGCGGATCGTCTACTCCGACAATGCTTCCATTCCCGCGAACACCTGCTTCAACGTGAAGCCCTTCTTCTTCACCCAGTACATGGGCGATCCCGCATCCGGAGACCTCTCCGGCCGCACCAACGTGACCGCCAACTGGGGCGTCGGCGTGGACACCTCGGGATTCGGCACCGGCCACAACTCCGGCTCCGCCCGTGTCCTCATGTTCGACTGGGCGCTCGAGAACCCCTTCCGTCAGATGGTGACCACCTACAACCTGACGCCCCGGGGGGTCGCTCCGTACTACGACCCCCGCTACTTCGGCTTCTCCGCGCCCGATCCCATCGCCATCGGATCCCGCTGGGCGATCTACCACGAGGACGGGAGCACGATGCCCCTCTCCGCCCGCTTCAACGCCTGGGCCGCCTGCGCAGGACCCATCTGGTACCCGGACGGGGACGGCGACTCCTTCGGCAATTCCGGTGGAACCGTGCAGGCCTCCTGCTCCCCCTTGCCCGGACACGCGACGCGGGGTGGAGACTGCAATGACGCCAGCGCCGTCACCTATCCGGGAGCGGCCGAGCGCAACGACGGACTGGACAACAACTGCTCCGGAGACCTCGGCTTCGGCCTGGTCGACGAGATCTCCGGGCTGACCAGCTTCCCGGACAAGACGACCTTCTGCTGGCCCGCGCAGGCAGGGGCCGCCGAGTATCAGGTGGCGCGCGATGGGAAGCGCACGTTCACCGCCTGCACCATCCTCGCCACCACCAGCCAGACCTGCATCACGGACGCCGGCAATCCCGATCCCGGCGGCCGCCTCTTCTACTACCTGGTCCGCTCCAGCAGGCACCACGTCGGGAGCTGGGGTGCGGTCAGCTCGGGCGCGGAGCGCAGGCTCTCCTGCCCGTGAGCGTGGGTTCTGCGTTCGTGGAGTGTCGCGCCGGCTGGTCTAGGCTGCGCCTGTTCCGTCTCCCTCCCGGTTCCGCGTGGTACGCTCCAGGCCATGGCCGAGCCCAGGCGCAAGCTCACCTATTCCGACCTGCAGGTCACGCCCGACGACGGCCGGCGCTACGAGCTGGTGCGCGGGACCTTGCTCGTGACCCCCTCGCCTCGACCGCGGCATCAGCGGATCTCCAAGCGGCTCTCGCGGCTGCTCGAGGACTACTTCGAGCGGGGGGGACTGGGAGAGGTCTTTCCGGCGCCCACGGATGTCATCCTCACCCAGGAGGATGTCTTCGTCCCCGATCTCCTGGTGGTGGGAGACCCACGGGACGTGACCGACCGCGCCATCGAGGCGCCCCCCCTGCTCGTCGTCGAGATCCTGTCCCCGTCGACGCGCAAGCAGGACCGGGGCGTCAAGGCCCAGCGCTACGCCGAGCTGGGAATTCTCCACTACTGGATCGTCGACCCCGAACATGGGAAGGTGGAGTGCTTCCGCCTCGAGGATGGAAGCTACTCCCTGACCGCGGAGGCTTCGGGTACCACGACCCTCACCCATCCAGACTGGGAGGGGCTCGTGCTCGATCTCGCCGCCCTCTGGAGCTGACTCAGGGCGCGGGCAGTGCCGCCACCTTCAGCGGGAACCTCACGATCGCCCCGGGCAGGATCATCACGTGGTCCACGTGGCCGGCGCCTGGCGGCGTGCCGGCGACCACGTGCACGTGCGTCTTCGATCCCATGTGGGTGAAGACGCCCTCGTCGCCGGGGGAATAGAAGCCCACCAGGGTGGCCAGCGTGTTGGGGAGCCGGAAGGCGGCCGCGTCCTTCAGATGATCCTCGTGGCTCTTGGGGCCGTCCTCCGGCGAGGAACCCGCGTGCACGTGCCATTCCAGCTCGCGGACCCGTCCCTCCACCACGAAGGGGATGCGTCCCTGCGTGTCCATCCCTGCCTTGCTGGCGAGCGCTGCGATCTTCTCGTCGAGGTCCTTGAACTGGATCGCACCGTCCGTCTTCATGAGGCGCCAGGCGGGGACGCGGGCGCTGACCAGAAGGGAGGCGGCGGCATCGCTGTCCCGGGTCATCTCCGCCTCTGCCTTCCGGTCCTTGCCGTAGGAGAGGTAGGTCCTGCCGCCCACGATGGTGACCTCGCCCGCCATGTCCGCCAGTGCCCCCACCGCGTACAGCGCGTCGTCGGGGAGAAGACGGGAGAGCTTCACGGCAGGGCCGGTCTTTCCCTCGTGCATCATCGCGCGCAGGGCGCCGTCCACCCGCACCTGCCCATCCCAGGGATCGCCGGAGGATCGCTGCACCCCCGCGCAGGCGGTCAGGAGCAGCGGGAAGATCAGCAGCATGCGGTGGCGCATCGTCAACCCTCGATGATCTGGAGCGCGCGCAGGCCGTCGATGACCTGCTGCACGGAGAGGAACAGGAGGAGCAAGCCCATGACACGCGCCACCACGCGGACACCTATCCGGCCCAGCAGGGCGAGCAGCGTGTCCGTGGTGGCGAGGAGCAGCCAGGTGGCGCCCAGCACGATGGCCACGGCGGCGACCACGGGCAGCACCTCCCGGAGCTGTCCCGCGTCCCCGGAGAGGAGGATGACGGCGGCGATGCTGCCCGGGCCGGCCAGGAGAGGGATGGCCAGCGGCGTGACGCTGACGTCGTCCTTCTCCACCGCTTCCTCCTCCTCCCCCGCCGAGGTCGTGGTCTGGGTGACGCGCCCGTAGAGCATCTCGATGCCGATGAGGAAGAGGAGGATGCCCCCGGCGATCCGCACCGCGGGCATGCCGATCCCCAGGTAGGTCAGCATCCAGTGCCCGGTGAGGGCGAAGACCACCAGCACGCACAGCGCGATCGTCACCGCCCTGCGGATGGTGGCGCGGCGCTGGTCCCGGGTCTTGCGCCGAGTGATGGCGGCGAAGACGGGGAGACACCCCACCGGATCCACGATCACGAAGAGGCTCAAGACGGTGTTGGCGAACGCGGCCAGGTCCATGGCCGCGTAGGGATACCACAGGAGCGGGCGTCAGCGAGCCCGGAAGGTGTCGCAGGCCGCCGGGTCGCCGCCGTCGAACCCCCGCCGGAACCACTGCATGCGCTGCTCCGAGCTCCCGTGGGTGAAGGAGTCGGGACTGATCCTCCGGCCCGCCTCGCGCTGCAGCCGGTCGTCCCCGATGGCGGCGGCGGCGGTGAGCGCCTCCTCCACCTCTCCCTCCTCCAGGATGTCGCGACGCTCCGTGGTGTGGCCCCAGACGCCGGCGTAGCAGTCCGCCTGCAGCTCCAGCCTCACCGACATCTCGTTGGCCCCCGAGGGATCGCTCTCCTGGGCGTTCCGCACCTGGCTGGAGGTGCCCAGGAGGTTCTGCACGTGATGCCCGATCTCGTGGGCCAGCACGTAGGCCTGCGCGAAGTCCCCGGGGGCGCCGAAGCGGTCCTTGAGCTCCCGGTAGAACGTGAGGTCGATGTAGACGGTGCTGTCGGAAGGACAGTAGAAGGGACCGGTGGCGGCGTCGCCGTACCCGCAGGCGGTCTCGGTCGAGTCCCGGTAGACCACGAGCCTGGCGTGCGGGTACTCCTGGCCGCTCTGCTGGAAGATCCGCTCCCACGTCCCCTGCGCGTCGTCGAGCACGAAGGAGACGAAGTCCACCAGCTTCTCTTCCTCGGGCGTGGGCTCGAACTTCTCCCCCGGAAGCCCCACCTGCACCGCGGGACCGCCTCCGCCGAACAGGGACAGGAGGTCGGTCTTGAAGATGAAGCTCAGCACCAGGAGGATGAGGATCCCGCCCAGCCCCAGACCGCCCCCTCCCAGGGGGAGCGCAATGCGCCGTCCACCGGTGGTGGCACGGCGGTCCTCGAGATCCGGGCTCCTTCGGCCTGGGGTCCAGCGCATGGGATCCTCGCGGCGGGTGGGCTGCGTCGTTGCAGCCATTGTACCCGGCTCGCGCGAGCCTACATCTGCAGGGCGCCCTGGGTCTCCAGCACGTGCCCGGCGGACTCGCGCAGCGCCTTCAGCTCGTCGGCGGCGAGGTGGATCTCGTAGACCTTCTCGATGCCGCGGGTACCGAGCATGACGGGCACGCCCACGAAGACGCCGTGGATGCCGTACTCCCCCTCCAGCCAGGCGGCGCAGGGCAGGATCTTGCGCTTGTCCCGGAGGATGGACTCGATCATCTCCACGACCGACGCCGCCGGGGCGTGGTAGGCGGAGCCGGTCTTGAGCAGGGAGACGATCTCGCCGCCGCCGCCCGCCGTGCGCTTCACCAGGGATTCGATCCGGTCCGGGCTGCACAGCTCGCTCAGGGGGATGCCGCCCACCGTGGCCAGGCGCGGCAGCGGCACCATGGAGTCGCCGTGGCCGCCCAGCACCAGCGCGCTCACGCTCTCCACGGACACACCCAGCTCCATGGCGATGAAGGAGCGGAAGCGCGCGGTGTCCAGGATGCCCGCCATCCCGATCACCCGCTCCTTGGGGAACTTGGTGACGGACTTGGTGACGTAGGCCATCACGTCCAGGGGGTTGCTCACCACGATGACGATAGCGTCGGGGGACTTGGTGCGCACGTTCTCCGCGCAGACGCGCACGATCTCCGCGTTCTTGCGCAGCAGGTCGTCGCGGCTCATCCCCGGCTTGCGGGCGAGACCGGCGGTGATCACCACGACGTCCGATCCCGCGGTCTCCAGGTAGTCGTTGGTGCCCCGGACTTCGGAGTCGAACCCCTGCACCGGGCTGGACTCGAACAGGTCGAGACCCTTCCCCTGGGGCACCCCCTCCAGGATGTCCAGCAGGACCACGTCCCCCAGCTCCTTCTGGGCGCAGCCCACGGCCACGTGCTCGCCCACGAAGCCGCCGCCGATCACGGTGATCTTGTTGCGCATCTCTATTCCCCTAGGCCGCCGCCACGATGGCCTCGGCGAAGGCCGAGCAGGAGACCTCTCGCGCCCCCTCCATCTGGCGGGCGAGGTCGTAGGTCACGGTCTTCCGCTCCACCGCCCGGGCCAGGCCGGCCTGCACGCGCTCGGCCGCTTCGTTCCACCCCAGGTGCTGCAGGAGCATCACCCCGGAGAGGATGAGCGAGCCGGGGTTCACCCGGTCCAGGTTCGCGTACTTGGGGGCCGTCCCGTGGGTGGCCTCGAAGAAGGCGACGGTGTCGGACATGTTGGCGCCGGGCGCCATCCCCAGGCCCCCCACCTGGGCGGCGCAGGCGTCGGAGAGATAGTCGCCGTTCAGGTTGGGCGTGGCCAGCACCGCGTACTCGGCGGGCCGGAGCAGGATCTGCTGGAACATGGAGTCGGCGATGCGGTCGTTGATCACCACCCGCCCCTCCGGCGCCTTGCCCCCGTGCTTGGCGTAGAGGTCCTCCTCCGACACCGTGCGGTCGCCGAACTTCTCCCGCGCCATCTCGTAGCCCCAGTCGCGGAAGGCGCCCTCGGTGAACTTCATGATGTTGCCCTTGTGGACCAGGGTGACCGTCTTCCGTCCCTGGGCCAGCGCGTGCTCGATGGCCTTCCCCACCAGGCGCTTGGAGCCGAAGGGGGAGATGGGCTTGATCCCGATCCCCGAGGCCTCGCGCACCTTCTTCCCCAGCTCGGACTCGAGGTAGTCGATGAGCCTGTTGGTCTCGGGGGCGCCGCTCTTGAACTCCACCCCCGCGTACACGTCCTCGGTATTCTCGCGGAAGATCACCACGTCCAGGTCCTGCGGCCGCTTCACCGGCGAGGGCACGCCGGGCACCCAGCGCACCGGCCGCACGCAGGCGTAGAGGTCGAGGATCTGCCGGAGGGCGA
Organism: Candidatus Polarisedimenticolaceae bacterium; assembly: GCA_036274395.1. Lineage (GTDB taxonomy): Bacteria > Acidobacteriota > Polarisedimenticolia > Polarisedimenticolales > DASUFT01 > DASUFT01. The sequence goes on along the minus strand of DASUFT010000015.1, from coordinate 63,313 downwards.
CGTTCAGGCTGCGGATGCCCCCGCCCACCGGCGTGGTCAGGGGACCCTTGATGGCGACCTTGAACTCCCGCACCGCCTCCGCCGTGGCCGCGGGCAGCCACTCCCCGAAGCCCTCGTAGGCCTTCTCCCCCGCGAACACCTCGTACCAGACGATCTCGCGCTTGCCCCCGTAGGCCTGGGACACGGCGGCGTCGAGCACGCGGCGCGTCGCCTTCCAGATGTCCGGCCCGATGCCGTCCCCCTCCACGAAGGGGACGATGGGGCGATCGGGGACGACGAGGCGGCCGTCCTCGTAGCGCACGCGATCGCCGGCGGGAGGTGCAGGAAATGTAGCCAAGGCGCGGGAGGGTAGCACGAAGGGGGACAGGCACCAATAAGGATTAGAGGCTGCGGGAGTCCACGTTGGCGAGGCGCGCTCATTTCTTCCGTTCCCTCCTCCGCCGCTCCCGCCGCTCGGCGATCGTGGCGGCGACCAGCACGAAGAGGCCGCCGAAGGAGAGGGCGAGCAGGAGGATCAGGACCTTCCAGAAGGCCATGCCACCTCAGTACTGGACCAGGCTGCCCTCGCGCTTCGCGCGCCGGATGGCGATCCGTGAGAAATAGATCCCGGCCGGCAGCAGCAGCGCGGTCAGGAGCAGCAGGCGCAACAGCTCGTCGTGGAGATCGGCGACCGTCTGGCCCCGGAGGAGCGCGCCCCGCACGACGCGCAGCGACCAGGTGATGGGGAGCAGGTCCGAGATCCACTGCACCCCGCTCGGGAGCTGGGCGGAGGGGAAGAACACGTTCCCGAACATGGTGGTCAGCCCGGAGAGGAAAAAGTTGATGGGGTCGCCGCGCTTGAAATAAAGGATGAACGACGCGGAGAGGATCCCCAGGCCGGCGGAGGACAGCAGGGTGAGCACGCTCCCCAGCGCCAGGGCGCCCAGCCCCTCCACGTGCAGGCGCACCCCGAACACCATGACGGCGAAGGCCAGGAAGATGAGCACGCGCAGGGCGCCGTAGGTGAAGTCCCAGGCCGCCGAGGAGAAGATCACCATGCCGGTCGGCGTGGGCGACACCAGCATGGCCTCCAGCGTCCCCAGCACCTGCTCGTTCCGGATCTTGGAGGCGAAGGCGTAGAGGGCGGTGGAGAAGTAGTACTGGAACGCGAGCCCGATGAGCAGCCACTGGAAGGGGGGGATCCCCTCCAGGCCCTTGGCGTTGGGGTCCATCATCTTCGTCATGAAGTAGAACGCCAGCACGGACAGGAACATCCCCGCCACCTGGAAGACGAAGGCCAGGCGGTAGGAGATCTCGGACTGGAAGTCCCGCTTCAGGAAGGCCCAGAGCTTGCGCAGGTTGCGGGTCATGCTCACGGAAGCCATCAGGGCACCGCCTGGGGCTCGGGAGCGGCCTCCTTTTCCCGGGCCAGGATGCGGGAGAAGGCCTCCTCGAGGTCGGGCTCGATGCGGTCGCAGGCCCGCACGCCCACGCCGGATGCCAGCAGCGCCCGCAGGAGGTCCTCGAACGCGCCCTCGTCCTCCAGCGCCACCTCCACCTCGTGCCCGCCGTCGGGCAGGTCCTTCAGGGAGGCCTGCCTCCACGGCCCCGGAGGGAGGCCGCGCCAGCTCCCGACCTGGAGCCGCAACCGCCGCTCCCGCACGCCCCAGCGGCGCACCTCGTCCACCGTCCCCACCTGCCGCACCAGGCCCTTCACCAGGATGGCCAGGCGATCGCACACGGCTTCCGCCTCGCGGAGGTTGTGGGTGGCGATGAGGATGGTCTTGCCGTCCCGCGCCTTCAGCTCTTCGAGGATGAAGGCGCGCAGGCTCAGGGCGGACGCGGGATCGAGGCTGCGGGTGGGCTCGTCCATGAACAGGATGGGCGGATCGTGGAGCATGGCCCGGGCGATGGCCAGGCGCTGCTTCATCCCCGACGAGTAGTCGGCGAAGCGGCGGTCCGCCGCCTCCACCATGTCCACCCGCTCCAGCAGGGTGGCGATGCGCGCCTCCCGTGTGGAGCGCGGCACGTCGTACAGCTCGGCGAAGAAGCGGAGGTTCTCGCGCCCGGACAGGCGCCAGTAGAACGAGCGCTCGTCGGAGTTGACCAGGCCGATCTTGGGCTTGACCTCGTCCTCGTCCACGACGTCGTGCCCGCCGATGCGGGCGGTGCCGGAGTCCGGCAGCACCAGGCAGGAGAGGATCTTGAGGAGCGTGGTCTTGCCCGCGCCGTTCGGGCCCAGGAGTCCGAAGACCTCCCCCTCCTCGACCTGCAGGGTGACCCCGCGCAGCGCGTGCACCCGCTCCGGGCGGGTGAGGGGCTTGGTGAACAGCTCGCGCACCGACTTCTTCTTGACGAAGCTCTTGGCCACGTCCCGCGCGTCGATGGCGTAGCTCACGGCAGGGATCAGTCGCCCTCGGAGACGACCGGCGCGAACCACCGGGTGCCGCCGAACCCGTCCACCGGGTGCCACGTGGAGTCCACGGGCGCACGATACCATCGCGCGGGGTTGAACTCCGTGCGGTCGTCCGCCCTGGAGAAGGCCGAGCGCGGCGTCCAGACGGGGTCCACGGGAGGCCGGTACCAGCGCGCCGGGTTGAACTCGGTGACGTCGGTCTCCTCCCCGATGTCCGAACTGGGATCCCAGCGGGCCGGGATGGGCGACTGGGGGAAGCGGGCCGGCGGCCGTCCGAAAGCGCCGAGCTGCTCGCGGTAGCCGGGAGTGGCGGGCGCCTCCTTGGGCCCGGCCAGCTGCTGGGCGTGCGTGAAGCGGATCCCGCTCGGCGCCGGAACGTCGTCCCCGATCAGCCGCACCCGCGTCACCAGCTGCCAGGGGATGGACAGCGCCGCGTCCGACGACGTCCGCAGCACGTACACATCTCCCTCGAGCTCGAGGTCCGTCCCCGACAGCACGGTCCCGTCCTTGAGCGTGATCTCGGCGGCCGCCCACGCCGGCCAGGCGAGCAGGATGAGCGCGAGGGCGACGAGGGCGGTGCGCATGCAGGTCTCAGGGCGCCTGCGCCGCCGCGCGCGAGCGCGCCCCGCAAGAACCGCGCACGACGATCTCGGTGCGGATGGTGCGGTGGCGGCGGGTGCGGACCGCCTTCCCATCCAGCCGGTCGAACACCCGCTCCACCGCCAGGGCGGCGATCCGCTGCATGGGAACGCGCACCGTGGTGAGCGGCGGCGAGAGGAAGCGGGCCAGGGGCACGTCGTCGAACCCCGCGAGCGCCACCTCTCCCGGCACGCTCACCCCGCGCTCGCGGAGGCCGGAGAGGAGTCCCAGCGCCATGGCATCGTTGGCGGCGAAAACCGCGTCGGGGCGCCGGCGCGCGGCGAGCAGCTTCTCCGCAGCACGGCGGCCGGACTCCACCGCGAAGTCTCCTTCCAGGACCATCGCCACCGTCCCGGGGAGCGCTGCCATGGCGTCCTGGAACCCGCGCAGCCGCGCCCGGCCGCAGCGCTTCCCGGGAGGACCGGACACGAAGGCGATGCGCCGGTGACCGAGCTGGTGCAGGTGGCGGACCATGGCCTCCGCGCCGCCCCGGTCGTCCACCTCGATCGAGTCCACGCCCGGCTCCGCGGGGCTGGACAGCGTGACCAGCGGCACCGCATCCGGGATCACCTCCCGCAGCACCGAACGGTCCAGGTCGGGGGCCATCACGATGAGGCCGTCCACCCGCCCTCGCATCGTCCGCAGCAGGACCTCGAGGCTGTCCACCCCCCCGTAGGAGCCCGAGAGGAGAAGGTGGTAGCCGCGCGCGGTGGCGTTCTGGTCCAGTCCGCGGATCAGCTCGGAGAAGAACTCGCCGTGGACGTCGGGGAGGAGGACGCCGATGGCATGGGTGCGCTGGGTGGCGAGACAGCGTGCCCCCTCGTGCGGCACGTAGCGGAGGCGTGCGGCCACTTCGAGGATGCGGGCCCGGGTGGAGGCGAGCACGGGCCCGTTGCCGGTGAGGACGCGCGACACCGTCGCGATGGAAACCCCGGCCTCGCGGGCCACTTGCTTGATGGTCACGGCCACGACCGTTCCCCATTGCCTGTTTGCCCGAGAAATCCCCGATTGTCAAGTTGACGGGGCGGGCTCAGGGGCGGCGCCACTTGAACAGCCACTTGGGAAGGTCGCGCCGACGGTAGGCACGCGTCCAGGTCTCCTCGGCGTCCCCGGTCACGATCGTCACCCGCGGGGGATGACCGTCCTTCTGCAGGGCGGCCGCGATCTTCTGTGCCTTGGCGGCCGGGACCTCGGCGTCGTTGCGGCCGTGGAACACCCAGACCGCCGTGGTGCGCAGCGCCTGGGCCACGCCGTCGGGCGCATCGGTCCAGCCGCCCACGGGCACGACGGCGGCGAAGGTGCCGGGATGCTCGGCGGCGATCGACCACGTGCCCTCGCCGCCCTGCCCGACCCCCGTGAGGTAGATCCGCCTGGTGTCGATGGGATAGGCGGCACGGGCGGCGGCGAGGACGGTGAGGACCATCTCGTCCAGCGTGCCCCACAGGACGTCCGCCTCGGCCTTCTGCGGGAAGACGATGACGCCCGGCCACACGCGGCGGCCGGAGCGCAGGACCGGCCCCAGGCCCACCTCGGTCTGGCGCGTGTTGTCGGTGCCCGACTGCTCCTTGCCGTGGAGGAAGACGACCGCCGGCCAGTAGCGGTCGGGGGTGAACCCGGCCGGCAGCCAGACCATGAAGCGTGCCGACCCCCCCGCGGGAAGGCGGGTCGTGTGCTCCACGAACTTCCCCGCGTCGTCGGCCCCCCGCGCGGGAAAGACGAGGAGGAGGGAGAGGGCGAGCGTTCCCCACGAGCGGTGCACGGCGCCATCATAATGGCGGCTCCATGCTCGTTCCCCTGCTGTTCTTCCTGTCGGGGGCGGCAGCGCTGCTCCTGGAGACGGTCTTCCTCCGGCAGATGACCTGGCTCGCGGGCAGCGCCGTCACCGCCACGTCCGTCGTGCTGGCGGCGTTCATGGCCGGGCTCGGCCTGGGCGCGCTGGTGGTGGGCCGGCTCGCCGATCGGGTGGCGCGGCCCCTGGCGCTCTACGGCGTGCTGGAGCTCTCGGTCGCGCTGTCGGGAGCGGGCCTCGTGCTCTTGCTGGCGCACGGCCGCGACGCGCTCCTCGCGCCGGAGCGTGCCCTTCCCGGGCGGGCCGGGGATGCGGCGACGCTGGGTCTGGCCTTCCTGCTCCTGCTCCTCCCTACCGCGTGCATGGGGGGCACGCTCCCCGCGCTGGCGCGGCATGCCATCCAGGAGCGCGCGACGGTCCTGGCACCGGTGGGACTGCTCTACGGAATCAACACCCTCGGAGGCGCTTGCGGGACCCTCCTCGGCGGGCTCGTGCTGCTGGAGCGGCTCGGGATCTCGGCCACCGGGCTCCTCGGCACGGGCGTGGCCGGGGTGGCGGGGATCGCGGCGCTGGCGCTGGCGAGGGGGACGCGAGCGCCGGCGGCCCCGTCCCCCGGGGCGCGCGTCTGGCGTTCGGCCGACCGGCGCGCCTGCCTGCTGGCGACGGCCGTGTCCGGGGCGGCCGTGCTCGGGTACGAGGTGGCCTGGACACGCTTGCTCGTCCTCTGCCTCCGGTCCTACGCCTACTCGTTCAGCGTGATGCTCGCCCTGTTCCTGCTCGGTCTGGTCCTGGGTGCGCTCCTCGTCCGCGCGGCGGCGGCAAGGGTCGGGGATCCCAGGACCTGGCTCGCGGGCACGCTCCTGGGCATGGGGACCTGGGTGGCCGCGAGCCTGCTCTGGATGCCGCCGCTCCTCGTTCCGCCCGCGGAGGCGCGGAGCTTCGGAGGCTTCCTCCTCGCCGCCGCCCTTCGCGTGGCGCCGGTCGTGCTCCCCCCCACCATCCTCTCCGGCATGGCCTTGCCCCTGGCGGCCGCCGCGCTCGCCAGCCCGGCGCGCGCGGGACGGGAGGTTGGCGCCGTCTACGCGGCCAACACCGCGGGCGCCATCGCGGGCGCGCTGGGCGCCGGCCTGGCGCTCCTCCCCTGGCTGGGCGCGCCGAGGACGCTCGCCGCCCTGGCGGCGGCGCAGGCCCTGGCCGGGGCGCTGCTGCTGCGCCAGCGTCCGGCGGCGCTGGCCATCCCCGCGCTGTGCGCGTGCGCGCTCCTGCTCCCGCGGGGAGCGTTCGTGCGCGGGTTCCTGCAGGCCAGCCGCGGGGGGGAGCGCGCGGCCGAGGTGCTCGCGTTCCACGAGGGCGCCACCGACACCGTGGCCGTGGTGCGCAAGAGCTATGGGTTCCGCGATCCCGATGCCAAGAGCATCCTGGTGAACGGCATCGCCATGACCGCCACCGTCCAGCCCGTGTGGCGCTACATGGCGGCGGAAGGCCATCTTCCCGCCCTTCTCGCGCCCGATCCCGGCAAGGCCCTGGTGCTGTGCGTGGGGACGGGGATCACGCTGGGGTCGCTCCTGGCCACTCCCGGCGTCGCGCACGTGGACGCCGTCGACCTCAGCGAGGGAATCCTGCGCGCGCTCCCCCTGTTCGCGCGGGAGAACCGGCGCGCCTTCGCCGATCCGCGCGTCACCCTTCACCGGCAGGACGGGCGTCACTTCCTCGAGACCACGGGGGAACGCTACGGGCTCATCACGCTGGAGCCTCCGCCTCCCATCGTCGCCGGGTCGGTGCACCTGTACTCGCTCGACTTCTATCGCCTCTGCCGGAGGCACCTCCTGCCCGGCGGCGTGGTCGCCCAGTGGCTGCCGCTGCACGGGCAGAGTCTGGGCTCGGCACGCGCGACCGCGCGCACGTTCCTCGAGGCCTTCCCCCACGCGCAGCTCTGGCTCCCCTCGATCCGGGACGCGGTGCTGCTGGGCTCGGACCGCTCCCTGACCCTCTCGCCGGACCGCCTCGCGCAGGCGTACGCGACCGCTACGGGACGCGCGAGCCTGGAGGCCGCCACCCTGGAGACCCCCGAGGCTCTGCTGGCGACGTATCTCCTGGACCGCGGCGGGATCGCGCGGTGGTGCGCCGGAGCCGACCTCGTCACGGACGACCGCCCGCGCCTGGAGTTCTTCCGCCCCTACGGCCCCAACATGGAGGATCGCGACATCGCCACCCTCCTCGCGGTCCCGGCCGCGGACCCCATTCCACTGCCCGGCTTCGAGCACCGTGTGGCGCGCGAGACCGCGGCGATGCGCCTCTACCTCCGCTCGGAGGTGGAGGACGACCTCGGCGCGGCGCGCGAGGCGGCGCGGATCTCCCGGGGCACGCGCTTCTTCCTCTACCGGTTCGGCTGCGATCCCACCCAGATGGAAAACCTCCGGCAGGAGAGCGGCGGCGGCCCCGCCTTCGCAGCCCAGGCGCGGCGCTGCGCGGAGCTCGTGCGCGAGGAGTGGTAGGTTGAGCGCCGATGCGCGTCCTGGTGGCGGGCCTGGGGTGGCTGGGGGAGGCCGTGGCCCGCGAGCTGGCGGCGGCCGGGCACGAGGTCACGGGGATCCGCCGGCGCTTCCCGGACGAGGCCGCGCTGCAGGCGGCGGGGATCCGTCCCCTGGTGTGCGACCTCGCCGACTTCCACGCGGTGCGCCGGCTTCCCGACGTGGACGGTGTGGTGGTCTGCGCCGCGCCGCACACGCACGGGGAGGACGCCTACCGCGAGGCCTACGTCGAGATCAACGAGGCCCTGCTCGAGCGGTACGCCGGGGCTTCCCTCAGCGCCTACGTCTACACGAGCAGCACCTCGGTCTTCGGCCAGAGCGACGGCGGCGACGTGGACGAGGACACCGCGGTGCACCCGGTGGGCGCCACGGCGGAGATCCTGGTGGAGGCCGAGCACCGCGTGCGCGGGGCGGCGGGGACCGTCCCCACCCGCATCGTGCGCCTGTCCGGCCTCTACGGACCGGGGAGGACGGGCATCCTGGACCGGGTGCGCCGGGGCCAGCTCGCGCTGGGGGGGGACGACCTCCACTGGATGAACTTCTGCCATCGGGACGACGGCGTGGCCTTCGTGCGCGGTGCACTGGAGGGTGGCGCCGCCGGCGCCGTGTACCACGGGTCGGACGCACACCCGGCGCGCCGCCGGGACGTGGTGCTGTGGGTGGCGGAGCGGCTCGGGGTCCAGCCCGCGGTGCACCACGCGGGGCAGGAAGGACCCCATCGCCGCGTGCTCTCCGAGAAGTCGCGCCGGACGCTCGGGATCTCGCTCCGGTATCCGAGCTACCGGGAAGGGTTGGAGGCGCTGCTGCGCGCGCCCTGAAGCGCGGCCCAGGCCGCCACCCCGTCCTCCCAGGGCGGCAGCAGGATCGGCGGGTCGTGCCGCGTCGTGAGCACCGCGTAGGCGGGGCGGGGCGCCGGCCGCGGGAACTCCTCGGTCCCAACCGGCACGACCGGCGTTCCGATCCCCGCTGCCGACAGCAGGGCCCGCGCGAAGCCGTACCACGTGGTGCCGCCGCGGCCGGCCAGGTGCCAGGTGCCCCAGCGCTCGGTGGCGACGAGGCGGGCCAGGGCCTCGGCCAGGTGCGGGGCCCACGTGGGGGAGCCGTGCTGGTCGTCCACCACGCGCACCTCCGGCCGGGAGGCGAGTCCCAGGAGCGTGTTCGGGAAGTTGCGGCCGGTGGCCGCGTAGAGCCACGCCGTGCGGACGATGAAGTGGCGGGGCTGGTGGGCGCGGACGGCCTCCTCGCCCGCGAGCTTGCTCCTGCCGTACACGGACCGGGGCGCCACCGGAGCGTCCTCGTCCAGAGGCCGGCTCCCCTCCCCGCCGAACACGTAGTCGGTGGACACGTGCAGGAGCGGGATCCCGCGCTCGGCCGTGGCCCGCGCCAGGTTCTCGGGCCCCAGCGCGTTGGCGCGGAAGGCGCCGTCGGGATCGCTCTCCGCGCCGTCCACGTCGGTCCAGGCAGCGGCGTTGATCACGAGGTCGGGGGCGTGGGCGGCAAGGGCGGCGCGCACGGCGTCCTCGGAGGCAACGTCGAGGTCGGCGTGCGTGAGCCCGACGATCGTGTGCTGTGAGAGCGCGGGCCGCAGCACCTGCCCCAGCTGGCCGCCGGACCCCGCCACCACGATGCGCATGGTCGGCCTCAGGCGGGGTAGGCGGCCGGCTCCGTTTCCTGGTACCCGCTCTCGCGCCTTGCTTGCGGCTTTACCGTACTCGGGTTCCCGATGAGGGTCGTCCTGCCTGCCTGCGTTGGACTGGCCAGAATGACCGCTCGGGTATCGGTCGGCCCGCTTCGAGCACAGGGAGCATTTCGCCGGATCACGAGGCGATCGTAGGTGAGCGGTGGTGGAAACTCAACTACCAGGCGGATGATCTCGGCGCCGGAGCGGCCTGCGTGTTCCTTCCGGGTCTTCTCCGGCACTCTCCTGCTCAGGGGCATGGGCCGGCCGCGGCCTCCTCGACGATGAGTGGAGAGCCTGGCATTCCCCCACCCTCGTCGCCCGGCGATTTCAAAAACGCCGGGGGCCCGGGGAGACACTGCCCCGGGCCCCCACGACAACTCAGAAGAACAGGATCATGCGGGTATTGCGCGGCACCACGGCCCTAGGCCGATCGTCCTCCGTCTCTCGCTTGCCTCCTCATTCGAGTGGGCAACCCTGCCCGTTGAGCTGCTCGAGGACGTTCTTCAGCGTCTCGTAGGCCGAGATCGACGCTGGATGCACGAGGTTGAACGAACCGACCACCTCATGCGTCATCAAGTCATATTCCAGGCTGGAGGACCGCGCGTTCAGGTAGGCGGCCACCACCTGCCGCCCCAGCGCTTTCAGGCCGCCGCCGCCCTGCTGCAACACGTTGAGCAGGGTCATCCCGGGGAACGCGTCCTCGAAGATGCTCGCAAACGGCGTGGTCGGCTGTATGTCGGCAGGCCAGTAGGTGAAGTGGTGCGGCTGCTTCCAGTACCCGGGACTGCACCCCTCGCCGCCGCCGACCTCCTCGATCACACACGTGTCCGAGCAGCCGTCTTCCGCTGCCAGATTGCCGTCGTCGCATTGCTCCTGCGGGTCGACTGTGCCATCGCCGCAGGTCTCGACGCTGCACTCCGCCCGGCAGCCGTCCCCGGATAGCCCGTTGCCGTCGTCGCACTGCTCACCCGGATCCAAGGTCCCATTACCGCAGACCTCGATTGCGCAACTGGAAGAGCAGCCGTCACCGGCGGTCAGGTTTCCGTCATCGCAGTGCTCACCTGGGTCGACAACGAAGTCGCCGCAGATCGGGAGCATGCAGCCGGCCTGGCAACCATCTCCGGAGATGACATTGCCGTCGTCGCACTGCTCCTGAGGGTCGCGACTGCCGTCCCCACAGAGTTCCTCGGTGCAGTCTTCGCGGCACCCGTCGCCCACGAGGTTATTCCCGTCGTCGCACCGCTCCTGAGGGTCGAGAATGGCATCCCCGCAGAGCTCTTCGAGGCAGTTCGGACGGCATCCATCTCCCGCCTGGCTGTTGCCGTCATCGCACTCCTCGCCATCATCGACGACTCCGTTCCCGCACACCTCGATACCGCACGTCATGGAGCAGCCATCAGCCGAGAGGGTGTTCCCGTCGTCACACTGCTCGCTCAGGAAGGCGTCGAGGATCGCATCTCCGCAAAACGGGTCGGCGCAGTTTGCCTGACAACCGTCTCCGGAAACGAGGTTACCGTCATCGCATTGCTCCTGCGGATCCAAGACGCCATCTCCGCAGATCTCCTGCGTACAATTCGGGCGACAACCATCGCCGACGAGGAGATTTCCGTCATCGCACTCCTCACCTGTGGTGACGGTTCCGTCTCCGCAGACGGGAGCCACTCGGACGAGGAAGCTGCCCGTAAAGCTCCTTGCAACCGTCTCGCCCATGCTCGGAGAGGATCCAGCAGAGATCGCATCTTGACCAATGGCGTATCCCTTGTTCGCACAGACAAAGGGCGGTCGCTCGAACCCGGTGGTCAGAACGTAGCGCGCTCCGGGCCCTCCGGGATTCAGCGTCGATACCAGTCCCTGAGCTCCTTCCGAGCGAGAGTCGGAGAACGTGATTCCAATGAGTCCGAGCAAGGCAGTTGTGTGGACCAGATCTTCCGGGCGGCAGGTTCCGTCGGTAACGGCAAAGCCGGCATTTCGGAACAGCACATCCACCTCGGTGAGGTTCGCATGGCGCCAACCCGAGAACTCTCCGCCCGGTCCGAACTGTGCAGCGACATCGACAAACGATCGGTTCACCGTGAAGGTCAGATCCAGCCATTCGAGCCCTGTAGCCGAGTCGAATGTCGTGTTACCCCTGTCGATGAGTTCTGCATACGCGATCGTCGGCATCGAGACCAACACGAACAACACGATCCACATGTGGGCCAAATGCAGGCCCTGATACTTTTGTCTCACGGAATCCCCCCTAGTTCAGCGTCTCTTGGCGCCAGTAGACCTCAATTGCCTTTCGCATCGTCGGGCCCCTCTGCGAGCCTGACGATAATAAACGTCATGTGATGTTTCTAAGTCAAGATATTTGTTGACGGTAAAAAGGTGTAGCTCCACCGGTTGAGTCCCACCGGGGCGGGCGCCCTCTGGCCATCTCTGCGGCAGGGTCCGCCGCTTGCAGCCGGGAGGTCTCTAGACGCTCTCGCGGGAACGGGCCCGCGCGATCTCCCGCAGCTCCTCGGCGTCCATCTTGCGCGTGGTCTGCTCCACGACCGCCAGGCGGAGGCGGATCCGGAACGGTCCGCCGTCCCCGCAGGCGCTCCACGGCCGCGGTGGCGCCCGCCGCGGGCGTGAAGAGGAAATCCCAGTGCCGGTCGTTGAGGGCACCGAAGGCCTCGACGTCGAGCACCGCCAGGCTGAGCGGGTGCCGGTGGTGGCCGGCGGCGCGGACCGCCGCGCGCAGCCCTCCTCCCGAGAGCAACGGCCTCCCCCCCTAGCCATGTGAACAGCAACGGCGGGGGGAGGCCTCGTTCCGCTTGTCGGAGGAGCGGGATACCGGGTAGATCTGGTCCACTTTCGTCCGTGGGCTGCAGGAAGCGCAGCCCCTCCAGGGACGAGGGGGGACCCCCATGGACCCGTGCCGCTTCATCCGCCTCCTGCTCGTGACCGCCCTCGCCGCCCTGCCGCTGGCGCTCCCGGCCGCCGAAGCCTCCCGCCCGGTCTGGTCCCCGGTGGAGGGTTCCCCGGGCCGGTTCCGGCTGGACCGGGACGCCCTGGCCGGCAAGCTGGCCGGCACGCCCCGCGAGTTCACGGAAGCGGCGACGGAGAAGGAGGTCGTGATCTCCCTCCCCCGTCCCGACGGCACGTCGACCCGCTTCCGGGTCCAGGAGTCCCCGGTCCTCGGCCCGGCCCTGACGGCGAAGTACGGCATCCGGACCTACGCCGCGCGCGGGCTGGACGAGCCGGCGGCCATCGCCCGGTTCGACCTGGGCCCGGGAGGGTTCCACGCCCTGGTGCTGGCGCCCTCGGGGTCGGTGGTCATCCGGCCGGACGAGGAGGACCGCGCCCTCTACCGCAGCGTCCGCTATGAGGACGATTCCCTGAACGAGGCCACCCGCTGCGCGGCCGAGGAGATCGGCCTTCCCGGTCCCAAGGCCGCCTCGGAAGACCCGTCCCCCCGCAGCACGGCGGGAACCGTCTCGATCTACCACCTGGCGACGACCGCCACCGGCGAGTTCACCGCTCAGAACGGCGGGACCGTGGAGTCGGCCCTGGCGGCCATCACCACGGTGATCAACGGCGTCAATGCGGTGTACCGGCGGGATTTCGGGATCCACCTCGAGTTGATCGATGAAACCGACCAGGTGATCTACACCTCGCCCTCCGCCTACCTGCCCACCCAGGACCTGGTCTGCGAGGGACCCGTGAACTGCCTGGCCCCCGACTGCCTGCTCTCCGCCAATCAGTGCGTCCTGGACGGGATCATCGGCAATGCCAACTACGACGTGGGTGTGGTGTTCGACGCCACGGCACCCGGCGGGGGCGCCGCGGGGCGGGCCTCGCTCTACGCGGTGTGCGACACCTTCAACAAGGGCCAGGGCGCGACGGGCGGCACCTCCGTCGAACTGGCCGCCCACGAGATCGGCCACATGTTCGGCGGCCACCACACGTTCAACAACAACAACGCCAGCACCTGCGGCAACCCCGGGCAGTGGGACGCGGCCTGGGCCTACGAGCCGGGCAGCGGGTCCACCGTGATGTCCTACGCGGGGACCTGCGGATGGGCGGATCTCCAGAAGAACCGCGACCTGGCCTTCCACTCCGACAACCAGCGGGAGGTGCTGGGATTCGTGCTCTCCGGCAACGCCACGGCGTGCGCCGACCAGGCCTTCAGCGGGAACTACGGTCCGATCGTCCAGGTCCCGCCGGGCGACCACACCATCCCCTCGCGCACGCCGTTCCTGCTGACGGTCCAGGCCTACGACCCCAACAGCGACACCGTGACCTACTCGTTCGAGGAGTCCGATACGGGGACGCCGTCTCCGCCCGAAGAGGACGACGGCTCCCGCCCGATCTTCCGCGCCTACGCGCCGAACACCTCCGACAGCCGCTCGATGCCGAGCGCGACCTACGTGCTCAACAACGCCAACGATCCGCCCGACGAGATCGCCTGCGCTGGGACCACGTGCCTGTCGGGCGAGACCCTCGCAACGACCAGCCGGGTCATGGACTGGACCGTGTCGCTGCGGGACGGCGTGGATGGGGTGACCTTCACCGGGGCGACGATCACCGTGGACGGGGGCAGCGGCCCGTTCGAGGTCACGCAGCCCGCCGCGGGCAGCTTCTGGACGGAGGGCACCTCCCGGACGGTCACCTGGAGCGTGGCGTGGACCAACGTCCCGCCCGTGAACTGCGCGCAGGTCCGGATCCTCCTGTCCAAGGACGGCGGGCAGACCTGGCCGCACCTGCTGGCGGTGACCGCCAACGACGGGGCGGAGGCGGTGCAGCTGCCCTTCGGCGCGACCGCCCTGGCCAGGATCAAGGTGGAGGCCGTGGGCAATGTCTTCTACGACGTGTCCGGGGGGTTCACCATCGAACCCCTGCGCGTCACCAACACCAACGACAGCGGACGCGGCTCGCTCCGCCAGGCCATCCTGGACGTCAACTCCTGGCCCACTGGCGGCACCATCCCCCTGGAAATCCCCGGCTCCGGCGTGCGCACGATCCAGGTGCTCTCGCAACTCCCGACCATCACCAAGACGGTGGCCCTGGACGCCTGGGAGATGGGCGGCCCCGAGTACGTCGGACCGCCGCTGCTGGAGCTGGTGGGGAGCAGCTGCCCGGAGGTCGTCCCCGGCCAGCCCTGCGACGGGCTCGTCCTCCAGGGCGACAACAGCTTCCTCAATGGGCTGGTGGTGCGGAACTTCGCCGGGAACGGCATCGTGATCCGCGGCGCGGGGGCCTACGCCAACGGCATCCAGAACTGCTACATCGGCACCGATGCCACCGGCACGACCGCCGCCGGCAACGGCAGGAGTGGGGTCCTCATCGACGGCGGCTACGGCGACCCCGCCTACGGGAACGGGCTGGACCTCAACGTGATCTCCGGCAATCAGGTGGGGGTCACGATCAACGGCGCCAGCGCCAACGGCAACTGGCTGATCCGGAACAAGATCGGGTTGAACGCCGCGGGGACCGCCCGGATCGCCAACCTCGATGACGGCGTCCGGATCGTGGGCGCCCCCAACACCAAGGTGGGCGACGTGAACGCCGGCAACGTGATCGCTGGCAACGGCCGGGTCAGCGGCGGCTTCGTGGACCGCTACGCCGACGGGATCGACGTCAGCGGGGCGGGCGCGGCCGGCACGAAGATCCAGGGGAACATCCTCGGCCTGGACGCCGCCGGGACGACCGGGATCTACAACACCACCGGCAACGTCCGGATCACTGGGGCCCCCAACGCCCTGATCGGCGGGACCGTGGCGGGCGCCCGCAACGTCATGGGCGACGACGGGAGCGTCAACTACCACTTCGCCCATTGCCTCTCCGTCGAGGGGGCCGGCGCGACGGGCGCCGTGATCCAGGGGAACTACATCGGGACCGACGCCACCGGGACTCTGGACCGCGGCTGCCGCGGCGCGGGGGTCTACCTGGACGGCGCCCCGGGGGTGCAGATCGGCGGGACCACCGCCGCGGCCCGTAACGTGATCTCCGGCAACAACGACTACGGCGGCATCTGGTCGGCCAACGGCGCGAGCGGGGCGCTGATCCAGGGGAACTACATCGGGACCGACGTGACCGGCACCCTCCCGCTCGGGAACAACCCCACGGGGGTCACGCTGCGCGGCGGCGGGAACAACACGATCGGCGGCACGGCGGCCGGCGCCGGGAACGTGATCTCCGCCAACGCCCAGCGGGGGGTCGAGATCGCCGAGACCCCGACCTCGGGCACCACCCTCCAGGGGAACCTCGTGGGGACCAATGCCGCGGGCACCGCGGCCCTGGGGAATGGCGTCTACGGGATCTTCATCATCCGGTCCCAGAACACCGTGATCGGCGGGACGGCGTCCGGAGCGCGCAACGTCATCTCCGGCAACGTCTCCGACGGGATCTACATCGCGGGCGGGACGGTCGGGAACTCCTGCGCGGGGACCGTGATCCAGGGGAACTACATCGGCACCGACGCCGGCGGCACCACGGCCGTGGGGAACGGCATGGCCATCCATCTGGACTACGTGACCGACACGCTGATCGGCGGCGCGGCCCCCGGCGCCGGCAACGTCCTGTCGGCCTCCCGGGCGGGCCACGGGGTCTGGCACGCTTCGTACGGCTTCACGACGTCCGGCGTGGTGATCCAGGGGAACCGGATCGGGACGAACGCCACGGGGACCACCCCGCTGGGGAACAACGGCGATGGGATCCTGGCGTCGATTTCGGGAACCGCGCAGATCCTGGGGAACCTCGTCGGCGGGAACAAGCAGAACGGGATCAACATGGGCCAGGGCTCGTTCACGGTGAAGGGCAACGCCGTGGGGACCGACGCCAGCGGGACGCTCGACCTCCGCAACACCGGGTCGGGGATCTACACGACCTCCCCGGCGCCCTGCACGATCGGGGGGACGGGCCCCGGCGAGGGGAACATCGTCGCCTTCCAGTCCGCCAGCAACACCGGCACCAACTTCGCGGGCGTGAAGGTCGAAGGAGGCGCGGCTGGCCAGACCATCCGCGGAAACCGCATCTTCTCCAACACGGGGCTGGGGATCGACCTGCACTGGAGCGGCGCGGCCTTCCCCAACGACCACTGCGACCCCGATACCGGCGGCAACGGCGTCCAGAACTTCCCGGTGCTGGCCGCCACGAACCAGTCGGGCTCGTCCACCCACGTGACGGGGACGCTCGACAGCACGGCGAGCACCGCGTTCACCGTGGACTTCTACGCCAGCCCGTCGTGCGACTCCTACGGCTTTGGGGAGGGCGCGACGTACCTCGGCTCTACCATGGTGGCCACCGACGCGAACTGCACCGGCTCCTTCGACGTGATCCTCCCGGTGCCGTCCTCAGGCGTCGTCACCGCCACCGCCACCGACCCCTCGGGGAACACCTCCGAGTTCTCCGCCTGCGCCGCGGTCGGGCCAAGCCCGGTGGCCGAGGTCCCCGGAGTGAGCTGGGCCTCCAGGACGGAGCTGACCTGGTCGGCGGCGGCCGGCGCCACGACCTATCGCGTCCTGCGGGGCGACCGCACCACGCTGGGAGATCTGCTCGACACCGACCCCGACTCCTGCACGCGGTTCACGGGGGCCTCGCTCACCACGGGGTCCGTGCTGACCGAGGACCCCGCGGCGGGGAGTCCGTTCCACTGGTACCTGGTCGTGGGCTCCAACGGCGTGGACGACGGCCCGTACGGGGCGGCCACGTCCGGGGCGCGGATCGCCAACCCGTCGGGGGCGTGCCCCTGATCCGGGCAATCTGGCCGGCATGAGCACGAAGACCACGAGGCGGATCGCGATCGACCGCGCTCCGTCCGAGGAGCTTCTGCAGGCCCTGGGAATCCGCTCGTGGCAGCGCAAGTCCACGGCGGCTTTCAGGAGGCGCAGCGGCGGTCGCTAGACGTTCTCGCGGGAGCGGGCCCGCGCGGCCTCCAGCAGCTCTTCCGCCTCCATCTTCCGGGTGGTCTGCTCCACGACCGCCAGGCGGAGCCGGATCCGGAAGGGGGCGCCGTCCCCCGGGTCGAGGAAGGTCATGGACTCGATCTCGCTCCGCAGGCGCTCCACGGCCGCGGTCGCGCCCGCCGCGGGCGTGAAGGGGAAGGCCAGCGCGAACGTGTCTCCCTGGATCCGCCCCGCCAGGTCCTCCGCGCGCAGGGCGCGCCGGATGGCGGCGGAGAGCGTGGAAAGCACCTCGTCCCCCGCCAGGTGGCCGTGCCGGTCGTTGAGGGCACCGAAGGCCTCGACGTCGAGCACCGCCAGGCTGAGCGGGTGCCGGTGGCGGCCGGCGGCGCGGACCGCCGCGCGCAGCCTCTCCAGGAAGGCCGCCGCGGTCGACAGGCCGGTGAGCGGATCGTGCGCGCTCTCGCGCAGCGGGAGCGCCGCCGCTGCGGCCTCCTCCGCCTCGGTGGAGGGCGCCAAGCGCACCAGCACGCCGCCTGCCTCCCCCCAGGGGACGGGCACGGCGCGGCAGGCCCTGGTGCGCAGGCTTCCATCGCCGCGGCGGAGGACCAGGCGCGGGCTGGGATCCCGCAGGAGGTCCTCGGGGTCGGGAGGCTCCCCCTCCGCGCTCCACGGCACCAGGTCGGACCAGGGAGCGCCCAGGAGGTCGCCCTGGGTGTGGCCGAGCAGGTGGGCCGCGGCATGGTTCGCGTGTCTCACCGTGGCGGAGTCGAACGCGATCACGAGCAGCGGATCGGGGGCGTGCTCGAAGGCGGTGGCCAGGAAGCGGAGGTCGCGGGCGCGCGCACGCTCGGAGGCGCTGCGCTCGGCCACGGCCAGGCGCAGGGCCAGGTGGTCTCCGTCACGCTCGGCGAGCGTGTCGTCGGCGCCGGCGGCCATGGCCTCGCGCCGCCAGGCCGGGTCGCGCTGCGGGCACCAGACGAGCAGCACCGGCTGGGAGGGTCCGGCCGCCGCGTGCAGGCCCGCCACCACGGCGCGCGCATCCTCTCCGCCGAACGTCTCGCCGACCAGCACGGCGGCGAACCTGCCGGAGCGGCTCTGTTCCTGCAGTCCGGCGAGGTCCATGGCCACCGCCGCCTCGTCGCCGCGGGACAGGAGCACGCGGGAGAGGAACAGCCGGTCGGAGGGGTCGTCCAGCGCCAGGAGGATCTTCATGGGTACGAGCGGAATCTAGGGGCCTTGCACCACGGGAGCAAGCCGAGGCAGATTGGGGCTCGGAAGGGGACAGGTATTTCCTATTTCCTTTTCCTGTCATGCTCCACGGCGCAGGCGCAGGCGCAGGCGCAGGCGCAGGAGCAGGAGCAGGAGCAGGAGAAGGAAAAGGAAATAGGAAATACCTGTCCCCTTCGGAGACGCCTACATGCCGACTTGGCTGGTCACGGGCGGGGCCGGGTTCATCGGGGCGAACCTGGTGCGGCGCATCCTGGCCGACACCGGCGCCCGCGTGGTGGTGCTGGACAAGCTCACCTACGCCGGGAACCTGGAGAGCCTGGCGGAGGTGCGGGACGACCCCCGCTTCACCTTCCTCCAAGGGGACATCGCGGACCGCGAGACCGTGGCGCGCGTTTTTCGGGAGCACGTGCCGGACGCGGTCCTGAACCTCGCCGCGGAGAGCCACGTGGACCGGTCCATCGACGGACCCCGTCCCTTCCTCCTCACGAACACGGTGGGCGCGTTCGAGCTGCTGGAGGCCAGCCGCCGCCTCCTCGCTGCCGATCCCGCGCGCGCGCGCACCTTCCGCTTCCTGCACGTCTCCACGGACGAGGTGTTCGGCAGCCTGGGCGAGACCGGCCGGTTTTCCGAGACCACGCCCTACGCGCCCAACTCTCCGTACGCGGCCACCAAGGCCGCGGCCGACCACCTGGTGCGCGCCTATCACGCCACCTTCGGCCTTCCCACCCTGGTCACCAACTGCTCGAACAACTTCGGCCCCTTCCAGTTCCCGGAGAAGCTCGTTCCGCTGCTGCTCCTGAACGCGCTGGAAGGGAAGGATCTGCCGGTCTACGGCGACGGCGGCAACGTGCGGGACTGGCTGTACGTGGAGGACCACTGCGCCGGCATCCTGCGCGTCCTCGACGCCGGCCGGCCCGGCCAGAGCTACAACCTGGGGGGCGGCAACGAGAAGACGAACCTGCAGATGGTGGAGGCGCTGTGCGAGGCCCTGGAGCGGGAGGTACCCGCCGCGGCCAACCCAGCGCTGCGCGCGGGCGGAATCGCCCGCTACCGCGACCTGGTGCGCCTGGTCCCGGACCGCCCCGGGCACGACCGTCGCTACGCGATCGACGCCGGGAAGGCACGGGCCGAGCTCGCCTGGGAGCCGGCGCAAGGCTTCCAGGACGCCTTGCAGCGGACGGTCCGCTGGTACCTCGCGCACCGCGACTGGTGCGCCGCCGTCCAGGCAGGCACGTACGAGCGGGAGCGCCTCGGCCTGGGTATCGTGGAGTCGTGAGGACGCCGCCCGACCTCCCGGCCGCCTACCTGGCCCATCCTTTCCTCGATCCCGCCCTCCCCCGCCGCCAACCCGCCCTGGCCCGGCTCTGGGTCGCGACCTGGAAGGACCTGCGCCACAACCCGGACGCCTACCGGCGCATGGTGGAGTTCTACACCCGGCCCGCCGGACCGGCGTTCACGGAGCGGCGCAGCCTCTCCCGCTATTTCCAGGACGCCGACGTCTACCTGGACGACCTGCTGCGCCTCGCCCCCGAGGAGACGGCGCGGCTGCTGCGCGTGTCGGAGCCTGTGCGCGCGCTGGACGCCATCCTCCCCCTGGTGGAGACGACGTTCGTCTCGGCGAGCCCCCGGCTGCGCTACGAGGCGCAGCGCAAGCTCTACCTGGCCAAGCTGCTCTTCGACATCGACCACTGCCGCTCCGTGCGCGACGGGCTGCGCCACAAGGAGCAGTGGGAGTCCCTGCTCCGGGAGATCTTCTGGCCGGGCGCCCGGGGCACCGGGGAGATCGGCGTCGACGCCGGCTTCGCGGTGCTCCGCCTGGGACGAGGGGACACCGAGGCCGTGATCGACGTGCACCTCTACCGGTCGCGCTTCAAGAAGGAGACGGCGCCCGCCCGGGACGTGCCCCAGCCGGGAGGCCTGCACCGGGTGGAGGAGCCTCCGCTCTGGCCCGGCCTCGGGCGCCGCAGCGGGTCCATCCTGAGCAAGATGATCCGCCGGGGGATCGGCGACCCTCGCCTGGTGCACGACCTCCTCGGGGCCATGTTCATCGTGGGGGACCGGCGGCAGGCGTACGCGCTGGAGCGTCGCCTGGTGCGCCTGCTCGGGGGCCCGCTCCGCTTCCGGGACCGCGTGGACACGCTGCAGGGAGAGCGGGACCGCGGGCGCCTCGACCCACGCTCCGGGAGCGGCTTCCAGGTCCTGAAGCAGATCGTGGACGTGCTCATGCCCGACCCCGCCGGGGACAGCCCGTACCTCTTCCCCGTCGAGGTGCAGATCTACCCGCGCGAGGCGTACCTGCGGACGCTCCACGACGCGCACTACCTCAGCCACACCGCGTACAAGCGGCGCCAGTTCCTGCACGACCTGCTCCCCGTCCTCTTCCCCGAAAGCGTCTACGGCGCCGCCCCCCACGAGCAAATCGCGGTGGGCCCGACCATGGGCCCGCTCCGTTCGTAGAATCCTCCGACCTCGTCCGAAGGGGGATCCATGACCGTGCGACGCATCTGCACCGCTGCCGTCCTCGCCCTGGCGCTCGTCCCCGGCCTGCGGGCCGCGGAGAAGGCCCCGTCCAAGCCCACGCCGGTCGTCCTCCGGGGAACGGTGGTGGGGCCGGCCTCCGAGAAGGCGCCCTCGGGGGCGCCGATCGCGAAGGCCAAGGTGGCGGTGGTGGTCACCGACCCGCAGGTCCTGTCCCGGCGCGCCGGGGAGTCGATCCCCCCGGTGCGCGCGGAGACCGCCGCCGACGGCACCTTCGCCGTCCCCGGTCTCGCGGGAAAGACGTTCACCGTGCGGGTGCAGGCTCCGGGCTTCGCTCCCTTCGAGGTTCAGGACGTCGGTGCCGGTGCCGTGCTCAAGGTGCGCCTGGCACAGGGCCTCTCCATCGAGGGCCGCGTCCTCGACGCCGCGAGCCGCAAGCCGGTCCCGGGGGTGAGCGTGGTGGGCCGCACCCGCGCCTCGAGGGGCATGCCCGAGGAGATGCTGCCGCAGGCGGTGACGGACGCGGAGGGCCGCTTCCGTCTGGCGGACCTCGCCCCCGGCGTCGTCTCCGTGGAAGCCAGGGGCGCCACGTGGGCTCGCGCCACCGAGGACGCCGTCGCCGTCCCGCAGCGCGGACCGCTCGAGCTGGTGGTCCGGCCCGGAGGGCGCCTGGCGGGCCGCGTGCTGGACATGGAAGGAAAGCCGGTCGAGGGCGTGACCGTGCGCGTGGAGCCGGCGGCGCTGGAGCGCCTGCGCGACGTCCTCCGCCAGCAACCGGTGCGGACCGACGCCAAGGGTGCCTTCTCCTTCGAGGGGCTCCAGGCCGGGGACACCTACCGGATCAGCGCCAGCAAGAAGGGCTTCAGCCGCGCCAGCGCCGGTCCCTTCCCCATCAAGGCCGGGACGGTGAAGGAGGACGTGGAGCTGAAGCTCGACCCCTCGGCCGCCCTGCGCGTGCGGCTCGTCGACCAGGACGGGAAGCCCGTGTCCGCGCTCGAGGTGGCGGTCTACCCCGAGAGCGACGCCCGGGGACCGCGGGGAGGGAGCACGAACGACGTCCCCGACGACCAGATCGCGGCGGAGGGGGACGGCCGCTTCCGCATCTCGGGGCTCCCGGTGGGGAAGGCCGCGGTCGAGCTCCTGCCCGACGGCTACGCCTCCATCGAGCGAAAGGACCTCAAGCTCGAGCCCGGGAAGACGGGGGAGCTCGGCACGCTCACCGTGCGCGAGGGGCGCGTGCTGCGCGGCCGCGTCCTGGACGGCAACGGCGGACCGGTGGAGGGCGCCACGGTCCGCGGCTTCTGGATGGCGGACGGCCGGTTCAAGAGCCGGCAGGCGGAGAGCGGGGGGGACGGCCGCTTCCGCATGAGCGGCCTCTCCGAGGGCGCGCTGCAGGCGCTGATGGTCTCCGCAAAGGGCTTCGCCAGCAAGACGGAGAACGGCGTCCCCACCGATCAGGAAGCCGAGATCGCGCTGGAGCGCGCCGGAGCCATCGTGGGTCGCGTCCTCCTCGAGGACACACGCGACCCCGTTCCCGCCAAGGTGGAGGCCACGCCGGAGGCCAGGGCGGAGACGATGTCCGGGATGCGCTTCCAGTTCGGCTTCAACGAGGACGTCTTCGCCGACGCCTCGGGGAACTTCCGGGTCGAGAACCTGGCCCCCGGCAAGTACACGCTCATCGCCACCCTTCCCGGCAAGGCGCCGGCGCGCGTGGCGGGGCTCGAGGTGCGCTCCGAGGACGTGGCCGACGCCGGCACCGTGCTCCTGAAGGAAGGGCTGGCCCTGCACGGCCGCGTGCTCGACGCCAAGGACGACAGCCCCATCCCCGGTGCTACGGTCTCCGTGGACGAGCCCCAGGGGGGGATGCGCTTCAGCCTGGGGGAGGTGAGCGCGCATGCCACGCTGACCGACGCCCAGGGCGGATTCGACGTGACCGGGCTCGAGTCCAAGACCTACGACGTGTCCGTGGCGCACCCGGAGTACGCGCGCGCCGCCGCGCGCGCGGAGGCCAAGGAGGATGCCCCGGAGGTGGTGGTCCGTCTCTCGCGCGGTGGCACGCTGACCGGCACCGTGCGCGACGCCCAGAAGCTGCCCGTGCCGAACGCCTCGATCATGGTGATGCAGGGCATGGGCGGCACGCCGCAGTCCACCGCCACGGGGGAGGACGGCGTCTACAAGCTGGAGCGGCTCACGCCCGGCAGCTACCGCGTGCTGCGTCTTCCCGAGGGAGGGCGCATCGCCATCACCATCGGTCCGGGCATGAAGATGGTGGACGTCGAGGA
Organism: Candidatus Polarisedimenticolaceae bacterium; assembly: GCA_036274395.1. Taxonomy (GTDB): domain Bacteria; phylum Acidobacteriota; class Polarisedimenticolia; order Polarisedimenticolales; family DASUFT01; genus DASUFT01. The sequence continues at coordinate 40,417 of DASUFT010000015.1, read as the reverse complement.
GGGGGAGGTCACCGTCCTCGACTTCGACGATGCCGCGAAGATCACCCTGAGCGGACGCGTGCTGCGCGGCGACCGGCCCATCCCCGGCGCCATGCTGATGTTCTTCGCCGGGGACGGCACCGTGGGAACCGCGACCGACATGCGAACGGCGAACGCCGAGTCCGACGGGCGCTTCCAGGTCGGGCTCGATCAGGCCGGCCTCTACACCGTGGTGGTGCAGGGCATGGAGCACATGATGAGCCGGGCCTCGGTGAAGATCCAGGTGCCCGACCAGTCGCAGGTCACCCAGGACGTCGTGGTGAGCGGCGGCGGCATCACGGGGGTCGTCACCGGGCCCGACAACGCCCCGGTGACGAACGCGGTGGTGCGCGCCAATCCCGACCCTCCCCCGCAGCAGCCGCGCATCGGAGGCTCGGGCGCCCAGACCAGGCAGGACGGAAGCTACACGATCGACGGCCTCGAGCCGGGCACGTACAAGGTCCGCGCCATGGCACCGGGGAAGAAGCCCGCGGAAGCCACGGCCACGGTGGGAGACGATGGGACCACGGCGCGGGTGGACCTGCGCCTGGAGCCGGGACGCTCGCTGCGCGGCCGGGTCGTGGATCCTCGCGGGAACGGCCTGCAGGGCGCGACGGTGCTCGCCGCGCCCGCCGGGTCCACCGCCTTCGACAGCTCCATGATGGGGACCACCGACGTCAACGGGGCGTTCGAGATCATCGCGCCCTCGGACGGGCTGATCGACGTGGCGGCCATTCCCGGCGGGTATGCGCCGGCCCTGGTCCAGAACGTCACTCCGAGCGACGATCCGGACGGCCCCGGCGTTCGCCTCGAGGCCAGCCCGGGCGGCCGCATCCGGGTCCACGTCGTGGGCGCGGACGGGCGCGGCAGGTCCGGCGTCCAGCTCCGGGTGCGCCCGCAGCCGGAGTTCCTCGGGAGCCTGTCGTTCCGTCAGGCGGCCGTCCCGCCCACCGATGGACAGGGCTTCGCGACGGCCGATCTCCTGCGTCCGGCCACCTACGCGGTCTCCCTGGAGAACCACCCGGAGGTCGCTCCGGTGACGGTGGCGGTGTCGGAGGGCGCCCTGGTGGAGCCGACGCTGACCGTCCCCTAGAGGTCCCCGAAAGGGTCCCTTGCTCGGAGGGCAAGTCGGACAGGGTTGGGCCATAATGCGCGCGTGCCCACGGAAATCGACGCAAGACCGCCTCTGACGCAGCTTTCCCAGGACGAGACCGCCTTCCGCGACGCCATCCGCGACTTCGCCCAGGGCGAGATCGCGCCCCGCGCCCGCGCCATGGAAGAGGCGGGCCGGTACGACGCCGACCTGCTCCCCAAGCTCTTCGAGATGGGGCTCATGGGGGTGGAGATCCCCGAGGCGTACGGGGGTGCGGGCGGGACCTTCTTCCAGTCCATCCTCGCCGTGGAGGAGGTCTCGCGCGCGGACGCTGCGGTGGGCGTGCTGGTGGACGTCCAGAACACGCTCTTCAACAACGCGCTCGTGCGCTGGGGCACGGAGGCTCAGAAGCGGGCCTACCTCCCCCGGGTGGCCTCGGACACGGTGGCCGCCTACGCGCTCTCCGAGGCCTCCTCGGGGTCGGACGCGTTCGCGCTCAAGCTGCGGGCGAAGATGGGGGACGGCGGCGTCGTCCTGGACGGCCACAAGCTCTGGATCACCAACGCCGCCGAGGCCGGACTCTTCGTGGTCTTCGCCAACGCCGACCCGGACAAGGGCTACAAGGGGATCACCGCCTTCCTGGTGGAGCGCGGGGATCCCGGCTTCTCCGTGGGGAAGCGCGAGCACAAGCTGGGCATCCGGGCCTCCTCCACCTGCGAGCTGCGCTTCGACGGCTGCCGCATCCCGCGCGACCGCGTGCTGGGCGAGGTGGGGCGCGGCTACAAGTACGCCATCGAGACGCTGAACGAGGGGCGGATCGGGATCGGCGCCCAGATGCTGGGGGTGGCCGAGGCGGCCCTCCACGCCGCCACCGCGTACGCGCGGGAGCGGGTGCAGTTCGGGAAGGCGGTGGCCGAGTTCCAGGCCATGCAGCACCTGCTGGCAGACTGCGACACCCGGATCGAGGCCGCGCGCCTCCTGGTGTGGAACGCCGCCCGCCGGCGCGACGCCGGGCTCCCCTTCGTGCGGGAGGCCGCCATGGCCAAGCTCGTGGCCAGCGACGCCGCGGAGTTCGTGACCTCGTCGGCGATCGAGGTCTTCGGCGGGAACGGCTACACCACCGAATACCCGGTGGAGAAGCTCTACCGCGACGCCAAGATCGGGAAGATCTACGAGGGGACGTCGTTCATGCAGAAGGCCACCATCGCCAAGGCGCTTCTGGCGGGGGACTGATGGCGGAGGGCGACCTCTTCCTGCGGGCCTGCCGCCGTGAGCCGGTCTCGCGCACTCCGGTGTGGATGATGCGGCAGGCGGGACGCTACCTCCCCGAGTACCGCGCGGTGCGCGAGAAGGCCGGCGATTTCGTCACCCTCTGCAAGACGCCCGAGCTCGCGGCCGAGGTGACGATCCAGCCCGTGGACCGCCTCGGCGTGGACGCGGCCATCCTCTTCTCGGACATCCTGGTCCCCGCCGAGCCCATGGGCATCGGCATGACCTTCAATCCCGGCCCGCGCCTGACGCCGCCCGTGCGCGGGAGCGCCGACGTGGACCGGCTGCGCGTCTACGACCCGGAGGCGGAGCTCCCCTACGTCTTCACCACCATCCGCGTCGTGCGCCAGGCCCTGGGAGGGCGGGTGCCGCTGATCGGCTTCGCCGCCGCGCCCTTCACGCTCGCCGCCTACCTCGTGGAGGGCGGCGGCTCCCAGGGCTTCGAGCACTGGCGCGCCCTGCTCCACGGGGAGCCAGCCACCGCCCACCGCCTGCTCGACAAGGTAGCGACGGTGTCTGAGTCCTACTTGGAGGCCCAGGTGCGCGCGGGGGCGCAGGCCATCCAGATCTTCGACTCCTGGGCGGGCCTGGCCAGCCGCGCCGACTGGCGCGGCTTCTCCCTCCCCTACGTGCAGCGCGTGGTGGCGCGCCTCAAGCCCACCGGCGTCCCCCTCATCTACTTCGGCCTCAACGCCGCCCACCTCTACGAGGACATCCGGGAGACGGGCGTGGACGTGGTGGGAGTGGACTGGCGGACGGAGCTGCACGAGGCCTCCCGCCGCCTGGGGCCGGGATTTGCCGTCCAGGGGAACCTCGACCCCACCGTGCTCCTCACCACCCCGGAACGGGTCGCCGCCAAGGCGCGCGCGGTGCTGGCCTCGGGAGCCTCCGCGCCAGGGCACGTGTTCAACCTCGGGCACGGAATCCTCCCCCAGACCCCGGTGGAGAACGCGCAGGCGCTGATCGACACGGTGCGCGCCGCCTCGGTCCCTGCATGAGCGTGGAGCAGGTCATGGAGCTGCTCCGGCGCTACGACCGCCCGGGGCCGCGCTACACCTCCTATCCCACCGCGGTGGAGTTCAACGAGGGCTACGACGAGGCCGAGTACCGCCGGCGCCTGGCCCTGGCCAACCGGGAGGCGGACAAGCCGCTCTCCCTCTACGTGCACCTCCCCTTCTGCTCCCAGCGCTGCACCTTCTGCGGCTGCAACGTCGTGATCAGCCGCAAGCACGACATCTCCGCCAACTACCTCGATTACCTGCACCGGGAGATCGACCTGCTGGCGGAGCAACTCCCGGAGCGCCGCCGCGTCTCCCAGTACCACTGGGGAGGGGGGACGCCCACCTACCAGACGGTGGCGGAGATGCGGGCGCTGCACGGGAAGCTCACCTCGCATTTTCAGCTGGAACCCGACGCCGAGGTCGCGCTGGAGGTGGATCCCCGCGTCACCACCCGGGAGCAGATGGAAGCCCTACGGGAGATGGGGTTCAACCGGCTCTCCATGGGGGTGCAGGACTTCACCCCCGACGTGCAGGCCGCCGTGAACCGGAACCAGTCGGAGGAGCAGACGCGCGTCCTCTACGAGATGGCGCGCGCCATGGGCTTCCACTCCGTCAACATGGACCTGATCTACGGCCTCCCCCGGCAGACCCCGGAGAGCTTCGCCCGCGCCATCGACACCCTGCTCGGGATGCGCCCGGACCGGGTGGCCGTGTACTCCTTCGCGCTCGTCCCCTGGATCAAGGCGCAGCAGAAGTACATCGACCCCAGGGAGCTTCCCGCCCCCGAGACCAAGCTGCGCCTGTTCTGCATCGCCCGGGAGAAGTTCCTCACGGCGGGGTACGTCGCCATCGGCATGGACCACTTCGCCCTTCCCGAGGACGAGCTGGCCCGCGCCATCGAGAACCGCACGCTGCACCGGAACTTCATGGGCTACACCGTGAAGATGGGCGCGGACATGGTGGGCCTGGGGGTCTCGGCCATCGGCGACGTGGCCGGGAGCTTCGCCCAGAACGTGAAGAAGCTCTCGCAGTACTACGCCGCCCTGGAGGGAGGGCGCTTCCCCATCGAGCGCGGCTACTCCCTAGATGAGGACGACAAGCTGCGCCGGGACGTGATCACGCGCCTCATGTGCACCTTCCACCTCGACATCCCGGAGATCGAGGAGCGCCACCGCATCCACTTCCAGCGCTATTTCGCCCAGGACCTGGCGGCGCTGGCCGCACCCGACGGCCCGGTGGCCCACGGCTTCCTGGAGATCCATCGCGACCGGCTGGAGGTGGTGGGAGACGGCCGCCTCTTCGTGCGCAACGTCTGCATGGCCTTCGACCGCTACCTGCGCGCCAAGAACCTCGAGAAGCCGACCTTCTCCCGCACGATCTAGCCTTGCGTCTGCGCGCCGTCGCCGAGACCCCCCTCGAGTGGGCGCTCGACCGCCTGGGCCTCCTCCCCCGTCCGCTGGCGGACACGATCGTGGCCATGCTCCTCTCGCGGACGGTGCTGACCGGGGCCAGGCTGGGCGTCTTTGCGGCCCTGGCCGACGGCCCGCGGACGGCCCAGGAGGTCGCCGCCCGCTGCGGCACCGACCCGCGCGCCACCGGGAAGCTCCTCTTCGCACTGGCGGGAGCGCGGTACCTCCGGCAGGAGGATGGCCGGTACGCGCTGACGCCCATGGCGCGCCGCTGGATGCTCCCCACCGCCCGGCACTCCGTGCACGATGCCATCCTCCACCGCCAGCTCGACACGGCGCTCATGGAGCACGCCGAGAGCTTCCTGCGCACCGGCATCCCGACCGACTTCCACACCAAGCTGACCCCCGAGGAGTGGACGGTCTACCAGCGCGGGCAGCGCGCCCACGCCCTCTGGTCGGCGCCAGAGGTGGCACGCCGCACCCCCGTGCCCCGGGGTGCCGGGACCCTCCTGGATATCGGCGGATCCCACGGCCATTACGCGGCCGCTCTCCTGCGGCGGCACGCCGCCCTCACGGCGACGGTCCTCGACCTCCCGGAGGCCGTGGCCGAGGCGCAGGCCATCGCCGCCCAGGAGCACCTGGGCGACCGCCTCCGGTACCGGGCGGGGGACGCGCTCACCTCGGAGCTGGGAGAGGCAGCGTGGGACGTCGTGTTCCTGGGGAACCTGGTGCACCACTTCGACGACGCCACCAACCGCGCGCTCTTCGCGAGGATCGCGCGGGCGCTGAAGCCGGGGGGCACCGTCACCGTGCTCGAGGTGATGCGCAGCGCCACGGCGGAGAAGGCGGGACAGATCGGCGCCCTCTCCGACTTCTTCTTCGCCGTCACGAGCGCCGGCGGAACCTACGCCTACGACGAGATCGCGTCCTGGCAGCAGGCGGCGGGGCTCACGCCGCTCCGGCCCATCCGCCTCCGCTTCGCGCCCGGTTACGGGATGCAGGCCGCGCGCAAGCGCTGAGGACGGTGTAGGCTCCCTGCATGCTCCCCCTGGGCGACGACAACAGCGACCGGCGCTCCACCCCCCTCGTGACCTGGGCGCTGATCGCCGCCAACGTGCTGGTCTTCGTGCTCTTCCAGGGCCTGGGCGGGAACCAGGCCTTCACGTACGCGTTCGCCACCGTGCCCGCGGAGATCGTGAGCGGCAAGGACCTCGTCTCCGACGATCAGGTCGCCGAGGACCCGCTCAGCGGCGACCGCTTCGTGGTGCCAGGCCTGCAGCCGACGCCGGGAAGCGTGTACGTCACGCTGCTGACCTCGATGTTCATGCACGGCGGGCTCATGCACCTGCTGGGGAACATGCTCTTCCTCTGGATCTTCGGGGACAACGTGGAAGACCGTCTGGGGAAGGGCCGGTACCTCGTCTTCTACCTGCTGTGCGGCCTGCTGGCGTCCCTGGCCCACGTGGGGACGACCGTCCTCCTGCAGGAGAACGCCCTCGTCCCCAGCCTGGGCGCCTCGGGCGCGATCTCGGGGGTTCTCGCCGGCTACCTGGCCCTGTTCCCCCATCGCCGGGTGCGCGTGCTCCTCACCCTCGGCTTCTTCGCGCGCCTGACGGAGGTGCCGGCGATCTTCGCCATCGGGATGTGGTTCGTTTTCCAGCTCATCAGCGGCATCGGCATGCTGGGCGCGCGCAACCAGCAGGGAGGGGTCGCCTACGCCGCCCACATCGGGGGTTTCATTGCCGGGTACCTGCTGGTGCGCCTCTTCGATCGCGGGCCGGCGAGGCCGGCCTTCCGCACCGTGCAAGCTCCCTGGTGATCACGCGCTCCCGATCCAGATCCCGGTCAGGAACACGAGCACCCCACCCACCACGACCTGGAAGCTCGCCTGCAGGAAGGGCGTGTCCATGTACCGGTTCCGGATCCAGGCGATGGCGAACAGCTCGAGGACGACGATCACCGTGGCCAGCGTGGTCGCCGTCCAGAAGTCCGGGATGAGATACGGGAGCGCGTGACCCAGGCCGCCCAGGAAGGTCATGGCCCCGCAGATCAGTCCCCGCAGCAGCGGACGGCCGCGCCCGGTGAGGCTGCCGTCGTCCGAGAGGGCCTCGGCGAACCCCATGCTGATCCCCGCCCCCACCGAGGCCGCCAGCCCCACCTTGAAGGCGTCCATGGCGTTCCGCGTGGCGAAGGCGGAGGCGAACAGCGGCGCCAGCGTCGAGACCGAGCCGTCCATGAGGCCGGCCAGGCCCGGCTGCACCACCTGCAGGAGGAACAGGCGGCGCGAGGTGCGCGCCTCCTCCTCGCGCTCCCCTTCCGGGAGCTGCTCGGGCCGGAGCTGCGCCGACCGCTCCTCGTGGCGGCGCTCCTCGGTCGCCAGGTCGCCCAGGAGCTTGCGCACCTCGGCGTCCCGGGTCTTCACGAGCGCGCGGTCGTAGAAGCGCGCGGTCTCCAGCTCCATGAGCGCCACCCGCTCCCGGATCTGGGCGACGTCGTTGCCGCGCAGGCCGGCCAGCGCGTCCCGGCGCACGAAGCCCCGCACGTCCTGGCGGCGCACCAGCGGGATCTCGTCGCCGTGGCGCGCCTTGAACATCTCGATGAGGCGGCGGCGGTGCCCTTCCTCCTCCTCGCGCATGCCGTCGATGTCGGCGGCCGCCTTGGGGAAGTCGGCGCGCAGCCGCCGCGCGAACTCGCCGAGGATGCGCGCGTCCTCCTCCTCGAGGGAGATGGCGAGCCCGAGCACCTCGGGGGGAGAGAGGTCGCGGAAGTTCCGCCGCATGGAACGCGGATTGTAACTCTCTGGTTTGCGTTCCGGGGGACCGCTATCCTCCCCTGCCCGGAGGACCCGTCATGGCGCGCACCTTCGTGGTCGTGGGAGGCGGCATCGCCGGCCTCACCACGGCCTTCGAGCTGATGGAACGCACGCGCGGCCGCGCCGATGCCCCCGAGGTCCTGTGCCTGGAGGCGGCACCGCAGGCCGGAGGGAACGTCCGCAGCGATCGCAGCGACGGCTTCACCTGCGAGTGGGGCCCCAACGGCTTCCTCGACAACTCGCCGGCCACGCCCGACCTGATCCGGCGGCTGGGGATCGAGGACCGCCTGCAGCCCTCGGACCCCGCGGCCGAGCTGCGCTACCTCTACCGCGGTGGTCGCCTCCATCCCGTGCCCATGGGGGTGGGCGCCTTCCTCTCCTCCGGGATGCTCACGTGGGGCGAGAAGCTGCGCCTCGCCGTGGAGGGGCTGCAGCCCCAGCGCAAGGACGGCGGCGACGAGTCCATCCTCGACTTCGCCTCCCGCCGGATCGGCCGGGGCGCCGCCTCCGTCATGGTGGACGCGATGGTGAGCGGGATCTACGCCGGGGACTCCCGTGCGCTCTCCCTGGCCGCGACCTTTCCGAAGATGGCGGCCATGGAGCGCGACCACGGCAGCCTCACCCGCGCCATGCTGGCCAAGCGCAAGGCGGCCAAGGCCGTGGCCGGTCCCGGGCAGGGCCGGCTCACCTCGTTCAAGGGCGGCATGCAGGACCTGATCGACGGCCTGGCCAGGGCCCTGGGGCCGAGGCTGCGCACCGGTGCCGCGGTGCGCGACGTCGGGCGCAGCAACGGCGCCTTCGCCCTGCGCCTGGCCGACGGCTCCTCCATGAAGGCGGACCGGGTGGCGCTCACCGTGCCGGCATGGAACGCCGCGCCCATGGTGGAGGGGCTCGACCCCGATCTCGCCCGCGTGCTGGCCCAGATCCCTGCCGCGCCCGTGGTCGTCTGCCATCTCGGCTTCGAGCAGGCGGATCTCGCGGGGATGCCCGACGGGTTCGGGTTCCTCATCCCGCGCAACGAGGGGCTGCGCCTCCTGGGCGTGCTCTGGGCCTCGAGCATCTTCCCCGGCCGCGCTCCCTCCGGGAAGGCGCTCTACACCTGCATGCTGGGAGGCGCCCGCGACGCGGAGAGCATCGACTGGCCGGACGACAGGGTCCTGGGGACGGTGCTCGACGAGCTGCACACCACGATGCATCTGCACGCCAGGCCCGTCTTCACCCGCATCTACCGGCACCGGCGGGGCATCCCCCAGTACACGCTGGGACACCTGGCGCGGCTGGAGCGGGCCGACGCGGCGCTGGCCCGGCACGCGGGGCTCCACCTGGGCGGAAACTCCTACCGCGGTGTCTCGGCCAACGACTGCATCCGCCAGGCGGCGACCACCGCGGAGAGGATGCTCCGGGACGCCTGACGAGACGCTCCCTGGGAATGACGGTCCCGTAGCCGCGACCGGCGCGCGGCGGAGAATGGCGACAAGGGACAAACTCCGCCATGGCCGAAGTGCGCGTCCTCCGGCATATTCCCCTCCGCGGGTGGGAGGTGGGCATGCGCCGGGTCGCCGCATCGATGTTGCTGGCTTTCTCCGTGTGCGCTTCGGCGGTGCGCGCCGATGCTCCCCTGTTCCTGGTCGACTCCCCGTTCGACGACGTCGGTGGGTTGCAGCCGACCCGGATCTACTCCCTCGATCCCACCACCGGCGCGCTCACGCTGGTCGGTGACCTGGGGACCCTGCACACGCCCGTGCTGGCCCTGGCCGCCGCGAGTGGGCACGAGTTCTACGCGGTGGGGAGCGACACCGTCGCCGACGCCGACGGCGTGTGCTTCACGTGCGTCCTCCTGCACGTGGTCCTCGATCCCGGCTCGACGACGCCGGCGTCGGTCGCGGTGGTCGGCCGCGTGCACTCGGCGGACGTCCCCGTGGAAGGGATGACGGGTCTGACGTTCCGCTCCGACGGGACGCTGTGGGCGACGAGCGAGCGCACGGACGCGGTCTACGTGGTGGACCCCGGCACCGCCGCGCTCACGCTCGTGGGGCCGGTCAACATCGATCCCGGCGGCGGGTGTGGCACGACCGTGCTCGACCTGGTCGGCGGCGACCTGACCTTCGACGAGCTGGATCATCTCTGGGTCTGGACCAACACCGCGGGACGGGACAAGGGGCTGTGGGAGGTGAGTCCGGCCAACGGCTGCGCCGTGCAGGCCGCCTCCTGCCCGGCGAGCCGCAACATGGCGGGCATGGCGGCGATCGGGCATCTCGATGCCGCGACGCGCCTGCGCGCCGCCAGCCCCAACGACGAGAGGCTGTACCGGGTGGTGCCGGGATCGTGTCCGGTCAACGGAGAGGCGGGCTCGCTGCCGCTGTCCCTGGGCGGCCTCTTCTTCAACCACGACCGCGGAGACCTGGACTCCCCGTTCTGCGCGGACGCCGCCGCCTGCGACGACGGCAATGCCTGCACCACCGAGACGTGCACGGCGGGCGGGTGCGTCCTCACGCCGCTGGTCTGCGACGACGGCGATCCCTGCACCACCGACACCTGCCTGCCGTCCTCCGGCTGTGTCTTCAGCCCCATCCTCCCCGCCCAGGAAGTGGCCGACGTCCGGGTGGAACGCGTCGCGGGGCTGGCGGTCGTGAGCTGGACCCTGCAGCCGATCCCGGTGATCGCGTACGACGTGGCCGGAGGTTCTCTGTCCACCCTGCGCGCCGACCGCTCGGTGGTGCAGGCCGCCTGCCTGGGAACCACCGTGCTCCCGGCGTTCCAGGATCTCAGGCCCGATCCTGCGCCGGGAGAAGGCCTCTACTATCTCGTCCGGGCCGATACCGTCTGCGCCACCGGAAGCTACGGCTCCGCCAGCTCCGGCGCGGAGCGCCTTCCTGCCGCTCCCTGCCCCTGAGGGTCAGCGGAGCGCGGCGGAGGTGCTGCTCGGCTCCAGGGTGAAGTCGCCGCTCCCCGTCTCGACGTCGATCCGCGTGCGCCCGTCCCCGCGCTTGTAGCCGATCACCTCCCGCCCCTTGACCAGCGGCGCCGCGTCCGGGAAGCGGTTGTCCGTGTCCCCGCTCCCCTGGTCCACGTGCACCTCGAAGGAGGCGTCGGAAGCGAGCCGGAGGGTCACGTCGCCGCTGCCGGTCGAGGCCTTCACGCGGCGCAGACGGGAGCCGCCGATGTCCAGGACGAGGTTGCCGCTGCCCGTGTCGCCGAGGAACTCCTCGACCTCCGCCGCCTTCAGCGACACGTCCCCGGAGCCGGTGTCGAGATCCACCTTGGTGATGCCCCCCGAGCGGACCTTGATGTCCCCGGAGCCCACGTCCGCCTCGAGCAGGTCTCCCCGGAAGCCCTCGATGGAGATGTCCCCGGAGCCGGTGTCGCAGTCGAGCGCACCTTCGCCGTCCGTGACCCTGACGTCCCCGGAGCCGGTGTCGGCGCCGATCGTCCCCTTCAGCCGCTCGAGGTCGACGTCCCCGCTCGCGGCGTCGAACCGGAGCGTCCCCTCCAGGCCGCTGGCCTGCAGGCGCCCCACCTGGTTGCGCAGCGTTCCCTGGCCGAGCCGGGCGGGCACCTGCACCTCCACGTCGGCGTAGAGCCTCACCCCCCTGGAGGTGCTCACCTTGACCTGGCGGCCGGCGTACTCGACGGTGCTGTCCCCGCCGAAGAGGCCCCCCAGGAAGGAATCGGACTTGCCCTTGGGAGCGTAGCGGTACGTGGTGTGCTCCTGGATCGGGTAGACGACCCGCAGGGTCCGCACCCCCTTCGGCCCGCGGACCTCCTTCACCTCGAGAAGCGACGCCAGCGCGTCCGATTCCGCGCGCACGGTCACCGTGGCCGTGACCGACGTGCCCGGGCCCGGCACCACCTTCATGGTCCCGGCCAGGTTCTCCACCGCCCAGGCCTCGCCGGCGCCGGGGGTGAGCGAACCGTTCAGGGAGCGGGTGACGTCAGCGGACGCCGGGGCGGCGGCGGCAACGAGCAGGGCCAGGACAAAAGGGACAATGGCGGGTCGGCGCATGATCTTCCTCCTGATTCGCCCCGTGGTACGCGCGGCCGGTCCTCCCGGTTCCCTGGAATCTGCTAGGGGACGGAGATCGGATCGAGGCCGGCGGCCCGGAGGACCGCGTTCAGGGCCGGCAGGTCGGTACGCTTCACCCGCTCCCAGAGTTCGCGTGCGGGTGCCAGGCGCGTGATCTCCGCCGCCACGGCCTGGCGCTGGGGCTCGGTGGGCGCCCGGTCCGATCCCTCGAGATCGATCTGGATCTCCTGCAGCGACTCGCAGGCGGAGGCGAGCGCGCCGTCCGCCGCGGTCAGCGGAGCCAGCGCGGCCTGGAAGGCGGCGATCGCCTTCCCTGCGCTCTGCGGGAGGTCGTTGGAGATGCTCGCGACGTAGACCGCCTTGCCGACGTGTTCCATCTCTCGCATGGCGCGGACCTGGCGCTCCAGGGCGGCCACCACCGTCCGGGACAGTTCCTCCGCCGCGGCCAGGGCTGCCGCATCCACGGGAACGCGAGGATCGGCCACCACCCGCAGGTCGCGCGCGATCTCGCCCCCGCCTGCCGTGAGCACGACCCGGTACTCCCCCGGGGGGACCAGCATGCCGCGGGGGAGCCGGGGCGTGTCCTGGCCGTCCACGGCGGCGATGCTGAACGCGTACCGGGAGGCGGGCGGACGGGGACCGCGCAGGTCCCAGACCACGCGGTGCGCGCCGGCGCCGGCCGGCAGCGGGGGGGTGGGGCGGACCCAGCGCTCCTCGAAATAGCGCTCCGCCGGGAGACCCTCCTCCGGGACATCGCTGGCGAAGCGCCGGACCAGGGCACCCTGCAGATCGCGGATCTCGAGGCGGACCGGAGCCAGGCCGTCACGCTCCAGCCAGTAGTCGATCACGGCGCCGGCGGGCGGGTTCTGGGCGAGCGGCTCCTCGGGAGGGAGTGGCGTGTCCTTGTTCTGGTTCCCCCGCACGCGCACCGCCGGGGCCGGCGCGAACAGGTGCGCCGGACCGCGCAGCCCCGTGTCGGCGAGCTCGCGCAGGGGCGTGATGCCGTCGAGCACCCAGAGCGCCCGTCCCTGCGTCGCCGCCACCAGGTCGTCCCCGTGCACCAGCAGGTCGGTGACGATCACGGTGGGGAGGCCGCGCTGCAAGGGCCGCCAGTGCGCGCCGTCGTCGAAGGAGACGAGCACGCCCCGGTCCGTGCCGGCATAGAGGAGCCCCGGCTGCGCCGGATCGCCGCGCAGCACCGAGACGTACTGCCCGGGCGGGAGGCCGCGGGCAATGGAGGTCCACGTCTTGCCCGCGTCGTGCGTCCGCCAGGCGTGGGGCCGAAAGTCGTCTCGACGGTGGTTGTCCACCGCCAGGTAGGCGGTGTCCCCGTCCGGCCCCGGGACGTCCACGCCGACCTTGGCCCAGAGGGGCAGGTCCTTCGGCGTCACGTCCTGCCAGGTCGCACCGGCATCGGCGCTGCGCTTCACCCGCCCATCGTCGGTGCCGATCCACAGGGTCGTGTTGTCCTTCGGGGAGAGACCGATCGTGGCGATGGTGCCGTAGCCGCACGTCCTGGCCTGGGCCGGCGTCGGATCGCCTCCGCACGCGGCGTCCTTCGCGCCGGGCGGCGACAGGGCCGGGTCCAGCACCTGCCAGTGCGCGCCCTTGTCCTCCGAGCGGAAGAGGACCTGGGCCCCCTGGTAGAGCGGGTAGGGAGGGACCTTGGAGATCGCGAGGGGCGTGATCCAGCTGTAGGCGTACCGGACGGTCGTGGGTCGGGCCCCGTAGGAGCTGATGGGCCAGGGCGAGACGTTCTGCACCTCGCCGTTGGCGGCATCCCACCGGCTGAGGCGCCCTCCCAGCCCCGTTCCGTAGACGACGTCCGGATCCTCCGGATCGGGGAGATCGAAGTCGCGCTCGTCCGCCCCCACCGGGTGCCAGTCCCGGAAGGTGATGCCGGCGTGGTCGGTGCGGCTGGCGATGGAGACCGTCCCGCTGTCCTGCTGGCCGGAGTAGATCCGGTACGGAAACCGGTCATCGGTGGCGAGGTGGTAGAACTGCCCCGTGGGCTGGTTGTACCAGCTCGACCAGGTCGCCCCCCCGTTCACGCTGACGGCCGCTCCCTGGTCTGCGCCGAGGATCATGCGCTCGGGGTTGCCGGGATCGACCCACATGTGGTGGTAGTCGTCGCCGCCGGGGGATCCCTTGAAGACCTCGCACTCCTCTCCGCCCGCCCCGCAGCGCAGCAGCGACCTCCCCAGGACGAAGACGGTGTCGGGATCGGCGGGGTGCACATACACGCGCCCGAAGTAGCTGCTGGCGATGCCCGGGTTCGAGTTCGCGCACTTCCAGGTGATGCCGGCGTCGTCGGAGCGATAGAGCCCGCAGGACTGCTCCCCCTCCACCACCGCGTACACGCGCGTCGCGTCCCCCGCGTGCGCGGCGGCGAGACCGATGCGTCCCAGCTTTCCCGCCGGCCAGCCGCCCCCGGCGACGCGGGCCCAGGTCCGGCCCCCGTTGCTCGAGCGATAGACGCCGCTCTCCTCTCCCAGTGAAGGGGTGAAGTAGCTGAGCCAGGGGCGCTGGCGCACCTGCCAGACGGAGGCGAACACCACGTCGGGGAGGAGGGGATCGGCCGCCAGGTCCACGGCGCCGGTGTTCTCGCTGACGTAGAGCGTGCGCTGCCACGTCTTCCCCCCGTCCTCGGACCGGAAGACGCCCCGCTCGGGATTGGGGCCGAAGGCGTGCCCGAGCGCGGCCACCAGCACGACGGCGGCGTTCCGGGGATCCACCCGGAGGGCACCGATGTGCCGCGTCGCCTCCAGGCCGGCGGAGCTCCAGGTGGCGCCGCCGTCGGTGGACTTGAACACACCCTCTCCGGCGGCGATGTCGTAGCGCGAGGTCACCTGCCCCGTGCCGACGTAGACGATGCGCGGGTCGGAGGGCGCGACGGCCAGCGCGCCCACGGAAGCGGGGCCCTGGTCGAAGATGGGGCTCCACGTGCGCCCCGCGTCCGTGGTCTTCCACACCCCGCCGCCCGCGGCACCGAAGAAGAAGGTGTCGGGCGCCTGGGGGACGCCGGCGACCGCCGTGCTCCACCCCGCGCGATGGGGGCCGACCAGGCGCCACGACAGGCCCTGCAGCGCCTCGGGCGGGACCCCGGAAGCAGCGGCGAGGACGAGGAAGCAGGCCAGCATCGCAGCCTAGCGGTCGCCGTCCAGGATGCGCCCCAGGCCCCCCAGGAGCGAGCCCTCCTCCCGGCCGCGGCCTCCCGCCTTGGGGGCGGCGGCATAGATGCGGTCGGCCAGGCGCGACAGGGGCAGCGACTGCAGCCATACCTTGCCCGGCCCGCGCAAGGTGGCGAAGAAGAGACCCTCTCCCCCGAAGAGCGCGGTCTTGATCCCGCCCACGAACTGGATGTCGTACTCCACCGAGGGCTGGAAGGCGACGATGCAGCCCGTGTCCACGCGCAGGACCTCTCCGGGATTCAGCGTGCGCTCCATGAGCGTGCCGCCGGCGTGGAGGAAGACGAGGCCGTCCCCCTGCAGGCGCTGCATGATGAAGCCCTCGCCGCCGAACAGGCCCGCCCCGATCCGCTTCTGGAAGGCGATGCCGATGGACACGCCCTTGGCGCCGGCCAGGAACGAGTCCTTCTGCGCGATCAGCTCGTGCCCCACCTCCGAGAGATCCACGGGAACGATCTTCCCCGGGTAGGGCGCGCCGAAGGCGACGCGGCGCTTCCCCGTCCCCTGGTTCTGGAACACCGTCATGAAGAGCGACTCGCCCGTGAGCACGCGCTTCCCCGCCCCCATGAGCGCACCCAGGAAGCCCGAGGCCTGCTGGCCCGAGCCGTCGCCGAAGATGGTCTGCATGGCGATGCCGTCGTCCATGTACATCATGCCGCCGGCCTCGGCGAGGGCGGCCTCGCCGGGGTCGAGCTCGACCTCCACGAACTGCAGGTCGTCGCCGAACACCTGGAAGTCCACGTCGTGCATGCGGGTCATGGGCGCGCTCCTCACGTTTCGGGAAAGGTCGTGCATGATACGCGATCGTGGGAAGCCGGGTTCCACGGGCGCTCGCCCTGGCCGGGGTGGCCGTGCTCGCTGTCCTCCTCGGCTGGCGCGAGATCTTCGGCCCCGACATCGGATTCCAGCTCGCCGCCGGCAGGGCTGTCCTCACGCGCGGGTTCCGCCTCGGAGACGACCTCACCTGGACCGTCGCCGGCCGCCCCTACCTCGATCTGCAGTGGCTCTGGCAGGTGGCCATGGTGGGCGCCTGGCGCGCGCTGGGCACGGCGGGGATCGTCGCCTTGAACCTCCTCCTCACGCTCGGGGCCATGGCCCTGCTGGCGCTGCGCAGCATCCGGCGGGAGGGTGAGGTCTCGCCGTGGCTGCCCGTGTGGCTCCTCGTCTTCGCCGGCGCCAACCTCTGGGAGGTGCGGCCGCACGCCGCCTCCTGGCTTCTCCTGGGCGCCGTCCTGCTCTGCCTGGAGCGGCGCTGGATCTGGGCGCTGCCGCCGCTGATGGCGCTCTGGGTCAACGTCCACAGCCTGTACGTGCTGGGCCTCGTCGCCATCGGCCTGCACGCCCTGATCGCGCTGTTCCGGGAGGGCCGCGAGGCCCGGCCTCTCCTCCTCGCGGCGGTGGTGGCGCTCCTGGCCTGCTGTCTGAACCCGTTCGGGCCCCAGGCCCTGCTCTACCCCCTGCGGCAGCTCTGGGAGATCAGCGGCGGGAGCCTCTACAACCGCCCCGATCTCGGCGTGGTCGAGTTCCAGTCCCCCTGGTCGCTCTTCGAGTACACCGCGAACGGTGCGTTGGTGCTGCTGCAGCCCATCCTCTTCATCCATCTCGGCGCCGCCCTGACGGTCCTCGGGCTGGGGCTGGGGTACCGCCGTCTCGACCTGGTGGACTGGCTCGTGCTCGCCGCCTTCGGCTTCCTCCTCTGGCAGGCGGAGAAGAACTTCGGCTACTTCGCGGTGGCCGTGGGTCCGCTGGTGATCTCCGGCCTGTCTGCGCGCACGGCGTCTCCTCGCCTGTCGGCCGCCATCGCGAGCGCGGTGATCGCCGCCTGCGTCGTCCTGTCCTTGCAGATCAGGAGCGGCTGGTTCTACGCGCAGCAGCGCCTTCCCCACCGCACCGGCCACGCCTTCAACGAGAACTTCCTGCCCGTGCGCGCGTGCGCCTTCCTGAACGCCCGGGTGCCGGAGGGCAGGCTCCTGAACTCCTGGGAGGAGGGCGGATTCGTCGGCTTCGCCACCGGGCGCAAGGCCTTCATCGACGCCCGCACCGAGGTGATGGGAGAGGAGTTCTTCCGCAGCTACCGGCGCCTCCTCGACGGAGCCACGCTCCCGTTCGAGCTCCCCCGCTGGGACCCGCAGATCGTGCTGGCCCCGCTCGCCGAGACGCCGGAGTGGGTCGCCTACCTCCTTGCCAGCCCGGAGTGGCGCCTGGTCTACGCCGACGAGCAGGACTTCCTGTTCCTGCGGCAGGGCTTCGCCCCGGACGTGGCGGCGCTCGATCCTGCTCCGGTGGCTTCCCTGGACCCGCAGCGCATCGACCGCGCCCTCGATCGCGCCCTCGCTCTGCGGGGGGCGGGCCCGCTGGCGACGCTCCACGGCGTGCACCACGATCCCCTGATCGAGCTGCGCGCGGTGGCGGCGTGGCTCTACCGGGATCAGCCGGCCGCCGCGCTCGCCGCCGGCATCGAGGGCCTGGAGCGGACCACGCTCCCGGCGCCCCGCCTCCTCCGGAACGTGATGCTGGCGCTCGCTCGCGTGGGGGATCCGGCGCGGGCGCAGCGGGTGCACGCGGCGCTGCCGCCAGAGCTTCAGTGACAGGTGCTCTGCGCCCGGTCCAGCTCCGCCCCGCCCGTGGCCGTCCCCGAGGGCGACTCCACGTCGCTCACGTGGGCGGTGACCAGCCAGTAGGTCGCGCTCGCGACCTGCTGGGGGGCGGAGACGGAGGCCTGGAGGCGCCCGCCGCCGGCATCGGACGTGGGCGCCGCGCAGAGCGCGCCTGCCCCGTGGTCGAGCCCTCCCGCACGAAGCGTGTCCAGGTGACCCTGGTAGACGTTGTACCGCTGCGCCCCGGAAAGGGGCGCGAAGGAGGCCAGGACCGTGCCATCCCCCAGCCGGGTGAGCCGCAGGTCGCTCACCTCCGGCGGCCGCGGCTTCTCGTAGCCGTAGAGGTCGAGCCAGGCGGCGTCGAGCTGCACCTGGTAGGCATCGTTCCCCGGCGTGGCGGCCTTCGGTGCCGCGGCCACCCGGAACGTGGTGGTCGCCAGGTCGGCGTGCGTGAGCGCGGGCCAGCTGTACTCGCCGGCGCCTCCCGCCAGCACCGCGTTCTTCGTGAGCGTCGCCGAGACCTCCCGGTAGGCGGCGACGTTGGGGCGCACGAGCAGCTCGACGTTCGGGAAGGCGGCGTCCGGCCCGCCGCTGCCCACGATGGGCGTGAAGAAGTTCCAGCTGGTCGGCGTGTAGTTGAACCCGGCGGGGGGACGGAACTGGTCGTTGATCGAGGCCTCGATGCGGTAGAAGTCGTCCCCCACCGTGCCGCTGGTGCGGTAGCGCACCCCGGCCAGCACCTTCACGATCGCGATCTCGTCCCACCAGTCCGGGAACCCCGCGAAGCGCACCTCCTGGGCCGCACTCCCCAGCGCGATCCCCGCCGGCGCACCGCCGTCCGTCTCGGAGAAGGCGGCGGTGGGATCGGTGATGCTGGCCCCGCTGCGGGCCTCCCACGTGGACGGGTAGATGCGGCGCACCCGGCGCAGGAATCCGTAGTCCGCCGTGATCGCCGTGCGGGCGAGCGCATCCTTGGGGCCGAGGTTCACTCCGCCGTCGGCTTCCCACACCTTCTCCCGGACGACGGTATAGCCGCTGTCCGTGGGGTGGATGCGGTCCAGGCCGAACAGGTCCCGGCAGATCTGGCCGTCGAACCCGAAGCAGGCGGCCTGCTGGTCCTCGTGGGCGAACTCGACCCCCACCTCGTTCGTGGAGAAGCGCCGGGTCTGCCCCCAGGCGAGGTCGCGCAGCATCTGGTTCAGCACCGGGAACCACTGCCGGTGGAACGCCGTGCTCGTCCCCGTGTAGCAGTTGTAGGCCAGGTTGTCGTAGAGCGTGTTCAGCGTCACGTCCGCCCCCGGGATCTCCGAGGCGAAGGCGGACAGGATCTCCTGCAGGTTCT
The DNA here is from genome assembly GCA_036274395.1 of Candidatus Polarisedimenticolaceae bacterium. Taxonomy (GTDB): domain Bacteria; phylum Acidobacteriota; class Polarisedimenticolia; order Polarisedimenticolales; family DASUFT01; genus DASUFT01. Next base: position 21,664 of record DASUFT010000015.1, on the reverse strand, counting down.
GCCGGGAATCGATCATCTCCCCCACCGCGGCGTTGATCTCGGTCTGGGACCCGGTGGGGGGATCGATGTCCTTCATGTCATTGCCGATGATGGAGAGGGTGATGAGGTCGGGCTGCCGCTGGATCTGCGCAAACACGTTGTTCCCATCCGCCGCCCCGTCGTTGGTCAGCAGGTCGTCCGTGTCCTCTCCCAGGACCGCGGTGTTGTCCGCTGTCATCACGGCCGCCGGGGCGGTGCACTGGAGGCGAGCGCGCACCTGGTTCGTGTACGTGAACGCCGCCGGGAACGTGCAGGCGTTGAAGTTGCGCGCGATGCTGTCGCCCATGGAGGCGTAGCGGAAGGCGCCCGTCTTCAAGTTGGCGATGCCGAGGTCGAGCTTCGCCAGCCGGGCCCGCCCCACCGGGTGCACGTACCCCGGGGTGCTCTTCACGTACGACTCGTTCCGCGTCTGCGTCAGCCGCCAGCCCGTCGGGTCTGCGGGGAGCACCAGGTAGCAGCCGTTCCCGGGGGCCGCGGACCAGTCGCCCGCGGCCGTGGAGGACGCGGTCTGGTCGAAGGCGCCCCCGGCGTCGCGCGTGCCGAACACCTCGATCTGGACGCCTGGCAGGCCGGGCTCTCCCGCGTCCTGGATGCCGTTCCCGTTCCTGTCCTCGAACGCCGTCCCGGACACCTGGGCCAGCGTGGGCGTGGCAGAGAGACTCCCCACCAGGAGCGCGAAGCAGAGCGGCCGCACGGATCCCCCCAGCGAATAGGGGGACCCTTATACGCCCGGTGCGGCCCCCGCGGTACGTCGCGTTGCCGCGAATCCGCCCTCCAGCGCGGCGGCGGTCCAGAACCTGCGGCGCGCCTGCGCCGGATCGGTCGCGGGCCAGTCGCTCCGCCGGTGCGCACCCCGGCTCTCGCGGCGTGCCTCCGCCGCCACGGTGATCCAGCGTGCGAGGCGGCAGGCGCGGGCGGTCCGGCGGTCCCCGGCGGCGGCCGCCTCCTCTCCCAGCGTGGAGAGCGTCTCCCGGGCTGCCGCAAGGCCGGGCCCGCTCCGCAGCAGCCCCACGTCGCGGATCATGCAGGCGCGCATGGCTGCGCGCAGGTCGTCCCGGTCCACCGAGACCTGGCGCGGGACCTCGGCGTGCCGCGGCGCGGGACGAGGCAGCGGCCTTCCGCGCAGCGCCTCGCCCAGACGCGCGGCGAGGACGACCGCTTCCAGCAGCGAGTTGCTGGCGAGCCGGTTGGCTCCGTGCGCGCCGGTGGCCGCCACCTCGCCGCAGGCCCACAGCCCGGGGACGCTGCTCCTTCCCCACCCGTCCACGGCGATCCCGCCCATGTGGTAGTGCGCGGCCGGCCTCACGGGGAGGAGGTCCGTCGCCGGATCCAGTCCGGCCTCGTGGCACAGCCGCGCCACGCTGGGGAACCGGCGCGCCACGCTGCCGATGGCCCGGGCGTCGAGGAAGGCGCCCCCGGTCGCCTGCCAGGCCCGCTCCACCTCGACCGCGACCACGTCGCGCGGAGCCAGCTCGTCCACGAAGCGCCGGCCGGCGGCGTCGAGCAGGAGCGCGCCCTCGCCGCGCAGGGCCTCGGTGAGGAGCGGCATGGGATCGCGTCCCACCGCCAGCGCCGTGGGATGGAACTGGACGAACTCGAGGTCGGCCAGGCGCGCTCCCACGTCCCCCGCCAGGAGGATGCCCTCCCCCACCGCGGTAGGAGGATTGGTGGTCGCGGCGTAGAGCCCGCCCACGCCCCCCGTGGCCAGGACCACGGCACCCGCCACGTGGTCGCCGCCGGCCGTGCCCGCGCCGACGACCCGCACGCCGTGGCGGAGAAGGGCGAGCACCCGGGTCCCGGTCACGACCTCCACGTGGTCCGCGCACTCCACCGCCGCGCCCAGCGCCCGCACCAGCTCCGCCCCGATCGCGTCCCCGCCGGCGTGGAGGACGCGGGCGGCACCGTGCGCACCCTCACGCGCGAGCCCCGGGTCGAACCGGACCCCGCAGGAGCGGAGCCAGGCGATGGCCTCGGACCCGGCCCCCGTCAGGGAGGCCACCGCCTCCGCATCGCCGAGGCCGGCGCCCGCCGCCGCCGTGTCCTGGGCGTGCGCTTCCGCCGAGTCCCCCTCGCCCACCGCCGCCGCGATCCCCCCCTGGGCGAGGGGGCTCGAGCCGGAGGCGAGCACGGGGGACGCGGTGAGGAGCCGCACGCGCCGGGGGGCGAGGCGCAGCGCCGCCGCCAGTCCCGCCACGCCGGAGCCAACCACCAGGACGTCGGGACCGGTCATCGGACGTCGAGCATGCGCTCCACCGCCCGGCGGGCGCGGGAAGCGACGGGTTCGGGGATCTCGATCCGGTGCTCCATCTCCAGCAGGCTGCGCTCGACCTTCTCGAGCGTGATCGTCTTCATGTGAGGGCAGAGGTTGCAGGGCCGGACCAGCTCCACCTGGGGGAGCTCGGCGGCCACGTTGTCGCTCATCGAGCACTCGGTGAGGAGCACGGCCTGCCGCGGCATTTCCGCCCGCAGGTAGCGCACCATGTCGGCGGTGGAGCCCACGTGGTCCGCCGCCTCCAGCACGTCGGGCGGGCACTCGGGATGGGCGAGCACGCGGATGCCGGCATGGGTCTCCCGCAGCGCGTCCACCTCACGGGCCGTGAAGCGCTCGTGCACCTCGCAGGAGCCCTCCCAGAGAACCAGACGCACCGGCGTGCGGGAGGCGACATGGCGCCCCAGGTAACGGTCGGGGACGAAGATCACCTCCGGGGCCCCCAGCGACTCCACCACCGCCACGGCGTTGGCCGAGGTGCAGCAGACGTCGGCCTCGGCCTTCACCTCGGCCGAGGTGTTGACGTACGCGACCACGGGAAGCCCCGGATGCGCGGCCCGCAGCCGGCGCACGTCCTGCGCCGTGATGGAGGACGCCAGGGAGCAGCCGGCGCCGAGGTCGGGCAGGAGCACGGTCTTGCCCGGGTTCAGCAGCTTGGCGGTCTCCGCCATGAAGTGGACGCCGCACAGCACGATGACGTCCGCGTCCGTGCGGGCCGCCTCCCGGGCCAGGGCCAGCGAGTCCCCCGTCAGATCGGCCACGCCGTGGAAGATGTCCGGCGTCTGGTAGTTGTGGGCGAGGATGATGGCGCGCCGCACCCGCTTCAGGGCATCGATGCGGGCCAGGGTGGGCGCCAGGGCGGCCACCTCGATGCCGGGCAGCACACGCCGCAGCCGGACCTCGCGTTCCCCGTGGAGCTTGCCGAGCATCGCCACGCGTCCTCCTTAGACTCGCGGCGAGCATATCTTCGTCTCAGCCCGAACGCCAGCCCCGGGGGAGTCCCATTCCGGGAGCGGGGCGCTCCCGCAGCACGTCCGGCCGGAACCGGTAAAGCGCCGCCGGCCTCCCGCCCGTCGCGCGCCGCACTCGGGTCGTGCGCTCCACCAGCCCGGCGGTCTCCACCAGGCGCCGGAAGTTCTGCTTGTGCAGCTCCTGCCCGGCCAGGGCCTCCACCGTCTGCTGCAGCTCCAGGAGCGTGAACGCGGCGGGGAGCAGCTCGAAGACGACCGGCCGGTACTTGAGCTTCCCCCGCAGGCGCCCCAGCGCCGATGCGAGGATGCGGCGGTGGTCCATGGCCATGGGCGCGCCCAGGGCGGACTGCTGCGCCAGACCGGTCTCGTAGATCAGCTCGTAGCGGTCGAGGACCCGCTCCTCGTTCCACGGGGCACCGTGCAGGCCGAAGGCCACCTCCACCCGTTCCCGGCGGCGGCGGCGCTCCTCGCGCTCCCGCGTTTCCTCGATCCACCCGGAGAGGCGCGGCACCACCGTCCTGGCCAGGATCGCGGGGCGTCCTTCCCGCCAATCCTCCCAGGGGAGGTAGCCGTAGACGTCCCGCCAGACCGCGCCGCTTCCCTCGGCCAGCGCCAGCTCCCGCATGAGCGCCAGGTAGGCGATGGACACGACGCGCGGCCCCCCCTCTCGCTCCCGGGGATCGCGATCGCGGTTGCCGAAGGAATAGAGCTGCTCGACGTACCCCACGTCCGTCCCCGTGAGCCGCCGCACCCACCGGCGCAGGCCCAGCTCCAGGGTGCGGTCGTCCTCGGGATCGAATGGCCCGAAGGGGAGGGCGTCGGTCGCGCGCAGGACGAGGACACGGGGAACGCGGCGCGTCACCGCCACGATCACGCCGTTCAGCCCGATCTCCACGTTGCGCGCCATGGGCGCGGATCGTAGCGCACGCCGCGCTACGGTTTCGTGATGCGAATGACCCACAAGACCGACGGGGCCGACGACCGACATTGCCTTCCAGCGCGCGTGCAGGTGACGGTCTTGTCGCCCGCGGCCCTGCGCACGACTACGTGATCGTGATGATTTTTCATCCCCGCGCGCGATGGATCGGTATTGACGCGCGGAAGTTTCGCCGTATGTAAAGCCGCGCACGGGGACATGGCGGTCGGAGGAGTCGCTCATGCGCTCACCGCGTCTCCGGGCATGCGTGGCCCTCGGCGTGCTCGCCTTCACGGCGTTCACCCTCCACAGCTCGCTTCCTCCCGCAGGATCCTCCGGCACCTGGAGCCTGGACGGCGCAGCGAGCGTCGCCCGTGCGCATCCGATCGCCGTGCTCCTCGACGATGGGCGGCTGCTGGTGGCGGGAGGCCGCGGCGAATCCGGGCCGGTGGCGTCCGCCGAGGTCCGCGGAAGCGACGGCAGCTTCACCGCGGTCTCCTCGATGGGGACGCCGCGCAGTGGAGCGGCCGCCGTGCGCCTCCCGGACGGCCGCGTGCTCGTGACGGGCGGCCTGGGCGCCGATGAGGCCGCGCTCGCCTCCGCCGAGCTGTACGACCCCGCCGTTGATGCCTGGTACGACGTTCCCGGCGGCATGGGCGAGGCGCGGGCGGAGCACACGGCGACCCGTCTCGCCGACGGGCGCGTGCTCGTGGCCGGCGGCCGTTCCGCCGACGGAGCCAGCGCGACTCTGGAGACCTTCGATCCGCACACCGGTCTGTTCACGGCGGCGGGCAGCATGAGCCAGCCGCGCTCCGGGCACGCCGCCGCCCTGCTGGACGACGGCCGCGTGCTCCTGGCCGGGGGCTTCGACGGCGTGCAGGTCACCGCCAGCACCGACCTCTTCGACGGGGAAGGCGGCACCCTGGCCGCGGGCCCGGCCATGACGGTGCCGCGCGTGCACGCGTCCGCCACGCTCCTGCTCGATCACCGGGTCCTCGTCGCGGGAGGATCCGACGGCAGCGCCGACCTTGCCTCCACCGAGATGTTCGACCCCCTGTTCGACACCGTGAGCTCCTCCATCTCCATGGGGACGCCACGGCAGGGACACCTGGCGCTCCGCCTTCCCCTCAACAACGCCGCGCTGCTCGCGGGCGGGACGTCGGACGGAGAGGCGCTCGACCTCGCCGAGCTCTTCCTCCCCTGGCGCGAGGTGTCGGTCTCCACCGGACTGCTCGTGGCGGCGCGCGCCGGCGCCGCGCTGACCCCCCTGTCCGACGAGGGGCAGGTGCTCGCCGTGGGCGGATCCTCCGCCTCCGCCGAGGCCTACCGCTTCGCCACGGTGTGGACCGACCAGGACGACTACGCCCCGGGAACGATCGTCACCATGTCCGGCTCGGGCTGGGAACCCGGAGAGACCGTCTCCCTGGTGCTCAAGGACGGCCGCTGCACGCCGCGCGTCTTCTCCTCCGTGGCGGACGCCGACGGCCGCATCGTGAACCAGGACTTCTCCCCCGAGCACCACGACATCGGCATCCGCTTCTGGCTCACCGCCACCGGATCCCGGTCCGAGGCGCACACCACCTTCCTGGACAGCCCGAAGGTGGGCGCGCTCTCCGTCTCGGCGTCGTCGCCGGCCACCGTGAACCAGGGCGGCTCCGCCACCTACACGGTGACCATCCTGCGTGGCACGGGAAGCGGCTCGAACGGCTCCTTCGACGTGAGCTTCAGCTTCACGACGGCGTTGCCGCCCGGGGTCACGGCCACGTTCAATCCCGCCACCGTGCACTTCAACCCCCCCGAGAGCAACAAGACGGCCACCATGACGCTCACCACCACCGCGGGAGCGACCCCGGGCGGCAGCACCTCCTTCACCCTGAAGGGCGCGACCTCCGCGCAGGACTTCGCCACCGGGAACGGCACGCTGTCGGTCTGCGCACCGCAGATCTCCTCCCAGCCCGTGGGCCTGACGCGCACCGTGGGCCAGTCCGCCTCCTTCTCCGTCACCGCCAGCGGTGGCACCTATCAGTGGCGGAAGAACGGCACGAACATCGCCGGCGCCACCGCCTCCACGTACGCCATCGCCGCCGTCCTGGGCGGCGATGCCGGCAGCTACGACGTGGTGGTCACGGATGGTTGCGGCTCACTCACCTCCTCCGCCGCCACGCTGGCCGTCAACAAGGCGAGCACGACCACGTCGATCACCGCCGACACGCCCGACCCCTCGGTGGCCGGGCAGGCGGTGTCGGTCTCCTTCTCGGTGTCCGGCGCGGTCCCTGTGGCCGGACCACCGACCGGCAACGTCACCGTGTCCGATGGCGCGGGGAACTCCTGCGTGGCCCCGGTGTCGGCGGGGAGCTGCACGCTGACGCTCTCCACGGCGGGAGCCAAGACACTCACCGCCTCCTACGCCGGCGACACGAGCTACGCCGCTTCCTCGGGGAACGCGGCGCACACCGTGGACAAGGCGTCGACGGCCACCAGCATCACTCTCGCGTCCCCCGATCCTTCCGTGTCCGGCCAGTCTGTCTCGGTGGGCTTCTCCGTCTCCCCGTTGTCCCCCGGAGCGGGGACGCCCACCGGGATGGTCACGGTCAGCGACGGCCAGGGCGCGTCCTGCTCGGCATCGGTCGCGGCCGGGACCTGCGCGCTGGTGTTCCCCACGGCGGGGACCCGCTCGCTGACCGCGTCCTACGCCGGCGACGCGAGCTTCCACGCCTCCGCCGGCAACGCCTCGCACGAGGTGAACCAGGCGAACGCCTCCGTGACGGCGAGCGTCTCCCCCAGCCCGTCCACGGTGGGGCAGCCGGTCACGGTGTCCTGGACCGTGGCTGCGGCCGCTCCCGGCTCGGGCACGCCCACCGGGAGCGTCTCCGTGGACGCCGGCGACGGCCTCACCTGCTCGGCCCCGGTCAGCGCGGGGAGCTGCGCGCTCTCGTTCCCGACGGGAGGAGCGCGGACCCTTGCCGTCGCCTACGGCGGGGACGCGAACTTCAATCCCGCGTCGGCCAGCAAGGCGCACAGCGTGACCAAGGCGAACACCACGACCACGCTGCTGGCGGACAGCCCGAGCCCCTCGGTCACCGGCCAGGCGGTGGTGGTGAGCTGGTCGGTGGCCGTGCAAGCTCCGGGAGCCGGTACTCCCACGGGTGCCGTCACCGTGAGCGACGGCACGGGGGCGTCCTGCTCGGCGGCGGCCTCCGCCGGGAGCTGCACGCTCACCTTCGCCTCCGCCGGGAACCGCAGCCTCAGCGTCTCTTTCGCCGGGGACGCGGGCTACAACCCCTCCGCCGACGCCAAGAACCACAACGTGCAGCGGGCGGACACCAGCGTCTCCGCCACCGCGTCACCGGCCACCTCGGTCGTCGGTCAGGCCGTCTCCGTGACCTGGTCGGTCTCCGTCATCGCCCCCGGCGCCGGCACTCCCACCGGCACCGTCTCGGTGAGCGACGGTGCCGGCTCCACCTGTTCCTCTCCTGTGGCGGCGGGCGGCTGTTCACTGTCCTTCCCGTCGGCCGGGGCACGCGCCCTGTCCGTGTCCTACGCCGGCGATGGGGACTTCAAGCCGTCCGCCGCCGCCCTCTCGCAGCAGGTGGACAAGGCGGACACCAGCCTGTCGATCTCGAACCTGAGCCCGAGCGCCTCGGTCGTCGGCCAGTCCGTCTCCGTGAGCTGGTCGGTCTCGGTGGTCGCACCCGGCGCGGGCTCGCCGAGTGGCAACGTCACGGTGAATGACGGCGCCGGCACCTCCTGCTCCGCGCCTCTGGCCGCAGGAAGCTGCTCGGTCACGTTCGCTTCGGCCGGGCCTCGATCCCTGAGCGTCTCCTACTCCGGCGACGCCGACTTCAACGGCTCGTCCGACTCGGCTGCGCACCAGGTGGACAAGGCGGACACCAGCCTCTCGATCTCGAACCTGAGCCCGAGCGCCTCGGTCGTCGGCCAGCCCGTCTCCGTGAGCTGGTCGGTCTCGGTGGTCGCACCCGGCGCGGGCTCGCCGAGTGGCAACGTCACAGTGGATGACGGCGGCAGCGCCTCCTGCTCCGCGCCTCTGGCCGCGGGAAGCTGCAGTGTGAGCTTCGCCTCCGCCGGTGCCCGCTCGCTCAGCGTGTCCTACGCGGGCGACGCGGACTTCAACGGCTCGTCCGATTCGGCTGCGCACCAGGTGGACAAGGCGGACACCAGCCTCTCGATCTCGAACCTGAGCCCGAGCGCGTCGGTCGTCGGCCAGCCCGTCTCCGTGAGCTGGTCGGTCTCCGTCGTCGCACCCGGCGCGGGCTCGCCGAGTGGCAACGTCACAGTGGATGACGGCGGCAGCGCCTCCTGCTCCGCGCCTCTGGCCGCGGGAAGCTGCTCGGTCACGTTCGCTTCGGCCGGGCCTAGATCCCTGAGCGTCTCCTACTCCGGCGACGCCGATTTCAACGGCTCGTCCGATTCGGCTGCGCACCAGGTGGACAAGGCGGACACCAGCCTCTCGATCGCGGCTCTCAGCGCGAGCCCCTCGGTCGTTGGCCAGCCCGTCTCCGTTCCCTGGTCGGTGTCCGTGGTCGCGCCGGGCGCCGGCTCGCCCGGCGGCACCGTGACCGTGTCCGACGGCACTGGCGCCTCCTGCTCCGCTGACGTGGCGGCGGGGAGCTGTTCTCTGGCATTCGTCTCCCCCGGGCCGAGAACGCTCTCCGTCGCCTACGCAGGGGATGCCAACTTCCAGCCCTCGGCGGGCACGGTCGCCCACCAGGTCGACAAGGCGGCCACCACCGCGGCGGTGCTCTCCGACACGCCCGATCCCTCGCTCGTCGACGCTCCGGTGCTGGTGACGTGGTCCGTCTCGGTGAACGCGCCCGGGGCCGCCCCCATCACCGGCGACGTCACGGTGAGCGACGGCACGGGCGCGAGCTGCTCTGCCCCCGCCACCGCGGGAAGCTGCAGCCTCGTCCCTGGCGTGGTCGGCCCCAAGACGCTGAGCGTGGTCTACGCAGGGGACGCCAACCTGGTGGGTAGCGCGGCCTCCACGGATCACGACGTACAGAAGCGCGCCAGCACCAGCCTCCTCTCCTGCAGCGCCAACTCCGTCATCGTGGGGGCCACCGTGAGCTGCACGGTCACCGTCTCCGACAGCTCCGCCCCGGGCACGGCCAGCGCGCCCCAGGGTTCGGTAAGCCTTGCCAGCAGCAAGCCCGGCAGCTTCGCCCCGGCCTCCTGCACGCTGTCGGGAAGCGGCGGCGTCTCCACCTGCGCCGTCCAGTACACCGCCAGCCAGCCCGGCGTGCAGGCGCTCACCGCCTCCTTCGCCGGGGACGCCAAGCACGACGGCAGCAGCGGTGCGTTCTCGCTGCAGTCCACCTACACGTTCCTGGGCTTCTTCGCGCCGGTGGAGAACCTGCCCGTGCTCAACACCGGGAAGGCGGGCCGGACCATCCCCGTCAAGTGGCAGCTCAAGGACGCGGCAGGGGCCTACGTGACCAGCCTCTCCACGGTGGTGAACAACCCGCTGCAGTACCGGCAGATCAGCTGCGACAGCAGCGCCCCGCAGGATCCGCTGCCCGCGGACACCAGCGGCAGCTCGGGGCTCCGTTACGATGCCAGCGCGAACCAGTTCGTCTTCACGTGGCAGACGAGCAGCAGCTTCGCAGGCAAGTGCTACGAGCTGCTCCTCGATCTCTCCGACGGCACGCAGCACGTGAGCCGCTACAAGTTCACCAAGTAGCGGCACAAAGCCCGCCCCCCCGGCGCCGACCGGGGGGGCGGGTGTCCTTCTCGTCCTGTCCTAGGAAACCGGCTTGCCGTCGGCGTCCAGGTACTTGACCTCCCCCAGGTTCAGCTCGCGGATGCCGGGCTCGATCTTGGCCCGGTCGCCCACGATCACCCAGATCAGCTTGTCCGGGTGGAGGACCTTGGCGGCGCTGGAGACGTTCCCCACGTTGAGGGCGCGCACCTTGGTGGGAAACGTGGCGTAGTAGTCCTCGGGGAGCCCGAAGCGGACGATGTCGGTGAGCGAGCCGGCGACGGCGTTTGCCGTCTCCCACTGCCCGGCCAGGGTGAGCGTCTGGTTGTCCTTGGCCTTGGCCAGCTCCTCGTCGGTGGCGGGGCGGCCGTTCAGGATGTCCTTCAGCTCCTTGGCCACCTCGGCCACCGATTCCTTGGTCTTGTCCGTCTGCACCGGCGCGTAGGCCAGGAACGGCCGCTGGCCGCGGGCGTCCACGAAGAAGCTGCCCGCGCCGTACGCCCAGTGCTTGTCCTCGCGCAGGTTCATGTTGAGGCGCGAGGTGAAGCTGCCGCCCAGGATGGTGTTCAGCGTCTGGATGGCGATCTCCTCGGGGTTGTTCGTGGGCGGCGCCACGTGTCCGGCCAGGATCACGGACTGCAGCGCGCCCGGCTTGTCCACCAGGTAGACGACCGCCTTGTCCGGGACCTTCACCTGGGCCAGGTTCTTCTCGGGGACGTCGCCCTTGGCCCAGCCCTTGAACCGATCCTCGAGCATGGGCTTCAGCTCGGCCATCGTGGTGTCGCCCACCACCACCAGCGTGGCGTGATTGGGCTTGAACCAGGTCTGGTGGTACTTGACGATCGCTCCCCGGTCCATCTTCGTGATGGTGTCCTCGTACCCTGAGCCCGTGAAGGGCAGGCCGTAGGCGTGCCCGGTGCCGAAGATCAGGGGCGGAAACACGCGCAGCCCCATCTGCACGGGCGAGGACTTCTCCTGGCGGATCTGGGCGAGGCGCTGCTGCTTCAGCCGCTGGAAGTCCTGCTCGGGGAAGCTGGGGTGGAGCACGACGTCGGCCAGGAGGTCGAGCGATGGGCCCAGGTTCGGCTTCAGGGCGGACATCGCCACCGTGGCCTGGTCGAGGTTGGCCCCGGTGTTGAGGGTGGCGCCCAGGCGCTGCAGCTCCTCGCTGATCTGGAGGGCGTTCCGGCTGGAGGTGCCCTCGTCGAGCATGTTCATGGCCAGGGAGGCCGTCCCCGGAGCGGCGAACTGGTCCGAGGCGTAGCCGCCCTCGAGCAGCAGCGACATGTTCACGACGGGCACCGCCTCCCGATGCGCCAGCACGATCTGCATGCCGTTCGACAGCGTGGCCTTCTCCACCTTGGGGAGCGCGGCCGTGGGGGGTGAGCCGGCGTCGGGAACCTTGGAGCGGTCCGCCCCCTTGGAGGCGTTCGTGTACTCGGGGAAGGGCGTGATCTCCAGGGCGTACACGCCGTCGGACAGCCAGGCGGCGGCGGCCTGCCGCAGGTCGGCCGGGGTGGCCGTGCGCACCCGCTCCAGGGAGGCCTTGTAGGCCTCGGGAGTGCCGCGGAAGACCAGACCCTTGGCCAGGATGTCGGACTTCCCGCCGAAGCCGCCGATGCGCTCGCTGCCCCGGATGAACCCGGCGAGCGTCTGCGTGCGCACCCGCTCCACCTCCGCCTCGGTGGGTCCATCCTTGATCAGCCGCTGCAGCTCCTCGTCCACCGCCTTCTCGATCGTGGAGAGCTCCACGTTGGGCTTGGCGTTGGCGACGATGGTGAAGAGGCTGCCGATCTCACGGGAGTCCATGTAGGTCTGCACGTTGGTGGCGATCTGGTCGTCGTAGACGAGGCGCTTGAACAGGCGCGAGGTCTTTCCGTTCGAGAGCACGGCCGCCACCATGTCCAGGTGGTCGGCGTCCTCGGTCCCCCAGCCCGGCACGTTCCACACCTTGTACAGCCGCGGCTGGGGGACGCGATCCTGGGCGGCCGCGCGCTGCGTGCCCGTGCGCTTGGCGGGCCAGGCCTCGAAGCGTCCCACCGGCGGTCCGGAAGGGATGTCGCCGAAGAACTTGGCCGCCTTCTCCTTGGCCGCGGCGAGGTCGATGTCGCCGGCCAGGACGAGGACGGCGTTGCTCGGGCCGTAGTAGGTCTTGAACCACTCCTGCACGTCCTCGAGCTTGGCGTTGTTAAGGTCGTCCATGGAGCCGATCACGGTCCAGGAGTAGGGGTGGTTGGCGGGATAGCAGGCCTTGGTGATCATCTCCTCGGAGATGGCGTAGGGCTCGTTCTCCCCCTGGCGCTTCTCGTTCTGCACCACGCCGCGCTGCTCGTCGAGCTTGGCCTGGGTGATGGCGCCCAGCAGGTGCCCCATCCGGTCCGACTCCATCCAGAGCGCGGTGTCGAGCGCCGTGGTGGGGACGTTCTGGAAGTAGTTGGTGCGGTCCTCGTTGGTGGTGCCGTTGAGATCGGTGGCCCCGATGCGGTCCATCACCTTGAAGTAGTCGTCGTTGTACCCCTCGCTCCCGTTGAACATCAGGTGCTCGAAGAGGTGGGCGAAGCCGGTCTTCCCCAGCTTCTCGTTCTTCGAGCCCACGTGGTACCAGAGGTTCACGGCCACGATGGGGGCCTTGTGGTCCTCGTGCACCAGCACGGTCAACCCGTTGTCGAGCTTGAACATCTGGTAGGGGATGTCCGGCTCGAGCGCGTTGTTCTGCACGTTCAGAGGCTTGGGCAGCTTGGGGCTGTCGGCCGCCGCCGCCGGCAGGCAGAGGCAAAGGGCGGCGATCAGCGGCAGGGGGCCGGTACGGAAGCGAAGCATGGGTATCCTCCCACCGCGGCGACAGCCGTGGCGAGGTCGTGGTACGCGCGGAGGGCGCGAAGGTTTCCCGGTGAAATGGAGGAGGTCGTCCATGGCGCTGTCTCTTGCAGGGAAAGTGGTGTGCGTGACCGGGGCGAGCGCGGGGATCGGCGCCGGGTGCGCCCGGGCCTTCGCCGGCCTGGGGGCGCGGCTCCTGCTCCTCGCCCGTCGCGGGGACCGTCTGGAGGCCCTGGCCGGGGAGCTCCGCGCGCTGGGGGCGGCGGACGTGCACTGGGTGACGGCCGACGTGCGCGACTTCGACGCGGTGGCCGCCGCCTACGCCGGACTCCCGCAGGGCTGGCGGGAGGTGGAGGTGCTCGTCAACAACGCGGGGTTGAGCCGCGGCCTCGACCCGCTCCAGAGCGGCAAGCTCGAGGACTGGACCGAGATGATCGACACCAACGTCAAGGGCCTCCTCCACGTGGACCGGGTGATCCTTCCCGGGATGGTGGAGCGCGGGCGTGGCACCGTCGTGCACCTGGGTTCGATCGCCGGCCGCCAGGCCTACCCGGGGGGGAACGTCTACTGCGGCACCAAGTACGCGGTCCGCGGGATCACCGAGGGGCTGCGCCTGGACCTCCTGGGGACGGGCGTGCGCGTGGTCTCCGTCGATCCCGGACTCTTGCGGTCTGAATTCGGGCTGGTCCGCTTCCGCGGCGACGCCGCCCGCGCGGAGGCGGTCTACGAGGGGATGACCCCGCTCACCCCGGACGACGTGGCCGAGGTGGTGGTGTTCGCCGCCACCCGGCCGCCGCACGTGACCCTGGCCGAGACGCTCGTCCTTCCCACGCAACAGGGATCGACGGTTCACGTGCACCGGAGGCGGGGTGCCTGAGCTATAAGGACGCCATGCTGGTGCGCACGGCCCTCGTTCTCTCGCTGGCCCTCCTGGCGGCCCAGGAGGAACCCCCGCCTCCCTCCCCGCTCGACCTGGGGGTGACGGAGGAGACCGGGACCGCGCTGGCGCAGATCGACGTCACCCTGACCGGGCCCCCGGAGGCGCTGGCCCAGGTGCGGCGGGAGGGGTTCCAGCTCTGGGTGGGCGGCAAGAAGGTGGAGACGTTCACGGCCGACGCCGTCTGCCCGACCGCGACACCTCGGCCACCGGACAGGACGGAGGAATCGCCGGTCCCTCAGGAAGCCCCCGTGGTCCGGCCGGCTACCTGGCTCGTGTACTTCGACCAGTGGCACCTGACGCAGAGCGGCCGGGCGCGCGCCATCCAGCTCGCCAAGGACACGCTCGCGCAGATCTTGAACGAGGGAGACCGCGCCGCCGTCGTCTCCAACGGTCGCAGCCTCGTGACCCTGCAGCCCTTCACGGAGAGCCTGGACGCCCTGCTCGCCGCCCTTGCCCGCCTCGAGAAGGACGTGACCCAGTTCGAGACCTACGCCAGCGACGAGGAGTGGAAGCTGCAGAACATCCTCGAGCCGGGACGCCAAGCCGGCGACCGGAGCGGGGGCGGTCAGCCCACGCTGGACCGCATGATCCGACAGGTCCGGCTGTACGCGGAGGAGGAGCGCTGGCGCACGCAGCGGGATCTGGCTCGCCTGGGAATGGCGATCGGGAGGTTGGCCGACGTGGACGCGCCCAAGGCCGTCCTCTACTTCGCCGACACCACCAGGCGCAACGCCGGAGATCACTATCTTTCGTTCCTCTCCGCGTCCACCGTGGCGAAGAACGCGCTTGCCACGAACCAGCAGATGGGGACCCTGGAATCCCAGACGGGATTGAGCATCGGGGGCGAGCTCTCCTTCGATCGGGTGGTGAAGGAGGCGGCGGCGCTGGGGATCCGCTTCTACACGGTGGAGGCGCAGCCCCTCCAGGAATCCTCCGTGCGCGTGCACGACGCGCAGAAGACGCTGCAGTCGTTGGCGGTGGAGACGGGGGGCAAGGCGTTCATCAACGGCGTGACGCCCAAGCGCATGGTGGGCGGCATCAAGGAGGATTTCGGCTGCCTGTGGCTCCTCTCCTTCGACCCCACGGGCCTCCCCACCGACGTCGCGCTCCCCGTGCGCGTGCTGCTGGACGTCCCCAAGGTGAAGGTGCGGGCGCGCGGGCAGACCGTCGTGCAGAGCGCGCAGCAGCGGGTGACGAACCGCCTCCTCGCCCACTTCGCCGTGGAGACCGAGAGCGCCGCCTCTCCCCTGCGCGCGGGCTTCGTCCCCCTGGCCTGGAAGGACGGGAAGTTCTCGGCGCTGCTCCAGGTCGTGGCCCCGCCCACGGCTCTCCCCGGCGCCACCTGGGACCTCGGAGCGTCGGTGGTGGCGATCGAGAAGATCGCCGCCGAGACCTCGGCCCGCACCCAGGTCGCGGGCTCGAACGTGGCGGTGGCCCTGGAGAGCGTGGTCGAGCTGAAGCCGGGGCCGTTCGAGCTGGTCGCGGTCGCCCGCGAGCTGACCAGCGACAAGGTGTTCTCCTCCCGCACCGAGGGGACGTGGCCCGATCCCGAGGACGCCCTGGCCGAGGTCGTGCAGCCGGTGGTGCTGCAGCCCGGGCCGGGGGCGTTCACCCGCGACGGGATGGTCCGCAAGAGCGGCTCCCTCGTCCACCGCGCGGACGATCCGCTCGACGCCGCCCGTCCCACGGCCCTGGTGGCGCTGGTCTGCCGGTCCAAGATGGTGAAGACCTCCCTGGACGTGACGCGCGTGCTGGAGGGCGCCTCTCCGGTGGAGTTCCCGCCCCTGGCGCTCGACCTCAAGGATGAGCGCTGCGGCCAGGTGCGGGACATGATCCCCGCCAGGAGCCTGGGCCCCGGCCGCTACCATTACCGCATCGTGGTCCGGGAGAAGGGCACCGTGATCGGCAACGGCGAGACGACCTTCCTGGTGGAGTGAGGATCGGAAGGGGTCAGGTATTTCCTGTTTCCTTTTCCTCGGCCTTCGGGATAAAAGGAAGGAAAAGGACATGGAAATACCTGACCCCCTCCCAGCCGCGCGCAAGCCGAACGGCCTCGCCGGCCAGACCAGCCCCTATCTCCTGCAGCACCTCTACAACCCGGTGGACTGGCAGCCCTGGGGCGAGGGGGCGCTCACGCGGGCGCGACTGCTGGACCGGCCCATCTTCCTGTCCATCGGGTACGCGGCCTGCCACTGGTGCCACGTCATGGAGCGGGAATCGTTCGAGGACCCCGGCACCGCCGAGCTGCTCAACAGCTGGTTCGTGCCCGTCAAGGTGGACCGCGAGGAGCGGCCCGATCTCGACGAGATCTACATGGCGGCGGTGCAGCTCCTCACCGGCCAGGGCGGCTGGCCCCTCAACGTGTTCCTCACCCCCGACGGACGCCCCTTCTACGGCGGGACGTACTGGCCCCCGGAGGACCGGTACGGGAGGGCGAGCTTTCGCACCGTGCTCACGCGGCTGCACGAGGTCTGGAGCACGCGGCGCCAGGAGGTGGAGCGCTCCGCCGCCGACATGACGGCCAACCTGGAGGAGCTGTGGACCGTGCGCGGCGAAGCCGGCCCGCCTCCCGGCCGCGCCGAGGCCTCGGCCGCCGCCGCCGAGCTGGCCTCCCGCTTCGATCCCCGCTGGGGCGGGTTCGGCCCCGCGCCCAAGTTCCCTCCTCACGGGGCGCTGGAGCTGCTGCTCCGCGAGCACGCGCGCACCGGCGAGGCGGTGCCCCGCCGGATGGTGGAGCGCACGCTCGACGCCATGGCCCTGGGGGGCATGTTCGACCAGATCGGGGGCGGCTTCGCGCGCTACAGCACGGACGAGCGCTGGCTCGTCCCCCACTTCGAGAAGATGCTCTACGACCAGGCGCTGCTCGTCCCTGTGTACGTGAACGCCTGGCTGGCGATGAAGAAGCCTCTCTATCGCCGGGTGGTGGAGCAGACGCTGGACTTCGTGCGCCGGGAGCTGACCCATGCCGAGGGCGGTCTCTGGTCGAGCCTGGACGCCGACAGCGAGGGTCACGAGGGCCGCTATTACGTCTGGACGCCGGAGCAGGTGGAGGAGGTCCTCGGCCCGGATGATGCCCTGGCGGCCTGCAAGGCCTGGGACATCACGCGGCAGGGGAACTTCGAGGGCACGAGCATCCCCAACCACCTGCACGGAGAGCCCGAGGATCCGGGTTACCTGGAGCCGCTCCGGGAGAAGCTCCTCGCCGCGCGCGGCGCGCGGGTACGCCCGGCCACCGACGACAAGGTGCTCGCCGCGTGGAACGGCCTCGCCCTCACCGCATTCGCCCGCGCCTGGCAGGCCATTGCCCGGCAGGAGGACCTGCGGTCGGCCGAGCGCGCGGCGGAGTTCGTCCTCACGCACCTGCGAGCGGCGGGACGGCTGCGCGCGAGCTGGCGCGAGGGCTCGGCCCCGCTCCCCGCCTACCTCGACGATCACGCCTTCCTCTGTCGCGGCCTGCTCGATCTCTACGAGTGCACCTTCGAGCGACGCTGGCTGGACGAGGCGGCGGCGCTCGCGCGGCAAGCCGTCGCGCTCTTCGAGGACGGGGAAGGAGGCGGCTTCTACTTCACCGCCCGTGACCACGAGCGCCTGCTGGCGCGCACCCGCAGCCTGCACGACGGAGCGCTCCCCTCGGGGACGGGCGTGCTCTGCGAGACCCTCCTCCGCCTCGCCGTGCACCTGGATGATCCGGCGCTCCGGGCGCCCGTGGAGCGGACGCTGGCGGTGGCCCGGCCGGCGATGGCGCGCACGGCGTCGGCTTTCCCATCGCTGCTCGTCGCCGCCGATCTCCTCGAAGGTCCCCTGCTGGAGATCGCGATCGCGGGGGAGATGGGGAAGCCGGACACCGAGGCCCTGCTGAGGGTGGTGCGCGGCCGCTACCTTCCGCGCCGCGTACTGGCCTGCGGACTCGGCTCCGACCTGCCGCTCCTCCGCGGGAAGACCCTGCTGGAGGGGCGCGCGGCCGCCTACCTGTGCCGGGATTACGCCTGTGAGAAGCCGACCCAGGACCCCGAGGAGCTGGCGCGCCTGCTCGGCTGAAGGTGTTACGATCCCGCCGCATGAGCCAGGCCGCCGCAGCCACCGACCAGGCTTGGCAGCACCTGTCCGACAAGGACCTCCTGCAGGTCCGCATCTGCGATCTCGGCGCGCAGATCGAGGGGAGCGAGGTCGAGCCGCGGGTGGCGCAGCTGCTGCACGAGCTGGAGGCGCGCGACCTCCGCCTCAAGCCCGTCGTCTACGTCTCCGACGAATGGCAGTCCCCCGACGGCCAGCCCGCCATCGGCGTCCCCTTCTTCCTCACCCACCCCCGCCTGAAGGCGCTCGAGTTCCGCATGACCTTCGAGGTGGAGGGGGGCACGCCCAACTGGTGCATGAAGCTGCTGCGGCACGAGGCCGGTCACGCCTTCGACCACGCCTACGGCCTCTCCCGCACCCGGGCCTGGGCGGCGACGTTCGGCTCTCCCCGCCAGCCCTACAACCCCTACTTCTACACGACCGATCCCCACTCCAAGCGCCACGTGCGCAACGTCCCCTACAACTACGCCCAGTGCCATCCCGCCGAGGACTTCGCGGAGACGTTCGCCGTCTGGCTGAACCCGAGCACCACCTGGAAGACGCGCTATGCCGGCTGGCCCGCCATGCGCAAGCTCCGCTACGTGGACCGGGTGATGCGCGAGCTGCGCGGCCGCCCGGCGCCGCGGCGCAAGGTGCTCAAGCAGGCGGAGGCGCGCCTGCTGCGCTCCACGCTGAAGCACTATTACGATCGCAAGTTCCGCCTCTACAACATGGGCGACCTCACCTTCTCCATCCGCCACCTCAAGACGATCTTCCGCCCCACCCGCGCCCGGCAGCCCCAGGGGCCCGCCTCCGAGTTCGTGCGCCGGCACAAGCGGCGGGTGGTGGACGCCCTCACCGCCTGGACGGGCGAGACCCGCCCCCGGGTGGAGCGGGTGCTGGCGGGGCTCGCCCACCTCTGCGACCAGCACCACCTGGTGGTGGCCGGGGACGAGACGGCCACCCTCATCCGCTTCACCACCTTCGTATCCACGCTGATCGTCAACCGCGTGCACACGCTCAACTACAGGCTGGAGAAGTGAGCGAGCGCAAGAACCTGCGGGTGCTGATCCTCTTCGAGGTGCACGAGCCGGCGGAGCCCGACGCCAGCTACGAGAAGTACATGGCGGAGGATCCGCAGTGGCAGACGGAGGGGCACGTGGTGGCGGCCCTCCGCGCCAACGGGCACGAGGTGCACTTCGGCGCCATCTACCAGAACCCCCGCGAGGTCATCGACCTGGTGGAGCGTATCCGCCCCGACCTGGTGTGGAACTCGGTGGAGGCCTTCCACGGGCACCGCTACTACGAGGCCAACGTGGTGGCGCTCCTGGAGCTGCTGAAGGTCCCCTACACGGGGTCGGACAGCCGCTCCCTCATGCTCTGCCAGGACAAGGCCCTCTCCAAGAAGATCCTCAAGCACCACCGGGTGGGCGTGCCTCCCTTCGTGGTCTCCCCCCGCAACCAGCCCCTGAAGAAGCTGCCCAAGTCGGTGTTCCCCGTGCTGGTGAAGCCGCTGGCGGAGGAGGGCTCGGTGGGCATCGCCCGCGACTCCTTCTGCGAGGACGAGGAGAAGGCGCTGAAGCGCGTGGCCTTCCTGCACGAGCGCTACAAGCAGGACGTCATCCTCGAGCAGTACATCGAGGGGACCGAGCTCTATGCGGGTGTCCTGGGGGACGGGCGTCTGCAGGTGCTCCCCCCCCGCGAGCTGAAGTTCACCAACGTGCCCGACGGCGAGCCCAAGGTCGCGAGCTTCAAGGCCAAGTGGGACGACGACTACCGCCAGCGCTGGGGGATCCACTCCACCTTCCCGGAGGAGCTCCCCCCCAAGGTGGCGCGCGATCTCTCCTCGGTGGCCCGCCGCACCTTCCGTGCCCTGCGCCTGCGGGGCTACGCGCGCGTGGACATGCGCCTGACCGCGGAGGGGAAGCTCTTCGTGGTGGAGGCCAATCCGAACCCCCAGATCGCGCGCAACGAGGATTTCGCCGAGGCTGCCGCCAAGGCCGGGATCGCCTACGACCAGCTCATCGAGCGGATCGTGCGCCTGGCCCTGCGCGTGGCGCCGCCGTGACGGGGACAGGCACCTTTAAGAATTCGTGACTGCTGTTCCCGTGAACGATCCTCGGCCTCACATCGCAGTCACGAATTCTTGAAGGTGCCTGTCCCCCTCAGGGCCAGCGGGTGACGGGGATGCGGCTGCTGCGCGGCTTCACCGCCTCGCTCAGCACCGCCACGCAATCCCCGTCGAAGTGCTCCTGCCGGTCACGCAGGATGGCCAGGGCATGATCCTGGGGGAGCCGCTCCTTCACCAGTGACGTGGTCATGGCGTCGTAGGTCTCGGCCACGGCCAGGATGCGCGCGTTGCGCGGGGTCTGCTCGCGCCGCCTGCCGTAGTAGCCCGACCCGTCCACCCGCTCGTGGTGGAGCAGCACCGTCTGCGCCACCTCCTCGTCCTTGTCCAGGGCGCGCAGCAGCGCCGCCCCTCTCTCGGGATGCGAGCGCAGGAGCCGCAGCTGATCGGGGTCGAGCGGCGCCTGCTGCCGCAGCAGCTCCACGGGCATGGCGATCTTTCCCACGTCGTGGAGCATGGCCGCGCGCAGGAGTACGGCGGCCTCGCTGTCCCCCACTCCCAGCCCGTCCGCGATCATCGCCGCCAGCGCGCACACCCGCTCGCTGTGCCCGGGCTCGAAGGTGTCGCGCCGGTCGGACCACTCGGCGGCCCGGGCTGCGATCTCGAAGTAGGGCCCCTGGGGCTTGGGGAGACGGGGAACGCGCGCTCCCAGGAGGGCGGTCACGCGCGAGGTCCAACTCCGGCGGCGCACCTCGGCGCGGGGCCCCGCGCGCAGCACCGCACGCCGCAGGCGCACGAGCGCGTCCACGCGGGCCAGCAGCTCCTCCACGGTGAACGGGCTCTGGATGCGGTCCACCAGCCTCTCCTCCAGCTGCAGCTCGCGCAGCGGCTGGGAGGCGTGCTGCACGATGAGCAGCGGGGCGGGGAAGCCGCGGGGCCGGTGCGCGGAGGACGTGCGCACTTCGTCCAGCTCCTCCACGGCGGCCACGATCAGCTCGGGCAGTGCCTGGCGCTCGCGATCCCTCCAGGCGCCGACGTCGCGGGAGATGGTCACCGCGTGCCCATCCTGGCGCAGGAGCGACCGCACGTCGGACGCGCGCTGCCGGTCTCCGCTGAGCAGAAGGATGTCGGCCACCCCCGTGGACCTCCGCTCGGGAATATAGGCACCGGGCCCGGAATGTCACGCCGGTGCCCGACAAGGCGGAAAGTCGGCTTGCCGTGGGGAGGGGACGGAGTAAAATGGCCGCAAGTCCGAATCCTTTCACTCGATCGAAGAGGGGTTTCGCGGTGGTGGCCTGCTCGCCGCCGCTTTGCTCCCGTTCCGATAGGAGGCCACGCATGACCTACGACAAGAACTACTCCGGGTCGGCAGGAACCACCGGCTCGACCTCGGGGACCACCAGCGGAACCGGCGCCTACGGCCGCTCCGGCTCCTACGGGGGCAGCACCGGCAGCTACGGCTCCTCCCAGGCGTACGGCAGCCAGGGCTACGGCTCCCCCTACAGCTCGGGCTACGAGAACTGGAGCGGCAACTGGTCCCCCGCGGGCGGCGGCAACGGCAAGATGCTCCTCGGCCTGCTCGTCGGCGCGGCCGCCGGCGCGGCCGTGGCGCTGCTGCTGGCGCCCACCACGGGAGCCGAGACCCGTCAGAACCTCTCGCGCTGGGCGCGCGACGCGCGCAGCAAGGCCACCGACATGGCCGGGAACCTGCGCCAGCGCTTCCAGGAGCAGACCGAGTCGTTCACCGGCGGCCCGAATCCGGGCGCGCCGATGAACGAAGATCGGAATATTCCGGAGTTGTAGGAGAGTCGGAGGGGGTCAGGTATTTCCTATTTCCTTTTCGGCTGCCGAAAAGGAAATAGGAAATACCTGACC
>DASUFT010000014.1:0-202316 GCA_036274395.1 Candidatus Polarisedimenticolaceae bacterium | reverse complement strand
TCGAGAACGTCTGTCTGGAGAACGTGGCTTTGCAGGTGAGACACCGGAAACGCGGGATCTTGTGCGGCGCGCAGCGGCGCTTGTAGAACCCGTGCCGGTGGAAGCGGTAGCGCGTGGTGCGCGGACCCTGGCCGTGCGCGGGGCAGTCCGGCCAGGGGCAGTGGGTGGGCACGAAATCTCTGGCGGGGATCTTCTCGACGGGACGGCGTGGCATGTCCATGCCGGCGCCTCAAAGGCAAGGAGCCCGCCAGCTCCAGAACGTTGCTGCTCCCGCTTTTTCCTAGCTCCGCGGCCGCCCGCGTCCGCGCGGGTGCCTGCAGCGGCCGCCCGCGTCCGCGACGGACACCAACAAGCTCGGGTCCACCATGGCTAGTTGGGGGTGGCCGTCGCCGCCGTCTTCACCCCCTTCTTCGCCAGCTCCTCGTTGACCACGCGCTGGAAGGAGGTCAGCGGCTGCGAACCCACCAGCGGCCGCCCGTTGATGAACGTGGTGGGCGTGGAGTTCGAGCCGATGGCCTGCACCTCTTTCACCTCCGCCTCGATGCCGGCCTTGTAGGTGTGCGCCTCCAGCTCCTTCTTGAACCGGACCATGTCCAGGCCGATCTCCTGGGCGATGGCGTTGATCTTCTCCGGAGAGAGGGCGGCCTGGTTCTCGTAGAGCTTCTCGTGCATCTGGAAGAACTTGCCCTGGGCATGGGCGGCCATGGCGGCCTCGGCGGAGATCATGCCCTGACGGTGGCTGGAGAGCGGGCGCATCTTGAAGACGACCCGCACCTCCTTGGGATAGGCGGCGATCAGCTCGTCGATCGTGGGACCGACGCGCTTGCAGACCGGGCACTGGTAGTCGAAGTAGTGGAGCACCGTGATGGGGGCATCCGCCGGGCCCTTGGACGGGCGCTCGCCGGCGGTCAGCGTGTACACCTTGTTGGGATCCAGGGACGAGCCGGAGCCCTTGGGCTGGGGCGCCGAGGCCTCCTTCACGTTGCTGCCCGTCTTGAACTCCGGCCGGTTGCCGGCTCGGGCCCAGGTCAGCTCCTCGTCCACCAGGCCCTTGAAGAACTCGAGCGGCTTGGCCCCGGATACATAGCGGCCGTTGACGAAGGAGGCGGGCGTGCCGGTGGCGCCGATCGCCTCCACGTCCTTCGCCTCCTTGGCGATGCGGGCGGCGTGCGCGTGCTCGTCCAGCTCCTTGGTGAATCGGGGCACGTCCAGGCCGATCTCCTGGGCCCACTTCAGGATGTTGTCGCGGGTCAGCGCCTGCTGGTTCTTGAACAGGCGGTCGTGCATCTCGAAGAACTTGCCCTGCGCGTGCGCGGCCATGGCCGCCTCGGCCGCGATCTGGGCGTTCTGGTGGAAGCTCAGGGGGTGCATCTTGAACACCACCCGGACGTCCTTGGGGTAGGCCTCGCCGAGCTGCGCCATGGTGGGCGCGATGCGGGAGCAGTAGGGGCACTGGTAGTCGATGTAGTGGAGGACCGTGACCTTGGCGTCCTTGGGGCCCATGGCGGGGGAGTCCCCGGCCTCCAGCGCGAACTGGACGAACTTCGAGGGGGGCTGGAACGCCGCCTTGAGGATCTCGTCCTTCGTCTTCCCGTCCTTGACGAGCCCGACCACCTGCTTGGCCAGCTCCAGCGACCGGCCGCACTTGGAGTCGTCCCTGCGGCAGCCCGCGACCTTCATGCCGCAGCCGCAGTCGCAGCCCTGCTCGTTGAACAGCTGCACCGCCATCGCCTTCTTCTCGGCGTCCAGCCCCTCCCAGGGGACGTCCTTCATCTGCTCGGCCGGGATAGGCCCGCTGGCCGCGTCCGGCTTGGAGTCGGCGGAGCGGGCACCGGGGAAGGCGAGGGCCAGGACGGCGACGGAGGCGAACACGATCGAACGGAGTCGGGTCATGGGCTTGCTCCAGTAGGAAGACGGGGGGTGGTCTCCTACGCCCACCTTCCCTCCCCGTCAAGGCGGACCTGAGTCACGCCTCCTCGGGCGGTCCCCCCGCGCGCGCGACCTGGTCGGGACGGATCTTCCCGGCGTCGAAGCGCTCGGCCGCCCCCTCCATGCGGTCCAGCACCTTGGGCAGGGGGGGCGCGTCCCCCTTGAGGAAGCGGAGCGGGTTCAGGCGGGCGACCACGAAGGCCTTGAGGTACGGGCTCTGGAACCCGCGCTCCTTGAGGGCGGCGACCGCGTGCACGACCGCGTCGTCGAGCGCGAGGAGGCGCGCCGCCAGGGCCTTGCGGGTCTCGAGGGCCGCCGGCAGCGGGGCGTCCACCCAGCGGTCCGCGCGCCGCAGGATGGGATGATAGACCCCGCCGGAAAAGCGCCCGCGCTCCTCGTAGGCCAGGCCCAGGGTCAGGAACGCGGGCTCCTCGAACTCCAGGGCGAACGCCTCCTCCGGCCGTCGCTCGCCCGGGACCTCCGCCAGGGCGCGCGCCATGCGCACGACCTCCAGCGCCTTCTCCCTCAGGTTGTGGGCCTTCTCCGTGTTGAGCGCGAGGATCCGGAAGGCCACGGCGGGCTCGGGGACGACGAGCGCGGTGAGCGACCGGGCCCCCAGCTTGCGGAGCGCGGCCAGGCGGTGGTGCCCGTTCGGGGTCCAGAACCCGCCCTCCGGGGCGGGCACCACGATCACGGGGTCGAGGAACCGATCGAGCGCGGCGAGCACGCCGCGCAGCCGCTCCACGTGCGGCTCCGAGAGGTCGCGCTGGAACGGGGTGGGGGCCACGCTCTCCAGGGGAAGGGCCGCCAGGAGCTGCCCGTTCCCGCCCAGCGGGTCCCGGAACATCGCCAGGACCTCTCCTCCTCTCTCCTCGACCGCGGCGCGCGCCTGGAGCAGGGCGGCAGAGGGCTTCCCCCCCGCGACCTCGGCGGGCGTCAGCCCGCGCGAGGCGGGCTCGGCCTTGGCCTTGCGCGCGCGCTTCCTGGCCGTCCCCACGGGCGGAGTCTAGCGTGCTAACCTGGCCGCAGCGTTCCTCCTCCTCGCATGGCGCTCGCTTCCGTGTCCCGCCGTCTTCCCGTGGGAGCCGAGGTCGTTCCCGGCTTGGGCGTGCACGCCCGCGTGTGGGCGCCGCATGCCAGGCGGGTCGAGGCCGTGCTCGAGGGGGGAGCGGGCGCCCCCGCGGCGGTCTCCCTCCAGGCCGAGCCGGGCGGCTACTTCGCGGCCGTGCTCCCGGGAGCCGCGGCCGGCACGCGTTACCGCTACCGGCTCGACGGAGAGGGCGCCTTCGCCGACCCTGCCTCACGCTTCCAGCCCGAGGGGCCGGAGGGACCCTCCGAGGTGGTGGACCCGAACGCGTTCCGCTGGACCGACGCGGGATGGTGCGGCCTCACGCTGCCCGGTCTCGTGCTCTACGAGATGCACGTCGGCACCTTCACGCCGGAGGGGACGCTGCAGGCCGCCGCGGAGAAGCTCGCACACCTGCGCCAGGTGGGGATCACCGCCGTCGAGCTGATGCCGGTCGCGGACTGGGTGGGCCGCTGGGGCTGGGGGTACGACGGCGTGAACCTCTACGCGCCCACCCGCAACTACGGCCGTCCCGACGACCTCCGCCGCTTCGTGGACCGTGCCCACGCGCTCGGTCTGGGCGTCGTCCTGGACGTCGTCTACAACCACCTGGGCCCGCGCGGGAACTACCTGCCCAGGTTCGGACCCTACTTCCACCGGGAGAAGGCCACCGACTGGGGCGAGGCGCTCGACTACGACTCCCCGGAAAGCGGTCCGGTGCGCGAGTACTTCACGGCCAATGCCGGCTACTGGATCGCGGAGTACCACATGGACGGGCTGCGCCTGGACGCCACCCAGGACATCCATGACACGAGCCCGCGCCACGTCCTGGCCGACGTCTCGGAGACCGCCCGACGGGCTGCGGGGACTCGCCGCGTGGTGCTGCTCACGGAGAACGAGCCGCAGGACGCGCGCGTGGTCCGCCCGGTGGCGGAGGGGGGCTTCGGGCTCGATGCCTTCTGGAACGACGACTTTCACCACACCGCGGCCGTCGCTCTCACGGGGAGGCGTCAGGCCTACTACACCGACTATCTGGGCTCCCCCCAGGAGCTGATCTCCACCGCGCGCTGGGGCTTCCTCTTCCAGGGGCAGCGCTACTCCTGGCAGCGGAAGCGGCGCGGCAGCCCCGTGCTCTCCGTGCCCGCCCCGGCCTTCGTCACCTACCTCGAGAACCACGACCAGCTGGCGAACACGCTCGCCGGCGACCGCATGCACGCGGTTGCCTCGCCCGGCCGGCACCGTGCGCTCACCGGCTGGTGGCTGCTGGCGCCGGGGACGCCCATGCTGTTCCAGGGACAGGAGTGGTCCGCCACGCAGCCCTTCCTCTTCTTCGCCGACCACCCGCCCGACCTTGCCGACATCGTGCGCAAGGGACGGGCGGAGTTCCTTTCCCAGTTCCGCCACCTGGTGGAGGCCGCGGACGCGTTCGTCGACCCCGCCGCCGCGGAAACCTTCGAGCGCTGCAAGCTCGACTGGAGCGAGCTGCCCCGGCGCGCGCCGCACCTCGCCCTCCACCGCGACCTGCTGCGCCTCCGGCGCGAGGATCCGGTCTTCCGCCGGCAGGACGCCTCGCGCATGCACGGGGCGGTGCTCGCGCCCCAGGCCTTCCTGCTCCGCCACCTGGACGAGGGGGGCGAAGACCGGCTGGTGCTGGTGAACCTGGGGCCGGATCTCCGCCTGAACCCCTGCCCCGAGCCCCTGCTCGCCCCACCCGAGGGAAGGCGCTGGAAGGCTCTCTGGTCCAGCGAGGACCCGGCGTACGGCGGCCGCGGGGCGGCGCATCCCGAAGCCCGTCCCGTGGCCAGCGCCCTCGCCGCCGCCCGGGCCTTCGAGGAGCAGGAAGCGGAGACGTGGATCCTGCCCGGCGAGGCCACGGTCGTGCTCCAGGCGGTGTCCGCATGACCGTGAGCGTCGCTCCGGTCACCGTCCGGGAAACGGACTTGCTCCTCTCGCGCGAGTGGCTGGTGGGAAACGGTCTGGGTGGCTACGCCTCGGGCTCGGTGCCTGGGGCCTGCACGCGGCGGTACCACGGGCTCCTGGTGGCGGCGCTCCCCGCGCCCTTCGGCCGCATCGTGATGCTCACCCGCCTCGCGGAGGAGGTGCGCTTCGCCGACGGCAGCGGCATCCGTCTCGACGCCGAGGAGCCCAGCGAGGGAGAGGCGAAGCTCCACGGGGCCGAGGGGCTCGTCTCCTTCCGCCTGGAGATGGGGCTCCCGGTCTGGCGCTACGCGTTCGGCGGCGAGGTGCTGGAGCGCCGCGTGCACCTTCCCCACCAGCAGAACACGGTGCACGTCACCTTTCATCGCCTGGCGGGGCACCGTCCGCTGCGGCTGCGCCTGCAGCCCGGGATCCGCTTCCGCGCGCACGAGGCCGAGGTGGGGCACCCGGCACGGCCCGCCTACGGCATCCACATCGAGCCCATGGGCCTGGAGGTGCACGGGGACGGAGCGCTGCCCCCCCTGCGCATGCTGGTGCAGGGCGGGGAGAGCGCGTTCGTGCACCGGGGCGGGACCTGGGAGCCGGTCTTCTACCGCGTGGAAAAGGCGCGAGGATACGAGGCGCACGCGGAGCTGTGGAGCCCCGGCTACTACCGCGTCCACCTCGAGGTGGGAGGATCGGCCACCTTCATCGCCTCCACCGAGAGCTGGGACATGGTGCACGCGCTTCCGGCCGGAGAGGCCTGGCCGCTCGAGCTGGAGCGGCGCCGCCGTCTCCTGGAGATCGCGCCCGCACCCTGCCGGGAGGGTCCGGCGGCCGAGCTGACGCTGGCCGCGGACAGCTTCATCGTCTCCCCGCGCACGCGCGTGGCCGACGAGGCGGTGGTGCACGCGGCAGGGGACGAGGCCCGCACCGTGGTGGCCGGCTACCACTGGTTCACGGACTGGGGCCGCGACACCATGATCTCCCTGGAGGGACTGACGCTGCGGACGGGCCGGACCGCCGAGGGCGGCGCCATCCTGCGCACCTTCGCCCGCTCCGTGCGGGACGGCCTGGTCCCGAACTTCTTCCCGGAGGGGGACCGCGAGGGCCTCTACCACACCGCCGACGCGACCCTCTGGTTCTTCCACGCTCTCGACCGCTACCTGGCGGCGTCGCGCGACCACGCCACCCTGCACCTCCTGCTCCCCACCCTGGCCGACATCGTCGAGCACCACCTGCGTGGGACGCGCTTCGGCATCGGGGTCGACCCGGAGGACGGCCTGCTCCGCCAGGGCGCCGAGGGCTACCAGCTCACCTGGATGGACGCCAAGGTGGGGGACTGGGTGGTGACGCCGCGGCGGGGCAAGGCGGTGGAGATCAACGCCCTCTGGTACCACGCGCTGCGGCTGCTCCAGGGATGGACGGCGCAGGGCGAGTACGGCCGCCACGCGGAGCGCTGCCGCGCGTCCTTCAACCGGCGCTTCTGGGACGCCGGGCGGCAGCACCTGTACGACGTGGTGGACGGCCCCGGCGGGGACGATCCCGCCTTCCGCCCCAACCAGGTGTTCGCGATCTCGCTCGGGCACCCCGTGCTCGATCCCGCACGCTGGGCGCCGGTGATGGAGCAGGTGGAGCGGCGCCTCGTGACCCCGGTGGGGCTGCGGTCGCTGGCGCCGGGAGATCCCGACTACAAGCCGCGCTACGACGGCGACCTGCGCGCCCGGGACGCCGCCTACCACCAGGGAACGGTCTGGGCCTGGCTCATCGGCCCCTTCCTCGACGCCTGGCGGAAGGTCCACCCCGACGACCGCCTGGGAGCCAGGCGCTACCTCGAGGGGTTCGTCCCTCACCTGGGGGAGGCCTGCGTGGGCTCCATCAGCGAGGTCTTCGACGCCGAGCCGCCCTTCACGCCGCGCGGTTGCGTCTCCCAGGCATGGAGCGTGGCCGAGGTGCTGCGGGCCTGGCTCGACACGGAGCCCTAGAGCTGCGCGCGCGGCGCCCGGGCGCGTGCGGAAGCGCCATGAGCGTGTCGCGCTAGAAACGGCTTCGCCTCGCCCTTAGACTCCCCCTGCTCGAGGAGGAGGAGGCACATGGAATCGAAGGTTCGGGCGAAGGGGCGGAAGGACGAGACGGAGAAGGCGGCGGGGGCGGCGGGATCTCTGGAGACCGAAACGGACCACGACGGCGATCGTCTCGAGGAGGTGCTGCGGCCCAGGCCGCCGGCCAAGAGCAAGGGGCGCGGCGGCACGGGAATCGGCCGCGACCTCGATCACTGAGCCTGCTTCGCCACCTTCTCGTCCTGCTCCAGCGCGCGGCGGATCGCCTCCTTGGGCCGGTGGGTCACCGCCGGCCCATGGGCGGGGCAGAGCACGCCGAACTTGAGGTCGAGGAAGCGGCGCGCGCTGTCCCGGGTGCGCGCCGGCGCATCCTGGTACGCCGCCTCGATGAAGCCCACGCCGTCGTCCACGCCCTTCAGCACGTCTCCGCAGAAGAGCACGCCCTCGTCCCGGTCCAGGTGGAGGGCGTAGTGGACCTCGGTGGGACCGGGCGCGTGCACGGGGATCAGCCCACCCGGCAGCGCCACCCCTTCCGCGTAGTCCACGTCGGGGATCTCCTCCAGCCCCTGCGCACCCTCGGGCGCGTAGACCTTGATGCCGAAGCGCTTGCGCAGCCGCCACGCGGAGCGCTGGTGGCAGGATCCGGTCAGGCAGATGGCGACGGGCTGTCCCTGCTCCTCCAGCTTCTCCAGCACGGGGTCGGACAGGGGCAGGGGATCGATGAGCACCAGGCGGCCGTCGTGCAGCACGGCCCACGCATCGGAGCGGTGATCGATGCGATCGTCGTGCACCCACCAGTGCAGCACGTCGGGACGGACGGTCTCCATCTCGGTGGCCTGCGTCGTCGGCTCGGACATCAGCGCGTCGCTCTCACGCGCTAGAGCATACCCCGGTCTCGCCAGGGAAGGAACGCGCATCGCGTGCGTGCCTGCGCGGCCGGTGGCGCACGCCTTTCGCGCGCGCCTGGGTGGACGCACGCACGGCATCGGTTTTCTCGGGGCACGTCCGATGCATGCAACACCGTCATCGGGCGCGGTGTGCGCCCTCACGGTGAACGACGCACCCCCGCGCTCCGTTGAATTTCTGGACAGCGGCAGGCATCTCACTGTCGAGCTGCTGGACAAAGGAGGAGGCGGCATGAGCGAGAAGACCACGGGAACCCTGGAGCGCCGGGAGTTCCGGCCCCTCAACGTGTTCGAGGACCTGCGGCAGGAGATGGAGAGCTTCTTCACCAATGCCTGGCTGCCCCGGCGCCTCGCCAAGACCACCACCGCCTGGCTTCCCACCATGGACGTCTTCGAGAAGGACGGGAAGCTCATGGTGCACGCCGACCTCCCCGGGCTGAACAAGAAGGACATCTCCATCACCTTCGAGGAGAACGACCTCGTGCTGCGCGGCGAGCGCAAGGACGTGCGCAAGGTGGAGGAGGAGAACGTCTACCGGGCGGAGTGCGTGTACGGGACCTTCTACCGCCGGGTGCCGCTGCCCGCCGGCCTGGAGGTGGAGAAGATCGAGGCCTCGTTCAAGGACGGCGTGCTGGAGATCGAGATCCCGCTCCCCAAGGGGAAGGCCTACGTGAAGGAGATCCCGATCCACTGAGGACTGTCGCTTCCTTGCCGGCGGCGGTGGGCTCGTGACCGTTGGATCGGTCGAACCCCCAGAAGCGGGCCCGCCGCCGCCGGCAGTCCGGATCGTTTCCGCGGCCGCATCGGGCCGCGGCGCCGCGGGTGGGAGAACGGCGCGGGGAAGGACGCCGGCTCACCCGCGGCGATCGCCGCGCTCAGCCCCCCACCCGGCGCAGCGCCCCTCCCACCGCCGTCCAGGCGGCGAGCGCCACCAGCGCCAGCAGGACCGCGGTCGCGGCCAGCATGGTGGGGGCGTACCAGACCGACAGGTCCAGCGTGAGCGGCAGGGACCACTGGGAGAACACCTGCATGGCGAAGGCCGCCAGCACGCCGAACCTGGCGTAGATGGTGGTCAGGATGGTGGCTCCGACGAGGGCGAAGGCGGCGGTGAGGGCGGGGTTCCCGCCCCCACGGAAGAGATAGGTCATGACCGCGGTGATCGTGAAGAAGATGGCGCGGCCGGTCCAGGGCGACTGGATCCCCAGGTATCCCAGGGAGAAGAAGAAGAGCAGGACCAGGGCGGAGGCGGTGGCGCTGAGCGGGATGGAGAGCAGCACGGCCACGATGTACCGGGCCCCCAGCAGTGTGGGGAGCGCGGTGCGGTACGGCTCGGGACTGACGAGGTGCAGGAGATCCGCCACCAGGTAGGTGAGGCTCAGACAGGCCAGGAGCGCCGCTCCCGCCACCGCACCCGCGACCAGGTCCCGCCCCACGCGCGGGTCGCGCCAGCGACCCTGGACCAGCCTGGTCCAGCCGATCAGGGAGTTGGGGGCGTGGCGGCGCACGAAGGGCTCCAGCGCCAGGTACAGCACCCACACGAAGCCGCCGAAGAACAGACCGAACGCGAGCGCCTCCTGGAGCGTGACCCACTCGGTCACCACGTCGGGGACGTGGTTCGCCTCGATCCAGGTGGCGAGCGCCGTGATCGCGGTGATCCCCAGGCCCACGCGCAGGGCCCCCCGCCGGTCCCCGCGGCCGGCCTTGAGGTTGCTGCGTGCGACCCAGCAGGCGGCGGTGAGCGCGCCCACCAGGAAGAAGACGTTCAGGATCAGCGCCGCCCTCTGCTTTCCCTTGGGCTGGCCCACACCGGGAGCATCGGGCTGGGCCCAGGGGCCGGCGACGACGAAGTAGACGACGCGCCCCCCGAGCCCCGCGGCCTCCACCCGCAGCGGGAGGTCGGAGCCCGGCCACGACCCCTCCCACGCGGCCCGCGTGTCGGCGAACACCGGCGGTGTCCAGCGCGGCGCGCTCGGCGTGAGCGTCACCTGGTCCAGGCCGGCGGCATCGAGCGCGGGCCGCCAGTCCACGGGAAGAGCCCGGGGAGCCTCTCCCAGCTCGCGCTTGGGAATGGAGATGTAGGAGCGCAGCCGGCCCTGGAGATCGAGCTGCAGCCGCAGCATGCCGCCGAGGGTGAGGGGAGGATCGTCCGTGGTGACGACACTTCCCCAGTTGCGCGGGTCGAACGCGGTGGGGCTCTCGCGGTACCAGAAGTGGAGGAGCGTGGGCCCCCCCGGCCGGAGCAGGGCGCGCCGCTCCGGGTGCTCCTCGTCCTTGATCCAGTCCCAGACGTCGCCGAAGGTGCCGTAGCACCAGGCGCGGTCGGCGGCGTCGCCGGAGTGCCCGAGCCGGTGTGCGATCTCCTGGGCGCGGTCCACCAGGACGTCGGGAGGTCTCCCGGCACCGAGCCGTGCCAGGAGCGAGGCGCGCGGTGCCAGCGCCGCCACCACCACCATGCCGAGCACCACGAAGGCCACGCACGCCGCGGCCACCGCGGGGCGCATGGCGCCGGCGCCGCCCGCGGCGGCCACCGCCTCCGGGCTCGGCATCTCGCCCGCGGCCAGCGCCGCCGCCAGGGGATCGCCGCCGGGAAGGGCCGCGGCCACGGCCAGGGCGGAGATGGGGCGGTTCTCCGGGTCGGGGTCGAGACACTGCAGGATCACGTTCTCGACCAGGGGGTCGAGGTCGGCCACGAAGGAGGAGGGGTTCACCGGGGTCGAGGCCTGCATGCGCAGGAGCTCGGCCATGGAGCCCGCATCGCGGGCACGCCTGCCCGTGAAGATCTCGTAGAGCACCAGGCCCAGGGCGTAGAGATCGCTGCGGACGGAGACCTCGCGTCCCTCCAGCTGCTCGGGCGCCATGTAGTGCGGGGTGCCCGAGCGCACGTCTCCCGGGACCTGCTCGCCCACCACGCTGGCCAGGCCGAAGTCGGTGATGCGGGCGCGCCCGCGGCCGTCGATCATCACGTTGGCCGGCTTCAGGTCGCGATGGAGCACCCCACGGTCGTGGGCGGCGGCCAGGCCGGCGCAGATCTCCCGGGAGATCTGGACGGCGCGCTCGCCCGGGAAGCGGCCGATCCTCCTCAGCAGGGTCCCCAGGTCCTCGCCGTCGATGTACTCCATGGAGAGGAAGGTCTGGCCCTCGATCTCCCCCACGTCGTAGACGCGGGCCACGTTGGGGTGGCTGACCTGGCGGGCGATGCGGACCTCACCGTAGAACCGGTCCAGCCGCCCCCTGTCCTCGGAGAAGGCGGCGGGGAGGAACTTGAGCGCCACCGGCTGGTCGAGCTTGAGGTCGTCCGCCCGGTACACCTCGCCCATGCCGCCCCGGCCGATGAGGCCGAGGATGCGGTAGCGCTCGAGAAGGACCTGACCGGCCACGAAGCGGGCGGCCAGTCCGCTGTCGGACGCGGCCAGGCGGCCCGCGGACGTGACGTCGGTGCGCCGCGGCGTCACGGACGGCGAGGCGGGCGTGCGGTCGAGCACGGTCCGCGTGGGGCCGTCGGCCCGCAGCGGCGCCGGCTCCACGGCCGACCCGCAGCGCGGGCAGAACCGGGAGTCTTCGGGGAGCTGCGCGGTGCAGGAGGGGCAGGACGCCAGCTTCATGGGTGCTCCGGGCCGCACATCGTAGACCGATCCGGTCCGGAAGCGCGGATCCGGACCAAACCCCTCTTCTGCGCGGCCTGGAATCGCCCGAGGATCTCGCTACAACGGTGGCCTGAACGTTCCGAAGGGGGATCCCCATGCGTTCCACTCGCGCTCTCCCGCTCGCGGGCGTCGTGGTGCTCCTGTTGGCCGCCGCCGTGGCCGCGCAGGCGTCGCCCACCGTTCCCACCGAGATCCAGCAGCCGGGCACCCAGCCGCTCCAGGTGCCGGCATTCACCTCGCCCAACAACTGCGACAACTGCCACGCGGGCATCACGCAGCCGGTGAACCCGGGGCAGGAGAAGGAGAGGGATCCCGCGTTCGGATGGCGGGGCGGGATGATGGCGAACGCGGGCCGGGACGCCCTCTTCTGGGCCACGGTGGCGGTGGCCGAGCAGGACTTCCTTCCCAGCTCCGAGGTCGACCATCGCGGGGGCGTGGGGGACCTGTGCATCCGCTGTCACAGCGTGGGCGGCTGGATTGCCGGACGGTCCACCCCCACGAACGGGTCCGGGCTCTCCACCTCCAGCGACACCGACGGCGTGGAGTGCGAGTTCTGCCACCAGGTCGTGAACCCCGATCCTGCGATCAGCATCGCGGGGACGACCGAGATGCAGACGGCTCCCTTCGAGGCCTTCGATCCCGTGACGGGGGAGCCCTACCTCGGCTCCGGCGAGTACGTGCTGAACGGCAACGGCATCCGCCTCGGTCCCTACACCGATGCCGCCGCCTCCCACCAGTTCCTGCCCTCGCCGTACCACCGGAAGGGGGAGATGTGCGGCACCTGTCATGACGTCAGCAACGCCGCCGTGGGGGACCTGGCCCACAACAACGGCTCGATGATCCCTCTGGTGGCCGGGACCTTCAGCGGCGTCCCCGGCTCGCCGGTGGACGGCAAGGCCGCGTTCAACAACCCCCCCTACCGGTACGGCACCGTGGAGCGCACCTCCAGCGAGTGGACCGCGTCCGCCCTGGACACGCTGAACGTCAACAGCTATCCCACACTCCCCGCCGACCTCCGGGTTCCCGGGGGCTCGCTCGACCGGGCCTACCACCGGGCCTACGACGCCCGCGCGAACGCGAGCTACGTGGACGGCACGGCGCGGACGTTCACCTGCCAGACCTGTCACATGAGCGCCTCCACGGGGAAGGGCTGCAACAAGAACGGCGTGCCCACGCGCCAGGACCTGCCCCGCCACGACCAGACCGGAGGCTCGTACTGGGCGCCCGACCTGGTGCAGTACCAGGACAGCAAGGGAACGCTGCGCCTGGGGGGCGGGCTCACCCAGACCCAGCGGGACGCGCTGAACGCGGGGAAGGTGCGGGCACAGGAGCACCTGCAGAGCGCGGCCTCGCTGGCGGCGAGCCAGACGCCGGGTGGTCCGCTGACCGTGAAGGTCACGAACCTGACCGGGCACAAGCTGATCACCGGCTATCCGGAGGGGCGGCGCATGTGGCTGAACCTCCGCTGGTACGACGCCGGGAACCAGCTCGTGCGCGAGGACGGCGCCTACGGGCCCATCGGCCGCAGCGTGGCCGACAACGCGGGAGTGCTCCATTCCGTGCAGTCGCTGCTGGACCTGGAGAGCACCCCGCTCTACGAGGCCAAGCCGGGGATGGACCAGGCCTGGGCGGCGCAGCTCCTGAGCCTGGGCTATCCGGCCTCCCTGCCGCTGATGTACGACCGCATGGACGACCAGCCGGAGCACACGCTCGGTCAGCTGGGGGCGGCGCCGGCAGGGACGGCGTGGCACACGTTCCACTTCGCGCTGAACAACGTCGCCGTGTCCGACACCAGGATCCCGCCCTACGGGTTCCGCTACGACGAGGCCCGCACGCGCAGCGCGCTCCCCATCCCCGAGACCCAGTTCGGTGACCCCGGCCCCGGCGGCACCTACCGCTACTGGGACGAGCGCACCTTCGCCGTCCCCGCGGGCGCGACACGCGTGGAGGCGCGCCTGTACTACCAGCAGACCTCGTGGGAGTACGTGCACTTCCTCTGGAAGGCCAACGACGGCGCCGACGCCTTCCTGGGGCAGGAGGGGAGGAACCTCCTCGATGCCTGGCTGAACACCGGGATGTCCGCTCCCTTCCAGATGGCGATGGCGACGGCGAACGTGACGGCTCCCGCGCAGCTGCCGGGAGAGGGTCTGGCTCTGCGGCCGTCCTGGAACGCGGGAACGTCCCGCATCGAGGTCGCGTACACCGCTGCCTGCGACGCCACGGACCACACGCTGGTCTGGGGCGACCTGGGGGCGGTGGCGACCTACACCTACGCGGGCGCGGTCTGCGGCATCGGCACCTCGGGGACCGCCTCCTTCGATCCGGGAGGGGGGAGCGTCTTCTTCCTCGTGGTGGGGAGCACGGCCTCGGCCGAAGGCTCCTACGGGCTGGGGGTGGCGGGAGCGGAGCGGCCCGAGTTCACGGGAGGCGGCGTCTGCGCCCGCCCGCAGCAGCTGGGAGCGGCCTGCATGCCGTAACCTCTCCCGGATGACGCGCGACCGGCACGCGATGGCGGCCCTGGCCGCGTTCACCGTCGCCCTCTGGGGCGGGTCCGTACGGAACGGGTTCGTCTACGACGACCTGGTGAACGTGGTCGGGAACCGCTGGATCGTGGACTGGGGCGGGCTCGGCCGCGCGTTCGTCGAGCACGCGGCCGGATTCGACCCCCGCTACCGGACGAGCTTCTATCGCCCGCTGATGCACGTGCTCTACGCCGCCGTGCACGGCCTCGCCGGGCTGCGGTCCTGGGCGTACCACGCTCTGAACGTGCTCCTGCATGTCGCCGCGGTGCTCCTGGTGTACGCGCTCACCCGGGCCCTGCTGGAGCGCTACGGCGAGCCGGACCGTCACCGATGGTTGCCCCTGCTCGCGGCGCTCGTGTTCTGTGTGCATCCCGTGCACAGCGAGCCGGTGCTCTGGGTGGCGGGGATCACCGACCTGTCCTTCACCATGTTCGGTCTGGCGGCGTTGCTCGCGTATGTGCGGGGGCGTGCCGCGCTCTCGGGCGCGCTGCTCCTGGCCTCCCTGCTCTGCAAGGAGACCGGGGTCGTCGTCTTCGGCTTGATGGTGCTGCTGGAGTGGCGGGGGCCCGGGGAGCGCTCCGTGAGGCGGCTCGTTCCCGGGCTGGCCGCGGTGGCGCTCTACGCCGCCATGCGCTGGAACGCCCTGGGCTCCTTCGCGCCCAGTGCGCAGGAGCACGCCAGGCCTGCGGGCGAGCTGGCGGTCACGGCGCTCAGCCTGCTCGCACGCTACCTCGGCCTGCTGGCGGCGCCGGTGCGGTTGAACGTGCTGCGCTCGGTCCCTGCCCACGACGGGACGGCCGCCGTCATGGGCATCGTCTTGCTCGCCGCACTCTTGGGACTGGGGCTCTCGTGGAGGAGGCGGCCGCTGCGGCTTCTCGCGCTCGCCGTGGCCGTACTCCCCATCCTCCCCGTGCTCTACGTCCCCGGCATCGAGAGCGGGCAGAGCGTGTTCGGGGAGCGGTACCTCTACCTCCCGGTGCTCGGTGTGGCCTGGGCCGCCGCCTGGATCCTCGAGGATTGGAGGCGCCGATCGGGGCGACGCAGGGTCCTGCCGCTTGCCGTGGCGTCCGCGCTCGTCCTGGCCTGCAGCGGAGCGGTGCTCGCAAGGATTCCTGCATGGAAGGACTCCCTGAGCCTCTGGTCGGACACGGTCTCCAAGTCGCCTGACAGTGCGGCCGCGCACGCGAACCTGTGCTTCGCCCTCTACACCGCCGGGCGCGTGGAGGCGTCGCTGGCCGCCTGCGAGCGCGCCCTCGAACTGGAGCCGGCCCGTCTCGACGCTCGGATCAACCACGCCACGGCCCTGCTGGCCATGGGTCGCCCGTCGGAGGCGAAGGCGGAGCTGGACGGGCTCGATGTGTCGCAGGCGCTCGTCCAGCGCGGCCTCGCCTGCATGATGCTGGGCCTGCACGGCGAGGCGCTCGCGTCGTACGCGCGCGCGCTGGCGCTCGATGCCGATTCCGTGGAAGCCCACAACGATCTCGGCGTCGCCCTGGTGCGGCTGGGGCGGCCCGCCGAGGCCCTTCCTCATCTGGAGCGAGCGGTCGCGCTCCGCCCCGAGCAGGCCGAGTACCGGGCCAACCTGCATGCCTGTCCGCGCTGACTGGAAGCCGGCATGGCTCGCCGTGCTGGCGGCGCTGGCCGCGTACGCCGGTACGCTCTCGGGCGGCTACGTCTGGGACGACGAGGCCATCGTGCTGGCGGCGCCGCGGCCGCTTGCCGAGGTGCTGCTCTCGCCGGACGAGGTCGCGCCGTACTACCGGCCGCTCACCCGTCTCTCCTTCCTCGTCGTCGACCGTACCCTCTTCGGCCTGGACCCGCGTGCGTCGCACGCGCTGAACGTGTCGCTCCATGCCGGGTGCACCCTGCTCCTCTACCTGCTGGCGCTGCGCCTGTTCCGGTCGGTGACGCCCGCACTGCTCGCCGCGCTGCTGCTGGCCGTGCACCCCCTCCATGCCGAGGCCGTGGCCTTCGTCACCGCCCGCAACAACCTCCTGGCCCTCTTGTTCTGCCTGGCCGCGGTGCTCCTGTTCCTGGGGGGGCGCATCGTGCTCTCCGGTGTGGCCACCTTCCTCGCCCTCTGCAGCAAGGAGCAGGGCGCCGTGGCGCTCCCCATGATCGCCGCCAGCGCCCTTTCTCTCCGGGAGGCGCCGAGATCCTGGAGGAGGCTGGTGCCTCAGGCGCTGGCCCTCGCCGCCTATCTCGCGCTGCGCGCCGTCGCGCTCCACGGCGCACCCCGGGCGGAGGGCCTTCGCGCGGACGTCGGGTCCGCGCTGAGCGGCATCGCGTCCTACCTCCGCCTGGTCGTCTGGCCGGCGGACCTGACGATCTTCCATCCCGAGCCCGTGCCGTCGTGGCGGGACGGCATCCCCTGGCTGGCGCTGGTCGGGCTGATGGCGTGGCTGCTCCGCCGCCCCTCGCCGGCCTCTCGCTTCGGCGCGCTGTGGCTCGTCTGCGCGCTCCTCCCTCTTTCCGGAGTGGTCCCCGTCCCCAGCGCGACGGTGGCCGAGCGCTACGTCTATGCCGTCCTCCCCGGTCTGTGGATCCTCCTTGCGGATGCGGGGACGAGGATTCCGAAGAAGGTCGGGTGGGCGCTGGCGGCGATCGTGCTCACCGCCTGTGCCGTGCGCACGGTGGCGCGCACCCGGGACTGGAAGGACGACGTGAGCCTGGCGCGCAGCGCGGTCGCGGTGGATCCGCGGTCGGGGCCCGCCCGCTACAACCTCGGCGTCGCGCTGAAGGATGCCGGCGACCTCCCCGGTGCGGAAGCGCAGTGGCGCCAGGCGCTGCGCCTGCGTCCCGACGACGCCGAGACGCTCACCCAGCTGGCAACGGCCGCCGCGGTGCGCGGGGACCTCATGGGAGCGGAGGAGCTCTTGCGGAGTGCGCTGAAGATCCGGCCGGACCTGGCGATGGCGGCGCGGAACCTGGCGGTGATCTGCGAGAGGACAGGAAGGGCGGAGGAAGCACAGCGCCTGCGCCGCTCAGGACGCTAATTCTTCTTGGTGCCTGTCCCCTAGAGCAATCCGAACTTCTTCATCTTGTAGCGGAGGGCGTCCCGGCTGATGCCGAGCAGGCGGGCCGCCTGGGACTGGTTGCCGCCGGCCCGCTCCAGGGCCTCCGCCACCATCGTGCGCTCCATGTCCCGGAGGGAGGTCCCGTTCCCGGAAGAGGGAGCCGACGGCTTGGCCTCCTCCGCCTCTTCCGCCAGCCCTGCGTGCTGCACCAGCTCCTCCGGGAGGTCGGTGAGCTCGAGCCAGGGCTTCTCCCCCAGGATCATCACCCGCTCGATCACGTTCTTCAGCTCGCGGATGTTCCCCGGCCAGCGGTAGCGCAGCAGGCACTCCATGGCCTCCGGCGTCACCCCCTGCACGTTGCGCTTGAACTCGCGGTTGAACTGCACGATGAAGTGCTGCACCAGGTCGCGCACGTCCTCGATGCGGTCGGCCAGCGCGGGGATGTGCACCGGGACCACGTTCAGCCGGTAGTAGAGGTCCTCCCGGAAGCCACCCTGGCGCACCGCCTTCT
The DNA here is from genome assembly GCA_036274395.1 of Candidatus Polarisedimenticolaceae bacterium. Taxonomy (GTDB): domain Bacteria; phylum Acidobacteriota; class Polarisedimenticolia; order Polarisedimenticolales; family DASUFT01; genus DASUFT01. Next base: position 184,745 of record DASUFT010000014.1, on the reverse strand, counting down.
CCAGGTCCTTGTTGGTGGCCGCCAGCACGCGCACGTCCACCCGCAGGTCGCGTGCCCCGCCCACCCTGCGGAAGGTCTTCTCCTCCAGGAACCGCAGCATCTTGGCCTGGAGGACGAGTCCCATGTCGCCGATCTCGTCCAGGAAGACCGTTCCGCCGTCCGCCAGCTCGAGCAGGCCCTTCTTGAGCTGGCGGGCGTCCGTGAAGGCGCCGCGCTCGTGTCCGAACAGCTCGGACTCCAGGAGCGTCTCCGGGAGGGCGGTGCAGGTGATGTTCATGAAGGGCTTGTCGCGGCGGTCGCTGGCGTAGTGGATGGCCTTGGCCACCAGGTCCTTGCCGGTCCCCGAAGGCCCGGTGATGAGCACGGTGGAGGCGGCCGACCCCGCCACCTTCTGGACCAGGGAGAGGACGTTCTGGATCTCCCTGGACCGGCCCACGATGTTGCCGATCCCGTAGGCCTCCTCCTGCTGCGAGCGATGCCGGCGCACCTCCCGCCTCAGGCGCGTGGTCTCCAGGGCCTTTCCCATCACCGTGAGCAGCGCCTCGTGGTCCACCGGCTTGTCCAGGTAGTCGTAGGCGCCGAGCTTGATCGCCTCCACGGCGGAGGTGACGGTGGAGAACGCGGTCATGAGGATCACCGCGGTGTCCCGTCCCATCTCCCGGATGCGGCGCAGGACCTCCACGCCGTCGGTGTCGGGGAGCTTGTAGTCGAGGAGGACGAGGTCGGCCTCCTCCTCGTCCAAGGACCTCAGACCTTCCTCGCCACCACCAGCTTCCAGGACTTGGTATCCCTCCCGGGAGAGGCGCTCCCGGAGGGTCATGCGGATCAGCTTCTCGTCCTCGATGATGAGGATCTTCTCGCCACTCACGCGGGCACCTCCGAGGCACAGGGCAGCGCGATCACGAACTCGGCGCCGCCGCTCTCCGGATTGGCGACCTGGATGGTGCCGCCGTGGGCGTGCACGATGTTGCGCACGATGGCCAGGCCCAGGCCCGTTCCCTGGGCCTTGGTGGTGAAGAACGGCTTGAAGATGCGCTCCATGGTGGCGGGCGCGATGCCCGGGCCGGAGTCGGAGACCACCACCTCCACCCGCCCCAGGGCGCGCCGGGTGGCGAGCACGATGCGGCCGGGGCCGTTGATGGCCTGCACCGCGTTCTGCAGCACGTTCAGGAACACCTGCTCCATCTGGCGCACGTCCAGAGGCAGGGGAGGGATCTCCCGATCGAACCGGCGCACCACCTCCACCTCTCCCCGGAGGTCCTCCCGCAGCAGGGAGAGGCAGCGGTCGAGCACCTGGTGCAGGTCGGAGAGGCTGGCGGTCAGCGCGCGGGGACGGGCATAGAGCAGGAGGTCCTGCACCATGTGGTTGAGCCGGTCCACCTGCCGGAGGATCTCCGTCCCGATCTCGTGGCGGGTCTCCCCGGGCACGTACCCTTCCAGCATGATCTCGCACCCGCCGCGGATCCCGGCCAGCGGGTTCCGGACCTCGTGGGCCACGATGGCCGCGAGCTCGCCCACCGCGGCCAGCTGCTGCTGCTCCGCCAGCCTGGTCTCCATCTCCTTCACCAGGGTGACGTCTCGGATGATGCCCGTGCTTCCCTGATAGACGCCGCCCCCGTCATAGAGGGGCGAGCGCGTGAGGCGGACCTCGATGCGCTTGCCGTCCTGGCGCACGTGCACCGCTCCCTCGTCGCGGAGCGTTTCCCCTGCGTGCAGGCGTTGCTCCCTGCGCTCCGCCTCGGCGCGGATCCCGGGGTCGTCCGGCACCAGCACGTCGATGGCGCGCTGCCCCAGCATCTCGGCGGGGGCCCATCCGTAGATCTGGTGGGCGGCTCGGTTCCAGGAGACGACCCGCCCCCGGGCGTCCAGCGTGACGATCGCCTCCGCCGCCCCGTCGATCACCTGGGAGAGGAAGTCGCGCGTGGCGGTGAGCGCCTCGTTGCGCGCCTGCAGCTCGGCTTCGTACGCCCGGCGGTAGCGCACCGCCAGCCAGGCGATGAGCGAGGCCATCCCCAAGCCGGTGACCACCGTACGGCCACCCCGGTAGAGGTCGGCCAGGCCGTGGGACAGATGGGGAAGGACGTGGGGGTCGGTGAGCCGGAACACGGTGAGGAAGAAGGCCATCCCCAGCGGGGGAAGGACCACGAAGTGCCAGACCCGGATCCTGGGCAGGCGGAGCTTCACGGCAGGCTCGCCGCGGCCACCCAGGTGGCCACACGCGCGCGCAGGCGCGCGGCGGTCGCCTCGCGGGTCGGGACCGTCCCCCCGGCCTCGGCCACCAGCAGCGCATGCTCCTCCCGGAGGGTGCCGAGCACGCGATCGGCCTCCTCCTTCACGCGCCCGTCGAGGCTGTCCTCCGGCGCCTCCAGGTAGCGCTCGCCGTAGACGTCGCGAGCCGCGTTGTCCACGAAGATCAGGGCGGCGCGTCCGGTGCCCGTGCGCACGGCCACGGCGGTGATGTCGAGGAGCGAGGGGACGCCTGCGGCCAGGACGGGGAAGCTGGCGCTCGCGAGCGGCCGGGGGAGGCCGGAGGTGAGGGTTTCGGCCTGGCGCTGCAGCACCCACAGGCGGCCCCCCGGAGGTGCGGTCCGGGTGAGCGCGCCCACGGCCGCGGCCAGCCCCTCCGGATCCGCTCCCTGGAGCGCCAGCACCTGGAGCCGGTCCAGTGCCGCCGTGGCGGGGTTGGCGCGCGCCCAGGGCGCGACCTCCCCGGGGGGCCGGCGCAGCCCGGCCAGGCTGGCGAAGTTCTGTCCCACCAGCTCGGTGCGTCCCTGGGCGCGGGGTGCGGAGAACTCGAGGGACAGGTTGTCGTCGGTGTTCACCTTTCCGGTCCGCGCGAAGGTCCGCAGCGCGTCGTCTCCCGCCAGGAAGAGCGCCATGAAGTCGTCGGGCGTCCCCATCCCCACCTCGGCGAGGTCGGCGTGGATGGTGGGGTCCTGGAGCCTCGACGCCAGGAGGTCCCGGTCGAACCGGATGGGGACGTCGCTCCCCAGCAGCTCGGCGTCGGCGTAGGTGAGCCACAGCGCCACGTGGCGGAAGTTGCGCGCGAAGGTGGCGACCACGCTTCGCAGGTCCGGGAGCGTGAGCTCGTAGATGGGGAGCCACTGGCAGGCCACCCCACCGGGGGCGAGGCGGGAGGAGACGGTGCGGAAGTACTCGTCCGTGTAGAGGTAGGCGGCTCCCCCGGACCAGGGGTGGATGGGATCGGCCGTGATCACGTCGAAGCGCTCGCGCGTCGTCCACAGGAAGTTCCGTCCGTCGTTGCGCACGATCCGCAGCTTGCCGGCGTCGAGGGCGCCGTGGTTCCAGCGCCCGAAGGTGCGGGTGGCGCCGAAGACACCGGGCTCGATCTCGGCCAGCGTCACCGACTCCACCCCGGGATGGACGAGCACGGAGCCCAGGGTCATGCCGCTTCCCGTCCCCAGCACGAAGACCTTGCGGGGGGCGGGATGGGCGAGCATGGGGAGGTGCCCCAGCGTGCGCTGGCACTGCACGTCCTCGAGGTGCGTGGAGGCCTCCACCCGCCCGTTCACGACGAAGGCGCGGGTGCCTCCCTTGGCCTGGATCACGCTGATGGTCTCGTTGATCCCCTCGAACCAGTAGAGGACGTCGGTGTTGCGCAGGGCGTCCCGGACGTGCTCGGGAGAGTCGAAGGTCTGGCGCTGGTTGTTCCGGTAGACCGCGAGGAACTTGGGGTCCCAGAAGCGCATGGACGAAGGGAGCAGCGCCACCAGCGCCAGCGCGCCCACGGCCGCGGTGCCCCCCAGCACGGCGCTCACGCGGGGCCGGGGCAGGAGGGAAGCCGCGATGAGCAGTCCGGTGCCGAGGTTCACCGCCACCAGGAGCTGCAGGGCGCGCTCGATCCCGAAGACACGGATGAGGAGGAACCCCGCGGAGGCGGCGCCCAGGATCGCGCCCACCGTGTTGACGGCCAGCACCTCGCCCACCGCCGCCCCCACGTGCCCCCGCCGCCGCGCGTGGATGGTCCCGGCGAGGGGGAAGGCGAGCCCCATGAAGAACGCGGGTACCGCCATGTAGGCGAAGGCGAGCAGGAACGTGCTGGCCTGTCGAGCGAGGAACTCGCCCTGCCCCGCGCCCAGGCGCGTCTGCAGCCCGCTGGCGTGCGCGGGGAGCTGGCCCAGCGCATAGGAGGCGCCCAGGGCGCAGAGGCCGATCGCCACCTGCGTGCACGCGAAGACGAGCACGGGAGTGCGCCAGCCCCCCGCCCGCGAGAGCAGCGTGTGCCCCTGCCCTCCCACGGCGATCCCGGCCAGGAAGGCGACGAGCATGATCGTGAAGGTGTACACGGAGGTGCCGAACACCATGCTCAGCACGCGCGTCCACAGGACCTCGTAGGCCAGCGCACAGAAGCCGCTGATCCCGATGCCCAGGAGGACGAGCCGGAAGGGGAGGGAGGGCAGGTCGCGCGCCCGCGCCTCGTCCTCCCTGCCCCCTGCAGGGGATGGCGCGTCGCTTCCGAAGCGGCCGGCCACACCCAGGGCCACCAGGCCCACGCAGACGTTGATCCCGACGGCCACGGCCGTGGCCCCGCGCACCCCGAGCCGGGGAAGCAGGACGAACCCCGCGGAGAGGGTCCCCAGCACGGCACCCAGGGTGTTGATCCCGTAGAGCAGGGACAGGTGCCTGGCCACCGACGTGGCCTGGCGCGCGATCAGGCGGGAGAGGACGGGCAGCGTCCCTCCCATGAGCGTGGTGGGGAGGAGCATCGCCGCCACCGCGAACAGCACCCGCAGCAGCGTGAGCCACACCGGGCTGGTCTCGCCCAGGCGCGCCAGCGGCGGGTAGATGGCGGGGTAGGCGCGCAGCAGCCCCTCGAAGAGGAGGGCCGCGGCCGCGATCCCCAGCTCCAGCAGCGCGTAGAGGCGCAAGGGGCGCCGGCTGCGGTCCGCGGCGCGCCCCAGCAGCCAGCCACCCAGGGCCAGCCCGCCCATGAAGACCGAGAGCACGGTGGCGACGGCGAGGTGCGAGCCCCCGAACACCAGGGCCAGCGAGCGCGCCCAGACGACCTCGTAGACGAGGGCGGCGGCGCCCGAGAGGAAGAACAGGAGATAGAGGAGGACGACCATCGCGCCCTCGGGCGGCCTACCGCGTCCCGAAGACCTGGACGCGGTTGTTGCCGCGCTCCGCCACCAGGAGCATGCCGCCGGGGGCGGCGCACAGGTCGGCGGGATAGCGGAGGAAGCCCTCCTTCCACCCCATGGCGAGCTGGCGGCCGCGGAAGCTCCCGTCGCGCCCGAACACGACGATGCCGCCACCGTCCCGGTCTCCCACGAAGAGGCGTCCCTCGTCGTCGGCGGCGATGGAGGCGGGGAACTCGAACTCCTCGGGGAGGGGATTGGTGAGGGGGGACAGGGCGGCCTCTCCCTTGCGGGCGGCCCACAGACGCCGGCCGACGCTGTCCACCACGTACACGTCTCCCCTGCCGTCCACCGCCAGGTCGGAAGGGAAGCCCACCTCCGCCGGGATGCCGATCGTCCCCCGGACGCTGCCGTCCGGCTCCATGGCGAGGATGCGGCCGCTCCCCACGTCCAGGGCGTAGACCGTGCTGCCGGCCGCGGCCAGGGCGCGCACGCTCACCGTGCCCTCCACCCCCGAGGGCTCGAGCCAGGCGGTGAACGCACCCTCCGCGGACAGGCGCGCGATCCTCCGGCTCCTCCCATCCAGGACGAGGATCTCCAGGGAAGGCAGGACGGCGACGCCGATGGGAAAGGGCACCTGCTGGACCACCATCTCGCCCCGTGCGCTCAGACCTTCCCCGGTGAGGGTGTAGGTCACGATGCGCCCGTTCCCCGCATCGGCCACCGCGACCAGGTCCCCGGCGACGGCGACGCCCTGGGGCAGGCGGAGCCCGCTCCCCTTGGCGTCCACGTAGGCGGAGCCCATCGGCTTCAGGTGCACGGCCTCGGCGGCGAGGACGGCCGTCCCGCAAAGCGCGAGCAGGGCGACGGCCCGCCTCATCGCGACAGCTCCGCGTGGCATTGCACGCACAGCTCCTGTTTGGGATCGAAGTGCGCGAGGTGTGCCTTGGGCGTGCCGTGCGTGCGGTGGCAGCTCCCGCAGTCAAGGGTCAGGTTCCTGTTCCGCTGGTCCACCACCTTGTCCCCGATGGGATGCGTGGAATGCGTCTTCCAGTCGTGACAGTTGCCGCACACCTCGAACTGGTCGGCCCCCGCCAGGAGGGGAGTGGCATCGGAGGCGTGCGGGTCATGGCAGGTGACGCACTCGCCCGCCTCCACGGGCGGGTGCTTGACCAGCGAGGTCTGCTGCCGCTTCACGGCGTCCTGGTGGCAGGAGCCACACAGCTGACCCTGGGGGAGGGCGAGGAGCTTGGCGGTGCGGGAGGCGTGCGGGGAGTGGCAGTTCCCGCAGGCCTTGCGGTCGGTGACGGGCCAGTGCACCTGGTTCTTCGCCTGGATCGTGTTGAAGGTGTCACTGTGGCAGCCGCGGCACAGCTCCGCCCCCGGGCGCTTGACCTTCAGCGCCTCCGGGGTCCCCGCGGCGCCATGGCACTGGTTGCACATGCCCTTGGTGACCGGCGCGTGCACGCTCGCCCAGAGGATCCCGTTGTTGCCGGAGCCGTGGGGATCGTGGCACGAGGTGCAATCGGCGCCGGTGACCGGGTAGCCGAGGTGCCTCTTCGCGAAGTTCGGGGCGTCCGGCTTGTGACAGTCGAGGCAGAGGGCGGGCGGGCCCTTCTTGAGCAGCGCCCGGGCCGGGGCCGAGGCATGGGGATCGTGGCAGCCCAGGCAGCTCTTCTCCACCGGGCTGTGCTTGTGGGCGGCGGCCTGGATCGCGGTTCCCAGCTCCTGGTGGCAGGAGAAGCAGAGCGCGCTCCCCGCCGTCTTGAGCATCGCCTTCTGCGGCGAGGCGTGGGGGTCGTGACACTGCACGCACTTTCCCTGAAGGACGGGCGCATGCGCGCTCTTCGCCTCGTCGGGAACCATGGACCCGTGGCACTGGGCGCAGATGCGCTCGGGCTCCTCCTCCAGGAGCTTTCCGTGCTCGGAGGCGTGGGGGTCGTGACAGTCGGCGCAGTTGCCCGCCTTCACCGGCGTGTGCACGAAGGGGAGCTTGAGCGTGTCCTGGAAGCCCGTGTGGCACTCCAGGCAGAGCTTGCCGGAAGCACCCGGCTTCAGCTTGAACTTCGCGTTGGGGTCGCCCTTGGGGGGCGGAGCGGCCGCTGCCGCCCCGAAGAACACGAGGGTGATCCCGGCGAGGGCGATGCGCCTGAGGATCGCCATCACTTCCCCTCCGCCACCAGGTGGCACTGCCCGCAGTCGCGGCCGGCGAAGGGCGGGTGGACGTTGGCCTTGAAGAGCTTGGGGTCCTTGGAGGCGTGGGGCTCGTGGCACTTGGCGCAGTGCATCACCGCGGGATCGATCTGCAGGTGTGCCTTCGAGAACCCCGGATCCGAGGTGTCGTGGCAGTTGCCGCAGAGCTGCCCCTCCGGCTGCTGGAGCAGCCGGGCCTGGGCCGAGAAGTGCGGCTGATGGCAATCCGAGCACTCGTCCACCGGGGAATGCTTGGTGGCGCCCTTCATGCGCTCGGAGAGCCCCTTGTGGCAGGTGAGGCAGAGGTCGGGCTCGGGCGCCAGCTGGAGCTTCGCCAGCTTCGCCTGGTGCGGGCTGTGGCACTTCGTGCAGTCGCCGTGGGAGAAAGCCTCGTGCCTGCTTCCCGCCTTCTCCGCCTGATCCTGCAGGTCGGAGTGGCAGGACAGGCACAGCTCACCCTGCGGCGCCTTGATCATCCCGGCCACCGAGGAGGCGTGCACCTCGTGGCACGAGGTGCAGTCTCCGCCCGAGAACGGCGCGTGCGCGACGGCCTGGGGATCCGCCTTCATCAGCTCGCCGTGGCAGCCGGCGCACAGCTCGGCACCCGCCTTCTTGACGAGCTTGGGGTTCGGTCCGCCGTGCCCGGCGTGGCAGGCCGTGCAGTCGCCGGTGAGGATGGGCTGGTGCACGGTGCTCTTGGCGAACGTGACCTCGGCGTCGGCGTGGCACCCGTAGCACACCTTGTCCGGGCGGTCCTTCAGCATGGCCTGGAAGTTCGACCCGTGGGGCTCGTGGCAGGCAGCGCAGTCCCCGCCGGCGACAGGCGCGTGGGGAACGGCGGCCTTGTCCGCGTCCTTGGCATCGGCGTGACAGCCCGTGCACAGCTCCGTCAGCTCCGCCGTGAGGAGCTTCGGCTGCTTGGTGGCGTGCGGCCCGTGGCAGGAGAGGCAGCCGTCCCCGCCGGTGAGGGGCGCGTGCTCGGTGGCGACCGTCTTTCCCTGGTCCTCGTGGCAGGAGGTGCAGAGGGCGTTGCCGGCACGGAGCAGTAGCTTCGGCTGGTGCGAGGCGTGCGGATCGTGGCAGCTGGCGCAGTCTCCCCCCTCGAACGGCCCGTGCACGTGCGTCCCGCCCTGGGCCAGGTCGGCCTTGTCATGGCAGGTCGTGCACAGGTCCCCCCCGCTCGCGTTCAGGCCGAAGGGCTCGCCCGAGCCGGCGTCCTTGTGGCAGGCGTCGCAGGAGGCCTGGAGCACGGGGGCGTGCGCGCTCTCCTGCATCAGCGCGGCCAGATCGGAGGCGTGCGGGTCGTGGCAGGTGGTGCAGGCCGCCTTCTCCACCGGGTAGTTCTCGTGGGCCTTGGTGAAGGCGGCGTCCTTGGGCTTGTGGCAGGACAGGCAGAGGGCGGTGGGCTCGGCCCTGAGCAGGTTCGCCTGGTCGGAGCTGTGGGAGAGGTGGCAGGCGTCGCAGCCCTGCGCCTTCAGCACCGCGTGCACGACCTTCTTCTCGAACGGCTTGCGGTCGTGGCAGGAGAAGCAGTTCTCCGCCCCTTCCGCCTTCAGGAGGTGCGTGCCGTTCGAGCCGTGGGGATCGTGGCAGGAGGTGCAGCGGGCGCCCCCCTGCAGCGCCGAGTGCACGTGCTTCTTGTCGAGGCCGATCGTCTCCTTGGAGTGGCAGCTCAGGCACAGCTCGTTGCCGTTCTTCTTGAGGACGAGCTTCCCCACCAGGCCATGCCGGAGGTGGCAGCTCTCGCAGTCCTTGTCCTTGACGCCCGGGTGGGTGCTCTTCAGGGGAGCGATCTTCTGGGCAAAGGGAGCGTGGCAGTCCAGGCACGCCTTCTTCTCGAAGCGGCGCGGCGCGGCGCGGGAGGAGAGGGAGGCGGCCGTGACCAGGGCGGCGGTCAGGGCCAGCACCAGGAGCAGGAGGAACCGCTTGGAGAGGAGCGCCCTCATAAGGTGTCCAGCGACTGCAAGGTCCGCACCGCCAGCCTCGGCTTTTCCCCCGGAATCTTTCCACCACTCGCGCGCATAAAACACCAAAAACCGTCAGGATGGCGCAAAGGATGCGCTAGCGCGTGACCGTCGTCTTCCCCCCGGTCTCGTCCGCGAGCAGGGCGCGCAGCTTCTCGCCGTCGGCATAGACCTTCACGTCGGCGGCGGCCCGCAGCTTCGCCGTGAGGGCCTCGATCTCCTCGTTCCGGCGCTCCTGGAAGACCCGGCGGGAGACCTGGCCGCGCACCTCGTCCAGGGGAGCCGTGCTGGAGGGGACGCGGTTGCGGACGAGGACCACGTGCTGCCGGCTCGCGCCCTCGCTCCAGAGCCGGTAGGCGCCCTCGGAGGAGCCCTCCAGCGCCTTCTGCAGACCCTCCGGCAGGTCGGAGAGCATGAGGACGCGGCCCTCGAACCGCTGCTCGGGCTCCAGGGTGGTGCGGTCGAACTGGGACTCCGCGTGCTCGCGCATCCAGCCCAGGTCGGCGCCCGCGTTCAGGCGCGCCAGCGCCTGCTCGGCCGCCGCCGCGCTGGTGAACGAGACCACGTCCAGGCGCACCATCTCGGGCGTCGTGAACTCCGCCTGGTGCGCGTCGTAGTAGGTCTGCAACGCCTCGGGGGTGACCTGCACGGAGGGGTCCACCAGCTTCGCCACCACCAGGCCGAACAGCGTGGCCTCCTCGAACTCCACCTGGGCGGCCCGGAACTCCTCGTTCTTGTCGAGCTTCAGCCGCACACCGGCGTCATCCAGCGCGCGCTCCGTCATCACTTCTTCCAGCACGTTGTCCTTGGCCCTGTTCAGGCGCTTCTTCTCCCCGGCACGCTGGGTGCCGTGGAAGAAGCGGGCCTTCAGGACCGCCGTGTAGTCCTTGACGCGGATGGGGGAGCCGCCCTTCACCTTGACGAGGGCGCGCTCGTCCTTGGCGTAGACGTCCACCGCACCGGGGTCCTTGTCGTAGTCGAGGGACTTGTAGACCGCCTCGTCGATCGTGAGCTGCTCGTCCTTGAGCTTGTTCACGAACATGGCCAGGGCGGCGTTCTTGTTGGCCGTGTCGGCGAGCTGCACCGCCTTCGCGCGCATGCCCGCATCCTCCGGCTCGCGGCGCTCCAGCAGCTTGACCACCACGGCGCCGTCCGGGATGCGGATGGCCCCGGTGACCCCGTCCGGCTGCAGGCCGTCCAGCGAGGCGGCCAGCTCCACCTGCGTCGCCCGCCGCTGGATCCACCCGTCCTCCTCGACCGTGGCCTTGCCCTCGTCGGCCAGGCGCTTCCCCTCGGCTTCGAAGGCGGCCCCCCCGGTGACGGCGGCCCGGAAGGCCTCCGCGTCCTCCATCGAGGAGAACTTCACGGGGCGGATCCGGTACTCGCGCACCTCCTCGCCGTACACCCGCGCGATCTCCGCCTCGGTGGGCGGCGCCACGTCCTTCACCGCGTGGCGGAGCAGCGCTTCACGCAGCTGGTCCTTGCGCCAGCTGGCCAGGGCACCCGTGAACTCGGGCTGCTCGCGCAACCCCATGGCGTCCGCCTCCTGCAGGATCAGCCTGAGCCGGATCAGGCGATCGAGCAGCTCCGAGGGGTCCTTGCGGGACACCATGGGACCGCCCTCGTGCGCGCCGGCGTGCAGCTCGCCCAGCGAGCGCAGGTAGGCGTCGAAGGAGATGGGCTCGCCGTTGACGGAGGCCACGGCGCGCACGCCGCCGACCTTCGGGAGATCGGTCGGCGAGGCGGCCAGGGAGAGCAGGACGGCAAGGGTCACGAGCGCGGAGCGGATCATCGGGGCTTCCTTTCCGAGCTTTGCAGGTCGCGGAGGAAGGCGGCCACGGCGGCTTCCGCCATGTCGCGGGAGAGCGCGTGTGCGCTGCGGTACCGCCCGGCGTCGAAGAGGACGACCCCGTCGTCCCCGCGGTTCCCGCCGAACGAGGACCAGAGGACACGGCGGCTGCGCACGTCCAGCACGCGCAGAGAGAAGGCGACCTCGGGGGTGCTGTCGGGGCCGCCGTCCGAGAACTGGACCACGCGCCCGGTGACCAGGAGGTCGGCGTCGATGCCGACGCGCAGCGCATCGGCCTGGGGAAGGGACAGCCCCCAGTCCTGGATCACCCGGTTCTCGAGCAAGCTCGCCCGCACGGTGCCGGGATCGAGCGCCTGCAGCCCGTCCCGGCCGGACAGCGCCCGCAGCACCTGCCAGGCCACGAGCTCCCCCGCCGAGGCGAGCTCGGCGCCGTTCTCGAAGGGGAGGACGGCCAGGCGCAGGGGCCGGCGCTCGGGGAGCTGCGCGTCCGGGAGGATGGAGGAGATGGCGGGCCGGAGCTCCCCGCGCGGTCGGCGATGCTCCCAGGTCGCCCCGGGGACGAGGCCCGTGGACGTGAGCTCCTCGACCAGCCGGCCCACCGCGCGCTCCAGCAGCACGTCGGGATCGTCCACCTGCCGCAGGCCGAGGATCCCCGGCTTTTCCTCTCCCGCCAGCACCGTCTCCGCGCTCCCCACGGGGATGCCGTCGGGGCAGGAGAAGGCCATGGCGGCGAGGCCGACGCGGGGAGGGGCCTCGGGCATGTACAGCTCGGCGGCGACCGCGATCACCACGTCGGCCTGGAGCGCACCGCGGAGGGCCTGCATGTCGGCGGGCAACAGCCCTCCCATGTGGCGGATCCGCCGCGCATCGAGGAAGGCCAGCACCTGCTCCGTCGGGATCACCTCCAGGCGCTGGTGCGCCAGCAGCGCGCCCAGCAGGCGGTCCACCTGCTCCAGCGGAGCCGTGCCTCCCGAGAGGTCCTGGGCAGGCAGCACGGCCACCCGCCGTGCCGGTCCCGGGTCCGGCCGCGGTCCGCGGGCCCATCCCGGCGTGGCCAGGAGGGCGGCGCAGGTGCAGGCGAGCACGGCGGTGCGGAGGGTGGTCATCGCCGCCTCTAGTCGAACAGCTGGTCGAGCAGCTTCTTGACCGCTCTGCGGGTGACGTCGTTCATGGGGCGGCCGCCTCCCCCGAACATCCGGTTCCCCAGCGAGACCCCGCCGTCCGAGGCGGAGCCCGAGAAGATCACCTTCCCCGTCTGCGCCTCCTGCATGCGCACGCTGAACGTCATCACGTTGGCCGCCGTTCCGCCCGAGCGCAGCTCACCGTACTCGCTGACGACGCCGGTGATCACCACCTCCGCGCTCACCAGCTGCGCCAGCTGCTTGAGATCCTCCGCGCTGGGCGCGGTGGCCTCACGCAGCGACAGCCGGCTGATGCCGCGCCCGACCTCGCCCGGGGGCACGACGTACAGCGTGCCCGTGGCCTGCAGCATGGTCATGAACACGTCCCGCACCGTCTCCCCGGCCTTGGCGTTGCCGGTCAGGTTGGCGAACGGCATGACCGCGACCGTCTGGATGGACCCGAAGTCCATGTTCGGGTCGTGATAGGTCGCCTCGCCGCCCTTGGCCTGGAGTCTTCCGGCCCAGAGCAGGCTCGCGAGAAGCGCTGAGACGAAGATTCGATGTCCCATGGGTTCGGCCCTCGATCAGAAGCCCCAGTGCAGGGTGGCGGTCGCCACCTCGTCTTCCAGCCGCTGGCTGAAGGATGCATCCAGCAGGGAGCGATAGGAAAGCTGGAGGTAGGAGCGGCGGTTCAGGTCCCAGCGCAGGGAAGGCCCGTAGGACCTCTCGTCGCTGTCGAGGAGCGTGCGCTGGATCTGGTTGTAGCTGAAGCTCATCCGGAAATCGCCAAGGGGGAAGGGTGCCCAGCTCAGCACCACGTTCGTCACCTGGTCCCGGTCCAGGTCGGTCCGCCACTCCAGGCGGTACGACCCGTAGAGGTACGTGGTGGGGAACGGGGTCCAGGCGGCGTTGACCTCGGCGGCCCGCGTGAAGAGGTCGAAGAACCCCAGCACGTCCCCGGAGACCCGGCTGGAGCTGGTGTCCGAGTAGAGCAGGCCGAAGGTCAGCTCGGGGCGGGGCACGATGGTGGCGGAGACGTCGATCTGGTCGGCCACGGTCGTCCTCCCGAACGTGTCGGTCAGGTACGAGCGGCCGACCCCGAGCTGGACGTCCACGCCGTCGTAGAGGCCTGCGGTCCCGTAGAGGAACACGGAGTTCTGCTCGCTGGTGAGGCCGTTGTCGATGCGCTCCTGCCGGCCGCTGAACGAGGCCGTCCAGCGCAGCCGGGGGACCGGCGACACCGCCAGGGAGGAGGCGTAGACCAGGCCCGTGCGGTCCACCGTGGCCCGGTGCTCCTGCTCGTAGGCGGCGCGCGCGCTCACGGTCCAGACCTCGGCGAAGGGCTGCACGTAGGACAGGCCGTTGGAGGCGCGCCAGCGCGCGGCCTGCCCCGTGGACTCGGTGCCCCGGAAGGAGCCCTCGTAGAACAGGTCACGGTGCGAGAGCAGCCGCGCCCGTGCGTCCGCCTGCAGCGTCTGGGTGGTGTCCGCGGTGTCGATGGTGGCGCCGGGAACGGTGAGCCGGCGCCCCACCCGCAGTTCCGTCACGAAGAGGTCGGGGAACTCGGTGGCGAAGGGCACCCCGGGGGTGAGGGGCGCCACCACCAGCTTGGCGAAGCGGGTGGACACGGGGGCGAGGCGCAGCTCGAAGCGGCGCTGGAATCCGTCGAAGCGGGTGGCGGTGAGGACCTGCGAGGGCGTCCAGGTCAGGTTGTCGTCGCTCAGGTAGAGCCGCCAGGTGAAGGCGGAGATCACGGAAGGCCGCTCGATCGTGCGGTCCACGTAGACGTCCAGGGAGTCGAACCCGAGCACGTCGCCGAGGTCCACGCCCAGGCTCCAGGGGGTGGTGTCGTCCCCGGGGCCGGGAAGGCCGAGGTCGATCCCGGTGGCGGTGAGCGTGTCGTCGTCCACCAGGGAGGGGAGGGGCGTGAGCGGTCCGTCCAGCGGGGTGGCGTCGCGCGCGGAGAGGCCGGCCACGGCGAAGACCGGCTCCACCAGCTCCCCCACGCCCTCCGAGGAGAGCGTGGTGTCGCGCCGCGCCACCACGTACTCGGAGTGGAGCCAGATGCGCTGGGCGGCGAAGACGTCGTCGTACTGGAGGGCGCCGCGGTGCGCCACCGTCTTGGCCTCGGTGCGCACGATGGCGTCGTCCTGCGCCGTGTAGGTGCCGCGATAGCTGGCGCGGAAGCGGTCCTGCCCGAAGTCCTGCACGAGCGACAGATCGGCGAGGTCCGACGCGAGGTCGGTCGTGCCCAGGTTGTCCTGCGAGGTGTCGTGCGTGTAGGTGGCGCGGGTGCGCGGCCCCCGCACGGGCGTCCAGTTGTACGCGGCGAAGAGGCTGTCGTGCGTGACCTCGGTGGGAACGAAGGGGTCGGACTCGGTCCGGCGCTGGTCGCGCGTCCAGAGGACCTGCGCGTTCTGCCTGGGGCCTGTGCGGCGGAGGCCGAAGAAGGGGCGCAGCTCGGTGACGGTGCTTTCCCGGCCGAGCACGTCGCCGCTCAGGCTCACGTCCCCGCGGTCGAAGGTCCCTCCCGTCCAGAGGAACAGGCGTGGCCAGAGGGCGCGGGTCCAGGTGACGTTGACCCTCTCCCCGACCGAGCGGGTGTCGGACTGCAGCACCGGCAGCCCGGAAAAGGTGTTCGTGGTGCTCACGTCGCTGACCACCGCCTCCACGTAGCCGGTGAGGTCCTCGCCCCGGGCCTCGCGCCACCCCGACCCCAGCAGCAGCGCCGCCAGGAGCCCCGTGGCCGCTCGTCCTGCCCGCCGTGGACGTCGCAACGGTCCCTCACTTCCCACCTGCGACCACCACCCAAGCAGGATTGGTGCCCAAATCGGTCGTCGAAAGCGGTTCTCCACCCACGAGGCGGAACGTCTTCACCTGGCGTCCGCGGGCCATGGCCGCCCACAGGCGATCGCCTTCCACGTCGAGCGCGAGGAAGGCGACATCCCCCCCGGTGCGGACCGTGTCCACGGGGAGGAGCGACTGCGGATCGAAGACCTCGAGGAGTCCTGTGCCGCGCCTGGCCAGAAAAAGCCTGTGATTGCGGGGATCCACGGCCATCGCCACCAGGCCCGGACCCACATAGGCGCGGCGTTCCACGGCGAGGTCCCCCACGCGCAGCACCACCAGGTAGGGAGAATCCAGGTGTCCGACGTACAGCCGGCCGCTCCGGGCATCGAGCGCGGCGAAGCGCGGCGAGGCGTCCACGGCGAGCGTCCCCAGCAGCGTGCCCTGCTGCAGGTCCACCACGGAAACCGAGCTGGACCCGGTGTTCAGCACGAACGCGCGGCGATCGTCGTCCGACAGCACGACCGCGCGCGGCTCGTCGCCGACGGAGAGGCGAAATCGTTGCGCGATCGTGGGCGCGTCGAGCACGGCCACCGTCCCCGAGCCGGCGTTCACGGACACGAGCGTCCGGCCATCGCGGGTGAGCGCGAGGGCGGCCGGCGCGTCCCCCGACAGGAGGGGAAAGGACGGCTCACGCACGTGGCGCTGGAGGTCGAAGGTCTCGACCACGTCCTCGGCCTCGCTCGTCACGTACGCGCGCTCGGCCGTGGGATCCAGGACCGCGGCGCTGGGGCCGGATGCGGTCCGCTCCACCGCGAAGACGTCCCCCGTCAGCTTGTGGACGACGGTGAGCACGGGCGTGCCGGTCCCCAGCACCAGCGCCGTCAGGCCGGGGGCGAGCAGCCCCGGCGTGGCGGCGGTGAACGTGGGCACGAAGGCGCGTCCCTCGCGCAGGGAGTCGCCGAGCTGCAGCCGCAGCACGATCAGCTCCGCCCCCTTGCGCTCGAGGGCGATCGGGTGGAGGAGGGGCTCCGGCGTCTCCGGGACCTGGAGGGCTCCGGGCCCGCTGCCGCCCGAGAAGCTGGCGGCGGTGACCTGCACGGTCAGACCTCGGTAGTTGCCCGGAGGCACCATGCCGAAGGCGAGCAGCCTCTGGTGCTTCCCTCCCTCCGCCTCGAGGCGGGGGAGCGCCAGCGTGAGCGGCGCGTCGGCGCCGTCCTCGCTCCCCAGGAGGCGGACCGCGCCCAGCTCCGCCTGCAGGCGCTCGGCGCCAGCGGGAAGGGCATCGAGGTAGAGGAAGACCGCGGCCCCGTTGGCTTCCAGCTCGGAGACGGGGGCGCGGTGGCCGGCGCAGCCCGCGAGCGCGATCGTCAGCAGCCCGGCAGCGATCCCTCTCATCCCCCCCTCGGACTGCAAAGGGTATGCGAGGACAAAGAAAAAGGGGCCGGCGGTCGCCGGCCCCTCTTTCCCCGGTGGATCCGGAGAGATCACACGATCAGAGGATCAGTCCTTGGCGTGGCACTTGTTGCAGAGCGAGCGCTGGCTGACCGCGAAGACCGTGGAGGGACGGTCGTAGTAGGAGGCGGCCACCTCGGCCGAGGTGCGGCCGCGGCCCCCGTAGCTCCCGTTGTAGTAGTTGCCGTTGCCGTCGGTCAGGAACTCGTACTCGGGGTTCCAGCGCAGCGCGTACTCCCAGCCGGAGGCGTGCGCACGGTGGCAGGAGAGGCAGTCCACCCGGTCGTTGCCGCTGTCGGGTCCGGCGAACGTGGGGGCGGCGGCGCCCGTCTTGCCCTTGAGGGCCTCGTAGTCCGCGATGTTGTAGACGAAGGGGACGAGCGAGGTGAAGGAGGAGGCCTGCACGCCCGTGAGGTCGCCGCTCTTCTTGTAGGCGTTGTAGTTGTTGAAGATCGTGGTGCCGATCGGCTCGTCGGTCGGGTGCACGTACTTGGAGCCGTTGTCGTAGTGCATGTCGCCGTGACACTCGCCGCACCACTGGGACCAGGTCACGTTGCCGGCGGCCGTGCTGCGGCCGTAGGCGACCTTGTACTGGTTGACCGCCTCGGTCCCGTTGTAGGTCGAGGGGGCGATGGCGGCGGGGACGCCGTCGAACGTCACGCCGTCGGTCACGTAGCCGGGACCGGCGAGGATGCGGTACGCGCCCACGGCCTTGGAGCCGGCGACCGGGACCGCGCTGTTCGTGTAGGAGCCCGAGCCGATGATGGGGAGACCGGTGGCCACGACGGTGCCGTCGGCCAGGCGGCGCGACTTGCCGTGCGGATCGTGGCAGCTGGTGCAGCCGAGGTTGGCCGAGGGATACGTGCCGCCCGGGGAGGTCGCGTTCGTGGCATCGATCACGTAGTTATAGGTCCCGGCCGTGGAGGCGCCGGCGATGATGTTGTGGCCGTGCGAGTCGCCGGGCTCGGTCTCGGTGGGGGGAGGTGTGCCGCGGCCGGCCCATGTGTAGGTCTTCTTCAGCCAGCCGAAGTCGCCGCCCGGGCTCCGCTGCAGGGGGGCGGTGCCCGTGGGCATGTCCACGGCGGCCGTGCTGACGTGATAGCTGCTGGGACCGGTGTCGCCGGCGTGCTCGTGGCACGACAGGCAGGCGGCCGACTTGTCGGAGCCGACCAGCAGGCTCGTCCCGCCGGGGAAGGGGCTGTGCATGCTGTGGCAGCCGCTGCACTCGGCAACGCCGCCGCTATGGAACGCATAGGCGTTCGTGCCCAGGCCGATCGCCAGCGCGACCGTCGCCAGGGCCAGGAGGGTATATCGGCTGATTCTCATCTCCGGCTCCTTGCATCGAGCATCCCTGCCGTCCGTCGCGGCCCCCGCCGCGTCCTCCAGTGGCCGGCGGGTCTCGATGCGCACCCGCCCTCCATCGCAACAGCCGTGCCTCGCGCCGAAGGCGCCTTCCTCGCTTCGAGACTCTTTTGGTCGAGGGCTCATTGGACCTGGAAGACCGAGACACCACCGCTTCCCACCTGGGTCACGTAGGCCCGGCCCCTGGAATCGATCACGACGTCGCTCGGCATGACGAGCATCCCCAGCTCCCGAGGATCTCCGCCGAATTCCCGCAGGAAGGTGTGGGTGGCGTCGGCGTCGAAGATCATGACCACCTTGCGGATGCGATCCACGACGTACACGCGGCCCTGCGCATCCACGCCGATGCCGCCGATGTTCCCGAAGGCTCCGACGGCGGAGCCGGACTTCCCCCAGCTCGCGAGCATCTTCCCGTCCGGAGAGACGAGAAAAGCGCGGAAGAGCACGGCGATCGTGAGGGCGAGGTTGCCGTTCCCGTCCATCCCGGCGCCGGAGATCTCGTGGTCCGCGCGCTCGTCCTCTGGAATCTCGAGCGTCTTGCCGAGATCGAGGACCTCCTGCACCTGTCCGTCCAGGCCCGCCCAGGCGGCGAGGAGGCGCGTGGTGCTCAGGAGAAGGACCCGATCTCCGTGCAAGAACAGGCGGTTGGGGTGGAACGTCGACAGCATCTCCGGCAGAGCCGAAAGCGCGCGCGCGTCCTGCGGACGCCCGCGGAAATCGAGCCTGCAGAGGAGCGCGACCGGGGTTTCCGGATCGGCGTAATCGTAGACGAGGACGAGAAGCGATCCGTCCGGCAGCACCGCCAGGTCACGGATCGGACCGAGCCCCGGATCCGTGTGGAAGCGGTAGATCTCCATGCCGAACTCGTTGAAGACGTGGACGTCGCGCGCTTCCGCGACGTAGACCTCGCCGTGCGCGGCGTCCACGACCACCCGGGCCTCCCCCACGCGCACGGGCCCGGAAAAGTCCGACAGCACGAAGTTGAAGGCGACGCTCGGCGGCTCCGCGGCGGGCGTGGGCGAAAAGGCCCAGACCATCAGGGACAAAACGCTCAGCACCGATGCCTTCATCAGGGCACCGCTGCTTCAAGAGATGTGCCACGCACCCGGACGCCGCGCCGGCGGCCGGCGCGCGCACCCCGCGCATCTGCGCGAAAGTGCGCAGCGCGCTGCGCGAAACCTCGCAGGTGGGGGAACGCGGGCTCCGCATAGGCACGTCATGGCACGCCATCCCAGGCCTCCAGATTGAAGAAACCGAAGAGAAACCGGGGTCGGGGTGGGCACCAGGCGTGGTGCGCCTCTTGCCTTTCTCGCAAGGCATGTCGGATCGGCCGCGGGTGCTCCTCGTGGACGACGAGCGGCTGATGCGGCTCGCCGTCAGTCACCGCCTTGCCGCGGAAGGGTATCGCGTGGATCACGTGAGCTCGGCCACGGAAGGCCAGCTGGCCCTGGAGAGGGAGAGCTACGACCTGGTGGTGACCGACCTTCGTTTCGACGGGGCGTCCGGACTCGACGTGGTCCGGGCGGCCAGGAGGCTCCAGCCCCAGGCCGCGGTCATCCTCCTCACCGGCTCGGCCGACTCCGAGGAGCTTCACGAGGCAGTCCATGCGGGGGCGGCGGCCGTGCTGGTCAAGCCCTGCGCGCTCGCCGATCTCTCGCGCGAGGCCCGGAAGGTCGTCCGCCGACGCCGCCCCGAGCTCGCTCCCTAGCCTTCTGGACCGTTTCTGTCCCGAGTGCGCAAGCCGTGCGCGGGATCTCCCTGCCCGCGCGATCCCTGCGCGTCCCCCTGGAGGACGGGATCGGTCCCCATTGGCCGCACCCTTGCAGAGGGTTTCCGGCCACGATGCTCGAGGAGTTCCCATGAACCTCGGAGACCTTGCCATCCACGCCGCCGCCGCCTTCGCGGCGGCCGCCTTCGTGACGGCGCTGATGTGGGCGCGCGGCAGCGCCCCCGCCGAGCGGTTGTTCCGCTGGTCCTACCTCGGGCTGACCGTGAGCCTGGCCGCCGCCTCGGCGCTCCTGCTGCAGGCGATCTTCGGCCACGACTTCCGCTTCAGCTATGTCTACGGCTACTCGTCGCGCGACCTCCCCTTCCTCTATCTGCTCTCCGCGTTCTGGGCGGGGCAGCAGGGGAGCTTCCTCCTCTGGGCGCTGATCGGGGCCGTGCTCGGGTTCCCGCTCTACCGCAAGGGAGCGTTCGAGCCGGCGAAGGTGATGGCCTGCTACGTGCCCACCGTGGGCGCCCTCACCTTCCTGATGCTCGATCCCGCCGCCAACCCCTTCACGCTGGCGGCGGAGGTCGCCCCGGACGGCCGGGGGTTGAACCCCCTGCTCCAGGACCCCTGGATGGCCTCCCATCCGCCCATGGTGTTCTTCGGCTACGCCGCGGCCGCCATCCCCTTCGCCTTTGCTCTGGTCTCTGCTCTGGGCAAACGAGACAAGAAGGACGACGATCGCTGGCTGGCGCCGGCCCTGCGCTGGGCCCTCGTCTCCTTCGTGCTCCTCGGGATCGGCATCGTGCTGGGCGGCTTCTGGGCCTACAAGGTCCTGGGCTGGGGCGGCTACTGGGGATGGGACCCGGTGGAGAACGCATCGCTCGTCCCGTGGGTCGTCACCACGGCGCTGCTCCACGGCCTGGTCATTCAGCGGAGAACGGGCGCCCTGCGCCTGGCGAACCTCTTCCTCGCCCTGGGCGGCTACGTGCTCGTCCTCTACTCCACGTTCCTGACCCGCAGTGGCGTGCTCGCCGATTTCTCCGTGCACTCGTTCCCGGCGGGGACGCTGTACCGGAAGCTCGTCATCGTGCAGCTGGCCGCGGTGGCCGTCGCAGTCCTCGCCCTCTGGCGGGCGCGTGGACGGACCGCCAAGCCGCTCACTGCCGCCCTCTCCTGGCCGGCGCTGATCGCGGCGGCGGTGCTGCTGTTCGCGGTGTGCGCCGTCTTCGTGGGCGTGGGGACGTCCTGGCCCCTGATCTCCTCCCTGGTCGGGAAGGCGAGCGTCCCCGGTCCCTCCTTCTACAACTTCGTGAACCTCCCGGTGGTGGTGGCGCTGCTCGCGCTGCTCGGCCTCGTGCCCGCGCTGGGCTGGCAGGTGATGCCGGCCGCCCTCTGGCGGAAGCCGGTGGTGACCGCCTTCGGTCTCGCCGCCGGCGGCACGCTCGTCGCCTGGTTCCTGGGAGGGCGGGGCGGGGCGGCCCTCCTGCTGTTCTTCGCCGGCCTGGCGGCGCTCGCCGCCAACCTGTTCAAGCTCGGGCGCACGGCGCGGCGCCTGCCCTGGGCCATGGGCGCCCCTCTCGCCCACGTCGGCTTCGCCTGCATGTTCCTGGGGATCGTCGGCAGCTCGGCCTGGGGGAACGGCCGCGAGGTGCGCCTCCCTCTCGGACAGAAGGTCGAGGTCTTCGGCGTCTCCTACGTCTTCCACGGCCACGTGGACGGCACGGAGCCCAAGGACGCGTGGCGCGTGGACGTGGACGGCACGCCGCGCACGTTCCTCATGTACCCCCAGACCGATGGCGACGGGCACCAGAGCCTCTTCCGCCGCACCGTCATCGACCGCCAGTGGACGCGCGACCTCTACCTCGTCCCGCACGGCATCGACACGCCGGCCGGGGACGGCGTTCTCGAGCTCCCCAAGGGGCGGGCGGCGTCGCTCGGCGGCACCACGCTCACCTTCCTCGGGTTCGAGACGGGGAACGGGGAACACGGCATGACCGTCCAGGCGAGGGTCGCTCTCCGCCGCGGCGAGGCGGAGGAGACGCTGCAGCTCCCCATGGAGGTGACGGAGAGCGGGCTGCAGGCCGCCGCCGTCCCCTCCCGCGTGCTCCCCGGCGCGCAGCTCACGCTGCAGCGGATGTCGGTGGAGCAGGGGACGGTATTCGTGGCCGTCGCGGGCGTGGGCGGGAGCGCCGCGCCGGTGCTGGTCACCGAGATCAGCACCAAGCCCCTGATCGGCATCCTCTGGCTCGGCACCATCCTCCTCACCCTCGGTTGCGCGGTGGCGGCGGTGCGCGGGTTCCGCGAGGCCGCGCAGGGGCGCGCCCACGGTGCGGACACGGCCGAGCCGGCGCGTGCGGCCCCTGCCTCCCCCGGGGTCTCCACCGCCGCGGCGGCCCGCTCCCGCATCTAGAATCTTCCTCCTCCCTCCTCCTACCACGGCTCGTCCGGGACCCTGGTCCCGGGCGAGCCGCCCGCCTTGCAGGGTGGATCCGACCCTGTGGGAATCCACGGCGCAAGCCGCGAGCGGCGCGGAGCTTGCGGGTTCCTCGCACTACTTGTTCCTGGCGCGCAACGATCTCCTTGGGGCGCCGTGGTTTGGCCTCGGCCCTCCCACAAGCTCCGGTCCACCATGCAAGGCTTGCGATGGAGACCTCGGTCGACGCACGATTTTCGCCGGACCGGGGGCGTGGACCGTGCTGGACCGGCACCTGAATTGCAGCCCGGGGGGAGGAGAGAAGATTGGAGCCGATCATGCTTCATCGCAACGAGCCGGATGTCCTGGTCGCGGGGGCGGGCCCCGTCGGTCTCTTCTCCGCGCTGCGCCTGGCGCGCGCGGGTGTTCGCGTGCAGATCGTCGATCGCGAGCGCGACACTGCGGCCAACAGCTACGCGCTGGCCCTGCATCCTCGCTCGGTGGCGCTGCTCGACGAGGTCGGCCTCGCGGGCGAGGTCCTCCGCCAGGCGGTGCACGTGAAGACGGTGGCCTTCTACCAGGGGAGCGAGCGGAAGGCGGAGCTGCCCCTGAGCGAGCTGGGCGGCGCCTTTCGCGAGGTGGTGGTGCTCCCCCAGAACGTGGTGGAGGACCTGCTGGTCCAGGCCCTGATCGAGCGCCGGGTGCCCGTGCTGTGGAACCACCGCCTGGGCGAGATCGAGCCCGAGGGCGATCGCGTGCGCGTGGGCGTGGACCGGCTGGGCAAGCACTCCACCGGGTATGCCTCCGCCCTCACCGAGTGGGTGGTGGAGAAGACGCTGCAGTCCCGCGTGGCCTACGTCATCGGCGCCGACGGCCACGACTCCTTCGTGCGCCGGCGCCTGGGCCTGGACTACGAGGAGGTCGGTCCCTCCGCCCTCTTCGCGGTGTTCGAGTTCTCGGTGGACGCACCCGTGCCCACCGAGGTGCGGGTGGTGCTGGACGAGAGCACGACCAGCGTTCTCTGGCCGCTTCCCGGCGGACGCTGCCGCTGGAGCTTCGAGGTGAAGGACGGCGGCGAGATCCTGGACCGCCGCGCCAAGAGCCGCCTGGCCGTGCAGATCGGCGGTCGGGCCTACCCCTATCTGGATGCCTCGCACCTGACGGGCCTGATCCGCGAGCGGGCGCCCTGGTTCACGGGGACTCCGGCGGACGTCCACTGGTCGCTGCTCGTGCGCTTCGAGCGGCGCCTCGCTTCCGGCTACGGTGCCGGCCACACCTGGCTCGCCGGCGATGCCGTGCACATGACGGGTCCGGTGGGCGTGCAGAGCATGAACGTGGGGATGCGGGAGGCGGCGGTGCTCACCGACGCCCTGGTGGCGCGGCTGGGAGGGGGAGGAGGGGAGGCGCTGCAGGAATACGAGCGCCGCTTCCTCGCGGAATGGCGTACCCTGCTCGGCCTCGGCGCGTCCGGGGGGCCGGTGCCGGCGGATCCATGGCTCGCCGCGCGCAGCAGCCGGCTGCTATCGTGCATCCCCGCCTCGGGAGACGACCTCACGCATCTCGTGAGCCGGATCCGGAGGCCCGTGGCCGCGTCGTGATCTGAGGGAGGACGTCGTGACCGCCCCCGAGCCCGTCCTCGGGTTCACCGTGCACCTCGTGGTGTGCGTGGCGCTGGCCGTCGGGCTTCTGGCCGCCGCGGCCCTGCTGCGCTATCGCGTGCGCCGGCCGCCCGCCGCCCGGGGAGCGGTCTACGAGTGCGGGGAGGCGCCGCAGGGCGATCCCTGGCGCGGGCTGCCCGTGGGCTTCTTCCTGGTGGCCCTCCTCTTCATCCTCTTCGACGTCGAGGCGGCGTTCCTCTTCCTCTGGGTGGAGAGCCTGCGCGAGGTGGGCGCGCTCGCCTTCTGGGGGATGGTGGTGTTCCTCGGCATTCTCCTGCTGGGCTGGGTGCTCGCCCTGCGCAAGGGCGATCTCGACTGGACCCGCTACCCGTGAAGGATCCGCTGGACGAGGTGGCCGACGAGGTGGTGCGCTTCCCCGGGGGCGGGGTGGCGCTCTTTCGCTCCGACCGCCTCTTCACGTGGGCGCAGGCGGGGAGCCTGTGGCCGCTCACCTTCGGACTGGCCTGCTGCGCCATCGAGATGATGGCCACCTTCGCCGCGCGGTTCGACCTCGACCGGTTCGGCATGATCCTCCGCCCCAGCCCCCGCCAGGCCGACGTCATGCTGGTGGCGGGCACGGTCACGATCAAGATGGCGCCGCGCATCCGCACCCTCTACGACCAGATGCCCCATCCCAAGTGGGTGGTCTCCATGGGCTCGTGCGCCAACTCCGGGGACCACTACCGGCACGTGTACTCCGTGGTACCCGGCGTGGACCACGTCGTCCCGGTGGACGTCTACATCCCGGGATGCCCACCCACGCCGGAGGCCCTGATGGAAGGCCTCTTCGCACTGCAGCGCAAGATCCGCGAGGGAGCCGATGGAGCCGCTTGATCTCGCGGCTCTGGTCCAGGCGATGGGAGGCAAGGCCACCCCGCTGGGGATGGAGGTCCCCCCCCAGGCGCTGATCCCCGCGGTCACCGCCCTGCGCGAGGCCGGCTGCCGCTACTACCTGCTGTGCACGGTGACGGAGGTGGCCGCGGGGTTCGAGATCGTGCACGGGCTGCGCGACCTGGAGCGCGACCGCATCGTGTTCGTGAAGACCTCCGTGGGGAAGGATGACCCTCGAGTCCCCTCGGTCGTACCGGTGTTCCCGGGAGCGAACTGGTTCGAGCGTGAGATGCTGGACCTCTTCGGCGTCGTCTTCACGGGGCATCCCGATCCCCGCCGGTTGATGATGCCGGACGACTACCCGGGTCACCCGCTGCGCAAGGATTTCCCCATGGCCATGCCCTGGGGATACCGTCCCGCCACCGAGCCTGGAGCGCCCTGATGGCGGAAGCCCCCCTGCAAGTGGTGGAGCGCGCGTTCGGGGAGCTCGCCCTGCACATGGGCCCCCAGCATCCCTCCACCCACGGAGTGCTGCGCCTGACCCTGCAGCTGCGCGGGGAGACGGTGGTGGCGGCGGACCCCGGGATCGGGTTCCTCCACCGCGGGGTGGAGAAGCTCTCCGAGTCCCTGGGGTGGGAGCAGCTCGCCCCCGTGTACGAGCGGGACGACTACGTGGCGCCCACGTTCAACTCGCTGGGCTTCTGCGTGGCCGCGGAGCGGCTGGCCGGCCTCCCCGTCCCGCGCCGCGGCGCCTGGCTCAGGACGCTCACCGCCGAGCTGACGCGCATCGCCAGCCACCTGGTCTGGCTGGGGACGTGGGGCCTCGACCTCGGCGGTGCCCTGGGCGGCGGCACCACGCTCTACATGTACTGCTTCCGGGAGCGGGAAAAGATCCTGGACTGGCTGGAGGCGCACACCGGCACCCGCTTCCACACCAACGTCAACCTGATCGGGGGAGCTCGCTACGACCTGACGCCGGAGATGGCCCGGAGCGCCCGCGCCCTGGTGGACGGCGTCGAGTCCGCCGTCCCCGAGCTGTGGGGGATGAGCGGCGCGTCGTCCATCCTGCGCGATCGCACCCGGGGCATCGGGGTGATCCCGCCGGCCCTGGCACAGGCGGTCGGGGTCACCGGGCCGGTGCTGCGCGGCTCCGGGATCGCGTTCGACGTGCGCAAGGCCGCGCCCTACGACGCCTACGGCGAGCTCCAGTTCGACGTCCCGGTGCGGCCGGAGGGGGACGCCTTCGCGCGCTTCGAGGTCCGGATGGAGGAGATCCTCCAGTCCGCCCGCCTGGTGCGGCAGATCCTGGAAGGTCTCCCCCGGGGGCCCATCTTCACGCGGCGGCCGCTGAAGAACCCCAAGGCATCGAAGCTCCCGGCGGGCGAGGCCTACGCCGCCGTCGAGTCCGCCCGGGGCGAGCTCGGCTTCTACCTGGTGTCGGACGGCTCGTACAAGCCCTACCGCTTGAAGATCCATGCCCCCTCCTTCGCGAACCTCCAGGTGATCCCGCACGTAGCACCCGGCCTCCTCGTGGCCGACCTGGTGGCGCTGCTGGGATCGCTCGACCCCGTGCTCGGCGACGTGGACCGCTAGATGGCGCTGTTCTGGACCCTCGTGCTCTCCGCGGCCGTGCTCGGCACCGCAATGACCATCGTCGCTTACTTGACGTGGATCGAGCGCAAGGTGGCGGCGCGCTTCCACAACCGGGTGGGGCCCTACTACGTGGGCTGGCCGCACGGCTGGCTGCAGCCCCTGGCCGACGTCGCGAAGCTGATCATCAAGGAGGACCTGCGGCCCCGCCGGGCGGACGCGCTGCTCTACGAGCTGGCCCCCGTGCTGGTGGTCGTCCCGGCCCTGTTCGGCTTCGCCCTCCTGCCCCTGGGGCCCGGCCTGGCCGTGCTGGATCACCCCTACTCCCTGCTGCTGTTCCTGGCGGTGAGCTCGCTGGCGCTGCTGGGCATCTTCGCGGCGGGGTGGGGGAGCCACAACGCCTACGCGCTGCTCTCGTCCCTGCGCTCGGTGGCCGTCGCCGTCTCCTACGAGATCCCTCTGATCCTGGCCCTGCTCGCCCCCGCCATCCTCTTCGGCACCTTCCGCCTGGATGGCATGGTGCAGCACCAGGCCGCCGCCCTTCCCTTCTTCTTCGCCCCCGTGGTGGGGCAGCTCTCCTTCCTGATCTTCCTGATCTCCATGCTGGCGGAGGCCAACAAGTCCCCCCTGGACGTGGTGGAGGCGGAATCGGAGCTGATCGCCGGGTACGGGACGGAGTACTCCGGGATGAAGTTCGCGCTCTTCTACGCCGGGGAGTACGCCCACACCCTGGCCCTGTGCGGCCTGGGCGCCACCGTGTTCTTCGGAGGGTACCTGGGGCCGGCCTTCCTCCCCGGTGCGCTGTGGCTGGTGCTCAAGTCCCTCGCCCTCTTCGTGCTCGTGCTCTGGATCCGCTGGAGCTTCCTGCGGGTGCGCATCGATCAGGTGCTGCGTTTGAACTGGCGCTTCCTCTTCCCGCTGGCGCTGGCCAACCTGCTGCTGGCGGCGTTCCTCGCCGTGCGGAGCTGAGCGTGGGCGAGCTGTCGCTCCTGCTCAAGGGGACGCTCAAGGTCATGGGCGTCACCTTGAAGAACTTCTTCCGCCCCGCCGTCACCGTGGCCTATCCGCAGGTGAAGCGCCCCATTCCCGCGCAGTGGCGGGGAGGAGGGTTCGCGCTCACCTACGATCCGGCCACGGGGGAGGAGAACTGCATCGGCTGCCGCCTGTGCGAGTACATCTGCCCCTCGCAGATCATCGCCGTCACCCTGCGCAAGGGAGAGGCGCGCCAGAACGGCAAGGGCGCCACCTACGCGGGCTCCTTCCTCCTCGACTACCAGGCATGCATGCAGTGCGAGCTGTGCGTGCAGGTCTGCCCCACCGATGCCATCGTCATGACCCGCGGCCTCGCCCCCTCCACCACGAGCCGGCAGGGCCTGGTGTTCACGATGGAGCGCCTGTTCGGGGAGGGGAAGAAGCTGCTCGACGATCCCGGGCTCGAGTCGTACGCCACCGCTTCCCGCCTGCAGGCCTGGACCGACGCCAAGCGCGGGGTGGAGGAGCCGACGCCGTGAGCGACCTCGCCTTCTGGACGGGTGCCGTGCTGCTGTGCGCCTGCGCCCTGGCGGTGGTGACGGCGAGGAGCCTTTATCGTGCCGCCTACGCCCTTTCCGGCGTGCTGCTGCTCACCGCGGCGTTCTACGCCGGCCTGGGAAGTCCCTTGCTCGCCACGGTCCAGATCCTCCTCTACACCGGCGGCGTGCTCACCCTGGTCGTGTACGCGCTCGTGGTCTCGCGCGGGGTGACCGAGGCGGGCCCGGCGCGCAAGCCCTTCCCCGCCGCCGCCACCGCCGCCCTGGTCTTCGGCGCCTTGGCCTCGTTCGGCCGGTCCGTGCCCGCGGCGATCCCCAGCGCGCCCTCGCCCGGGCGCGAGCTGGGCATGCTCCTCTTCCAGCGCTACCTGGTGCCCTTCGAGCTGCTTTCCCTGCTGTTGCTGGCCGCGCTGGTGGGCGCGCTCATGGTGGCCCGCCTGGAGAGGGCGCCATGACACCCGCGCGCCTGTTCGTGCTCTCGTTCCTGGTGTTCTCGATCGGCCTGTACGGCGTGCTCGCGCGCCGGCACCTGATCGGACTGCTCCTCTCCCTGGAGCTGATGTTCAACGCCGGCAACCTGGCGGCCGTGTCCGTGGCCTGGAGCTACGGGCGCACCCCCGGGATCCTGCTGGCCCTGTTCGGGATCGCCGTCACCGTGGCCGAGGTGGCGCTGGGCCTCGCGCTGTTCCTGCTGGCGGACCGCATCCGCCGGACCACGAATCCCGACGACCTGTCGCTGCTGCGCCGGTAAGGGGGGACATGTTCACCTGGGCCTGCATCCTGGTGGGAGGGCCGCTCGCCGCCTTCGCGGTGCTGGCGGCGGCGGCGCCCCTCCGGCGAACGGGCGTGCCGGCGGCGCTCTTGTCCATCGCCGGGATCGGCATCTCCTTCGCGGCGTCGGTGGGTCTCGCCCTCGCCTGGTCCGCCCGGCCGCAGCCGGCGGTGGCAGAGATCGTCTGGGCGGCCACCTTGCGCGTCCCCTCCATCCGCTTCGGCTTCCTGGTGGACGGGCTCGCCGTCAGCATGGCCGTCGTCGTCTCCCTGGTGGCGCTCCTGGTGCAGGTCTACTCCCTGGGCTACCTGAACGAGGAGCCGCGGGCCTCGCTGGGCCGCTACTACACGTGGCAGAGCCTCTTCGCGTTCTCGATGCTCGGCCTCGTCCTTTCCTCGAGCGTGCTGCAGACCTACGTCTTCTGGGAGCTGGTGGGCCTCTGCTCCTTCCTGCTCATCGGCTTCTGGTACCGGCGGCCCCAGGCGGCGCGGGCGGCCCTGAAGGCCTTCTGGACCACGCGGCTGGGGGACGTGGGGTTCGCCATCGGCATCGTCGTGCTGTGGGCGAGCGCTGGGACCTTCGCATGGGACGGTCTCTTCGCGGAAGCGTCCTCGGGGCACCTGGCGGGGATGGCTCTGACAGTGGGGGTGGCGGGACTCTTCCTGGGAGCGATGGGGAAGAGCGCGCAGTTCCCCCTGCACATCTGGCTTCCGGACGCCATGGAGGGACCGACGCCGGTCTCCGCCCTGATCCATGCCGCCACCATGGTGGCGGCGGGCGTCTTCCTGATGGTGCGCAGCGCGCCCCTGCTCGAGCGCGTGCCCGACGTGGCGGCGGCGGTGCTCGCCATCGGGTGCTTGACCTCGCTCGTGGGCGCGGCCATGGCCCTCACCGAGCGCGACGTGAAGCGCATCCTGGCCTTCTCCACGGTGAGCCAGCTGGGCATGATGATGGCCGCCGTGGGCGCGGGAGCGCCGCTCGCCGCGTTCTTCCATCTCGTGACGCACGCCGCGTTCAAGGCCCTCCTCTTCCTGGCTGCCGGCTCGCTCATCCATGCCCTGGGAACGAACGACATCTTCGCCATGGGCCGGCTGTGGGGCTCGATGCGCGTCACCGGGACC
Organism: Candidatus Polarisedimenticolaceae bacterium; assembly: GCA_036274395.1. GTDB lineage: Bacteria > Acidobacteriota > Polarisedimenticolia > Polarisedimenticolales > DASUFT01 > DASUFT01. Next base: position 155,326 of record DASUFT010000014.1, on the reverse strand, counting down.
TACTTCCTCCTGGGGGGGCTGGCCCTGGCCGGAGTCTTCCCCTTCGCGGGCTTCTTCTCCAAGGATGCGGTGCTCGCCGAGGTGCTCCATCGCGGCCACCCGCTGGCCTTCGCCGTTCTCCTGGGGACGGCGGCGATGACCGCCTTCTACATGACGCGGGCCTTCGTGGTCGTCTTCCTCGGTGCGAAGAAGGCGGAGGGGCATCCGCACGAATCTCCGCCGCTCCTGCTCCTTCCCATGGGCGTGCTGGCGCTCCTCGCCGTCGGTGCGGGCGCCGTGCTGGAGGCGCCCGTGGCGCGGGCGCTGTCGGGCTCACTGGGCCTGGCGTCCTTCGCGGAGGGAGGAGGGCACGGGCTCCTCGTTCCCGCCCTGGCCACCGCTGCCGCACTGGGCGGGATCCTGGTGGGCTGGCTGGGCTACGGCTCCCGCGCCTTCGATCCCGGACGCGTGGCGGCCGCGGCGGGGCCGCTCACGCGCGCGATCGAGCGCCGGTTCTACGTGGACGACCTGGCCACCGCCGCCTTCCGGGGCTGGCTGGCCCTGGCCGCGGCGGTGGGCTGGCTCGATCGCTACCTGGTGGACGGCGCCGTCAACGGCGCCACCGTGGCGGGGGAGAGGATCGCGCAGCGCATGCGCGTCCTGCAGAACGGCAAGATCCAGGACGCGCTGTACGCGGTGGGGCTCGGATTCCTGCTGCTCGTGCTGCTCGCCTTGCGCGGATTGCGAGGGTAGGGATGGGTCCGCTGACGCTGCTGATCGCCTCGCCCATGCTGGGCGCGCTGGCCCTGCTCTTCGTCCCCAGGCGGGGGGCCCGCTATGCCGCCCTGGCCTCCTCGCTCCCCCCCCTGGCCGTCGCCCTGTGGCTGCTCTCCGCCTACGACGGTGCCAGGGGCGGCTTCCAGTTCGGCGAGATGGTGACGCTCCTTCCTTCCCTGGGCATCCAGTACAAGCTGGCGGTGGACGGGCTGGGCGTGCCGCTGGTCTTTCTCACCGCGGTCATCTACGCCACGGCGGTATTCACCTCCTGGAACCTGGCCCAGCGGGAGCGCGAGTTCTTCATCTGGATGGCCCTGCTGGTGGCGGGCGTCTTCGGGGTCTTCACCAGCCTCGACCTCTTCCTCTTCTTCCTCTTCTACGAGCTGGCCGTCCTGCCCATGTACCTGCTCATCGGCATCTGGGGCTCGACCAAGCCCATCCCCGGGGCGGGACCCTTCGCCCGCTCCTTCGGGCGGCTCACCGTGGGGAGCGCCTCCTACGGGGCGATGAAGCTCACCCTCTACCTGCTGGCGGGGTCGGCCTTCATCCTGCTCGGGCTGTTCCTCCTCTACGTGGAAGGGGAGAAGGTGCTCCCCGCGGCCACCTTCGACTACGAGCAGCTCCTGCAGGCGCATCTTCCCCAGGGGGTCGCGGCCACGATCTTCCTTCTCTTCTACGTGGGCTTCGGCATCCTGGCCGGCATCTGGCCCTTCCACACCTGGTCCCCGGACGGCCATGCCGCGGCACCGGCGGCGGGCTCGATGATGCATGCGGGCGTGCTCATGAAGCTCGGCGCCTACGGGGTCCTGCGCCTGGGGTTCGCCCTGCTCCCGGAGGCCGGGGCCCGGTGGGCCTGGCTGGTGGGCGCGGTGGCGGCGATCAACATTGTCTACGGGGCCGTGGCGGCCGGCTGGCAGACGGACGTCAAGTACCTCATCGCCTACTCGTCGGTCTCGCACATGGGGATCGTCATGCTCGGGATGGCGACCCTCAACGAGCCCGGCCTGGCGGGCTCCGTGTTCCAGATGGTGTCGCACGGGATCATGACGGCGATGCTCTTCACCCTGGTGAACCTGCTCTACGCCAAGACGCACACGCGCGACCTCAGGGAGATGGGTGGCCTCGCCGCCGCCACCCCCGGCCTGGCGGTGTTCTTCGTGCTGGGTGGGCTCGCGTCGCTGGGCCTTCCCGGACTCTCCGGCTTCTGGGCGGAGTTCCTGGTCTTCCTGGGCGCCTTCACCTCGGCCCAGGCGTGGTGGCTCCTCCCCGCCGTGGCCGGCGCCTTCGTGACCGCGCTGTACGTGCTGCGCGCCGCCTACCGCATCTTCTTCGGTCCCATGCGGGAGGGGCTGCACGTGGAGGATGCCAAGGGCACCGAGTGGGTGAGCCTGGCCGCGCTGTCGGCTCTGCTCGTGCTTCTGGGTGTCTGGCCGCGTCTCCTCCTCGACGCCATCCGGGTGGGCGTGGACGAGGTCCTGCTTCGGGTGGGGGGCTAGGCCGTGACGATCGACCTCCGCTTCCCGCTGCTCCTGGAGATGGGCGTCGTCCTGCTCGCCGTGGCCGTGCTCTGCTGGGACGCGCTCCGCCGCGGCCGCAGCGGAGGTCTGGGCGTCACCCTGCTCGGCGTGGTGGGGACGGCGCTGCTGCTGCTCCTCTCCTTCCAGGTGAAGGGAAACGCCACCTTCACCGATGCCTGGGTGCAGGACCGCTTCGCCATCTACGTGAAGCAGGTGCTGCTCGCCGCCACGCTGCTCACGCTGCTGTGCCTGCGCCCGTACGCGGCCCGGCAGGGCTGGGCGCACCGGCTGGGGGACAGCACGGTGCTGCTCCTTTTCTCGCTGCTGGGCGGGATGGCGCTGGTCTCCGCGCGGGAGCTGCTGACGCTCTTCGTGTCCTTCGAGCTGCTCTCCGTGCCGCTCTATGCCCTGGCCGCCGCCGAGAAGCGCTCTCCCGAGGCCCCCGAGGGCGCGCTGAAGATGTTCCTCTTCGGCAGCGTCTCCTCGGCGGCTCTGGTCCTGGGCATCGCCATCCTGTTCGCCGCCACGGGAACGACGTTCTGGGCGGAGGCGGCGAGCGAGGCGCCCACCCCGCTCGCCCAGCTCGGGGTCCTCCTCATCCTGGTGGGCTTCGGCTTCAAGGTCGCCATGTTCCCCTTCTCGCTGTGGGTCCCCGACACGTACCAGTCGACGCCCACGCCCTTCGTCGCGTTCCTCTCCGTGGCGCCGAAGGCGGCGGGGATCGCCACCCTGTTCCGCCTCTGGTTCGAGGGGTTCGACCGCTTCGCTCCCGAGATGACGGGCTGGATCGCGGGGATCGCGGCCCTGACGATGGTGGTGGGGAACCTCCTGGCGCTGTCCCAGCACAACTTGAAGCGTCTGCTCGCCTACTCCGGCGTCGCCCACATCGGCTACGTGCTGGCGGCACTCGCCGCCGGCACCACATTCGGCGCGGGCATGGGCCTCTTCTACTTCGTGGCCTACCTGTTCTCGAACGCGGGCGCGTTCCTGGGCCTGGCGGCGCTCGAGTCGGCGGGGGAGGAGCCGACCCTGGAGGGCGTGCGGAACCTGGTGCGGCGCGCGCCGGTGATCGCCGCCTGCTGGCTGGCCTTCCTGCTGTCGCTGGGGGGCATCCCGTTCGTGCTGGGGTTCTGGGGAAAGCTCTACGTCTTCCTGGCGGCGGGACGCGCCGGTCTGTGGTGGCTGGTGGCGCTGGGCGCGCTCCTCTCGGTGGTCGCCCTCTACTACTACCTGAATGTCGTCCGGGCCATGTTCCTTCTGCCCGACTCCCGGCCGCCCGTGGCCATCCCCTTCGCGCTGCAGCTCGCCGTGGTGCTGTGCGCCATCCTCGTCACCGCCGGGGGCCTGGCGCCGCACCTCTTCGTGGAGCCGGCCCTGCGCGCGGTCCAGGGTTTCTGAGGGCGGCTGCCTAGCGCTGCGCCGCGCGTCTGGGACGGGAGGAGCGAGGGCGAGCGGCCCGCCTCGTCGATGCGGCAAGTTCGAGAAGGGAACGGAGCGCCTGGTTGACCGCCTCGGACGTGGGGAAGGCCTTGGCGACGTCGGGCTCGAGGACGACCAGGTGCGGCCGTCTGCGGGAGTACTTCCCGCGCACCCCCTCCGCGTAGTCGAACTCGTACTCGGGATGCATTCCGTCCGCGTCCGGACGGCCCTTACGCTTCATGCCGATGCCTTTCGCCCCTCGTCGCTTTTCGCGCCGAGATCAGGCGGATCGATGTCTCGCGTTGAGTATGGCACACCACCAGGAGCTGGCCTCTTGCGGAGTATCCGATCGTGATCGCGCGCTCCTCTGCCGAGGAGTGCTCGACGTCAGGGAACGTGGCTGACATCGGATCCTCGAAAACCGTGCGTGCCTCCTCGAAGTCCACTCCGTGCTTCCGCCGGTTCCTCTCACTCTTGCCCGGATCCCACGCGAAGCGCATCCGGAGACGATGGGTCCGGGGCTCTTCCCAGAGGAGCCGTCCGTTGGCCGGGCCCGGTTGCCGATCGCGCACCCTTCGCGGGCGCGGACCCGATCCGCGCACCGGTTGCGCGGCTGCCTACGGGTCCGGGGGCATTCCACCTAGGTACCGTGGCATGCATCCTGCGATTTCGGACTCCTGAAGAGGCATTCGATGGCGGCGAGTCCTTCCCAGCTCCGGGCGACGACGACGGCGGTGATCGACGCGCAGGCCTGCCGGGGATGCGGATCGTGCGTGGACGCGTGCCCGGCAGGCGTGCTCGAACTCGCCAATACCTTCAACGAGGACGGCTACACGTTCGCCCGCCTGGCCCGCAGCGGATGCCTCGGCGAGGGCCACTGCCTCTACGCCTGCCCCGAGGGTGCGATCCACCTCGAGACGTGTCATGTGCTCCATGCGATGTGAACGGCACGCCGCTCCCCCCCAGCCGCGGCTGACGCGCGGCTACGACGCCGCCGTGTACGGCGCGCTGCTCGCAGGCTGCCGCTCCTTCCACGGCGGGACCACGGGGTTCGCCCGGGATCTATCGGATACGGCGGCGCGCCTGTTCCCCGCCTGCGGCGGCGCGTTCCTGGGTGCGGCATCGGAGAGCGCAGCCTTCGAGGCGGTGCGCGCCGAGGCGGCGACGGGTGACCGCACCATGGCCGCGGTTTCCGGGGCCGCCCTGTGGCAGCTCCTGGCGGAAGCCGAGCGCGCGCAGCTCCCGGTGGTCGCCCTGCACGTGCGGGCGGAGGCGCTCCCCAGCGAGGTCGTGCCCGCGGGGGGCGAGCCCGCCTTCGTGCTGGCCCCCGCCTCGCCTCAGGAACTCGCGGACCTCACCTGTCTCGCCTTCGACCTGGCGCACCGCCACCGTCGCCCTGCCGTGGTGCTCGTGGACCCTTTCCTCGGGCAGATGGTGGAGCCGGTGTCGCTCCCCTGCGTGACCTGCGACCGCGCCCGTCGCGGGCCCTGCGGCGTGAGCTCCGCGGAGCTGATCTCGGTCGGCGAGCCGGTGGGGCGGGAGGCACGCTGGGAAGAGGGCGGGACCGAGGATGCCGACGTGCTGCTCGTGGGCTGGGGAAGCGCGGCGCGCACGCTGCCCCGCGCCATGGCGCTGGCCCGCGCCCAGGGCCTCCGTGCGGGGTTCCTGCGCCCGGTGACCCTGGCGCCGTTCCCCAGCGCGCGCCTGGCGGCGCTGAGCGACAGGGTCCACTCGGTGGTGCTGCTCGAGGCGACGCCCTCCCCCTGGTCCGACGCGGTGCGCACCTCAGCCGGGGGGCGGGTCCCGGTGACGGTGGTGCGGGGGGGCGCGGGCACCGGCCTCCCCTCGGCGGAGGAGACCGCGCGCACCCTCCTCCGGCGCGTCTGACACCGCCGGGGTATGCTCCCGCGTTCGTTCCTCCGGAGGTGATCATGCCCAGGTTCGTGATCGAGCGCGAGCTGCCCGGTGTGGGGAAGCTCTCTCCCGCGGAGTTGAAGGGGATTTCCCGGACGTCCTGCTCCGTGCTGGATGCCATGGGCCCGAAGATCCAGTGGGTGGAGAGCTTCGTCACCGACGACAAGATCTACTGCGTCTACCTCGCGCCCGACGTGGACACCGTCCGGGAGCACGCGAAACGCGGAGGCTTCCCCGCCAACCGCGTTTCCGAGGTGCGCGCGCGCATCGACCCCACCAGCGCGGAGTGAGCGGGCGCCGCCGTGGGTCTGATCGGCGACCACCATGACCATCTGGATCGATGCGGACGCCGCGCCCCGGGAGGTGAAGGAGATCGTGTTTCGCGCCGCCCAGCGCCTGGCCTTGCCGGCCGTTCTGGTCGCGAACAAGGACCTCGCCCTCCCCCGGGGCAATCCGTTCGTGCGCGCGGTGCGCGTCAGGGGCGGCCTGGACGTCGCCGACGCCTACATCGCGGCGGAGGCCGCTCCCGGGGACGTCGCCGTCACGGCGGACGTGCCGCTGGCGGCCAAGCTGGTGGCGCGCGGCGTGGCCGTGCTCGATCCTCGGGGGACCGAGTACACGGAGGACAACGTCGGCGACCGGCTTTCCATGCGGGACCTGATGGACCACCTGCGCACGGCGGGCCTGGTGACGGGCGGCCCCCGGACCTTCGACGCCAGAGCCCGTCAGGCGTTCGCGGCCGCGCTCGATCGCGTCCTCACGCGGGCGCGACGCGCTCGACCGGGCCCGTGACGGGAGGGAGGTCGTACTTCAGTCCGCTCGCGCAGTTGAACAGGACGGCGCGCTCGTCCTGTCCGATGCGGCCGGAACGGAGCTCCTGCAGGTAGGCGGCGTACGTGGCGGCCCCCTCCGGGCAGAGGAGGATGCCCTCCTCCCGCGCCACCGCCTCCCTGGCCGCCAGGATGGCGGCGTCCTCCACCGCCGCCGCGAACCCGCCGCTCTCCCGCACCGCGCGCAGGATGAGGAAGTCCCCGATGGCCGCCGGGACCCGGATGCCGGCCGCCACCGTGTGCGCCTCGGCCCAGAGGGTCGCCGTCTCCGTCCCCGCCTGGAAGGCCCGCACGATGGGCGCGCAGCCCGCAGCCTGCACCGCCACCATCCTCGGGCGCCGGGCCGGGTCGATCCAGCCCAGGGCGGCCAGCTCCTGGAAGGCCTTCCACATCCCGATCAGCCCGGTGCCGCCGCCGGTGGGATAGAGGATGACCTCCGGCAGCTCCCAGCCGAGCTGCTCGGCCAGCTCCAGGCCCATCGTCTTCTTGCCCTCGATGCGGTACGGCTCCTTCAGCGTGGAGAGATCGAACCAGCCCTCACACTCCGTGCCGGCGGCGACCAGGCGGCCGCAGTCGTGGATGAGGCCGGCCACCCGCCGCAGGGTGGCGCCCTGCGCCTGGATCTCGCGGAGGTTGATCTCCGGAGTGTCCTCCGGGCAGAAGACGACGCTCTCCATGCCGGCGCGGGACGCGTAGGCCGCGAGAGCGGCGCCGGCGTTGCCGTTCGTGGGCAGGGCGATCTTGCGCACGCCGAAGTGCCGGGCCATGGAGACGGCGAGGGCAATGCCGCGCGCCTTGAACGACCCGGTGGGAAGGCGGCCTTCGTCCTTGATCCAGACGTTCCCCCGTCGCAGCGGGAGGAGCGGCGTCCATGCCTCGCCCAAACTCACGGGGGCGGCTCCCTGGGGAAGGGGCAGCAGCTCGCGGTAGCGCCAGAGATCTTCGGGGCGGCTGCGGAGCGCATCCCGGTCGATCGCGGCGCCCACGGCACGGAGGTCGTAGTGGACCAGCAGGGGCTTGCCCGCGTCCGAGAGCCCCTGCAGCCGGTGGGCAGGATGGCGCTTTCCCGTCCAGGAGCATGCGAGGTGCGTCACGAAGCTCATGTTGCGATCCTCTCACGTGGAGGGCGCGTTTCGCGCCGCCCCTGTACACTCTCGCTCCAGGCAAGGAGCCTGCATGAAGCTGGCGTTCCCGGTCCTGTCCCTGCTCCTCCTGCTCGCCCTCTCCGCGCTGCGCGCCGCCGCTCCGCCCCAGGCTCCCCTCCTCGACAAGGACCAGAACGACCTCCTGCTCGCGGTGATGGTGGGGGATGTGCCGAAGGCGAAGGCGATCCTCTCGCGCGGCGTGAGCCCGAACTTCTCCGATCCCAGGAAGAAGAGCGGCCTGACGCCGCTGACGTCGGCCGCCGGAAAGGGGCACGCCGAGATGGTGGACGCCCTGCTGCAGGCCAAGGCGGATGTGAACTTCGCCGACGGTCGCGGCATGACGCCGCTCATGCACGCGGTGCGCACGGGGGCGCCGGTCACGGGACGGCTCCTGCGCGCCGGTGCGGACCTGACGGCCCGCGACCAGGAGGGGAGGACGGCCCTCCTCTGGGCCGTGGGAGGCAAGGAAGCGGTGCACACCCTGACGTTGCTGCTCGCGGTGGGGGCGGATCCCAGCGATGCGCTGAAGGACGGCACCACGGCCCTCATGCTCGCCGTCAAGCATGGAGCGACCGAGGTCATTCCCATTCTGGTCAAGGCCGGCGCCAACGTGGACGCCGCCGAGCCCAAGCGGGGCACCACGGCCCTGGGGGTCGCCGTCGGCGCCGGCAACGAGACGGCCCTGGGGGCGCTGCTCGCCGCCGGCGCCGATCCCAATCAGAAGATGCAGGCCGGGGTCACGCCTTTGATCATGGCGGTGATGACCGGCAACGCCAAGGTCGTGGACCGGCTCCTGAAGGGCGGGGCCGACGTCAACCTCCAGGCGGACAACGGCATGACGGCCCTGGCCGCCGCGCACAGCCGGGCCGACACGGCCATGGTGGCCCTGCTGCAGGCGGCGGGAGGAAGGTGAGCCGTCACGGGCCGAGCACCGTCCCCTCCACGTTCTTCAACGCCGTGACGACGTCCCCTCCCACGATGGGCTCGTAAGCCGTCGTCCCCCAGGTCTGCGTGGCGACGTCGAAGATCGCGTAGCCGAGGACGTCGGCCGCATGCATCCAGGTGGTCCACAGGTGGCCATCGGCGGCGTGGATGCGCACGTCGGCCTCTCCGGAGTAGGTGGTCGTCCCCACCACGATGCGGGGGCCGATGGGGTCGGGATCGTCGATGATCGTCTGCACGGCGAGGGCGACCGCCGCTTCGCCGTGGACCTCGTAGGCCACGTAGGAGAGGGAGCCGAACACCGCGATGTCCGGGTTGCGGCTGTCCTCCGAGACGTCGCTGAGCAGCCATTCCGTCCCCAGCGTTCCGTGCCGGTCCACCGTGACCGTGCGGATCTGATCGGCGGCCAGGTCGCGTTGCCAGACCACCCGGAGCATGTCGCCGCCGATGGCCAGGTGCGGCGAGTAGTCGGCGTGGCCAGAGGTGATCGCGGACACGGTCGCCTGGCCCACACCCGGGTCCACCGTGTGCCGGATCACCTGGTCCGAGCCAGAGGGCGCGCTGTCCACGGTGTGGATCAGCCCGCTCGTGGAGTCGAGCTGGGAGTCGGGAGGGTCCCAGGCCAGGGAGGGGACGGGGACGAGGAACGAGATCAGCAGCAGGCTTCCCCCGCGCATCGATGCACCCCAGGAAGCGGGCTCCGCAAGGCGTCCTTGCCTCCACGGGCACGCTCGAGGGGTCCAACTGCGGGGAAGGCGCCGATCACACGTCCGCAAGAAATAAAGTCGAGTACCAACCAATCCCAGGATCTGCGTGTATGAAGAGCACGCGGGGGAGCGGGATGGCGCGGGCATCGCTGGACATGTCGCGGAAGGTTGCGGGCCTGCTGAAGCAGCGCAGGCGCGACCTGGGAATCTCCCTGCAGGAGGTCGAGGGGCGGGCCGCGCGGCTGGGGGTGCGCCTGCCCGCCTCCACGCTCCTGCAGATCGAGCGGGGAGCGGTCAACCCCGGCGCGCGCCGCTGGATCGCTCTCGTGCACATCTACAACGTGGAGCTGCTGGCGGATTCCATGGAGCTCGGTGCCATGGCGGGAGTGCGCACGCCCGTGGGCAGCCTGGAGGAGCTCGCCCAGCGCGGGACCCGGGCCTGGATGGCGGGCGACCTCGGGGACGCCCTCGCCCATGCGCTGGCCATCCGCGAGCACCCCGCAGACAACGACCGCGCGCGGGTGCTCAAGCAGGGGGCGTTGATCTGCTTCGCCACCTACGCGCGCAACCTGGGCAAGTACCGGCTGGCGCGGCAGATGGTGGAAGAGCTCCTGGTCCAGCCGCTGGGCCGGCGTGAGCTGACGGACACGCTGGTGCTGGCCGCCTCCATCTGGCTCGGGCTCGGCTCCCCCGAGGCGGCCCTGGCCATGGTGGAGCGGGCAGGGAAGCGCATGGACCCCGCCGACCGGCAGCGGGTGGCCTACGTCGAGCACCAGTGGGCCAAGCTCCTGCTCCGCTCCGGCGAGGCCGAGGACGCCGAGCGCCATCTCGACCGGGCCCTCGCGCTCTACCGCGAGGTGGACGACGCCTACAACGAGGTACGTGCGCTCGGCCTGCGCACGCAGATCCTGGAAGCCCGCGGCACCTCCGGCGCTGCCCTGACCTGCGCGCGGCAGGCGGTGGATCGGGCACGGACCCTGGACTACGGGATGCTTCTCTGCGCCGCCCAGCTCGACCTGGGGCGGGTCCTCATGGCCTGCGCGCGGAGCGGGGAGGCGGTGGAGCCGCTACGGCAGAGCCTCACGTCGGCGCGCTTGCTCGAGGAGCGCAGGATCCAGCTCTACGCGCACGCCCGTCTCTGGAAGGCGTACCTGGCCCTGGGGGAGACCGAGGCCGCGGCGCTCGAGCTCCGCCACGCGGCCGAGCTCGTGGAGAGGGCGGACGAGGTGTCCGAGGAGCTGGAGGAGGTGCGGCGCGCGGCGGCGGCGATGGCTCCGCGCCCGCGGAAGGTGCGCACCAGGAGCGCACGGAAGCCGGTCACCGAGACCGTGAACTGAGAAGCCTCTAGGCCAGAGGGACCCGGTCCCGAGGAGCCGATGGGCTAGGCCCTTCCCATCGCGAAGCTCTCTCCGACCAGCTTCCGCTCCCTCGCCGCCGCCGCCAGATCCTCCCGGAAATCCGGATGGGCGATGCCGATCAGCGCCTCCGCCCGCTCGCGCAGGGTACGCCCGAAGAGATCGGCGATCCCGTACTCCGTGACCACGTAGTGCACGTCGGCCCGGGTGGTGACGACCCCGGCGCCGGGGGCGAGCAGGGGGGTGATGCGCGAGACCTTCCCGTCCTTCGCCGTGGAGGGGAGGGCGATGATCGCCTTCCCGTTCTTGCTGCGCCGGGCGCCGCGCACGAAGTCGAGCTGGCCGCCGAAGCCGGAGAAGATCTTCGTCCCGATGGAGTCGGCGCAGACCTGGCCCGTGAGGTCCACCTCGATGGCCGAGTTCACGGCCACCATGTTGTCGTTGCTCGAGATGACGTAGGGGTTGTTCGTGTAGTCGCAGGGATGCAGCTCGAACATGGGGTTGTTGTGGAGGTATTGGTAGAGGCGCTCGGTCCCCAGGGCGAACGTGCCCACCACCTTCCCCTTGTGCAGGGACTTCCGCGCTCCGGTGACGATGCCCGCCTCCACGACGTCCAGGATGCCGTCCGAGATCATCTCCGTGTGGATGCCCAGGTCGCGCCGGTCCTGCAGGCAGGACAGGATGGCGTCGGGGATGCCGCCGATCCCGAGCTGCAAGGTGGCGCCGTCCTCCACCAGGCTCGCCACGTGGGCGCCGATCCGGCGCTCCACCTCGGTGAAGCCGTGGCGGGGCAGCTCGGTGAGGGGATGGTCCACCTCGATCAGCTTCGTGACCCGGGAGAGGTGCACGAAGCAGTCGCCCAGCGTGCGCGGCATCTGGGGGTTGATCTCGACGATGAGCTTGGACGCGGCGGAGATGGCCGCCATCGTGGCCAGGCACTCCACCCCCAGGGACAGGAACCCGTGCTCGTCGGGGGGCGAGGTCTGGATCATCACCGCGTCCAGGGGGAGGCGCCCGGAGCTGAACAGGCGCGGGATGTCGTGGAGGTGCACGGGCGTGTGGTCGGCCCGGCCCTCCGCCACCGCCTGCCGGTCCGCCGATCCCACGAACAGGGAGTTGTGGCGCAGGTGCCGGGAAACCTCCGCGCCCGCGAAGGGATCCTCCCCGAGCAGGAGCACGTGCACCACGTCCAGGCGACCCAGCGCTGGCGCGCGGTCGTGCAGCGCGGCGAGCAGGGTCTTGGGCTTGGCGCCGTTCGCCCCCACGTAGATCCGGCCGTCCCGGGGAAGAAGGGCCACCGCTCCCGCGGCGTCCGTCCGGCGCTCGTGACAGGCACGTAACCAGCTCATCGCATCACCAGCTCTTCGGAGAGCACTCCCTCCCGCGCCGCCACCGCGCGGCGCAGGGCCGCGTTCTTCTCCAGCGCCTCGCGGAGGCCGTGGCGCACGATCCGGCGAAGATAGGGGAGGAGCGCGTTGTTGACGGCGTGGGAGGCGGTGCGTGCCACCAGCGCCGACACGTTGGGGGCGCAGAAATGCACCACCCCGTGCGCCGTGAAGACGTAGTCCTGGTGCGGGGTCAGCGTCGAGGTCTCCACGCAGCCGCCCTGGTCGATGGAGAAGTCCAGGATCAGCGCCCCCGGCTGCATGGACCTCACCATGGCCTCCGACACCAGCACCGGGGCACGCTTCCCGGGCACGTGAACGGCGCCGATCAGGACGTCGGCGAAGGCCACGAACTTCTCCAGGGCGCTCCTGGTCGCGAGGGCCGTGACCGCGCGCCCCTGCAGCAGCGCGTCCACCTCCGAGAGCCGCTGCAGGTCGCGGTCCAGCAGGTGCACGCGGGCACCCGCTCCCAGGAAAGCACGAGCGGCGTTGGTGCCGAGCGTCCCCGCGCCCAGGATCACCACGTCCGCCGGAGGAATGCCGGGGATGCCCGACAGCAGGACGCCGCGCCCGCCCGCGTGGCTCTCCAGCAGCCGCCCCGCGATCTGCACCGCCATGCGGCCGGTGATCTCGCTGGCGGGCCGGAGCACGGGAAGGGAGCCGTCGTCCTCCTGCACGCGCTCCAGGGCCAGGGCGGTGAGGCCTCTCTCCCGCAGGAGGGCCAGGAACTCGGGGGGCGCCACCAGGGGGTGGAGCCAGCACAGCAGCGCCGAGCCCGGCGAGAACCAGTCCCACTCGTCGGGCCGGGGGCGGCTCACCCTGATCACCAGGTCGGCGCGCCGGATCACCTCCTCGTTGCCGTAGGCCAGGTGGGCGCCGGCGCCGCGGTACTCCTCGTCGGGAAATCCCGCCCCCTCCCCGGCCGCGGCGGCAACCCAGACCTCGGCACCCAGGCCGGACAGCTCGCGCACCCCGGCCGGGGTCAGCGCCACCCTCTTCTCGTCCACGCCCACCAGGACCGCGCGCTCCTTGGGAACCCCGATGATCATGACTGCTCCAGTGAATCCACCGCCGCGATGGCGGCCATGTGCACGATGTCCCGCACGTCGCACCCCAGCTGCAGCACGTGCACGGGCTTGCGCATCCCCATGAGGATCGGTCCCACCGCTTCCGCCCCGCCCACGCGCGCCAGCAGCTTGTAGCTGGCGTTGGCGGAGGCGAGGCCGGAGAACACGAGGATCGTGGCTCCGTCCCTCAGGGAGGAGAAGGGGAAGTGCTCGCGCAGCAGGTCCGGCGTCACCGCCATGTCCGCCTGCAGGTCGCCGTCCACCATCAGCGAGGGTTCCCGCTGCCGCACCAGCTCCACGGCACGCTGCACCTTCTCCACCGTGGGGTGCTGCACGCTCCCGAAATTCGAGAAGCAGACCATCGCCACCCGGGGCTCCACCAGGAAGCGGCGCGCCACCTCGGCCGTGAGCACGGCGATCTCCGCGAGCTGCTCGGCAGAGGGCTCGATGTTGACCGTGGTGTCTCCCAGGAAGAGGATCCGGTCTCGCCACAGCATCATGTAGACGCCGGAGACCCGGGAGACGCCCGGGCGCATGCCGATCACCTGGAGGGCCGGACGCAGCGTGTCCGGGTACTGCTGGCTCACGCCCGCCACCAGGGCGTCGGCGTCCCCCAGCTCCACCATCAGGGAGCCGTAGTACATGACCCGGCGGGCGATGCGCCTGGCCTCCGCCAGCGTCACTCCCTTCCGCCGGCGCTTCATCCAGAGCGCCTGCGCGTACCTCTCGCCGGCCTCGGAGGCGCGGGGATCGAGCACGCGGATGCCCTGGAGGTCGATGCCGAGCTCCGCCGCGGTGCGGGTGATCTCGTCCACCCGCCCCAGCAGGAAGGGGGTGCCGATCCCCTCGTCGCGGATGACCTGGCCGGCCCGGAGGACCTTGGGCTCACTCCCCTCCGGGAAGACGATACGGGCGTGGCCCCTGCGGGCCTTCGCCACCAGGCCCCGCATCACCTCCTGCCGGCGCCCCAGGCGGCTGTAGAGGTCCTCCCGGTAGGCGTCGAGGTCCACGGGGTGCTGGGCGACCCCGGATTCCATGGCCGCCCGCGCCACCGCCGACGCCACCCGCACCAGGACCCGCTGGTCGAACGGTTTGGGGATCAGGTAGTCGGGGCCGAAGTGGAGCCTCTCCACGCCGTACGCGCGCATCACGGCGTCAGGGACGTCCTCCCGCGCCAGGGCGGCGAGGGCGTGCGTGGCGGCGAGCTTCATGGGCTCGTTGATCGTGGTGGCCCGCACGTCCAGGGCGCCGCGGAAGATGAAGGGGAACCCCAGCACGTTGTTCACCTGGTTGGGGTAATCCGAGCGCCCGGTGGCCAGCAGCGCATCCGGGCGCGCCGCCCGCGCGTCTTCCCAGGGGATCTCCGGGTCGGGATTGGCCATGGCGAACACGATGGGCCGCTCGGCCATGCTCTGCAGCATGGCAGCGTCCACCACGCCCGCGGCGGAGAGGCCCACCAGCACGTCGGCCCCCGCCACTGCCTCGCGCAGCGAGCGGTGGGGCGTGTCGGCGGCCAGGTCCGCCAGGGACGGGTGCATGCCGGTCTCCCGCCCCCGGTGCACCACCCCGTCCTTGTCCGTGAGCACGAGGTGCTCGGGCCGGACGCCCAGGGTCAGGTAGTAACGGGCGCAGGCGATCCCCGCCGCCCCCGCCCCCACGAACACAACCTTCACGTCCTCGATGCGCTTGTCCGCGAGCTCCAGCGCGTTGAGGAGGGCCGCCCCGGAGATGATCGCGGTGCCGTGCTGGTCGTCGTGGAAGACCGGGATGCGCATCGTCTCCCGGAGCGCCTTCTCGATGGTGAAGCACTCGGGGGAGCGGATGTCCTCCAGGTTGATGCCGCCGAAGGTCGGCTCCAGCAGGCGCACCGCGGCCACGAAGGCCTGGGGATCCTCGGTGGCCAGCTCGAGGTCGAAGACGTCGATGTCGGCGAAGCGCTTGAAGAGGACCGCCTTCCCCTCCATCACCGGCTTGCTGGCCAGGGGTCCGATGTTGCCGAGCCCGAGCACGGCGGTGCCGTTGCTGACCACCGCCACCAGGTTCCCGCGGGCCGTGTACTCCCAGGCCGCGGCGGGATCCTGGGCGATCCTGAGGCAGGGGCGCGCCACCCCGGGGGTGTAGGCCAGCGAGAGGTCGCGCTGGGTCGTGCAGGGCTTGCTGGGCACGACCTCGAGCTTCCCCCTCCGCGGACCGGAGTGGTAGGCGAGGACCTCGTCCTCGGGGATGATCCGCATGCCGCGTTATTCCCCGTGCCGGCTCTGCAGGATCCGCATGTAATGTGCGCGCTCGTAGGCCCCAGGATTGGGGCACCCCGCCAGGTTCATGCTGCCCTGCATCTGGCGCAGGGAAGTGTACTCGTGCTCCGTCAGCCAGCTCTGGAGCTCCTGCCGCATCACCGCCAAGTGCTCGATCCCCCGGGTGAGGAGGACGGAGACGACCTGCACCGCTGCGGCGCCGGCCATGAGGGACTTGATCACTCCGGGCGTATCGAGGATGCCGCCGCTGGCGGCGAGCGCGCCGGGATAGCTCCCGGAGAGGATGGCGAGCCAGCGCAGGCGAAGGCGCAGCTCCTCCGGATGGGAGAGCTCCATCTGCGGCACCGCCCGCAGCTCCTCCACGTCGATGTCCGGCTGCAGGAAGCGGTTGAAGAGGACGAAGCCGTCGGCCCCGGCCTGGTGGAGGCGCTGCGCGAAGGAGGGAAGCGAGGTGTAGAAGGGCGAGAGCTTGACCGCCACCGGCACCCGCACCGTGCGCTTCACCGCCCGCACCATCTCCACGGTCTCCTGCTCCACCTCCACCGCATCCTCCTCGGCGTGGACGGGGAGGCGATAGACGTTCAGCTCCAGCGCGTCCGCCCCCGCGTCCTGGAGGAACTGGGCGTACTCGAGCCAGCCCCCGAGCGTGGTGCCGTTGAGGGAGGCGATCAGGGGGACGGATACCGCGGACCGAAGGCGCCGGAGGTGCTCCAGGTACTCGAACGGACCGAGGGCGAAGGACTCCGGCCGGGGGAAGTAGCTGATGGCCTCGGCGTAGCTCTCCATCGGCCCCTCGACGTACAGCCCGGCGGAGAGGTCGTCCCGCAGGATCTGTTCCTCGAAGAGCGAGCGCAGGACGATGGCGGCGGCGCCGGCGTCCTCCAGGCGACGCGCCCGGTCCAGGACGTCCGGGAGCGGGGAGGCCCCCGGCATCAGCGGGTGGGGGAGCTCGAGGCCGAGATAGGTCGTGCGCAGGTCCATGGCGTCCCTCAGGGTGTGGGCACGGGCACCGCCACCCGGGCGAGCTGCTCCAGCACCGTCCAGCGTGCCGCGGCCTCGCGCTTGGCCTCCTCGAGGAGCGCCTGCCAGCGCGCGGGGTCGCTCTTCTCGAGCATGCGGAAGCGGGCCTCGTTCCCCATGAACACGGCGGGGGAGGTCTTGGGCGCCTGCATGTCGAGCTGGAGGGGCGGCTCTCCGGTGGCGTTGCGCCGGGGGTCGAAGCGGAGCAGGGGCCAGATGCCGGACTCGACCGCCAGGCGCTGCTGCTCCGGGCCGTGCACCAGGTCGTAGCCGTGGGCGATGCAGGGGCTGTAGGCCAGGATGAGGGACGGCCCGGGGTAGCTCTCCGCCTCCAGGAAGGCCCGGACGGTCTGGGCGTCGCGGGCGCCGATCGCCACCTGGGCGACGTAGACGTGGCTCATGCCCATGGCGATCCGTGCCAGGTCCTTCTTGGGAAGCGCCTTCCCCAGGGTGGCGAACTTGGCCACCGCTCCGATGGGCGTGGCCTTGGACTGCTGCCCGCCGGTGTTCGAGTACACCTCGGTGTCGAGCACGAGGATGTTCACGTTGCGGCCGGAGTGCAGCACGTGATCGAGGCCGCCGAAGCCGATGTCGTACGCCCAGCCGTCGCCGCCCACGATCCAGACGCTCTTGTCGACCAGGTAGTCCGCCAGCTCCGCCAGGCGTGCCGCCTCCGCATGCCCGAGCGATCCGAGCCTCTGCCGCAGGCGCTCCACGCGCGCGCGCTGGGCGGCGATCCCCGCCTCCGTGCTCTGGTCGGCTCCGAGCAGGGCCGCGGCCTCTTCCCCCCCGATCTCGGGCGCCAGCTGCGTGACCAGGGCACGTGCCTGGCGGACGTGGCTGTCCAGCGCCAGGCGCATGCCCAATCCGAACTCGGCGTTGTCCTCGAAGAGGGAGTTCGACCATGCCGGGCCGCGCCCCGCGCGGTCGGTGGTGTAGGGGGTGGTGGGCAGGTTGCCGCCGTAGATGGAGGAGCAGCCGGTGGCGTTCGCGATCAGCAGGCGGTCGCCGAAGAGCTGGGTGAGGAGCTTGACGTAGGGAGTCTCCCCGCAGCCGGCACAGGCTCCCGAGAACTCGAAGAGCGGCGGCAGAAGCTGGCTGCCCTTGACGTCGAGGCGCAGCGAGGTGCGGTCCGGTTCCGGCAGGCCCAGGAAGAAGCTCCAGTGCTCGCGGGCGGCGGGCAGGCGCGGCTCCTGAGGCTCCATGCGCAGCGCCTTCCTGCGCGGGTTGGACTTGTCCTTGGCAGGGCAGATCTCCACGCAGACGCCGCAGCCCGTGCAGTCCTCCGGCGCCACCTGGAGCGTGTAGCTGAACCCCGCGTGGTCGCGCGACCGGAAGGGAACGGAGCGGAAGCCCGGAGGCGCGCCCAGGCTCTCCTCCTCCGGGTAGATCTTGGCCCGGATGGTGGCATGCGGGCACAGCAGCGTGCACTTGTTGCACTGGATGCAGAGGTCGGCGTCCCACACCGGGATCTCGGTGGCGATGTTGCGCTTCTCGTAGCGGCTCGTCCCCACCGGCCAGGTTCCGTCCGGGGGGAAAGCGGAGACCGGCAGGAGGTCGCCGCGCCCGGCCAGCATGGCCGAGGTGACCCGTTGCACGAACTCCGGGGCGTCCTCGGTCACCGGCGGCCGCACGTGCAGTCCGGAGGTGGGCCCGGCGGGGACCTCGATGGCGTGCAGGCCGGCGAGGGCGGCATCGATGGCGGCGAAGTTCTTCTTGACGATCTCGCCGCCGCGGGCGCCGTAGGTCTTCTCCACGGCCGCCTTGATCGCGGCCACCGCCCGCTCGCGCGGCAGCACGCCGGAGAGGGCGAAGAAGCAGGTCTGCATGATCGTGTTGATCCTGCGGCCCATCCCGCTCTCACGGGCCACCTTCCCGGCATCGATGGCGTACAGGCGGAGGCGCTTCGTGGTGATCCTCTCCTGCACCTCGCGGGGCAGGCGGTCCCAGACCTGGTCGGGAGGGTAGGGGGCGTTGAGGAGGAAGACGGCGCCCTCCGCCGCGCGCTCCAGCACGTCGATCGTGAAGAGCAGGGGGAACTGGTGGCAGGCCACGAAGCCGGCCTCCCGCACGAGGTAGCTGGAGCGGATGGGGTCCTTCCCGAAGCGCAGGTGCGAGGTCGTGACCGAACCCGACTTCTTGGAGTCGTAGACGAAGTAGCCCTGGACGGTGACGCCGGGGTCCTCGCCCAGGATCTTGATGGAGTTCTTGTTGGCGGAGACCGTCCCGTCCGAGCCCAGGCCGTAGAAGACCGCCCCCACGCGCTCCCGCTCCTCCGGCGCCCACGCGCAGTCCACGGGCAGGGACAGGTGCGTCACGTCGTCCACGATCCCCACCGTGAAGTGGCGCCGCACGGGCGTCCCCGGTCGCAGAGCATCGAGGACCGCGGCCACCATGGGAGGATCGAATTCCTTGGACGACAGACCGTACCGCCCGCCGATGACGGAGACCTCTTCCCGCCCGGCCTCGCGCAGCGCGGCCACCACGTCCTGGTAGAGCGGCTCGCCGGGAGCACCGGGCTCCTTCGTGCGGTCGAGCACGGCGATGTGGCGCGTGCTCGCGGGCAGCGCGGCCACGAACGCCTCCACGGCGAAGGGGCGGTAGAGCCTCACCTTGAGCACGCCGACCTTCTCGCCGGCCCCCACCAGGCGCTCCACCACCTCGTGGGTCGTCTCCGCCCCCGACCCCATGAGCACCACGACCCGCTCGGCCTCGGGGTGGCCGGCATAGTCGAAGAGGCGGTAGGCGCGGCCGGTGAGGCGCGCGAGATGATCCATCGCCTCCTGCACGATCTCGGGGAGGGCCAGGTAGTGGAGGTTCGCCGCCTCGCGGGCCTGGAAGAAGGTGTCGGGATTCTGTGCCGTGCCCCGGAGCTGCGGGTGGTCCGGAGTGAGCGCGCGGCCGCGGTGTGCCTGGATCAGGGCGCCCTCCAGCATCCCCCGCAGCGCCTCGTCCCCCAGCAAGGCCACCTTGGAAAGCTCGTGCGAGGTGCGGAACCCGTCGAAGAAGTGGAGGAAGGGAACGCGCGCGCGCAGCGTCGCCGCGTGCGCCACCGCCGCCAGGTCGTGCGCCTCCTGCACGGAGCCGGAGGCCAGCAGGGCGAAGCCGGTCTGCCGGCAGGCCATCACGTCCGAGTGGTCCCCGAAGATGGAGAGCGCGTGGGTGGCCAGCGAGCGCGCGGCCACGTGCATGCAGAACGCGGTCAGCTCCCCGGCGATCTTGTACATGTTGGGGATCATGAGGAGCAGGCCCTGGGAGGCGGTGAAGGTCGTGGCCAGGGCTCCCGCCTGGAGCGCGCCGTGCACGGCGCCCGCGGCCCCCCCTTCGGACTGCATCTCCAGCACCTCGGGGACGGACCCCCACAGGTTCGGGCGCCCCTCCGCGGCCCACGCATCCGCCAGCTCGCCCATGGTGGAGGACGGGGTGATGGGATAGATCGCGAGGACCTCGCTGGCGCGGTACGCGACCGAGGCGGCAGCCTCGTTGCCGTCGAGGACGGCGTGGTGGGGCACCTTCATCCGGGTTCTCCTCGGGGCGTGGTAGCGCAAGGATCGGGCCCGGGCGAGGCCTCTTGTGGAGCAGGAGCGCCCGCAAGACCTGCGCGAAAGGGGACCTGGAGCGTCAGGTTTGCGCTGGGGCTAGGCAGAGGCCCGCTTCAGCTCCCGCCGGAGCTGGAACGCGAAGGCGGTGCGCATGGCCCGCATCTTCAGCTCCTTGGCCCAGAAGCGGTTTGGCTCGTCCTGCAGGCCGCGGCACTCGTCGGGGAGCATGACCAGCGAGACGCGGATGTTCGGGCTCATGCCGATGGGAAGTCCGCGCTCCATGCAGGCCGCGTACAGGCGCTGGAAGACGGGGAGCACGTCCTCGGTCCGCGGGGGCGGCACGTCCCGGTAGTCGGTCGCCGCCAGGGGGCGGAACACGCACACCGTGGGGATCGCGCCCACCTCGGTGATCCAGTCGATGGCGCGGATCGAGTCCTCGGGGGGCTCGAGGCCGGCGATGATCTCGCCGTTGACCACCCAGGGCTCGAAGCCGCGGCCCTGGGGTCCCACCTCTCGCGCGCAGTAGGCGACCGCCTCCAGGTAGCGGTCGAGGCCGTACTGGCGGTGCTTCCCCGGGCAGACCGTCTCGAAGCGCTCCCGGTTCCACAGCTCGAAGCAGAAGGAGACCCGGTTGACGCCCATGCGCCGCAGCTCGCGGTAGCGCTTCAGGTCGTGGTGCGGCGGCGTCTGCACGCCGATGAGGACGCCCGTCTCCTCCTTCACCCGCACGATGTAGGGCTCCAGGATGTCCAGGTAGGTGTCGCCGGCGTAGTGCCCGGTGTTGAAGTCCACGTAGGTGACGCCGGATTCGGCCACCGCGGCCTTGACGACCTCCACCACCTCGCGCACCGACTTCTCGTCCGCGTCGTCGGCCCCGAGGTTGAGTCCCACCGAGCAGAACCGGCACTGGTCCTGGGGGGTGTTGAGCCAGTAGTCGCACACCTTGGAGGGGTACACCCCGAGGTAGGTGCCCTGCAGCGAGCCGATGCGGGTCATGGGCTTGCCGGTGCTGGTCTGCCGGTCGTACCAGCCCGGACGCGGCGACAGCTGCACTTCCGTGACGGGGCCCAGCCCGTCGTGCTCGATGAAGACGCGGCCGTTCCGGGCCAGGGCGACGTACGGCGAGTCCTTGGCGAAGGGCTCGACCACGGGGACGTTGGTCCAGAGGTTCCCCGGGAGGACGACCTCCAGGCCAGAGCCCAGCCCGGCGCGGGTGCGCAGGATCTTGCGGCCGCCCTTCTCCTCCAGCCCTTCCCCGGTCAATGACGGATCGAGGCGGATCCCCTTGCAGTAGAGGTCGAGCTTCAGGAGGGCCGGGTTGGTGCGAACGTCCGTGTCCATGGTGGCCGCCACGATACGGCGAGGTGCCGCCGTGAAAGAGGATCGAATCGGTCCGGAAGCCCCATTGCACGAGACGGGCCAGATCGGTCTCCTGGCCCCCACGGAGGGTGCCCATGCCGATCGTCACCGAGCCGTTCCGCATCAAGGTGGTGGAGCCGATCGCCCGCACGACCCGCCCCGAGCGGGAAAAGCTCCTGCGGGAGCACGGGTACAACCTGTTCGCCCTGCCCGCGAGCACGGTCACCTTCGACCTGCTGACCGACTCCGGGACCTCGGCGATGAGCGCCGCCCAGTGGGGCGCCATGATGATCGCCGACGAGTCCTACGCCGGCTCCCGCTCCTTCGAGCGCTTCGAGAAGGCGGTGCGGGAGCTGACGGGCTTCCGCCACGTGCTCCCCACCCATCAGGGCCGCGCCGCCGAGCGGATCCTCTGTCAGATCGCCGTCCGGCCGGGGGCCTTGATCCCCAGCAACGGCCACTTCGATACCACCCGGGCGAACATCGAGTTCGCGGGGGCGGAGGCGCTGGACTTGCCCGTGCCCGAGGCGACCCACCCCGAGGTGGAGATCCCCTTCAAGGGCAACATCGACCTGGAGCGCCTGGCGCGGGTGGTCGGGGAGGAGCGAGACCGCATCCCGTTCGGCATGCTGACGCTCACGAACAACACCGAGGGCGGCCAGCCGGTGAGCCTGGAGAACGTGCGGGCGACCGCGACCATCCTCCACGCTGCCGGGATCCCGCTCATCCTGGACGCCTGCCGCTTCGCGGAGAACGCTTACCTCGTCAAGCTCCGGGAGCCGGGACAGGCC
Organism: Candidatus Polarisedimenticolaceae bacterium; assembly: GCA_036274395.1. GTDB lineage: Bacteria > Acidobacteriota > Polarisedimenticolia > Polarisedimenticolales > DASUFT01 > DASUFT01. The sequence goes on along the minus strand of DASUFT010000014.1, from coordinate 133,322 downwards.
GGGCGCACGCCGACCGGGATCGCCCACGAGATCTTCCGTCTCGCGGACGGGTGCACGCTCTCCGCCAAGAAGGACGGCCTCTCCAACATGGGCGGTTTCCTGGCCCTGAACGACGACGGCTGGGCGGCGCGGGGGCGGAACCTGCTCATTCTCACCGAGGGCTTTCCCACCTACGGTGGCTGCGCGGCCCGCGACCTCGAAGCCGTCACCGTCGGCCTCTCGGAGGTGCTGGAGGAGGCCTACCTGGAATACCGCCTGGCCACCGTCACCTGGATCGCGCGCGGCCTCGACCGCGCGGGCATCCCCACGGTGAAGCCGTGGGGGGGCCACGCGGTGTTCGTGGACGCCAAGGCGCTCCTGCCCCACATCCCCCCCGAGCAGTTTCCCGGACTGGCGCTCGCCTGCGAGCTCTACCTCGCCGGCGGCATCCGGTCGTGCGAGATCGGCAGCGTGATGTTCGGGAAGGTGGGAGAGGACGGCCGATTCCAGGAAGCGCCCCTGGAGCTGGTCCGGCTCGCCATCCCGCGCCGCGTCTACACCCAGAGCCACATGGAGCGGGTGGTGGAGGTCTGCGCCGAGGTGGCGGCCAGGGCGTCGGCCCTGCCGGGCTACACGATGGTGGAGCGTCCGCCGTTCCTGCCCCACTTCACCGCCCGGTTCCTGCCCGGCGTCAAGGTGCCCGCGGGCCTCCAGTAGTCCCCTTTGTTGTGGACCAAAACGCGCACTCTCTGCGCCGGGCGCAGGCCGCCGCGCAAGGGGCGCGCGGCCGGGATCAGGCCGGGCTGGCCTGTTCGGCGTCCGAGCCCACGATGTAGAGGACCTTCCGGTTGCGGCGCGGGGCCGACACCAGGGCCTCCAGCGTCGCCCGGCGCAGGGCGTCCGCCATGCCGGCCTGGACCTCGTGCCAGACCAGGTTCGCGGGGCATTCGTCCCCCCACTCGCAGCCCGAGCCTTCGTGCATGCAATCGGTCAGCGCCAGCGGCCCCTCGATGGCCTCGACCACCTCCAGGAGGTTGATTTCCGAGGCCGGACGGGCCAGGGCGAATCCCCCGTGCACTCCGCGCGAGGATTGCAGCAGCCCCGCGCGCACGAGCTGGCGGAGGATCTTGGCCATGAAGCTCGAGGGGATGCCGTAGGCGCGCGCCACGTCCCCGCGGAGGGCGACCGCGCTCTCCGGCAGACAGGCGATGTGGATCATGGCCCGGACGGCGTAATCGGCGGCATTGGTCAACCGAAGTCCCATGTTCGTTCCCTCGCTGCCGTCCGGAGATAACAACTAGCGTGCCAACGTGACCGGAACGGTCCCGGATCGGGGCGCCTCCTCGACCACCACCAGCAGGCCCGGCGCCCCCCCGGGGTGCCCCCGCTCCGCGAGCGCGCGCACGTGCTCCACGGTCGCGGTCAGGAGCCGGTCGTGCTCGCCCCGGCCTGCCGGGACGAGCACCGCCCGCGGCGCCTGGCGCGCGGCCTCCGCGATCAGCGCCGCGATCCCCGCCGCCGCCGCCTCGCACGCGGCAGGGGAGCGGGAGGCATCGCACCAGCGGGTGCCGTCCAGCACGGGGAGACCGCCGAACACGGACAGCGGCAGGCCGCGCGTGCGGCCTCGCCGCAGCTCGACCAGGAGCTCGAGCGTGCAGGCGGCGAGGTCGGGCGCCAGGCGCAGTACCGCCAGCCCGAGGACCTGTGCGCGCACGGCCGCCTCCTCGCAGCCGCCGGGCGGGACGCACAGCACCCGGCGTCCTCCCAGGCGCGCGGCATCGAGCGCCAGGCGCAGCGTGGCCAGCGTGTCCCGCGGCAGCGCCCGCTGCACGCGGGGGGCCGAGGAGGAAGGCCGTCCCGCCAGCGCCAGCGCCGCCACGGCGTCCGACGGCCGCCGCTCCCGCTCGCGCGCCGCCAGGCGGGCGATGAAGCGCGCGAAGCCCGGCGAGAGATCGGGCCGGCGTGCGCGCAGGTCGAGCTCGGGTCCGCGGAGGTGCCATGCGAGCACGGTCTCGGGCTCCGCGTCCGTGCCCATGGGGAGCGTTCCCGAGGCCAGCACGTAGAGGAGGAGACCCAGCCCGTAGAGGTCGGCGCGGCCGTCCACCGGCTCCCCCAGCAGCACCTCGGGGGCGACGTAGGGGAGGGAGCCGCTGATGCAGCCGGGGAGCTCGGCCCGGCCCACGGCGGTGGCCAGGCCGAAGTCGGTCAGCTTCGCGCGCAGGCCCCGGGGTCCCCGGCGAACCAGGACGTTCCCGGGCTTCACGTCCCGGTGCACGAGACCGCGGCCGTGGACGTGGGACAGCGCCCCCAGCACCTGCTGCGCAAGGGACAGGAGCGCGGTCTCGGAGGCGGCCTGCGGCGGGAGCGCGCGATGCGCCGGCTCCCCCCTCACGTGCTCGAGCACGAGGTACGGCGTGCCCGCCGGCAGCGGTCCCGACCGGCTCCGCCGCAGCTCGTGCGCCCTGACCACGTTGGGATGGCGCAGGCGCGCCCAGGCCTCGAACTCGCCGGAGAGCGGGTGCGCCGGGCCCGCACGCGCAGGGAGGTCGAGCACCTTGAGCGCGACCAGCTCCTGCCGGGTGCGGTCGAACGCGCGCAGCACCCGGCCGGCGCCGCCGTGCCCGAGGCTCTCCAGGGGGAGGAAGCGATCGTCGAGAAGGGGCGACGCCTCTGTGGCGAGCACGCCCGCAATCTAAGGCGGTTTCGCGCATCGAAGCCACGGCACGGCGGCATTCCCTCCCGGGCTTTCCGGCGGCGCGGTTGCGAGGGGGGAACACGGCGGGTAAGGTCCCACGAGATGAACCCACATCGCCTCCTCGCGCTCGCCCTCGTCCTGTGCGCTCCCCACGTTCACGCCGCCCGCCAGGGCGCCCCGCAGCCCACGCCCGAGGAGACGCGCGCGCTGGCCGAGACGTTCGCCCAGACGGTGGCGCAGCGCCGCGTGGCCCTGGCCGACGGCTCGCTGGCCTGGCTGGTGGCTCCCGCCGGCAGTCAGCCGGAGGGACGCGTCCTGCTGACACCGGAGCGGCTGCAGCAGGCCTTCGACACGATCACGGAGGCGGGGGCGTGGCCCTCCACCTGGCTCGTGGTGCGGGATGCGGGACAGCCCAACGACATCCTGATCTCGATCGACCTTCAGGAGGGACGCGTGCGCGACCCGGAGGCAGCCTTCGAGGCCGGGCGCCGCGAGTGGAGCTCGGGCAAGGACATCGAGGCCGCGCTGCTGCAGGTACGAGGGGACCGCGTCTCTCGCCGCCCCAAAAACGTGGTGCTGGTGGAGTTCTCCAGCAAGACGGTCACCACCTACGTGTACGAGGTGAAGCCGCCGTCGGCGCAGGATCAGGGGCTGATGAAGCTGCTTCCCCAGGGCTCGCTGCTGCGGGCCGCGCGCGCCGTGCGCCTGGCGGACGGGAGCATGCGCACGCTCGCCCTGGTGCTGCAGCAGGCGACCTTCCACCCCTCGGACTGCACGACCTGCGAGGCCACGCTCTTCGGGCACGCCGACGGAGGGCGCATGCTCGCCGTGCTGGCCAGCGAGCAGGCCCTGGAGGAACAGGTGGACCTCACGCCGCAGCTGCACGGCGTGGACGGAAGCGCGCTGCTGCCACGCTTCGCCTGCGTGAAGGGGGACGAGAACCCTGCGGCGGCCGAGCTTCCCCTGAAAGAACGCTTCGCCGACCGGGAGCCGGTGACGCTGCTCGACATGAAGGACCTCGACGGGGACGGTCAGGCCCTGGAGGTGCGGCTTCCCGCCCGCTACGTCGCGTGCGGCAAGGCGGAGTACCTCGTGCTCGCCGTCGATCCCAGGACCGGGAAGCTCGCGGTCAGTCCCGCGCAGCCCTAGCGAGCATCGCCGCCAGCTCCTCCATCCGCGCCCCGTCCAGCGTCGCCGGAAGATCCGACGCCCGGTGATAGTGCGGGTTCCGGTGGAACGCGGTATCCGTGAGCATGGCGGCGGGGATGCCGAGGCGGCGGAAGGAGGCGTGATCGGACCACAGGATGCCCGGCATCCTGGCGGGGCCGCAGAAGGTCCGCACGGGAACGGTCCCTCCCCGCCGCAGGCGCCGCGCCGTCCGGCGCGCGAACCGCAGCGCGCCGAAGTCGGAGACCACGGCGAGAAAGTTGCCGCGGCGAGGGTAGACGAGCCCGAGGCCGGGGAGCGGGAAGTGCTGCGTTCCTGCCCCGTCGTCGAAGTAGCCGACCATCTCCAGCGACAGCATGGCGGCGACGCGACGCCCCCGCGTCCGCAGCGCCCGGGCCAGGGCGAAGCTCCCCTTGCCGTCGGTTCCCTGGACCTCCTCCGTGCAGCACGCCGCGAGCAGGAGGTGCGGCGGGGGGGAGGGAGCGAGTCGGCGGGCCACGTCGAGGAGCACGGCCACCCCGCTGGCGTTGTCGTCCGCTCCGGGAGTCCCCGGCACGGTGTCGTAGTGCGCGACCATCACCGAGAGCGGGCCGGGCTGCGCGCTCGCGGCGGTGGCGAGCACATTCACGTAGGCCGCGCCCCCCACCCGGTAGGGCTGCGTCCCCACCCTCCATCCCGCGGCCTCGAACGCGGAGGCCAGCCAGTCCGCCGCCCGTGCGCAGCCGGCCGGGTCGTCCACGCTCCGGCCCATCGCGCACAGCGCGCGGACGTCGTCGCCGATCAGGCGCCCTTCTGGATGGACTGCAGGAGCTGCAGGAACCGGTCCCGCTGCTCCTTCACCGTGGCCTGCGGTCCCGTCAACTTGAAGAACCAGTTGGCGTCGGGACCGGGGACCACCGCCCCCAGGAGCGCGTAGTTCGGCTTCTCGCCCACGTCCGCGGGGTTCATGGCGGTGTTCACGTAGGTGCCCGCCGTCTCCACGAGCAGGACCTTCGTTCCCTTCATGTCCAGGGTCTGCGTCTTCATGGCCTCCAGGGGATCGCCGCCCCCGGGCTGCTTGAACTGGCTGGCCCAGCGCTGCGCGTTCGCCGTGGGATCGCCGCCCTGGCCGGCGCCGAAGTAGAAGATCGCCAGCTCGGCGTCGCCGCCCTTCCCGGGCACGCGGTACTGCCCGCGCCGGAGGTTGCTCGAGGGCGTCTCCTCGACCCAGCCCGCGGGTGTCTTCCACACGATGCCGGAGGTGCCGCGCCCGCTCATGGGATCGGGGGCCTGGACCTGCGGTCCGCCCGCGATCGGCGGATGCCCGGCGGGGAGCGCCGCCCCGGTGTCGGCGGGTGCGGCGCCTGCGATGGGAGGGTGTCCTTCCGGCAGCGCCGCCGTCTCCGGCCCGTGGCCGGTCGCCAGGGGCGGGGCGGCGGCCGCCGGCGTCTGCGCCGGAGTCGGGCTGGATGCGTCGGTCTGCCCGGTAGGCGCCGTGGGGGGCGGCTCCTCTCCCGGTTTCTCGCTCTTGCAGGCGTGGAGGCTCCCGGCCAGCAGCAGGACGCACAGGGCAGGGAACACATGGCGGACGTTCATCGCTTCACCTCGCCCCGCCATGGTAGCAAGAGCGACTCAGTCCGATCCCGATCGCTTCGAGCCGAGGGACGTGATGGCTGCCCGGGAGAGCGTGACGTACCGGGAGGGATCTTCCACGGCGTACCACGTGAAGCCGTGCTTCCTGCTGAACCAGATGTGGCCCGCGAGGCCCAGACCCTGATGCGCCCAGGCCACGGGCACGCTCCAGTGCCCGATCAGCAGCGCCAGGCCGAGATACAGACAGGGATGCAGGGCCAGCTTGCCCCAGCGCTTCCAGCGCGGCCAGATCAAAGGCCACGTCACGGCGGCGAGGAGCCAGGCCGGGACGGTCGCGAGAAGGACGTCGAGGAGCAGGGGAGGCATCGTCCTACCCCGCGGCCGCGACCTTCACCGCCCGCGGCGCATCGGGTGGGGCGGGAGGGGGCGGCACGGGCGCCTCGCCGTCCACGAGCCAGCGGCAAAGCGCCTCCGCCGCCGGGAGGTCGCCGCGGCAGAGCCATGACTCGAGCTCGCCTTCCGGCTCCTCCCCCCAGCCGCGGGGATCGTCGGCGTTCACCGCCTCCAGGCCGGCGTTCCGGCGATAGCGCCGGAAGAAGTCCTGGTGGAAGGTGAGGAAGCGGCGCGTGCGCACGCGCCCCTTCTCGTCGTCGCGGAAGGCCTCGCGGCACAGCTCCACGTAGCGGCGCACGACCGCCAGGCGCGTCTCGGCGTCGGGGACGAAATCCTCCCGCCGCTCCCACTCCCGGAAGATCCAGGGCTTGGCCAGGGCCCAGCGGCCGACCATGACGGCGGCGCACCCGGCCTCGTCCCTGCGGGCCACCGCATCCCTCCAGGTCATCACGTCGCCGTTCCCGATCACGGGCACGCGCACGGTCTCGACCAGGGCACGCACGGCGGTCCAGTCCGCGGGCCGGCGGTAGCGCTGCGCCCGGCTCCTGCCGTGGAGGGCGATGGCGTCGGCGCCGGCCTCCTCCGCCGCCTTCGCCACCTTGAGGTAGGTGGGCTTGCCCTCGCTCCAGCCCAGGCGGAGCTTGAGGGTCACCGGCACGGACACCGCTGACTTGACGGCGGCCACCACGCTGGCGAGCTTCCCCGCCCGCTCCAGCAGGGCGGCGCCCATCCCCCGCCGGGTCACCTCGTCGATGGGGCAGCCGCAGTTGAGGTCCACGAAGTCCGCGCCGGCGTCCACGGCGATGCGGGCGGCCTCGGCCACCACCTCGGGGATCTTCCCCGCCAGCTGCACCCCGAACACCTTCTCCTCGGGGTGGCGCCGCAGCAGCGGCAGCTCGCTCCGCTCGCGTTTGACGATCTTGTGCGCGTAGGCCATCTCCCCCACGCAGACCGTGGCGCCCCACTCGCCAAGGAGGCGGCGAAAGGGGAGGTCGGTGCCCCGCGTCATGGGCGCCATGACCAGGCGCCCGCGGAAGATCTCCTCCGCGGTCACGCGGTGCTTGCCTCGTCGCCCCCCGCCGAGCCCTCGCGCTCGAGCTGCTCGGTGATCGTCTTGACCTGGATCTCGGCCGCCTGGATCTTCCGGCGGCAGAGGGTGACCAGCTCGGCCGCCTCGCGCACCAGTCCCGACAGCTCGTCCACGTCCACCCGTCCGTCCTCGATGCGGCCCAGGATCTCCTCCAGGCGCGCCGAGGCCTGGCCGTAGGACAGCTCGCTCATCTCCCGTCTCCTTCCGGTCCAAGGGACTCAATCCGCAGCACGCCACCCTTGAGCTCGGCGCGGAGCTGCGTTCCCGCGGGAGCCAGGGAAGGTTCGGTGAGTGCCTTCCCGTCTTCCCCGCGGAGCAGCGCGTAACCGCGCTCCAGCACGCGACGGGGATCGACGAGATGCAGGCGGCGCGCTCTTCCCTCGGTGCGCTCGCTGTCCCGCGACGTGCTCCGCAGGGCGGCGGGGGAGAGGGCGGCCTGGAAGCTTTGCAGGGCGCCCCCGGCCGTGGCCAGGTCCCGGCGCACACCCTGGGCGAGCTGGCGCACCGCGGCCTCCAGCAACGTGCGGCGGCGCACCAGGTGCCGCCCGGCGCAGGTCTTGATCTCCTGGCTCCGCGCACCGAGACGCTGGGCCGCCATGTCGATGCCGAAGCGGCTGGCCCGCACCGCGCGCTGACGCCGCTCCTGAAGCTTTTCCCTGGCGCCGGCCAGGACGTCCCGGCTTCCCTGGGCGATCCCCGCCGCCGCCTGCTCCAGCGCGCGCAGGGCGTCGGCCACCGTCTCCACGACGCGGGCGGCGGCCGCGGTGGGTGTCTTGCACCGCCAGCCCACCGCGTCCAGCACGCTGACGTCCTGCTCGTGACCGATCCCCACCAGCACGGGGAGGGGGAAGGTGGCCACCGCGCGTCCCAGAGCCTCGGAGTCGAACCATGCCAGGTCGGTGCGGGAGCCGCCGCCGCGGCAGATCAGCACCACGTCGAGCTCCGGCGCCCGCGCGCGCAGCCAGTCGAGCGCGTTCAGCACCGAGGGCTCGGTGAGCCGGCCCTGGACGCGCGCGCCGTGCAGGGTGACGGAGAAGGCGAACCCCGATTCCTCGAACGTGCGCAGCACGTCCCGGCAGGCGTCCGACCCCACGCTGGTGATGAGGCCCACGCGCAGCGGCAGGGCCGGAAAGGGAAGGGCGGGGTTGCGGCCCACCAGGCCTGCGGCGGTGAGGCGCCGCACGATCTCCTCGCGCCGGCGCGCCGTCTCGCCCAGGGTGTAGGCGAGGTCGAGGTCCTCGATCACCACCCGGTACGCGCCCCAGGGGACGTAGAGGTCCACGCGCACGCGCGCCCGTACCTGGACCTCGTCCTCCAGGCGGAACGGGGAGCCCGCCGCCTGCAGCTTGGCCTCGAGCTGCCGGCGCGTCTCCTCGAAGAGCACCGCCGGCACCTCCGCCGCCGTGCCCGAGCCCTCGCGCTCGACGAGGTGGAAGCTGACGATCCTCTTGTGCGCGGTCTTGTTGAAGCCCGCGATCTCGCCGGTGAGCCAGAGCGTGCCCGGCAGGGCCTCGAAGAGGATGTCGCGCACCCGCTGGTTCAGGCGGGAGACCGTCCAGTCCGCGGGAAGGCCGGGAACGGCCTCCGCCGCCTGGGGCCCCTCCTCGACGTCGGAGAACAGATCGGCCTGCTCCGCGCTCGCGGTCACCTGCAGTTGACCGCCGCGCTCCTGGTACAGGCGCAGGGTGATGGGGCAGAAATGGAACCGGTCGTCGGCCAGCAGCTCCACCAGCGGCAGGACATCGTCCTCGGGCACCAGCCAGAGGCGGTCGCTCGCGTTCCAGCGCCGGTTGGGGAGCGTCTTGATGCGGTCCACCAGGCGGCGCTCGAAGGCGAAGCGCACCTGGAACGCACCCTTCCCGTCGTGGACGACCTCGCGATTCACGGCCGTACTCTAACAAAGGCTAGAATGGGTTCCATGCCCCCGGACAACCTGCCCCTGAGGGCGCCGTCACGGCGCGCTGATCCGGCTTCGTCCCCGCGCGATCCCGCGCGCGCCCGGGCCCTGCGCGAGTTGCGAGCGGGCCTGACCTCCCGGCCCCGGACCCTGCCCAGCAAGTACTTCTACGACGCTGCGGGGAGCGCGCTTTTCGAGCGGATCACCGCCCTCCCCGAGTACTACCTGACCCGGGCGGAGGATGCGCTGCTGCGCCGGCGCGCCCCGGAGATTGCGGCCTCCACGGAGGCCCAGGAACTGGTGGAGCTGGGGGCGGGGGCAGCCACGAAAACGCGCCGGCTCCTGGACGCGCTCCGCGAGCAAGGGACGCTGCAGCGGTACGTGCCCGTGGACGTGGACGCGACCATGATCGCGCGTGTGGAGCAGGACCTAGCCGTGCTCTACCCGGGCCTGCGGGTGGACGGTGTCGCGGCTGACTTCATCGCGGAGCCCCTGAAAATGCCGGGGTTGGGATGGCGCCTGGTGGCGCTGCTGGGGAGCACGCTCGGGAACTTCGCGGGGTCCCAGGCCACGCAGCTGCTGTCGGCGCTGCGGCCGGTCATGGGCCCCAACGGCAGGCTGCTCCTCGGGGTGGACCTGGTCAAGGACGAGGCCGTCCTGCACGCCGCCTACAACGACGCCGCGGGGGTCACGGCGGCGTTCAACCGGAACCTGCTGCGGGTGGTGAACCGGCGCTTCGGGGCAAATTTCGATCCGGATGCCTTCGCCCACCTCGCCTCCTGGAATCGGCGGGCGCGGCGCGTCGAAATGCACCTGGTTTCCAGGGAAGCGCAGAAGGTCGAGATCGCGAGCCTCGGTCTGACGCTCTCCCTGCGGAAGGGGGAGCGGCTGCGCACCGAGGTGTCCTGCAAGTACACGCGCCGCTCGCTCCAGCGTCTGCTCGGGCGCGCCGGGCTCACGATTCAGCGCTGGATGCCGGCGGAGGACGGGTCCTTCGCGCTGGCGCTCATCGCACGCGTCTGAGCCCAGGCGGCGATTGCCGTCACCGCGGCGTCCACGTCCGCTTCCGAGGTGTCCTTGCCGGTGGTGAACCGCAGCGTCCCCAGGGCCAGCTCGGGCGGCACGCCCATCGCCGCCAGCACGGGGCTGACGTGGGCGCCGGAGGAATGGCAGGCGGCACCCGCGGAGGCGGCCACGACGTCCCGTAGATCGGCGAGCAGCTTCCAGGCCTCGATGCCGGGAAGGGCGATGGACAGGGTGTTGGGAAGACGCGGGGCCCCGGACCCGTGCACGACCGCATCCGGGAACCGCGCGCGCAGCTCCCGCTCCAGACGGTCCCGCCGCGCCGCCAGCCGCCGCCCGCGCTCCTCGCCCTCACGCAGCGCCAGGGCACACGCGACCCCCAGTCCCACCGCCCCGGCCACGTTCTCCGTCCCCGCCCGCCGGCCCCCCTCGTGCCCGGCGCCTTCGAGCACACGGCGGAAGGGCGTGCCCTGCCGGACGATCAAGGCCCCGATCCCTTTGGGCGCGTACACCTTGTGGCCTGCGACGGTGAGGAGGTCCACGCCGAGCGCGGGGACGTCGAGCGGCACCTTCCCCACCGATTGCGCGGCATCGGTGTGGACGACGGCGCCCACATCATGTGCGCGTGCGGCCACCTCGGCGATCGGCTGCAGGACGCCGGTCTCGTTCTGGGCGTGAATCACGGAGACGAGTGCCGTGTCGGCGGTGAGCGCCGCGCCCAGCGCCTCGAGATCGAGAACCCCGGACGGGAGCACGGGGACGACGGAGACCCTCCAGCCGCGCTCGCGGAGGCGCCGTGCCGGCTCCGCCACCGCGGCGTGCTCCACCGCGGAGATCACCACGTGCCGCCGGTCCGGCCGTGCCTCCGCCACCCCGAGCACGGCGGCGTTGTCGGACTCCGTGCCCCCGGAGGTGAAGATCACCTCCTCGGGGGCCACGGAAAGGAGCGCGGCCACCTGGGCCCGCGCCTCCTCCAGCGCGCGGCGGGCGGCCAGCCCCAGCGCATGCGGCGAGGATGGGTTCCCCCAGAGGTCGCGCTGCGCGCGCACGACGGCCTCCAGCACCTCGGGAGCGAGCGGGGTGGTGGCGTTGTGATCGAGGTAGACGAGCATGGCCGGCATTATGGCAGGCTTGCCGGCATGACCCACACCGGAGACCCCAAGCGCCTGTCCACGCGCAGCGTCTATCGCGGGCGCATCCTCGACCTGAACGTGGACACCGTGCAGCTCCCGAACGAGGAGGTGGTGGACCTGGAGATCATCCGCCACCGCGGGGCGGCCGCCGTCGTCCCCGTGGATGCCGACGGCTCCGTCTGGCTGGTCCGTCAGTTCCGTCACGCCACCGATGGCCTCCTCCTCGAGGTTCCCGCCGGCAAGCTCGACGGCGGCGAGGCCCCCGAGACCTGCGCCGCCCGCGAGGTGGAGGAGGAGGTGGGGCGCCGGGCGGGCCGCCTGGAGCCGCTGGGTTTCATCTGGACCACCCCCGGCTTCACCGACGAGCGGATCTGGCTCTACCTGGCGCGCGAGCTGACGGAGAGCAAGCAGGCGCTGGAGCGCGACGAGTGGCTCACCGTGGAGCGCCTTCCTCTGGAGGAGGCGGTGCGCCTGGCCGAGGACGGCACGATCACGGACGCCAAGTCCGTCTGCGCCCTCCTGCGCGCGGCCAGGAAGCTCGGCATCCGGTGACGCCGACCCAACCGCTGGAGCCCTGGGGCAGGTTCCAGATCGCGCCCCGCAGCCTGCACGACGGACTGGCCGCTGTGGTGGCGTTGGCCGGCCTCCTCGCGCTCTGGCGCTTCCAGATCAATCCCCTCCTCGCGGTCCTGGTCGGCGGAGGCATCGGTCTTCTCCGTCTGCTCGTCTGAGCGCTGCTGGAACGCCGCACCTCGCTCCAGCCCGCGGTGCGCTCGCCGCTTGGAGGACAGCGGCGTGAAGCTCGGCAGCGTAGAGAAGAGCACTCTGGGAGCGGGAGGTGCGCCATGCGGTCCTTCACCCCCATCGTCCTCTCGCTCTCGCTCGCGGCCCTGAACGCCTCCGGTACGCCCGCTGGACAACATCCCTGCGAGCCCGAGGAGCGGGACCGGCTGGCGGAGACGGTGGTCCTTTCGTGCGGCGGGGCGCTGCGTCCGGAGATCGAGGAGGACGACGAGGACGATCCCACGCCCGAGTGCCTGGACGTGGTGCGGGGACTGCATGCCCCGAGCGGCGAGGTGCGCTTGGCCGTGCTGGAAGCGATCGAGAGCTACGACGTGCAGGTCGGGCAGTGCAGGCAAGCCATCACGGCCTTCGAGCATTTTCTCCTTCACGAGCCCGACGCCTTTCTCGTCTACAGCGCCCTGAACGATCCTGAGCCCCTGGTACTTCCGGTGCATGCGCCGGTGTTCCTGGATCTGCTGGCGCATCCATCGCCGGAGGTACGCCGCGCAGCGGCCGAGCACCTGCGGGAGGCGGAGATCGACCCCGCAAGCGTGGAACGCCTCCTGCAAGCGCTGGCAGAGGAGACGGATCCATGGATCCGGGTTGCGCTCGCGCAGGCGCTGCCCGAGGAACATGCGAGCGAGGCGCGCGCGGCGCTCCTGTCCGTCATGCGGCGGCAGGAACCGGGATCCGTGCGTGCGCTGTACACCCTGGCCGACTCGAGCATGCCGGCCGGTCCGCTCCTCGAGGCCCTGCGTCTGAACGACAGACTGCGCGCGACCGCCATCGACCTGCTCGGAGCCAGGGTCGAGGAGCCCGCCGTCCGTGGGGCCCTCGAAGAAATGATGAAGCGTGGCTCCGCAGAGTACCGGGTCCGGGCGGCCCGCGTGCTGCTGCTGGATCCGGACGCGCCCACGGCCGATGCGTGGCAGGCCGCTGTGCTCGACGAGAGGCTGCCCGTCGAGGATCGTGCGGCGCTCGTGCTCGAGGCGGGAGGGGTGCAGGGATGGAGGGCCATCGCCTGCGACGCGACGCGTCTCGATCCGCGTCTGTCGGACGAGGTGGACCGGTTCATCGATCAACCGACCCTGTTCAGCTCCGCGAGGGTGCACCTCGTCGGGACCTTCGACCCGGACGGGCCGGAACGCGACATCGAGGGCTGGATCCTGCCATCGCCGGACCAGCAGTCCGTGCGGTGCGCGGCCCAGCCCTACGGGAAGCCCCGCGACGCACGTCTGCCCCGCGGGGAGGCCTTCGAGGCCACCCATGCCTTCACACAGGACGGCGTGACGTGGCTCGCCGATGCCCGAGGGGAGTGCTGGATTCCTGCAGCCAACCTGGCGATCGAGGAGCCAGAGCCGGACGGGGACGCGACACTCGAGGAGGATGTCTCGCTCGATGTCGTGGACCAACTGACCGCCGCACGCGCGGCCGGCGATCTCGAGCTCTTCGATCCCCTGGAGGGCTTCACCGGCGTCCGGGTTCGCGGCGCCAGCCCGGAGCGCCAGGCGTTGTGGCGGTCAGGGAGGGTAGGCGTCCTCCAGGTCCTGACCGCGGTGGAAGCGGACGCGCAGCGACGGGCGAGCCAGCGCGCTCAGAACCGGTAGGTCTCCCGCTCCGCGCTGACGTAGCCGAGGAGGTGCAGCCGGCCCTTGCCGTCCCGGCCGAAGAAGCCGGTGGCCTCGGTGTTCTCGCCCGCGCGGGTGCGCAGCCGGCCGGGCAGGACGCCGAGGATGTTCCCGTTCAGCGCGACTGCATGCAGCCTGACGCCCGAGGACTCGCTTCCCAGGGGGCGCAGCGTGAGCCTGCCTCCGGGGTAGGTCCTTCCGAAGATGGACAGCGGTTGCTGGACCTCGATCACGACGAGCGTGGCGCGGCCTCCCCCGGCGTGGTTCGCCGTCCAGGTGCCGGCGAGGAGAAGGACGAGCGCGGCAGCAAACGCACGGCGACGTAGCGAGCCCGACATGACGTTCCTCCAAGTCCTTGGGGAAGACGGGACGCGGAGGAGAGCAACGCATATACCAGTGGGCGCTCACGAATATGCAATCGCTAGATGCGATGGAAGGGAGAGCGAGTTTCGAAGAGTTCCTCCCGCCGGGCGTTCGCGCGTGTCCGTCCGGTTGCCGCCGGAGCAACCGGGTGCATCGGGGGGCCGTTCACGCACGCGCCAAGAACGTCCACGGGATGACGGAACACGTCGCTCTCGCGCCGTGCCCTGATGGGGGGTACACTGCGGCCGCCGACAGCGGGAGCTCGGTGGAACCGGGCTGAGAGGGCGGCTGATCCGCCGCCGACCGCCGAACCTGATCTGGGTAATGCCAGCGCAGGGACCGACCGATCCCACAAGCTGACTCCCAGACCCGAGGAGTGCGATGTCCACGAGCACCGAGCACGTCACGCGCAGGATCTATCTCCAGGGAAGCCGTCCCGATCTCCGGGTTCCGTTCCGGGAGGTCGTGGTCGGCGGGGGAGAGCCGCCCGTCCGCCTCTACGACACCTCCGGCCCGGGAGGCGACGTCCGGAAGGGCCTCCCCGAGCTGCGGCGGACCTGGATCGACGAGCGCGGCGACACCGAAACGGGGCGGCCTTCGGCCGATCCCGATTTCCCCCGGAGCACACGGCGCGCCAGGCCGGGCCGCCGCGTCACCCAGATGCACTACGCCCGCCGGGGCGAGATCACGCCGGAGATGGAGTTCGTGGCCCTGCGCGAGGGGTGCGCCCCGGCCCTGGTCCGGGACGAGATCGCGCGCGGGCGCGCCATCCTTCCCGCCAACCTCAACCATCCGGAGAGCGAGCCCATGGTGATCGGCCGCGCCTTCCTGGTGAAGGTCAACGCCAACATCGGGAACTCGGCCGTCAGCTCCTCCATCGAGGAGGAGGTGGAGAAGATGCAGTGGGCGACACGCTGGGGCGCGGACACGCTCATGGACCTCTCCACGGGGAAGAAGATCCACGAGACCCGGGAGTGGATCCTGCGCAACTGCCCGGTCCCGGTGGGAACGGTTCCCATCTATCAGGCGCTGGAGAAGGTGGGCGGGGTCCCCGAAGACCTGACCTGGGAGGTCTACCGCGACACCCTCGTCGAGCAGTGCGAGCAAGGGGTCGACTACTTCACGATCCACGCCGGCGTGCGCCTGGCCTACGTTCCCCTGACGGCGCGGCGGGTGACCGGGATCGTCTCCCGCGGAGGCTCCATCCTGGCCAAGTGGTGCCTGGCGCATCACCAGGAGAACTTCACCTACACCCACTTCCGCGAGATCTGCGAGATCCTCTCCGCCTACGACGTCTCCTTCTCCCTGGGGGACGGGCTCCGGCCCGGCTCCATCGCCGACGCCAACGACGCCGCCCAGTTCGCCGAGCTGGACACCCTGGGCGAGCTGACCCGCATCGCCTGGGACCACGACTGCCAGGTGATGATCGAGGGGCCCGGGCACATCCCCATGCACCTCATCCAGGAGAACGTCACCAGGCAGCTCGCCGTGTGCCACGAGGCACCGTTCTACACGTTGGGTCCCCTGACGACGGACGTTGCGCCTGGATATGACCACATCACTTCCGCCATCGGGGCGGCGATGATCGGGTGGTTCGGCACCGCCATGCTCTGCTACGTCACGCCCAAGGAGCACCTGGGGCTCCCCAACAAGAAGGACGTGAAGGACGGCCTCATCGCCTACAAGATCGCCGCCCACGCCGCCGATCTGGCGAAGGGACACCCGGGAGCGCGGGCCTGGGACGACGCGCTCTCCCGGGCCCGCTTCGAGTTCCGGTGGGAGGACCAGTTCAACCTCTCCCTGGACCCGGAGACGGCGCGGAGCTTCCATGACGAGACGCTCCCCGCCGATGGCGCCAAGGTCGCCCACTTCTGCTCGATGTGCGGCCCGAAGTTCTGCTCCATGCACCTGACCCAGGAGCTGCGCAAGATGGCGGAGTCGGGCATGGAGGAGAAGGCGCGCGAGTTCAAGGAGAAGGGGTCGGAGCTGTACGTCAAGACCTCGTGATAGCCTGGGGGCAACCCTTCCTTCTCTCGATCAAGGAGATCCCCCATGGCCGCCTGCGAGGTCTGCGGCAACGATTACGACAAGGCGTTCCAGGTCCGCTCGTTCGACGGCGGGATGCACACCTTCGACTCCTTCGAGTGCGCCATCCACGCCCTGGCCCCGCGCTGCTCCCACTGCGGCTGCCGGATCATCGGCCACGGCGTCGAGGACGACGGCACCATGTTCTGCTGCGCCAACTGCGCGCAGCAGGACGGCGTGGAGGAGCTGCAGGATCGGGTGTAGGGACAGGCACCTTTTGAATTTGACGGAGTTCCGCCTGGTCGCCGACAGGCATCAGCTCTTTCAGGTGCCTGTCCCCATTTCCAGCGCGGGGCGATCCCAGCCCGCCAGGTCGGCCGCCGCCGCGTAGGTGCTCTCCACGAAGCAGCGGATCGCCTCCTCGGGATGCGCGGCCTCCCGCACGGCGGCGTAGGGGAGGACGAACTCACCCAGGTCGCGGTGGTAATAGGCCTCCTTGGGCTGGACGGCCGCCTCGTCCAGGCCAGGGGGGACCGGTGCGGCATAGCCGTAGAACACCGGCTCGGGGAGCGGCGGGCCCCCCGGCCAGAAGCCGTGGCTGATCACCTCGTGCGAGTAGGCCTCGCGCATGAAGGCGGGGCCCTCGCGCGGGGGTGCGGGGCGTCCGGAGAAGCGCGTGACCGCCAGGTCGAAGCTTCCCCAGAAGAAGTGCACGGGGCTGCACTTCCCCAGGAAGCCGGCGCGACAATCCCCCAGCACACGCTCCACCTGCACCAGGATCCGCCAGAAGCGGGACACGGATTCCCGGTCGTAGGACCGGTGCACGTGGTCCTGATCGAAGCGCACGGGATCCGGGATCTCCACCGGCATGGGCCACATCTTCACCGGGAGGCCCATGTCCCTGAGTGTCTCCACGACCGCGGCGTGGAAGTCGGCGACCGAGCACGGAACCAGGGGCAGCGAGCGCACCTCTCCGTCCGACGTCTCGATCGCCAGGGCGTGGTGCACGAAGTCGAAGAGCATCGTGAACGTGCGCGTGCCGTGGCGGAGGGGCCGGGTGGAGAGGCCGCGCGGGGTGACCTGCAGCGCGCTTCCCCAGGAGTGGTTCAGGCGCGGCGCCCGGGCCAGCGCGACCTTCCCCACCACCTGGGTCCACCTGTGCAGCGTGGCATAGGTGTCCTTCCACTCCTGATAGGGAAGAGCGGGCCAGGCCGACGCTCCCCGCTCAGTATTCGACAAAATCGTCGTCCTCGTAGCAGTAGAGCCAGCGCTCACCCCGCTCCGCGGAGGCGACCACGGGGTGGCCGGTGCTCCGCGCGTGCTTGGTGGCGTGCTGGTTGAGAGAGTTGTCGCAGCAGCGGGTGCCCTGGCAGGTCTGGCAGGTGCGCAGGTGCACCCACGTGCTCCCCATCTTCACGCAGTCTTCGCAGACGTGGGCCTGGGGCGGCTTCACGCCCTCCAGGCCGCGGATGTGGTCGCAGCCGCCTTCGAGGTTCATGGCGAGGTCGAGCGTATCACGCCAAACGGGTCACTCGATCAGCACCTGCTGCTCCGCCAGAACGAAGAGGACGTCCTTCAGCGCCGGGTGTCGCCGGAACAGCTTCACCCCCTTCTCGGACAGCCTCTCCTCGGTGAACCCGAGGATCACGAGGTCCGCGTCCCGCGACGACCGTTCCACCAGGGCATCGAAATCCACGTCCGCGTCGGTGGCGATGACGCGCAGGTTCTTGGGGCTGATGGGAAGCCGGCCTGCCACGATCATCTCCTCGAGCTGGCGCTGCCGCTCGTCCACCTGGGGGCGCGGATAGGCGGCGAAGATCCGGACCTCCGCCGCTCTCCAGTCCGGGTGACCGAGGAGCACGTAGGCGAGGAGGGCCATGAGGTTCGCGTTCCGGTAGTCGTGCCAGGTCAGCCAGACGTGCACGGTCCGGCGCGCTCCGAAAAAATTCTCGCCGTGCCGGAGGACCAGGCTGTTCACGCGCGTGGCGGTGGCGAGGGCGATCCCTTCGCGGGCCTCCTCCAGGACGCTGTCGTCGTCCCCGGGGGCGAACTCGAAGAGGATGCAGTTGTTCTCCAGGCCGGAGATCCCCGGCAGCTGAAGGGCCTGGGCCAGGGCCGAGCGCAGGGAGGGCGAGATCAGCGTGTCCACGTAGATCGCGTGTCGCTGTGCCTGCATCATGCGGATGAGGCGGTCGAGGTGGGTGCGGCTTTCTCGATAGGTTTCCTTGCTGAGGCCGCCCTGGATGAAATGCATGTAGGTGCCGACGCCGTACCGGTGGGTCAGCCAGCCGAAGAACTGGATGGGTGCGCTGCGCTCGAACGTGCGGCCGTTCACCATGATTACCGAGGGGCGCCAGTCGCTGGCGCCCTGGACCATGGCGCTTCCCTGCAGCCTGATCTGGGAGTAGCGGGTGGCCTGGGTCATCACTCCCTGGAAGATGGCGGCCAGGTCGCGGGCGCCCCGATGGCGCCGCCGGATGGCCAGGTAGAGTCCGGTCATCACGGTGATGGCCAGCAGCGCAAAGAAGGGGTCGATCTGGAACATCAGCATGAAGGACACCACCGCGCCGAGCAGGCTGATGTACCACTTGGAGCGGAACGAGGGGCGATAGCTGGGCCGGGCGGCGAAGTGCTCGAGCGCGCTGATCGAGCAGAGTGCGCCGTAAGTCACCATGAAGAACATGGAGATGATCCGCGCCACCAGGTCCACGTTCCCCAGGGCGACCGTGACCAGGGCGATGGCGGAG
Source organism: Candidatus Polarisedimenticolaceae bacterium (assembly GCA_036274395.1). GTDB lineage: Bacteria > Acidobacteriota > Polarisedimenticolia > Polarisedimenticolales > DASUFT01 > DASUFT01. The sequence goes on along the minus strand of DASUFT010000014.1, from coordinate 114,827 downwards.
GTGACGAGGGTGGCATTGCGCGGTTCGTTGCCGTCACCCACTCCCCGAGCCACCGACCGGTTCAGCCCGGGCAGGGGGAAGATGCCGTCGACCGCGAGCGCCTGCAGGGTGCGGGGTGCGATGAGGATCGATCCGATCGCGGAGGACAGCGTCGCGCAGGCCAGACCGATGGGGATGATGGGACCCCAGAGAGCGATCCGCTGCATGACGAGCTGCTCGGCAGCCAGCTCGGCGGGCGTGGCGGAGGCCGCCAGCTTGTAGGCGATCCAGACGTAGATCAGCATCCCCAGGACCGTTGCGGAGAGGACGCCCAGGGGAAGGGAGCGCCGAGGATTGGCCAGGTCGCCCGAGAACCCCACGCCCGCCGTCATCCCCGTGAAGGCGGGGAACACGATGGCAAAGACCAGCATGAAGGGGTCGGCTCCCTCCACGGTTCCCAGGAAGGAGGCACCCTCCGCCACCGCGCTCGCCGTGGGGTGCCCCAGCGAGAAGGCGATCAGGGAGAGCGCGAGCACGGAGACCACCGCCCACAGCGCCTTGACCCCCATGGAGGCGCCGCGGGTGAGCACGAGCGCGGCCAGGAGCACCGTGCCGGGAAGGGACACCATGCGGGGATCGAAGGCGATCCCCGTGAGGCGGGTCAACTCCCCGGCCAGGGGCTGGAACGCCTCGGCGAAGGCGATCATGTAGAACGCCACCGACACCGCCTGGGAGAGGTAGAGGGAGACGCCGATGGCTCCGCCGATGCTGGCGCCGAAGGAGCGCGAGACGATGAAGTACTCGCCTCCTCCCTCCACGCGCCGGTTGGTGCTGATCTCGGCGATGGCCAGGGCCGTGGGGATCGTCACCAGGTGTCCCAGGACGATGATGGCGAGCGTGCCCAGGAACCCGACGTTGGCCACGGAGTAGCCGAAGCGCAGGAAGAGGACCGCTCCCAGGATGGTGGAGATGCTGGCGAGGAAGACCGGTGCTGTGCCGAGGCCGAGACCGGATCGTGAGCGCTCGGGGAGCACCCGCCTCACGCCCCTCTTCCGGTGGGTATCCGGCCGCCCGTGATGGCCTCAGCCGAGGGCTCCGGGCTCTCCGGGCGCCAGGGGAGGAGGGAGAGCGTGCGCACGGCCTCCTCGCCGGCGGCGCAGCCCGGAGCCGTCAGCCCCACCAGCGTCAACAGGACGGCGAGAGCTCGCGCGAGCGGTATCCGCTGCCTCAGCGCCGGCTCGTGAGCAGCCGCAGCACGTACCAGAACATCAGCGCCACCGAGGCGAACAGCTCCATGGAGGCGGCCACGTAGCGATCCTCCGGGAAATGGTGGAGGATCCTGGACGTGTCATGGAGGATGGCCGCGCCCGCCAGGCCGATCATCGCCACCGAGAACCAGGTCCCGAGCGCGAAGCCGAACAGGGCGCCACCGACGATCGCCAGGAGCGCCACCACGCCGCCCCACAGGAGGACGCCGCGCAGGAAGGAGAAGTCCTTGCGCGTCCAGAAGACGATGGCGGTGAGGCCGGCGAAACCCACCAGCGTGATCAGCGCCGCGCTCTCGATGACTCCCCCGTCCGCGTAGTAATTCGCCACGTAGAGGAGGGGCACGAAGATGATGGACTGGGCGAGGACCAGCAGCCCCAGTCCGGTGTACTGGGCCTGAAGCGATTGCGCGCGGTGTGCGAAGCGGCTGGCGATCCAGCTGACCACGACGAACCCGCCCAGAACGAACAGCCAGTTCACTCCCAGCATGGCGCGGGCCATCGTCTCGGCGGCGCCGCTCTTGAAGTACAGCACTTCGAGGAGCGTGAAGCCGGCGATGGCGCCGAGCAGGTGGTTGTAGGTCCGCAGGAGGAACTGCCCTCGCGCGCCCGCAAGGGGGTGGCCCGCCGCGATGGTGCCCTGGGGAGAAAAGCGCTCGTCCATGTTCACCTCCTTCGCCCGGAGGCTAACACGATGCCTGGGCCGGTCCGTCACGACTCCAGGAGGAAGGGCAGGACGTCCCTCAGATCCCGCGAGCGCACCACCGCCTGGCAGGCGCCCTCCAGCTCCTGGCTGTTGGGGTTGAAGGCCACGGCGAACCCCGCGGTGCGTGCGATCCAGACGTCGTTGCTGCTGTCTCCCACGAAGGCGCAGCGCGCCAGCGGGATGCCCTCCCGCAACGCCACCGCCCGCAGGCAGGTGGCCTTCCCCTCCATGTCGAAGGGGGTGGCCTGCCAGTGGGCGATGCCCCCTTCGCCGTCGAAGGCGATGTGGTTGCAGTAGATCTCGTCCAGGGGCGGGTCGGGAAGGAGGGTGTGCAGCATGAGATCGAGCGTCCCCGAGATCACCACCGTGCGCGCCCCCGCCTCGCGCAGGCGGGTGAGCGCCTCCCGCGTGCCCTCCACCAGGCGCAGGGGAGCGAAGGCCTCGACCAGCTTGTCCCGGGTGGCGCCGCCCGCCTTCCAGCCCTCGATGTCCTGCGCCACCCAGTCGGCGTAAGAGAGTTTCCCGTCCAGGTACTCCTGGTAGCGCTGGGGGTTCCAGCCGTCCTCGCCGGTGAAGCGCCGGTTCAGGACCTCCCAGACCGTCTGTCCGTGCTCGTGCACCACCAGGGTCCCGTCCACGTCGAACGCCACCAGGTCGAACTTGCCCACGGAGAGAATCTAGCAAACGGGCCTTGACTCCGAGCTAGCAAGGTGATATCAAATAGCTAGCCGCGGGAGGCGAGGGGGAGGCGGGCATGAGGGGGTCGGAGATCCACAGGGAGGCCTGGCGGTACGGGCTCCTGGGTTTCGTCCTCCTCCTGCTGTTCCTTCACTCGCTGGTCTCGATTCGCTAGCCGCTGCCCGAGGCGGCGGGGAGGGTACGGTCATGACGGTCAAGAGGGAGGTTGCCCCGGAAATCCGGGAGCGGCGCGTGGATGGGATGTCCGGGTATCTGCCCCTGGTGGTGGAGATCGTGGGGCTCCCGGGGCTGATCTGGGCGATGGTCCGGTTCTTCGTGGCCGGCGCGGTGCCGGCAGGGATCCTGGCGGCGCTGGCCCTGGTCCTGCTGCTGCTGGGTACGCTCGGCTTCTTCATGGTGAACCCCAACGAGGGCCGGGTGCTCCAGCTCTTCGGGTCCTACGTGGGGACGGCACGCACGCCCGGCCTGCGCTGGACCAATCCCTTCTACAGCAAGCGCAGGGTCTCCCTGCGCGTGCGCAACTTCGAGACGGGCAAGCTGAAGGTGAACGACCAGCGGGGGAACCCGGTGGAGATCGCGGCCATCGTGGTGTGGAAGGTCGTGGACACCGCGGAGGCGGTCTTCCAGGTGGACGACTACGCCAACTACGTCAAGGTCCAGAGCGAGGCGGCCGTGCGCAACCTGGCCACCGGGTACGTGTACGACGCCCATGCGGAAGGAGAGGTCTCCCTGACCTCGCACACCGCCGTGATCTCCCAGCAGCTCCAGACGGAGGTGCAGGACCGCCTGGCCCAGGCCGGCATCGAGGTGCTGGAGACCCGGATCAGCCACCTCGCCTACGCCCCCGAGATCGCGGCCGCCATGCTGCGGCGTCAGCAGGCCTCCGCCGTGGTGGCGGCGCGCGCCCGGATCGTGGAGGGCGCGGTGGGCATGGTGGAGATGGCCCTGCACGAGCTGGGGCAGCGGGACGTCATCCACCTCGACGAGGAGCGCAAGGCCGCCATGGTGAGCAATCTGCTGGTCGTCCTGTGCAGCGACCGGGACACCCAGCCCGTCGTCAACACCGGCACCCTCCACCACTGAGGTCGTCGTGGCCGCCGAGCGCAAGCCCTACCTGCTCCGCATGGATCCGGAGCTCTTCGCCGCCCTCCAGAAGTGGGCGGATGACGAGCTCCGGAGCCTGAACGGGCAGATCGAGTTCCTGCTGCGACGCGCGCTCTCCGATGCCGGGCGCGCGCCGCGCGCCAAGAAACCGCCCAGCAAGAGCGGGGGATAGCGTGCGGTTCCGCCTGGCTTTGTGGATCTGGCTGGCCGCGATGCTGGGAGCGGTGGCCGTCACCGTGCTGGTCCTGCCCCAGCTCAGCGCGGAGATGCCCGTCCCCCTTCCCGCTCCGCTGTGGCTGATCGCGCTCGCCAGCTGCCTGCAGAGCGCGGTGCTCCTGGGGCTTTGCACCTGGGCGGGTGTGGCGCTGGCACCAAGGCTCGGGTTCCGCGCGCCGGCGTTCGAGGCGGCGGCGGCGGGCCGCCCTATCCTCCACGAGCTCCGGCCTCAGCTCCGGCCCGGGCTCCTCGTGGGTGCGCCTTCGGGTCTCGTGCTTCTCCTGGGCACGCGGCTCGCTCCCACGGAGATCACCGCGCTTGCCGGGCGATTCGAGCCGCCCATCCTGGCGCGCCTGCTCTACGGAGGGATCACGGAAGAGGTCCTCATGCGCTGGGGCGTGATGACCGTCCTCACCTGGCTACTCTGGCGTTTTGTCCAGAGGGGAGGGGAGGTGCGACCGGCCTCCGTGTGGATCGCCATCGTGGCCAGCTCGCTCGTCTTCGGGTTCGGGCACCTCCCGGTCGCCAAGTACCTTCTAGGCGAACTCACCCCAAGCACATTGACCTGGGTCATCGGCGCCAACACCTGGTTCGGCCTGCTCTTCGGGTGGCTGTACTGGCGCCGCGGGCTGGAGTCGGCCATGGTCGCCCACGCCACGACGCACTTGGTCAACTACCTGGCAGGCCGCCTGTGAGAAAGGAGGCCTCTGTCCGTTCCGCGTCCTAGAATGCGAGCGAGGAGGTTCCCCATGCCGGACGTCCTGCATCCCGACGAGATCGAGGTGCTCCGCGGCCTTCCGCCACGCCAGGCGTTCGAGCGCGTGAAGGACGCCCTCTACCGCGGAGGCGGCGGCAGCTCGGACGAGTTCGTGGACGCCTACGAGCAGCTCGTGGAGCTGGGAATCCTCACCCCCGAGCAGCTCGAGGAGTTCCTGGGCTGACCTCGATCCTGCAGAGCACCGACTTGAACGCCGGCGTTCCCGAGGCGGCGTCGATCCGCCGGGGCACCAGGACGTTCGCCTCCGGGTAGTACATGGCCAGGTTCCCGGGCGGCAGGTCGGCCAGGGCGACCACGACGCGCATGCGGCCGGTGTCGTTCACGACGTCGACGGCATCCCCCTCGCGCAGCTCCAAACGTGCCGCGTCCTCCTCCGCCATCATCACCACGTCGCGCCGGGCGTTGCCGCGATAGAGGTCCTCCTCTTCGTACACCACGGTGTTGAACTGGCCCTCGGAGCGCAGGGTCATGAGGCGGAACTCGCCCGGGCCGGGACGGAAAGGAGGCAGGGGTGTCACGCTCGCGTGGGCCTTCTTCGATGGGGTGGCGAAGACGGTCTGGTGGAACGTGCGCCCGGTGATCTGGAACTCGCGCTTGGTGGTGCCGATGTCGGCGAGCGCCTCGAAGCCGGGGACCACGGCGGCGATGGCTTTCCGCACCGTCTCGTGGTCGCGCATGGCGGCGAAGTCGAAGGGCCCGGGCGGCAGCACGCGCGCCGCCAGGGAGCAGATCACCTCCACCTCGCTCTTCAGCTCGCCCGGCGGCGGCTCCTCGCCCCCGTCCGACAGGCGCACGAAGTTGAACATGGACTCCTGGGTGGTGGACTGCCGCTCCTCGTCCCGGGCCAGCACGGGGAGGATCAGGTTGAGCCGGCCCCGGCCGTGCACGTGTCCCTCATTCAGCTTGGTGGTGACGTAGGTGGTGGTGCCGATCCGCTGCAGCGCCGCGCCGGCCCACGTCCGGTCGGGGTTGCTGGCGAAGAGGTTCCCTCCCAGGAGGATGGCAGTGCGGATCTTCCCCTCGTGCGCCGCCACCATCGAGCCGTAGGTGTCCAGGCCGCAGTCCAGCTTGGGGATGCCGTACACGGACTCCATGCGCTCGCAGAAGGCGGTCTTGAGCCAGGGCGCGAACCCCATGGAGCCCACGCCCTGCACGTTGCTGTGGCCGCGGATGGGGAGGAGGCCACAGCCGGGGCGGCCCACGAAGCCGCGGGCCAGCGCCAGGTTCCCCAGCGCCGTCACGTTGTCCACTCCGTGCTCGTGGTGGGTGAGCCCCATCGCCCACAGGAAGACCCCGCGCTTGGCGCGGCAGAGCGCGTCCACGGCGGTGTCCAGGTGAGCGCGCGGGACCCCGCAGGAGGCGAGCAGCGACTCCCAGGACGTCGCGCGCACGTCCTCGGCCACGGCGTCGAATCCCTCCACCGCCTCCGCCAGGAAGGCGCGGTCCTCGGCGCCGCGCTCCAGGACGCCCTTGAGCAGCGCCTTGAAGACGGCGACGTCGCTCCCCACGTGGGGCTGCAGGTAGATGTCGGAGACGTCGTCTCCCACCAGCATGCTTCCCGGGCGGGAGGGGATGCGAAAGCGCAGGAGGCCCAGCTCCTTGAGAGGGTTCACCACGATGACGATGCCGCCGCGCTTCCGGATCTCCACGAGCTTGATGATCAGCCGGGGGTGGTTGCTCGCCGGGTTGGCCCCGGCCACGAGCGCGAGATCGGTTTGATCGAGATCCTCGAGCGTCAACGTGGAGGTGCTGCTCCCCACCATCTGGAACAGGGCCACGCCCGACGCGTTGTGGCAGTAGCACGAGCAGTTGTGGACGTTGGCGGTGCCGTAGGCGCGCGCGAACGCCTGCATGAGGAAGGCGGCTTCGTTCGAGGAGCGGCCGGAGCCGTAGAAGAACGCCTGCTCGGGCGGAGTGTTCCCGAGCGCGCCCGCGGTGAGGCCCAACGCCTCCTCCCACCCGATGCGCCGGAAGTGCGTGTCCTCTTCCCGCCAGGCCACGGGAAAGGCAAGGCGTCCCGAGGACTCGAGCTGGCGCGAGGTCCACGTCTCCAGCTCGGCCACGGAGTGGCGCGCGAAGAAGTCCTCGGAGATCGGCGGCTGCATGTCCCCGGCCTGCGCCTGCAGGGACTTCTTGCACACCTCGGGGAAGTGCCGCTGCTCGTTGACCATGCCCCCCTGCTGCCCGCCCATCCCCAGCGCGCACGTCTTGCACGCGTTCTTGGAGCGCATGCGGGCGTAGAGGCGGCCGACCCCGCCGGCTTCCTTGCCCTTGGCCAGAACGTATTGCACGGCGGCGAAGCCGCCACCGGCGGAGACGCGGGGTCGTGTCATCGAGCTCCTCGGATTACTGTCCAGGTGGATAGTAGGCGATCCATTGGGCTCAGGCTAAACCTTCCGGTGGTTCCGAACGCCGGAGGTCGCCATGGCACGCAGCGTTGCCCCGCTCTCGTGGATCGCCCTCTCCTTGCTCCAGCTTCCGGCTCTCGTCGGTGCGGGGGAGCCACAGAAGGGGGATCCCTGGCTCACCCCGGTCGCCATCGACATCCTCCCCGGGGAGGCGCGGAACCTCGTGGACCCGCGGGGAGGTGAGCCGGTCATCGTGGCCGTCTTCGGCTCGGCGGCGCTCGATGTCCAGGAGATCCAGCCGGAGTCGCTCCACCTCGGCGGCGCTCCCATCGTCAAGGACGCCGCGGGCGTCACCCACCACCTGGAGGACGTCAACGGGGACGGATGGCTCGACCTCGTGGTCCGGTTCGCGCCCCGGGAGATCCAGCTCGGCGACGCCGAGCGCGTGACCGTGCTCGAGGGCACGACCCTGGACGGGCGCCGGCTGCGCGGGCAGGACGCCATCGTGACCGTGGCGGCGGCGGTGGCGGCCGGGACCGGCTCTTCGGGAGGAGACGAGAAGCTGCCCCATCTCGCTGCGGCGCTCCGCCTGTTCGATGGCGATCCCGTCCGGGGAACCGTTCCCCTGGCGGTGCTGGCCAGCGACGCCCTCGATCCCGGCGTGCTCTCGCTGGAGTCCGTCCGGGTCAACGGTCTCCCCATCACCCGGATGGCGAACGGAGAACTGGCATCGGCCAAGGACGTGAACGGCGACGGGCCTTCCGACCTCGTGGTCACGGTTTCCTCCAAGGTGCTGGAGAGCGAGCGGCTCACGTTCTCCGCCGTCACCGCTTCCGGCCGCATCGTGACCGGAGAGGCCGAGGTGACGAAGCCAATCGCACCGACCGCGACCTCGAGCGCGCCCACGACCGCACCCGGCGACAAGGCCATCTACCCCTTCGTCATCTTCATCAACGACGTCGCGCCCGCGGATCATTACCCGGCGCCGCTGCAGGTCTCCGGCGTGTCCGGCGTCGTGTCCAAGGTGAGGGTCACCCTGAACGGCATCATCCACGGCTGCTTCGAGGACCTCGATGTGATGCTGGTGGCGCCCAACGGGCAGAGCCTCGTCCTGATGTCGGACGTGGGCGGCTGCGGCGCGCCCCCCAACGCGACCTACCTGACCTTCGACGATTTCGCCCCCACGGCGATGGCGCCGGGCGCGAGCCCCGCGGCGCGCGGGAGCTACCGCCCCGCCAACAGCGGCGCTGGCGATGCCTTCCCCGCACCGGCGCCCGTCCCCTCGGGGGCGACGTCCCTGTCCGCCTTCAGCGGGATCGATCCCAACGGCGAGTGGAAGCTGTACGTGGTCGACGACGCCGCCGGAAACACGGGCCAGATCCGCGAAGGCTGGACCCTCGACCTCGTGACCACGACCCAGTTCTGCAACCCCGGCTCGCTCGCGATCCCCGACAGCGGTGCCGCCTCCCCCTACCCTTCGACGATCACGGTGTCCGGTCTGCTTCCCTCCATCGCGACGGTCTCGGTGACCTTGAACGGGCTCAGCCATACGTGGCCGGACGACCTCGACGTGATGCTCTCCGCCCCGGGCTCGCCCACCCCGGTGATGCTGATGTCGGACGCCGGAGGGAACGTGGGTGTTTCGAACCTGCAGCTCACCTTCGAGGACGGCGCAGGGTTCAGCCTCCCCGACGCCGGGTCGCTCGTCTCCGCCACCTATCGTCCGGGCAACTACGAAGCGGGGGACGTTCTCCCGGCTCCGGCGCCGAACGGCGCCCCCGCCATCAAGCTCGGATCGCTGCGCGGGACGCAGGCCAACGGCACCTGGTCGCTGTGGGTCTCGGACGACGCGGGCAGCGACGCCGGCTCGATCGCCGGCGGCTGGTGCCTGAACCTCACCACGATCGCGACCCAGCAGTCCTGCGCGAACTTCAGCCTCACGATCCCCGCCGGAGCACCGGGGACGACGTCCGGCCCCGCCTCGCTCTATCCGCTCTATCTGAACGTTCTCGGCACCTCGGGGATTCCCACCCGAGCGCAGGTGCGCTTCTTCGGGCTGACGCACACCTTCCCGGCTGATCTCGACATGCTGCTCATGGGGCCGATGGGGCGCGGCTTCGTCCTCCTCTCCGACGCCGGGGGCAGCACCGACGTCACCAACCTCGACTTCACGATCGACACGGCGGCCGCCAACGGGGTCCCGGCCAACGGGTCCCTGGGCGCCGGACCCTACCGGCCCACCGACTTCGATCCCGGCGAGACCTGGCCCTCGCCGGCTCCCAGCGGTCCCTTCGGGACCACCCTCCCCGTGATGCCGGCCGCGGGGCAATGGGCCCTCTACGTCAACGACGACGCGGGGGGGGACGTGGGGGAACTCGCGGGTGGCGTCTGCCTGGACCTGACCCTCGGGAATCCCGGGAAGTACTGCAGCGAGGGTCCTCTGGCGATCGTCCCCTCGCCGCCGATGACGATCCCGGAGGGCGCGCCCGTGACCACGCAGGGTCGTGCCTACCCCTACGGCTCGCGCGTCTTCGTTCCCGAGCAGGGTGCGGTGCCGAGCAAGATTCGCGTGTATCTGAACGGCCTCACCCACACCTTCCCTGACGACCTCGACGTCATGCTCGCCGCCCCTCACGGAGCGGCGGCGCTGCTCATGTCCGATGCAGGAGGAAGCACCGACGTCTCGAGCGTCAACCTCGTGTTCGAGTGGGACGCGGGGGTCCTCCTTCAAGACTCCACCGCGATCGCGTCGGGAACCTACCAGGTCTCGGACTACAACGCTGGCGACGGCGACACGTTCCAGGCTCCAGCGCCCGGCGGGCCCTACGGAGACCTCATCGATCTGGCCCATGGCGATCCCGAGGGCTACTGGGATCTCTACGTCATGGACGACGCCGGCTCGGACGTGGGCTCGCTCCAGTCGTGGTGCGTGGAGATCGTGCCCACCTACCCGGCCGGCGAGGTGAAGAACCTGCGCTGGCGCGACAAGGCGACGCTGGAATGGGATGCCGCGCTCAATACGAACGAGTACTGGGGAACGCGAGGTGGACCGGCAAGCCTCCCCAACTTGCTCACGCCAGCCAAGGAGAGCTGCGTCGATTTCGACACCCAGGATCAGTTCGAGAGCACCAATGTCGAGGTCCCGGATCCCGGGACGTTCTTCTGGTACATCGTCGTCGGGCGGACCGCAGGCATCTTCGGCCCTGCCGGAGAGGCACGGGTGGGAGGCGTCCCCACCGCGCGCAGCCAGCAGATCGGCGTTGCCGGCGACTGCCCGTGACCTGAGACGGACGTAGCATAGGCGGCGACTCCCGGAGGGTCGCCATGCCCGTGCTTGCCACGCTCGCCCTGCTCCTGCTCGGATCCGCCAAGCTCCTGGCGATGGGGGACGCTTCCTGGCAGCCCCTGGTTCCAGGCGCGACCAAGGGACCGGAGGTGGCCGCGGTGCACGTCGCGGCCACGCTGAGCCAGACGCTGCTGCGGATCCCCAAGGAGGCCGTCCTCCCGGAGGGCCGGCACGACGTCGACGCGACGCTCGTGGTCCTCGAGGGGGAGCTCACGGTCGAGGCGGAAGGCAGGACCTTCCAGCTCGTGCAGGGTTCCCTGCTCGAGCTGCCCGCGGGCACCAGCCATCGCGGGCGCACGAAGTGGGACAAGAAGGCGCTGCTCCTGATCACGCTGGCCGGCCCCTGGGCGCGCCAGCCGCAATGATCCGCGCGAGGCGGTGCCTCCCAGCTCTCCTCCTGCTCTTCGCCACGCCGAGCGCCCACGCCGTCCTGCAGCTCCCCATGCGGCATTACACGACCGCGGACGGGCTCGCCCATGACGGGGTCGAGAAGTTGGCCTTCGACGGCGACGGCTTCCTCTGGATCGGCACCGACGGTGGCCTGTGCCGCTTCGATGGCGACCGATTCACCCGCTTCGGGCCCGCCGACGGTCTCCAGGGTCAGTTCGTGCACGACCTGGCCCTGGGGAAGGACGGCACGCACTGGGTGGCGACTGATCGGGGCCTGTTCGCCTTCCGTCCCGGGGAGGCCGCACCTCCCGGCCGCCTCTTCCGTGCCATTCCCCTGGAGGGACTGGCGGACCAGGATCGGCCCTACCGCATCCTCGTGGACCGGGCGGGCACACTTTGGGCGGGGACGTTCTCTCATGGTCTCTGGCGCATCGCGCGCGCAGGGGAGGGGTATCGCGCCACGCCTGTTGCCGCGCCCGGCCTGGTCGGGCGCGTGCAGTGCCTCGCCGAAGATCCTGCAGGTGCGATCTGGGTGGGAACGCACGTCAGCGGGATCTACCGCGTCAGGCCCGAGGGCGGCGTCGATCACTGCCCCAGGTCGGTGCTGGGCGCGGACTTCGTGCGCTCCTTCCATTTTCCGGTCGACGGTGGCGTGTGGACGGCATTCTTCGGCGGCGTGGCCGTGTTCGAGAAACCGCCCTTCGGCGTCCCGCCCGTCGGGGCCCGCGTGTTCGGGCGCGCTTCCGGCATGGAGATCGACACGGGCGAGATGCTGTCCCTGGCAGACGACCGCGTGCTCGTCGCCACCACCGTCGGGCTGATCGAGCTGCGCCGTTCCGGCCGGGGGGTCACGGACTGGGAGGTGGGCCCCACCATCGATCGCCGCTCGGGCCTCCCGCAGGACCCCGTGCGGGCCGTCGCGCTCGACGGCGCGGGCAACCTCTGGCTGGGGTTGTTCAACCGTGGCCTGGTCAAGCTCGTCCGCAACGGTCTCTCCACCGCCCCCGCGGTGGAGGGCGGATCTCACATCGTGGACCTCGCCACCGATGGCGACGGACGCGTGGTCGTGCTCGCCGGCCAGGGGGCGATGGCGCTCACCGCACACACGCCGCAAGGGGAGGCTGGACCCCCCACCTCCGTCAGCCTCCCGCCTTCGTTGACCTACATCGGCTGGGGAGTGGGGCAGAAGCTGCTCGTGGACCACCTCGGCGCCTGGTGGATCGCCACCGGAGCCGGCGTCCTCCGCTACGAGGATCCGCACCATCTCGGTGTGCGGCGTCTCGCGCATCCGCCCGACACCGTCTACGGCATGGCGGAAGGGCTGTCAGGCAGGGACGCCTACGTGCTGGTGGAGGACGGACGCGGCGACCTCTGGATCAGCACCAACGTGGAGCCAGGCGGGGACGGCACTGTATCCCGCTGGTCGCGCGCCACGGGGAGGATCGAGCGCTTCCCGGCCGCCACCCTGGGGACGCGCTCCCTGGCCCTCGGCTTCTACCCGGTACGCGACGCGGTCTGGATCCCCTTCGCGGACGGCACCCTGGTGCGATTCCGGAGCGGGGGGTTCGAGCGGATCCTGGAGGATGCCGACTTCGCGGACATGCTCGAGGACCGTGCAGGCCGCCTCTGGACTTCGGGCCGGCGCCCCCGGATCTCCCGGGCGGCATCCGCCACCCGGCCCGCCTTCACCTCCGTCGACCTTGCCACCGGCGACGAGTCGCTCGAGCACCACTGCGCCTGCGAGGCAAGGGACGGAACGGTCTGGTTCGGCACGAGCCAGGGGATCGCGGGGTACGCGCCCGATGGCCGTCCAGTGGGACGGCTCACCGTCGAGGACGGACTCGTGGGGGGCAACATCACCCTGTGCGCACGCGACGGCGCCGGTGCGCTCTGGTTCAGCGACGGCACCGGCCTCTCCAGGCTGGAGGCTCCCCGCCAGGTGCATCCACCGCTGCCTCGTGCACGCGTGCGCGAGATCCGCATGGCGGGGGAGGCGGTCCCCCTTCCCGCGCAGGGGATCAGCGACCTGGGAGCGTTGCGCATCCCGGCGGACCGGCGGCGTCTCTCGCTCGAGTTCTTCGCCGTGCACTCGGGGACCGGACCCCCGCTCCGGTTCCAGTACCGGCTCGATCGGGGGGACGCTCCCTGGAGCCCCCCGGCCAGGACCCAGAGCGTCCAGTTCGACGAGCTCGCCCCCGGCCGGTACCGCTTCCTGGTGCGAACGGTGGGGGAGGACGGCGCGGCCAGCGACGCTCCGGCATCCGTTGCGCTCGACGTGCGCGCGCCCCTGTGGCAGCAGGCCTGGTTCGTGGCGCTGGGCCTCGCCTCCGTCGCGGGTGCCGTGTACATCGCTCACCGGGTGAGGGTGGGCAGGGCGGTGGCTGTGGAGCGGCTGCGCACCCGCATCGCCACCGACCTCCACGACGACATCGGCTCGAGCCTGTCGCAGATCGCCATCCTCAGCCAGCTCTCCTCCCGCCGTCCCGAGCTGCAGGAGAGGATCACGTCCCTGGCCGGAGAGGTGGTCGATTCCATGGGTGACGTGGTCTGGGCGATCAACCCGCGCGCGGACACCGTCTCCGCGCTGACCACGCGCATGCGCCGCTTCGCCTCGGAGCTCTTCGCCGACGGCGCGGTGGCCTTGACGCTGCTGCTCCCCGAGGAGGGAGAGCAGGAGATCGATCCCGACGCGCGGCGGCAGCTCTACCTCGTGTTCAAGGAGGCCCTGCACAACGTGCGGCGCCACGCGGAGGCGCAGAACGTCCGCGTGGAGCTGGCACGCGGAAGCGGGACATGGCGCCTTTCCGTGGAGGAGGACGGCCGCGGGTTCGATGCCGAGCGTGCGGCCGAGGGGCAGGGCCTCGCCAGCATGCGGCGCCGCGCAGAGCGGGTCGGGGGCACGCTTCAGGTGGCCTCGTCCCCGGCGGGGACGCGGCTGGTTCTCGCCATCCCCGAGAAGCCGGTCCGGAAGCTATTCAACGGATAGGGTCGGCTCCCACCCCCCGGCGTACTCTTGGGCGCGTGGAGGGCGCATGGTCACGACGGGGATCGTGGAAGATCAAGCGGAGATCCGCGAGGGTCTGATCGCCTTGATGGAGCAGTCGGAGCGCTTCCGCTGTGCGGGTGCCTGGGGCTCCATGGAAGAGGCCCTGGCGGCGCTCGAGGCGCCGGGCGCCGCCCTGCCCGACGTCCTGCTCGTGGATCTCGGGCTTCCGGGGATGGCGGGGACGGAAGGGATCCGCCGCCTCAAGGGCAGCCGCCCCGGCCTGCTCACCGTCGTCCTGACCGTGCACGAGGACGACGACCGGATCTTCGACGCGCTGTGCGCGGGCGCCAGCGGCTACCTGCTCAAGAAGACGCCGGCCCCCCGCCTGCTGGCCGGACTGGAGGAGGCGGTGGCGGGCGGAGCCCCCATGTCGCCGGAGATCGCGCGCCGGGTGGTGGGCCTCTTCTCCCGCCTGCCGGCGCCGCCACGCGCCGACTACGGGCTGACGCCCCACGAGCTGCGCGTCCTCAGGTTCCTGGTGGAGGGGCACACGTACAAGGATGCCGCCGCCGCGCTCAAGGTGAGCACCCCCACGGTCGCCTTCCACGTGCGCCGCATCTACGAGAAGCTGCAGGTGCACTCGCGATCGCAGGCGGTGGCCAAGGCGCTGCGCGAGGACGTCCTGCGCTGACGCTTTTCTATCAGTTCTGATAGTAGGCAGCGGCGCTCTGCGCCGGTACACCTCCCGTCGACACGCGGGAGAATGCCATGGAACGCTGGATGCCCCTGTTCCTGTGCGCCGCCTTCGCCTCGCGGGGGGCAGCGGCGGTGCCGGCGCCGATCGATCTCCTCCCCGGGGAGCCGCAGAACATCGTCGACCTCCGTGGGGACACGCCCGTCGCCGTGGCGGTCCTGGGATCCACGGAGCTCGATGCCAGGGGGATCGACATCGACTCCCTCCGCCTCTCCGGCGCCCGGATCGTGAAGGACGGGCAGGGACGGACGGATCTCCTGGAGGACGTGAACGGCGATCGGTTCCTCGACCGTGTGGTGTGGTTCTCGTCCTCTCAGATGCGTCTGGGCCCTCTGGACGCGCACGCGGTGCTGGTGGGGACGATGCTCGACGGCAGGCCGCTCGAGGGAAGGGATGTGGTGCGCACGCTGGCGGCGGTGCTCGCCGTGCAGGCGACCTCGTCGGAAGAGGAGAAGCTGCCCCCGCTGCAGGCGAGCGTCCTCCTGCTGTCCGAGGCTGGCTCCCTGGCCGTCCTGGGGAGCGCGCAGCTCGACCCGCACACGCTCGTCCTGGGCTCCATCCGCGTGAACGGCCATCCCATCGTGAAGGGGACCGCGGGCGACGTCGTGGCCTACCGGGACGTGAACGGCGACCGGATGGACGACGCGGTGCTCTGGACGGGGCACGCGTTCGCGGACGAGCAGGCCCCGCGCGTGGAGGCGATGACCGGGAAGGGCCGGCTGGTGCAAGGCGGGAACCCGTCCGCACCGGCCCCCGTGGAAGGGTCTCCCGCCCCGGCAGGGAAGAGCCTCTTCCCCTACGTGGTCTCGATCCCGAACATCGGTCCCGCCTCGAACTACCCCGCTACCATCCACGTGTCCGGGGCATCCGGTGTCGTGACCCGCGTCCGCGTCACCCTGAACGGCATCATCCACACCTGCTTCAACGACCTCGACGTGATGCTGGTGGCGCCTTCGGGGCAGAGCCTCGTCCTCATGTCCGACGTCGGCGGCTGCAACGGGATCGGGAACGCCACCAACCTGACCTTCGACGACCTCGCTCCGGCGACGCTCTCTCCGGCGGCCACCCCCCCCACGTCGTTCTCGTCGAAGCCCATCAACAACGTGGTGGGGGACCCCTTCCCCGCGCCGGCACCGGTGGCATCGGGAGCCACCCATCTGTCGGCCTTCCAGGGGACCGATCCCAACGGGGACTGGAAGCTGTTCATCGTGGACGACCAGGCGGGGGACATGGGCTCCATGCGAGACGGCTGGACGCTCGATCTCGTCACGACCACCGAGGTGTGCAACACCTCCTCCGTGACGATCCCGGACAGCGGCCCCGCCTCGCTCTACCCGTCCTCCGTCACCCTGGCCGGTCTCCCCTCTAACATCTCCAAGGTGTCGGTGCGGCTCCAGGGGCTCTACCACAACAACTTCGAGGACCTCGACGTCCTGCTGGTGGATCCCGGCGGGCTCGGGGTGATGCTCCTGTCCGACGCGGGCGGTCCCTCCCCGCAATCCCTCTGGAACCTCACCCTGGACGACGATGCGTGGGATTACATCCCCGAGGAAACCAGCATCTTCGTGGGCGCCCACCGGCCGGCAAACTACGGGATCGCGCAAGACACCTTCCCTGCCCCCGCCCCGCAGGTCGTTCAATACCCGGACCTCTTCCGGTTCCGGGGGCGTGATCCCAACGGAGCCTGGCGGCTCTACGTCGTGGACGACAGCGCGGGATTCACGGGCGCCATGGAGGGGGGCTGGTGCCTGAGCGTGACCACGGTCATGACGTCCGAGTCCTGCATCCCCTTTCCCGTGACCATTCCCGACGCCGCATCGGGCAGCACGGCAGGGCCGGCGTTCCCCTACCCCCTGACGATGGACCTCACGGGGACCACCGGGGCCGTGGACGGCGTGCAGGTCGCGCTCCTCGGGCTGTCCCACACCTACCCGGACGATCTCGACGTCGCGCTCCAGGCTCCCTCCGGGCGGGCCATGGTGCTGATGTCGGACGTCGGCGGCTCGGGGGATGTCTCGAACCTGGACGTGACGATCGACACGAGCGGCCCCATCCCCGTACCCGACGAGGGGCCCCTGGGGCCCGGGCCCTATCACCCGTCCGACAGCGAGGGAGTGAATCCCATGCCGGCGGGGGGGCCGACCTCGTTCGTGGGATCCCTGCAGGGGGAGATCCCCAATGGACAGTGGAAGCTCTGGATCAACGACGACGCCGGCGCGGACGTGGGCTCCATGACCGGTTTCTGCATGTCGCTCAGGCTGGCCGAGCCGGTGACCTCGTATTGCTCGAACCCGGCGAGCACACTGACGATCCCCGCCCCGCCGAACACGCAGGGAGAGTCGTTTCCCCATCCCTGGGGACTGGAGGTGCGGGAGGAGGGACGGTTCGTGCGCAAGCTGCGCGTGCGCATCGAGGGGCTGTCCCACACCTGGCCCGACGACATGGACATCCTGCTGGTGGGTCCGCAGAACCGGCAGGTGGTGCTCATGTCCGACGCCGGCGGCTCCGCCGACATGGTCCAGCAGTGGATCACGTTCGACGACGAGGCACCGCTCGAGCTCCCCGACGAGGGGCCGCTGTTCAGCAACACCTACAGGCCGCACAACTTCGTACAAGGAGACCCCTTCCCCTGGGCGCCGAGCGGGATCGAGTATCCCGAGCTGTACGGGTTCCAGGGGACCGATGCCCACGGGATCTGGTACCTGTACGTGATGGACGATGCGCTCGGCGACGTGGGGTCGGCCTCGCGCTGGTGCCTGGATGTCTTCCCCCTCTACCCGGTGGGGGAGGCGACGCACGTCCGCTGGTACGACAAGACCATCTTCTGGTGGGATGCCGCACCCAACGCGCTGGGCTATCAGGTGTTGCGTGGGACGCAGGCCGATCTGGGCAGCTTGCTCACGGGGGCGCCGGAGGGATGCCTCGAGCCCTTCGTCGATGGATCGCCAGAGCAGTCTGCGGTGGTGCAGGGGGTGCCGCCTTCGGGCACGTTCTTCTGGTACCTCGTCGTGGGCACGAGCGGACCGAACATTCCGGGCCTGGGCCCGGCGGGGGAGGCGCGCATCGGAGGAGTGGAGACGGCGCGCGTCGTGGAGCCGGCGGGAGGCTTCTGCCCGTGAGCTACTCGGTCAGGTACGCGTACAGGTGCGCGGTGACGGTCTTGTCCGTGGTGTTGTAGAGGCGCACCCGATAGCGGGGGAAGCCCACCACGAAGCGCTTCTGCTCGGCGGAGAAGTAGGCCGTGGTGGGCCCCACGCCGTCCACCGCCACCTCGAGCGAGAACAGGGGGAGACGGGCCTCGTCGTAGACCTGCTGCACGAAGTCGGCGTCGGGGACGAGCACCGCCCCCACGGAGCCGACGCGGCTCTGCTGCCCGCGCTGCTGGCCGGTCAGGCTGAGCACCACGGCCGGGTACCCGTCCATCTCGATGGTTCCCGCATCGAACCAGCGCTGGAGGTCTCCGCGCCCCACCGGCGGCACGACTAGGTCGAGCTTCTCCACCAGAGCGGCCCGGCGGAGCGGACCGCCCGTGACCTCCACCGGTCCCTCGACCTTGAAGGACTTCGGCCAGTTGCGGACCATGACCTCGATCACTTCCTGGGAAAGGGCCCGGCCGGCGGGGAGCACGAGGAACACCGTCAGGAGGGCGGCGCAGGCGACGGCGAGTACCATCCAGCGGCGCATGGACGAGAGGTTACTCCCGGTCGTGTTCTATCGCCGCCCCGGGATCGCAGTCGCGCGCGACCTGCTGGGACGCGTGCTGGCGCGCAGGCTTCCCGGAGGTGCCGTGCTGCGGGCGCCCATTGTCGAGGTGGAGGCCTACGACGGGCCGCTCGACCGGGCGAGCCACGCCTACCCGGGGAGGACTGCACGGAACGCTCCCATGTTCCGGGGCGGCGGCATCGCCTACGTGTACCTGATCTACGGCATGCACCACTGCCTGAACCTGGTGACGGGGGAGGAGGGCCATCCCTCGGCCGTGCTCCTGCGCGCCGCGGCCTGGGCGGACGATCCGAAGGCGGCCTCGGGACCGGGGAAGCTGGCGCGGGCCTTCGGCATCGATCGCACCCTGAACGGTGCGTCGCTCCTCGGCCCCGACCTGTGGCTGGAGGAGGGGAGCCCGGTGCCGGACCCCGCGGTGGCGCGCTCCCGCCGGATCGGGGTGGACTACGCCGGAGCCTGGGCCTCCCGCCGCCTCCGCTTCTTCGTGAGGGGGCATCCGTCCGTGTCGGGGCCGAAGAGGATGCGGTAGCGCTTTTCTATCAGTTCTGATAGTTCCTGGCCGCTGGCCGGGCGCGTACACCAGGCGCATGAAGACCTGCACGCGCCTGCTCCTGCTCCTGCTCCTGCCTCTCCTCGCGTACCCGGCAACGGCAGCCGTTCCCGTCGACATCGATCTCCTGCCTGGAGAATCCGAGAACGTCGTCGACCGCGAGGCGGGGGAAACGGTGACCGTCGTCCTCTTCGGCTCACGGGAGGTGGACGCGCGCACGATCCTCCTCGACAGCCTTCGCTTGGCCGGAGCCGCCGCGGTCAAGGACGCCTCCGGCCGGACCCACGTGCTGGAGGACGTCAACGGGGACGGCGCCACGGACCTCGTCGTGCAGTTCGCCTCTCTCCAGATGCAGATCGCCGAGGGGAGCGCCCAGGCCCTCCTGGAGGGGCGGACCTCGGACGGAACCTCTTTTGCAGGGCGCGACGTCGTGCGCACCGTGAGCGCCGCGCTGAGGGCGGCGGATCCGTCGACCCTGTCCGCGTCCGACGAGAAGCTCCCCCCTCTGGCCGTGGCGCTCGAGATCGCCGGCGAAGGGGGCGTGGTGGTGCCGGGAACCCTGGAGCTCGATCCCCGGGACATCCGCCTGGATTCCGTCCGCCTGAACGGCCATGTGGTGGGGAAGGGAGAGGGCGGCATCCTCTTCGCCTACGAGGACCTGGACGGAGATGGACGGGAGGACCTGCGCGTGACCGCCCCCCCGCGCGCGCTCACCGCCGACCGGCTGGACCTGTCGGCGACCACGCGCACGGGACGGATCCTGCGTGGCACCGTGCCGCTCGCGTCGGCGCAGGTCCGGCCTCCGGGCGGGATCGCCTTCGAGCCCGCGCCGCCGCCCCCGGGCGTGGTCGCGCAGGGCGACTACCCGTACGTGATCCAGATCCCGGACGTGGGCGTGGCGAGCGCCTACCCGGCCACGGTCCACGTCTCCGGCGTGAGCGGGGTTGTCTCCAAGGTGCGGGTGACCCTGGACGGGATCATCCACAGCTGTTTCAACGACCTCGACGTCCTGCTGGTCGCGCCCGGCGGCCAGAGCGTGGTGCTGATGTCGGACGTGGGGAGCTGCTTCACGCAGCCCAACGCGACCTACCTCACCTTCGACGACAACGCCACGACCGTCATGGATCGCGCCACCCTCCCGTACTACCGCTCGACGGTGCGGCCCAGCAACTTCGGTCTGGAGGACTCGTTCCCGGCCCCGGCTTCCCCTCCCTCCTCGGCGGCGTCCTTGTCCGTCTTCCACGGCATCGATCCCAACGGCGACTGGAAGCTCTACGTGGTGGACGATGCCGCCGGTGATTCCGGCGTGATCGCCGGCGGATGGTCGCTCGACCTCGTGACCAGCACCCGCGTGTGCAACCCCACCGCACTGGCCATCGCCGACCAGGTCTCCTCCACCTCCTCCGTCGCCCTGTCCGGGCTGCCTCGCAGCCTGCTCAAGGCGGCGGTCACGCTGACCGGGCTCACGCACGCGCGTTCCGCCGACCTCGATCTCATGCTCGTGGATCCGCAGGGCCGTCGGGTGACGCTCATGTCGGACATGGGGGGCACCCAGTCCCTCGGGGACATGCAGTTCACGTTCGACGACGACGCCTTCGCTCACCTCGACGACTTCAGCCCGTTCCGTTCCGGCACCTACCAGTGCAGCGACGCCGAGCCCGGGGAATCGCCGCCGGCGCCCGCGCCCCAGGGCGGTCCCACCCACCTCCTGCGCACGCTGCGCGGCAACGACCCCAACGGGACGTGGCAGCTGTTCCTGGGGGACGACACGGCGGGGGCGACGGGCGTGCTAGCCGGCGGGTGGTGTCTCGAGGTCACCACCTTCGTGCCCATGGACTGGTGCTCGCCCTACGCCTTGACGGTCCCCGCCGGCGCTCCCGAGGCGACCTCGGGTGCGGCGGCGCCATACCCGGACACCATGGGATTCATCGGGACCAGCGGACTGGTCCGGAGCGCGGAGGTGAAGCTCCTCGGGGTCAGCCACACGTACCCCGACGACCTCGACGTCGTGCTGCAGTCCCCCTCGGGGGGCCGCTACACGCTCATGTCGGACGCGGGAGGGTCGATCGACATCGCCAACCTCGACGTCACGTTCTCCACGGAGGCCGCCAGCTCCGTCCCCGACGAGCTGCCACCGGGGAGCGGCCCCTATGCCTTCACGGACTACGAGCCCGGCGACACGCTGCCCGCGCCCGCCCCGCCGCCGCCGTCCTCCCTCTGGGGGAGCCAGGAGTCCCCCAACGGCACCTGGAGCCTGTGGATCGCCGACGACGCGGCGCTGGACTGGGGGACGATCACGGGGGGATGGTGCCTGTCGCTGGGCCTCTACGAGCCCTCGATCTACTCGTTCTGCCAGGGCGGCTCGGACTCGCTGACCATTCCCGCCGGTGCGCCCGGGATCAGCGCCGGTCCCGCCTCCCCCTATCCCTGGTCCTTCTACGTCCCGCAGGAGGGCACGATCCTCCGCAACCTGCGGGTTCGCTTGCAGAGCCTGAGCCACACCCATCCCGACGATCTGGACGTGCTGCTCGTGGGACCGCAGGGGCAGGCCGCCGTGATCATGTCCGACGCGGGCGGCTCGACGGACGTCACCCAGGTCACCCTCACCTTCGACAGCGCCGCGGCGGGGCCGGTCCCCGACGACGGCGTGCTGGGAAACGCAACCTACTGGCCCGCCAACTACGGGGATCAGAATGATCCCTATCCGTCTCCGGCACCCCCCGGACCGCATGACGCCAACCCTGGCGTCTTCGTCGGCACCGACCCGCACGGGATCTGGAGCCTCTACGTGGTGGACGACGCCGCCATCGACGTCGGCTCCGCGACGCAGTGGTGCATCGACTTCTTCCCCGTCTACCCCCCCGGGGAGGCGACGGGCCTCGCCTGGAAGCCGTCCGACACGATCCTGGGCTGGGACGTCGCACCCAACGCGACCGAGTACACCGTGCTGCGCGGCGCGCCGGCGGATCTCCCAAACCTGCTGACGGGGGTGGCGGACAGCTGCGTGGCGGATCATGTCTGGACGCAGGAAGCGGCCTCTCTCACCAGCCAGCCCCCGCCGGGTTCCTTCTTCTGGTACCTGGTGCAGGGGAGGAACGCCGGGGGTGCCCGCGGGCCCACGGGCACGGCACGGATCGCCGGCGTCCCCACCGCGCGCTCCGCGGAGGAGATCGGCGCGTGCGCGCCATGAGGCCCGGGAGTCAGAGGTCCTGGCGCACCGTGGCGTCGAAGGAGAGCACGAAATCGGGGCCGTAGGCGGTCGCCGGGGTGTGCGCGCCCGGGACCGCTTCTCCCATCAGCGCCCGCCGTGCGATCTCCACCGCGGTCCAGGCGGTGAGCGTGTAGGCCTCGACCGTCTCGAGGCGGCTGCGCACCGATCTTCCGGGCGCATCCCAGGCCTCGGCGACGATGATGCTGCGCCCGCGGGCCCGCTGCTCGGGCGTCGGTCCCGGAGGTCGCCGGCGGATGCCTCGCCCGAGCAGGGGGCGCAATAGAGGGCTTCCCAGCAGGCGCTTCACCGGATGGGGGAGGGTGGCCACCCGGGCGAGCGAGGGGGTGAGCGCGAAGAACACCTCGATGTCGGGGATGCCGGTCGAGCGCCACGCGGTCGCCACGTCCCCCCAGCTCAGGCCGAGCGCCGCGCGTGGTCCGCGCCCGAAGTCGATCTCGGCCCGCGGTGTCCTGGACAGCGCCACGATCCGTCCGCCGCGGCGTACGAGGGTGCCCCGGCCGATCCCCTCCAGCATGGTCCGGGCCGTGCCCCGGCTGACGCCCCCTCCCACACCGGCGACGCCCAGCCGCAGGCGCACCGCTCCCGGCAATCGCCGCTTCACGTGCGCCGCCATGCAGTCGGTGGGCACGACGTCGAACCCCGCGCCGGGGAGGAGCATGACGTTCGCCGCGCGTGCCTCGGGGTCGCGCGCCGCCACCGCCTCCAGGACGGCGATCTCGCCCGTGACGTCCACGTAGTGCGCGCCCGCGGCCAGGCAGGCATCCACCATCGGCCGGGCGGTGGCGGAAAAGGGACCGGCGGCGTGCAGCACGACCGCGATGCCGGGCAGGTTCTCTCTCAAGGAGGCCGGGTCCAGGCTGAAGACGCGTGCCTGCAGCCCCAGACGCGTGGCGAGCGCCTGAACCTCCTCGCCGTTCCTGCCGGCGAGGATCGGCCTCAGGCCGGCCTCGATCGCACGCTCGGCGAGGAGCTGCCCCGTGTAGCCGTTGGCCCCGTAGATCAGCAGCTCAGGCATCGCCGACCCGCACGGCTTGGAAGACAGCCATGATCTTCTCCATGGGACCCCCGTACCGGCCTCGATCCTATCCAGGTGGATAGTAGACCTCCCGCAGGGCCTGCCGTACCGTCGCGATCATGAGACAGATCCTCGGGGCTTGCTGCTTCGCCCTCCTCTCCGTCACCGCCCTGCGCGCCGCGCCGGCGCACCTGGTGGCGGACACCGACCCCTCCCTGGTCTACGGGTCGACGGCGGTCAAGGAGACGGCCGAGGGGACGGACGTCATCTTCTTCTTGGCCTACCGCCAGTCGCCCTTCTCGAGCGGCGGCGGGCCGATCGATCTCTGGCGCTGCGACCGCGACGGGCAGCACCCGGTCCTGCTCCGCCCCGGCTTCGTCGAGGCTTCCGACATGCTCGTGCTCGGCGACCGCCTCTTCTTCAAAGGGAACGAGGAGGTGCACGGCGGGGAGCCCTGGACCAGCGACGGCACGCCCGAGGGGACCCGCCTCATCGCCGACATCGTCCCCGGGGCGGGAGGGTCCCACCCCATCTGGTTCGTGGCCCTCCAGGACACGGTGTACTTCATCAGCCACGTGGATTCCCGGTGGTGGAAGACGGATGCCGCCGGCTCGTCCGTGGAGCCGGTCCATGCCGTGCCCTCTCCGGATGGGCATGCGTCGCGTCCGAGCGGGATCGTGATCCGCAGCGGGGATTCCCTCTTCGGCTGGTTCGACGACGGCGTCCACGGGTTGGAGCCGTGGAGGACGGATGGGACGGCGGCGGGATCCCACCTCCTGGCCGACATCGCTCCCGGGGCGGCGAGTTCCTTCCGCGGAGACGGCGTGGACCTGGACGGGACGGTCGTCTTCGCCGCCGCCGATGGGTCCGGGGCTCCATCGTTGTGGAGCGCGGGACCGGGCATGCAAGTCCGCCGGATTGCCACCGTGCAGTCGGGACCCCTGCGGCGGGCCGGCTCGCGCATCTATTTCCACGGCACGGACGCAGAGCACGGCAGCGAGCCATGGCAGACCGACGGCACGCCCGAGGGCACGGGGCTGGTCGCCGACCTCGTGCCCGGCGCGGGCAGCTCGCAGGCGGAGAACTTCCGAGCCGCCGGGCCCACCGTGTTCTTCTTCAACTACGAGCCGGGCACGGGCCTGGAGCCGTGGCGCGTGCTGCCCGAGGGTGGGGCGGCCCTGCTGAAGGACGTCGCCCCCGGACCGGCGTCCAGCATTCCGAACCCCACGCCCTTCTCCGCGGTCCTCGGCGAAGCCCTGCTGTTCCGGGCAGACGACGGCGTGCACGGGGCGGAGCTCTGGCGCAGCGACGGCACGCCCGAAGGGACGGTCCTGCTCGAGGACGTGGCTCCAGGACCGGCTTCCGGAGTGTCCAGCGCCTCAGCGTTCCGCGTCCGCGGCAACGTCCTCCTGTTCGCGGGAGACGGCGGGACGATGGGCGTGGAGCCCTGGCGCAGTGATGGGACCGCGGAGGGCACCCGCCTCATGGGGGATCTCAACCCCTTCGTGGGGACGGCCTCGGGACGCGTGCGTCACCTGATCGCCGCGGCGCGTGGAGTGTATTTCGCCGCCAATCCCAACACCGTCTGGCACACCGATGGAATGGTTGCCGGGACCCACTCCGTCGGTACGTTCGCCGTGGAGAGCTTCGCCGCCGCGGGAGATCGTCTGCTGTTCATGGGCAGCGACGCCGCCCGAGGAAGCGAGCTGTGGGCCACCGATCCCACGGGCAGCACCGCGGGACCGGTGGCGGACCTGTTGCCGGGGCCGCAGTCCTCCGGGGGGTACCTGTGCGGTTCGGTGGGGCCCCGCGCGCTCGCCATGGGGCTCTCGACGGATGGGGTCGGCCTATGGAGCAGCGATGGCACGCAAGGGGGAACAGTGCCGCTGGGATCCTTCCGGACCGCTTACGCGGCGGCTCCGGGAGAGGATCCTCGCTTCCTGGCGCTCGACGACGGCATCCATGGCGTGGAGCCCTGGGTGACCGACGGAACGCTCGAGGGCACGCACCTCGTGGCGGACCTCGTTCCGGGGCCAGATACCCTGGAGCCCTACGTCTACATTCGAGCGG
This sequence comes from Candidatus Polarisedimenticolaceae bacterium, assembly GCA_036274395.1. Lineage (GTDB taxonomy): Bacteria > Acidobacteriota > Polarisedimenticolia > Polarisedimenticolales > DASUFT01 > DASUFT01. The sequence continues at coordinate 89,666 of DASUFT010000014.1, read as the reverse complement.
GGGACGCGACGTACTTCTGGAGTTTCTACGGGGGCCCGCCGTACCTGTGGCGGACGGACGGAACCGCCGGCGGGACGCACCCCGTCGCGGGCTTCGACGGCGGAGGCCCCCTGGAGACGTCCCTGACGGCGGTCGGGGATCGCATCTTCTTCGTGGAGATGCGGTGGCCGACGGTCGACGTGCCGCCGACGTTCGGCGTGTGGAAAGCCGATGGCTCGGGTGCCTCGCTCGTGGCCGTATTGATGCACCCACCCGTCGCCTGGGCCGGCACGGGAGACCTCTTCTTCTTCGTCGTCCGCAGAGAGCCCACGGACCCGGCCGGACCGTCCGAGCTGTGGCGCAGCGACGGGACGGCCGCGGGAACGTCCTTCCTCCGGACCTTCCCGCACCGCATTGCGCCGAGCTTCCTGGGGCAGGCGGACGGCGTCGTCTTCCTGTCGGCCGGGGAGGGGAGCGGCCCGTTTCCTGGACCGCACGCGCTCTGGCGCAGCGACGGCACGATCGAGGGGACGCGCAAGGTCCAGGACCTGGCCGCGGGTCCGCTCGTGAGGTTCGGGAAGGACCTCTACTTCCCTGGCGACGACGGCGTCACCGGGGTGGAGCTCTGGGCAGGGCGCGCCTCCATCCTCGCCGGCAACGCCTCACTCGCGCTGGAAGAGCTCGGGGAGGAGGTGGCCGGCGCCGGCTTGCCGGCAGGCATCGCCACCAGCCTCCGGGCCAAGCTCAAGGAGCACGGCCTCCAGGCATTCCTTCGTGCCCTGGATGCCCAGGACGGAAAGCAGGTCCCGTCCAGCAAGGCGGCGGCACTGCGGGCTTTCGCGACGGAGATCCTGGAGCTGCTGGAGACTCACTCCCGGATGGCGACCTCGAAGTAGACGCCGAGCGGAGCGCGCGGCGGCTCGGTGAACTTCATGGATCCCACTGCGCGGGTGACGCAGGTGGTGAACGGGGTGGAGGGCGTGGGCACCGATTTTCCCGGCTTGCCGTCCTTCCCGACCTCGACGGCGAACTCGAAGTCGCTCACGAGAGCCGGATCCACGGCCTTGGCGCAGGTGCGGATGGCCTGGGGCACGTCCTTCTGCACGAGGGAGAGGTTGGCCTTGAGGTAGCGTTCGGCCTCCTCCTCGGAGGCGTCCACGCCCGCCGCCACGTGCACTTTCTTCGGGGTGATGGCGGACACGCCGGAGGCAGAGAGGGCGAAGGTGACGCAGGAGAGCACCAGGATGCGAAACATGCGCCCTAGGTTACTGCGTCGGAGCTTCCTCGGCCCGCGAAAAGGTAGAGCGCGAACAGCAGCACCATGACCGCGTCCACCACCACCGCCACCCCCGCCCCGTGCCCGAGGTAGCGCGTGCCCTCCGCGAGGACGAGGGCGATGAAGGTGAGCTTGCTCAGTCCTGCCACGACCAGGACCAGAGGGCGCACCTCCGGACGGAAGGAACCGTAGATCAGCATGGCGCCCACCAGGGTGACGAGGACGCCCCAGTTCCGCGTCACGATCTCGGCCACCGCTCCCTGCGAGGTTTCCCCGAACGTCGAGAAGAGCGAGGCCTGCGGAGCCAGGGCCGCGTACAGCATGGAGCAGGTGAGGGCGCCGGAAACGAGCATGACCCACTTCATGCGGGCGGCGAGCCATGTCATGCCTCACCTTCCCCGGGGCACGTAGACGTAGCGGGTCGGCTCCAGGAACGTCCACTCCTGGTCGATGGTGGCGGTCTCGGCCAGCCGGTAGTGCCGCGTGAGCGCGGCCCGCGCGGGCGCGATCCACAGCGTGGTCCACTCCCGGTCGTCGATGACCTCGAGGGGGCGGTTGAGGATCACGGCGTCGTAGCGCTCCTGCTCGATGCCGGCGACCAGCACGTCAGGCTCCCACGCCCTGTTCCCGCGGAGGATCGAGAACACCAGCGGGTCCGCCATCAGGACCTTGCGCTTGGCGGAGAGGAGCATGCCCACGTCCTGGGCGAGCACCTCTCCCTCCGGCCGGGAATGGCGGGCCACCAGTTCAGGGAAGACGGTGACGCGCTGGTTGCTCGGGGTGAGCGTGAGCACGCGCTCCCGGATCAGCGGCCGCATCTCGTACACGGTGTGCGCGACCCCGGTGAGCGCCAGCGCCAGGAGCAGCGCGGCCTGCAGCCTGCGGTCGTCCGCGTTTCCATGGAGCAGCGCGGGCACGCAGACCGCCATGGCCAGCATGGGCGGGAAGAAGCGCGGCAGGTTGGCGTCGGTGGCGATGGCCGCCACCATCCCCAGGCCGAGGTACCAGCCGAGAAGCGGCGGCACCTTCCTCCACAGCACGGCGGCGGCGGAGAGACAGAGCAGGAGGAGGTTCCAGGGTGCGCTGAAGAAGCGCTCCGCGTTCGTGAACACGACCCATGGAGTGTCGGCGCGGTCGCTCACCGTGCCCAGGACGGTCGCCGTCCAGAACGCCCCACCCGTCGCGGCCACGGCGAGGCCGAACAGCGCCAGGAGGACGCCCAGCCCGACCGCGCCGAAGCGCAGGCACCGTCTCCGGTCGATGCCCCACAGGGAAGCGACGGCGGCGAGCAGCCCCACCACCATCACCTGCTTCGCCGTCCAGGCGGCCCAGAACCAGGGCAGCGCACCGTACCCCGAGCGTCCCTGCTCGCGCGCGCGGAGGAGGACGAGGAGCCCGGCCGCCTCCAGCAAGATCGCCAGCCCGTCCACGCGCTGGCTCGTACCCCAGAACGCGACGAACAGGAAGGATAGCCAGAAGCAGGCGGCCGCCGCCGCCGCCCACGTCCGACGCGTCAGCCGGTAGGCCATGGCGGCCGCGAGGACCGCCGTCCCCAGCGTGGCCAGCGTCGAGACCAGGCGGCCGGCGAGGAACATCGAGCCGAAGTCCCCCACGCGCTGCACGAGGGCGGTGACCCCGTAGTACAGCGGGGTGTAGTGCACGATCACGAAGGGGGGCCGCGTCCACCGCACCGGATCGTAGGTCCCCACCCCGTCCAGGATGGAGCGCACGGCGAGGCCGACCGCGCCCTCGGAGATCACCACCTCGTGGGGGTAGGTGAGCATCTTCCAGGCGACCGCGAGGAAGATGCCGGCCGCCGCCGCCAGCACGCCGGCCACGGCGGCGCGCAGGAGCGGGATCAGGACAGCCATTTCACCAGGCGCAGGATCCCCATCTTGGCGGACTGGCGATGGGCGGCCAGGGCCTCCGAGCGCTCCGGGCGCCGCTGCTCCCAGTAACGGTAGGCGTCGCGCAGCATCTCGTCGTTCGAGCGCGTGGGCTCCCAGCCCAGGTTCTCGCGGATGCGCCCGGTGTCGAACACGAAGGTCTGGGAGAGCAGGCGCCAGTGGTAGGGCCCCAGCGGCGAGACACCGAGCTTGTGGAAGAGGGCCAGGGCCGCGTTCACCGGCCACGCGGGGAGCGCCACCAGCCGCGAGCGCGTGCCCGCCTCCTCGATCACGGCGGCGTACACGTCGCGCAGCGGCTTCACCCGGTCGCTCCCCACGTGATAGACGTGGCTGCCGGGGCTGCGCGCGGCCAGCAGGCAGGCCTCGGCCAGGTCTCCCGCGTAGACGAACGAGTAGCGGTTGCCGCCGTCGCCGGCCAGCCACACTTTCCGCCCCTCGTGCACGAACTCGAAGAGGATGGCGAGCAGGCCCAGGCGTCCGGCGGACACGATGGTGGGGCAGCGGATGGTGTCGGCGGCCAGGCCCCGGGCGGCGCGCGCAGCCAGCTCCTTCTCCCCCTCGAGCTTGGAGCGCCCGTAGTCCTCGATGGGGCAGGTGGGCTCGTCCTCGGACACGGGGTGGCCGTAGCCCTGGCCGTAGACGCAGATGGTGGAGGTGTAGACGAGCTTCTTCACTCCGTGGGTGAGGCAGGCGTCCGCCACGTGCGCGGTGCCTCGCACGTTGCTGTCCCACAGGTCCTGGGGATCGGGGTTCTCGTGACCCATGACGGCGGCGCAGTGGAAGACGGCGTCGAACGGCCCCTGGGTCTTGAACAGCGTGTCCACCTGGTCGGGGAAGCGGAGGTCGGCCTTGGCCTCGACCAGGCGGGGGTCGGGCTCGGGGTCGTCGAGCCGGTCCGTCGCCACCACCCGGATGCCGCGCTCGGCCAGGTGGCGGGCCAGCAGGCCGCCGAAGTACCCGGCGGCGCCGGTGACGAGGACGCGCTCGGGGACGGGACCGAGGGGAAGTGCGGCGCTCATCGACGGGCCAGCGTCCCCGGACAATCGCCGGTCCCCGCCGGTGTCCAGACCAGCCGGCGGAAGCCGAACGCCAGGCACCCCGGCTGCGGCAGGGCGGCGGTGGGGAGCGTGCCGCCGGCCCCGGCGTCGGTGGTGGAGAGCGGGAGGGCCTGCGCGGGCCAGTAGGCGAGGTAGTCCGGGTCGAAGAGGACCACGGTCGTGACCTCGGGCGGGATGGGGAGGGGATCCACGTCGGGGATGGCGCCCGAGCCCGGCTCGAAGGAGAAGCGCCGGCCCCGTGCGCTCGGCACCCAGGCATCGGGTGCGTTCTTGAACAGGGGGAAGAGCCCCACCACGCGATAGGAGGGGAGGAACCAGGCCGCGTGCAGCGCGTTGTCGTAGGCGAGGACCAGCGTGCGCTGCGGGTCGAACCGTGCCTGCACCGCCGCGTCCCTGGCCGCCAGCTCCGTGTTCCGCGAGAGCAGGCGCCGCCCGCCGGGATAGGGATCGGGAAGGGTCCAGGCCCCCAGGCGGGTGGGGAGCAGGAACAGGCCCGCGTGCAGGGCGAGCGCCAGTCCGGCCAGGGCCGGGGGCAGCGCTCCGGCCAGCTTGCGCGCCGGGGGGAGGACCGTGACCGCGGCGAGCAGGGCCGCGGGCGCCATCAGCGGCACCGCGAAGCGCGGCGCCCAGTCGTAGACCAGGTGGAAGCCCAGCATGGGGAGCGCCCACGCCGCCAGGAACGGCCCGGCGGCCGGGAATGGGTACCGCCCCCACAGGCAGCGCACGATCCCCACCGCCAGCGGCACCAGGAACAGCCCCAGCGCGAAGACGGAGGAGATGGCGACGTCCCGGAGCTGCACCGGGATCTTGCCGAACCCGCCGCCGAGGATCTTGGTGGCGATCACGACCTCCGAGAAGAAGGCGCGCGAGGTCTCCCCGTAGGGCGTGAAGCCCCCGGAGAGCGTGGCCACGAGGGTGGTCCAGCCGGCGAAGGCGGCGGCCAGCGCCAGCAAGCCGGCCGCGCGGCGCGGCCAGGGATGACGCCACGCCGCCCAGAGCCACAGCGGAAGCACGAGCACGGCGAAGGTGGAGCGGAATCCGAAAGCCACTGCCAGCACGGCGGTCGTGATCCAGAAAGGGCCCGGGCGCGGGTGGGCGCGGGCGCGCCGCGCCGTCCAGGCGAAGGCCAGGGACAACGCGGCCTCTCCGGTGGCGGGCATGGCCACGCACCCGAAGAACCAGAAGAGCGGGCTCGTGAAGAGGATTCCCGCCGTGAGCCAGCCCGCGCCCTCGCCTCCCACGTCGCGCCCCAGCAGCCACGCGAACAGCAGGGCAACCCCGGACAGCGCCGCGGACAGGAATGCCAGTGAGCTGGGAGGATCGTGGAAGGCCCCGTCCACCGCCTTGGCCAGGCCGACGTACAGCGGGTTGCCGGGCGGATGCGGACGGCCCGCGGAGAGGTCGTAGTCCTCGACGGCCAGCGCGTACCGCACGGAATCCGAGATGAACAGCGTGCGGTCGGCGAAGGGAAGCCGGGTCACCAGCGCCGAGGCCACGAACGCCATCGCGAGCGCGGCCACGGCCAGGACCCGCCGGGACAGGGGTGAGGCCATCGGCGGGGAAGTATATAGACTGATGCGCGAGGAGATGCCGCTGAGCCCCGCACGCGAGCGCCCGCGACTGTGGCATCACGACTACCTGCACCTGCGACCGCTGCTGGTGTCCTTGCGGGAGCGCCTGGCGGCGGTTCCCGCGCGCGCGCGCGTGCTCGACCTGGGATGCGGCGCCTCCCCTTACCGTGGACTCTGCCCGGCGGCGGCCCGGTGGGTGCGCGTGGACCTCGATCCCGACGTGCGGCCGCACGTGCTGGCCCGCGGCGAGCGGCTCCCTTTCGCCGACGGCCTCTTCGACGTCGTGCTCTCCACCCAGATCCTCGGCCTGGTCGACGACCCCTGGGCGGTGGGACACGAGGTGGCGCGCGTGCTGCGGCGGGGGGGCGTGGCCCTGGTGTCCGCGCCGGCCGCCTGGCCCTATGATTCCGCGGCCGTGGAGCACCGGTGGGGCGTGCGCGAGATCGAGCGCGTCTTTCCGGAGCTCGCCGTGCGCGAGGTGCGCGTGCTGGGGGGGATGCTGGGGCTTCCTTTCGCCCTGCTCAACGTGGGCGCCCGGGAGGCGGTGCGCTCCGCGGAACGCCGCTTCGGGCGGCCCGCCGCGATCCTGCGCGCGCCGGCAGCGGCGCTGTTCCTGGCCTCGAACCTGACCGGGCGCACGCTGGAGATCCTGGCCACGGGGGGGCCGCTCGCCCCGTACCTCAGCTATCTGGACGGACGGCTCCCCACCAACCTGCTGGTCGTGGCGGAGCGGGCGTGACCAGGGTGGAGCGAACCTCCGCACTCCGCCGCTTCGTGCCGTCCATCCGCAACGTGGTGGCGGGCTACGCCGGCACGGTCGCGGAGGCGCTCGTCTTCCTGCTCCTCACCCCCTTCCTGGTGCGCAAGCTGGGCATCGACGAGTACGGCCTGTGGGGGGTGGGCGTCGCCCTGGCCGAGTGGGTGCAGTTCCTCGATCCCGGTCTCCGCGAGGCGCTGATGAAGTACGCCTCCGCGCACCAGGCGCGGGCGGAAGCGCTGCTGGTCCGGCGCACGGCGGACACGGCGCTGCATCTCTACCTCGTGGTGGGGACGGTCGGCCTGCTGGGCCTCTTGATCGTCACGTTCCTCGTCCTGCCCCGCGTGATCGAGGACCCGGTACGCCTGCACCAGCTGCGCTGGCTGGTTCTCCTCCTGGGACTGTCGAGCACGATCTCTTTGCCGGCGGGGACCGCGGCGGCCATGCTCGAGGGGCTGGGCCGGTTCGACCTCCTCAACCTGATCCGGGGCGTCCACGCGGGGCTTCGGCTGTTCCTCACGGTGGCCGCGGTGCAACTGGGACTCGGCCTCCCCGGCGTGGCGGCGGCGGAGCTGATCGGCCGCATCGTGCTGCACGTCATGCGCTGGCGAGCGGTCGCCTCCATCGACCCCGCCGTCGTCCCCCGTCCCGTGCTCCACCGGGGGCACGTGCGGCGGCTGCTCGATTTCGGCGTGTGGAGCTGGATGCGGCAGACCGCCGAGCTGCTGGTGATGCGCAGCTACGAGCCCATCCTCTCCGCCTTCGTCGGGCTCGAGATCACGGGGCAGTTCTTCGCCGGCCGCCGGCTGGCCACGGTCTCCGCCGAGGCGATCGTGCCCCTCTCCGCGGTGCTCTTTCCCCTGAGCAGCGAGCTGGACGCGCAGGGGCGCGGGCGCGCGCTGCGCCAGACGCTGCTGCAGACCACCAAGGTCGCCTTCCTGGTCGCCCTGCCCATTTGCCTGCTGCTGGGCCTGGGCGCCGACGCCATCCAGATCAACTGGCTGGGGAACCGCGCGCCAGGGGCCGTCCCCATCATGCAGGCGTTCTCGCTGGTCTTCCTCGTGGTGGCGGTGGCTCTTCCCGCGGAGTCCATGCTGCTGGGCCTGGGGTACGCGAAGCTGCTGGCCTGGACGAACCTCCTCCTGGGCGTGATCACCCTGGGTCTGGGCGTGGCGCTCCTCTCCATTTCGGGGAGTGTGGGCCTGGCCTACGGCGCGCTGGCGGGGGTGCTGGTGGTCCACCTGGGGGTGCACCTGCCGCTGGCGGCGAAGCGGTGCGCCGTTCCCCTCCGGCAGCTCATCCGCAGGGGCGTGCTGCCCCCGGTGGCCGCGGCGGCCCCGGTGGGGCTGCTCCTGTTCTTCACGCACGACCGCATGGCTCTCGGGGGCCTGGCCGCCCTGGGGGCATGGGGCGGCGGCGGTCTCCTGTTCTACGCGGCTCTGCTCTGGCTCTTCGGCTTCGACGCGGAGGAGAAGGGCTTCCTCAGGCAGCACCTGGGCCGGTTGCTGAACCCGCCCACCCCGTGAGCGACTCGGCGCGCTCGCCCACCGGAGCGGGCGCCGGGATCCCGCCCGCCTCGAGCAGTCCCAGACCATAGAAGTGCGCGCGCATGAGCGCGTGCAGGCGCTCGAAGACCTTGCCCGCGAGCTTCCACCGGTGCGCGGTCTCCAGGGCGAGCACGCCCATGCGCCCGGCGAGCCTGCACCAGCGGCTGCCCTGCAGCGTGCTCTGGAAGAGACGGCGCTGCAGCGGCCCCATCTCCTCGAGACGTCCCAGCGTCAGCCAGCGCTGGAGGTCGGGATGGCGGCGGGCCAGCCGCACGTCGGCGGCGGCGCCCTCACGGATGTTGCGCGCCAGCGCGCGGAAGGATTTCGCGTACACCTGCCGCGCCACCGCCTGGGGCAGGTAGCGGAGAGGAATGCCGTTCAGCCGCGCGCGCCAGCCGAAATCGATGTCCTCCCCCCCGAACGTCCCCCCGGCGGTGAACCCGGTGTCGAATCCACCCAGCAGCTCGAAGACCTTGCGGCTGACCGACACGTGCCCGCTCAGCACGTCATCGGGAGGGACCCAGGCTTCGGTGCGCAGGCGCGCATCGCGCCGCTCGGCCCACGCGGCGAGGCCCACGGACAGGAACGAGCGGGGGCTGTCGGGATGCACGGGGATGGCCCCCAGCACGATCGCGCCCGGAGCGGTGCGATGGGCGCGGAGATGGCGCGCCAGCAGATCCGGGTCGGCGATCATGTCGTCGTCCAGGAACAGGAGCAGGGGTGCCGTGGTACGGCGCACGCCGGCGTTGCGCGCGGAGGCGGCGCCCGAGCACGGCTGCTCGAGCACGACCAGGTTCAGCCCGCGCGCCAGCGTGGGACCGTAGTAGCCCAGCGCGGCCGACGCGGTGCCGTCGCTGCAGCCGTCGCAGACGACGGCCACCTCGAAGCGCGCAGGATGGAGCCGCTGCGCGGTGAGCGAGGCGAGTAGACGGAGAACCAAGTCCCGGCGCTGGTGCGTGGGCACCACCACCGCGACCTCGGGGCCGCTCAAATGTCCCCCCTGTCCCGAAACCCCCCGCGCTGCCGACGCGGGCCGTCGCACGTCCATGACGCGCAACGGGGGTTGAATCTACGGTTTCTTCGAGGATTGGGGAAGTACGATTTTTTCGATGCTCTTAATGCAGTTTTAAGTTGTCGGCAATGGAGGGATAGGCCAGAGCGCGTCCCGATCCCGAAGGAAAGTCGATATCAAGGGATTTGCGCCACTCCCTCCGCGAGACTTCTCGGCCACGCCTGCGTCCCCAGGGCGTCGCGCAGGCCCAGGCCGTAGGCGTGATCCGCGGGGAGCCACTTGAGCAGGTCGAGGAGGTGGACGCGCAGGCGCAGCCGGTGCGCCGCGGCCAGGGCGAGGGTCAGCGGGGCGAGCGATGCAGCCACCAGGGGGGAGCCTCGCAGCCCGGCCCGCAGCACGGCGCGCCGCAGCGGATGGCGTGATCGGAGAGCGGCGAAGGCCAACGCCTCCTCGACGGTGGGATGGCGGCGCCACAGCGCGATGTCGGCGCGTCCCACGGAGCGCCATTCCCCCACCCAGGTGCGGAACCCCTTCGCGTAGTGCTGCCAGGCCACCGCGTCCGGAGCGAACAGGACGGGGACGCCGGCCTGCAGCAGGCGCCACCCGTAGTCGAGGTCCTCGTTCCCGTACTCGCGGAACCCCTCGTCGAAGCCTCCGGTACGGCGCAGGATCGACCGCGCCACCGAGGCGTTGGCGAAGCAGAAGTCGTCGAGGCGCGGGGCATACGCGGGATCGGAGAGCCGGGCGGCGAGCGCCGCCGCCCAGCGGTCCACCCCCTCGGCCAGGAAGGAGACGGGGCCACGCCGCAGCAGGGGGAGGGGCCCGAGGACGACGGCGCCCGCTCCCTCCTGCCTGGCGGCGTGGGCGCGGGCGAGCCCCGGCGAGGGGTGGACGTCGTCGTCCAGGAAGAGGACCGCGCGCCCGCGCGCCTCGGCGGCTCCGCGGTTGCGCGCCGCGGCCAGGCCCCGGTTTTCCTGGACCACGATGCGGAGTCCGGGATCGCGGAGCGTCGCCAGCCACTCGGCCGTGCCGTCCGTGGATCCGTCCACGACCACGAGGGTCTCGCTCCCCCCCGGCACCGGCTCCTGGCACAGCACGGCGGGGAGGCTGTCCCGGAGGCCCCGGAGGCGCTGGTAGGTGCAGACGACGACCGAGAGGGCGAGCTCCCGCCCTTCCGTCATGCGGGCCGTTCGGGGTGCAGGCCGTAGCCGGGGTTGCGCGGCGTCCCCAGGAGCTGCCGCGCCGCCGAGCGCAGGTCGTGTCCGGTGCGGGTCTTGAACGTGAAGCCCAGGGGGCCGTCCTCGCTCGTCACCATCACGCGCTTGACCCGCAGCGGCGGCACCCCGGCGCGGTTCAGGCCCCGATCGTCCGTGACCGCGCACCGGTACCCCGCCTCCCGCACCAGGTCCTCCTCGCGCGGCGAGTACTCGCCGTGCGGATAGCTGAAGACCGGCACCTCGCGCGACAGCGCGTCCTCCAGCCGGCGCTTGGAGTCGAAGATCTCCCGGCGCGCCTGCTCGAGGGGGACGCGAGGGAGCATGGGGTGCGAGCAGGAGTGGGCCTCGAAGCGGTAGGTCTTCCCGTCCATCCGGCGCATGGCGTCCCAGTCCAGGAGCTTGCGGGGCGGGTCGCCGTGCTGCAGGTCCCAGGCGTTGACGCCGCCGGCATGGTCGGTGACCACGAACACGGTGGCCGTGAACCCGTGACGCTCCAGCACGGGCGCGACCGTGGTCTCCAGGTCCTGGTAGCCGTCGTCGAAGGTGAGGACGAAGCTGTCCGGCGGGGGGTCGGTCCCCGCGCGCAGGTGCGCCTGCAAGGACTCCAGACCCATGCAGGTGCGTCCGGCACGGGCCAGGGAGTCCATCTGCGCGGCGAACGTCTCCGGCGTGACGCCGTAGAGGCGCAGGCGGTTCCCGAGGAAGGCGTCCACCCAGTGGTACATGAACACGACCGTGCCGCGCATTCCGGGCATCTCCATGGCCACAGACTCTAAACTACGCCGGGATGAAGAGCCGTGTCGCCGTCCTGGGAGCGGGGCCCGCGGGGCTGACCGCCTCCTACCTGCTCGCGAAGCGCGGCGTCCCCGTCGTCGTGCTCGAGACCGACCCGGTGCACGTGGGAGGCCTGTCCAAGACCCTGCAGCACCGCGGTTACCATTTCGACATCGGCGGGCACCGCTTCTTCTCCAAGTCCAAGGCGGTCGAGGATCTCTGGACCGAGCTGCTCCCCGACGACCTCCTGAACCGGCCACGGTCTTCGCGCATCTACTATCAGGGCAAGTTCTTCGATTACCCCCTGCGGCCGATGGAGGCCCTGGCCAAGCTCGGTCCGGTGGAAGCCGTGCGCTGCGTGCTCTCCTTCGCCAGGGCGCGCCTCTCCCCGGGGGCCCACACGCGCAGCCTGGAGGACTGGGTCGTCCACCAGTTCGGACGCCGCCTGTACGAGATCTTCTTCAAGACGTACACCGAGAAGGTGTGGGGGATCCCCTGCACGGAGATCTCCGCCGACTGGGCGGCGCAGCGCATCAAGGGCCTGTCCCTGTGGAGCGCCGTCGTGCACGGCCTGCTCCCCAAGCCCAAGAACCGGCAGGACGTGATCAAGACGCTCATCGACAGCTTCCGCTACCCCCGCCTGGGGCCGGGGATGATGTGGCAGGCGGCGGCGCGCCGGACGCAGGAGCTGGGAGGGCAGGTCCTGCTCGGGCACACCGTCACCGGGTTGACGGCGCGGGAGGACGGCTCCTGGGAAGTGGACGGCCGCCGCGGCGACGGGTCCCGGTTCACGGTGGAGGCCGAGCACGTGATCTCCTCCGCGCCCCTGCGCGAGATCGTCCTGGAGCTGAAGCCGGAGGTCCCCGCGGAGGCGCGCGAGGCCGCGAAGCGGCTCCGCTACCGCGATTTCATCACCGTGGCCCTGATCCTCACGGAGAGGGATCGCTTCTCGGAGAACTGGATCTACATCCACGACCCGGGGGTGAAGGTGGGGCGGGTCCAGAACTTCAAGTCCTGGTCGCCGGAGATGGTGCCGGACCCCGCCACCACCTGCTACGGCCTCGAGTACTTCTGCTTCGAGGGGGACGGGCTGTGGAGCGCGCCCGACTCCGTGCTCGTGGACCTGGCCCGGGGGGAGATCGAGAAGCTCGGCCTGGCCGACCCCGGCGACGTGCACGAGGGGGTGGTGCTCCGGCAGCAGAAGGCCTACCCGGTCTACGACGACGGCTACGCGGCGCGGGTGCAGGTGATCCGCCAGGCTCTCGCCGCCCGCCATCCCCGCTTGCACCTGGTGGGGCGCAACGGCATGCACAAGTACAACAACCAGGACCACGCGATGATGACCGCGATGCTCACGGTGGAGAACATCGTGGCGGGGCGCGAGGTGTACGACGTCTGGGCGGTGAACCAGGACGCCGAGTACCACGAGTTCGGGCGCGCCGGTGCCGACGCGCTGCCGGGCGGGGTACGATCGGTGCCGATGCGCCGGGGGGAAGCGTGATCGAGGTCCGCCTGGTGGGCTGGATCGAGCGGAGGGTCGCCGACCCGGTGGGTCTGGTCAAGCTCGTCCGGCGGCACGCGGGCATGGAGCCCCGGGAGGCCTTCCAGCTCCTCCAGGTCCTCTCCGCCATGGGCGAGGTGACGATCCCCCTGCGCGACCGTGCGGCCGCGGATGCCTTCGTGGTCGACGTGGAGGCGCTGGGGGAGCGGACCGCGGCCCGCCAGCGCATCCGCCCCGGCCAGCGCGGCCCCCTGCTCCCCTTAAGGTGCGAGATCCGCACCCCCTGATGCTGTTCGGTCCGGCGCTGGTCGGCTGGTTCCTGCTCGAGGAGGTGGTGGAGGTCAGCGCGGCGCGCAGCGCCCGGGCGGTGAGTGCGGACGACCTCGCCACCTCGGCCGCCCCCACGCTGGACGACGCCCTGAGGCAGGTGCCCGGCTTCACGCTGTTCCGCCGGACCGGGAGCCGCACCGCCAACCCGACCACGCAGGGCGTGTCGCTGCGGGGAATCGGTCCCAGCGGCGCCAGCCGCAGCGCCGTGCTCGACGACGGCGTGCCGCTCAACGATCCCTTCGGCGGATGGGTGGCCTGGGGACGCGTGCCCCGGAGCGAGATCGCGCGGGTGGAGGTGGTGCGCGCGGGTGCCTCGGACCTCTTCGGGAGCGGCGCCATGGGAGGTGCGGTGCGCCTCTTCCCGCGCGAGCCCACGGCCTCTGGTCTGAGAGCGGAAGCGGAGGCGGGCGGTCTGGGGACGGAGGGGCTGGCGCTGGCGGGGGATGCCGGCATCGCCGGCGGGATGGCGACGCTCGCGCTGGAGGCGGCCGACGTGGACGGGTACGTGCCCGTCGCGCCGGAGGAGCGCGGCCCCGTGGACGTGGAGGCGGGCGTGCGCCGGCGCGCGGTGCGCGGGCAGTACCGGCATGGAGGTGCGTTCCTCCGTGCCTCCACGTACGACGAGACGCGGGGGAACGGGACGCCGCTGCAGGTCAACGACAGCGAGATCCGGCACCTCGCGGCGGGGTACGACCGCCGGGGTGCGCGCACGGCCTGGCAGGCGCGCGCCTGGGGAGGCACGTACCGCTACCACCAGACCTTCACCGCGGTGTCCGGCGACCGGACGGCGGAGACGCTGGTGCGCGACCAGCGCGTGCCCGCCGATGGGTACGGCGGCTCGCTGCGCACCGCCCTCGCGGCCCGGTCGCACACGGTGGGGCTGGGCCTGGAAGCGCAGCGGGTGAACGGCCGGAGCGTCGAGACCGTGCTCACCGCACCCGCGCCCCGCGAGGTGGAGGCGGGGGGGGATCAGGATCTCCTGGCGCTCTCCGCCGAGGACACGGTGGCGCTGGGGGCGGGCTGGCGCCTCGAGGCCGGCCTGCGCAGGGACGTGTGGCGGAACAGCGGGCTTCGTGACGACGCCTGGAGCCCGCGCCTGGCGCTCTCGCGCACCTGGGGCGCGTGGAGCGTCCGCGCCTCCGGCTACCGCGGATTCCGCGCTCCCACGCTGAACGAGCTCCACCGCACGTTCCGGGTGGGGGACGTGACGACGCTCGCCAACGCGGATCTCTCGGCGGAGCGCCTGGCCGGGGTGGAGGGCGGAGGGGCGTGGACGGGGGCCCGGGCGCGCGCCAGCGCATCCCTGTTCGCCCTCCGGCTGACGGACGCCATCGCCAACGTGACCCTCTCCACCGGACCGGAGGGGACGCTGCGGCAGCGCGAGAACCTGGGGGCCACGCGGACCCGGGGGATCGAGGCGGACCTGGAAGGGGAGCTGGGGGGGGGCTTCACCGCCGGCCTGGGCCTGCTGCTCGCCGACCCCGAGGTCGTGGAGGCCGACGATCCCGCCCTCGTGGGCACGCAGATCCCGCAGGTCTCCCGCGTGCAGGGATCGGTCCGCCTGGGCTACCGGGGGCGCCACGTCGGGACCTCCGTGGCGTTCCGGGGCGCGAGCCGGGCCTTCGAGGACGACCGCAACACCCTTCCTCTCCCAGGCTACGGCGTGCTCGATCTCTTCGCGGAAACGCCGCTCCGCACCGGGTGGAGCCTCTTCGCGGCCGCAGAGAATCTCCTCGATGCGCGGGTGGTGGCGGGACGCACGCCGGTCACCACGCTGGCGACACCCCGCACATGGCGGGTGGGGATGCGCTACTCCTGGGCGCGCATGCCCGCGATCTCACGCCCCACCAGTCGCCGCACCGCGGGATCCCCCGAGAGCAGCGCGTGCGCATACCGCTTGCCGCGGTCCCAGAAGACCATGGCGCGGTAGCGCCAGACTGCGGCGGCGGGAGCACCCGCCCGGCGCACCGCTGCCAGGTAGGCCGCGTGCCCCACGCCATAGCCGAAGAGCACGTTCTCGAGCGCCTCCCGCGTGCGGTGGTGCGCGTGCCAGGCCAGGGCATCCGGGCGGTAGACGACGGCGGAGCCGGCGCGGATCGCCTGCCACAGGAGGAAGAGATCCTCTCCCCCGCGGGCGGGCGTGCCCAGGCCGAGATCCTCCCGGAATCCGCCCAGGCGCGTGAAGGCGCTCCTCCGCACCGCGAGGTTGCCGCCGCTTCCCATCCGCCAGGCGTCCAGGGGCCAGTGCTTGGAAGGGGAGGGCGCGGACGAGAAGCGCGCCGGTGCGAACCCGCGTCGATCCATGTGCGCGTAGCGGAGGAAGAGGATCTGCGCCTCGGTCTCGAGCTCGGCGGGGAGGAGCTGTCCGGTGACCACGTCCACGGCGGGATCCCCGAAGCCACGGCAGAGGGCGCCCGCCCACCCGGGATCGGCGAGGCAATCGTCGTCCAGGAAAGCGACGGCCTCCCCCTTCGCGGCCGCGGCACCGGCGTTCCGTGCCAGGGAGAGGCCGGGGCGGTCCAGGCGCACGGAGCGCGCGCCGTGGGCCTCGGCGGTGGCGGTGACGGCGGCACCGTCGCGGGAGCCGGAGTCGGCGACGATCACCTCGCCGGGCTGCGTCGTCTGCCGCCGCAGCGCGGCCAGCGTCCGGTCCAGGGACTCCGGGCGGTCGCGGCTTGCGACCACCACGCTGAGAGCCCGCCCAGGTAGCGCGGGTGCTCCCTCTTCCCGGGCCGCGCGCCCGGGCCTCACCGCCTCCTCGGCCAGGCCGCGCACCGCGGCAAGATCGAGCGCGCCCGGGTTCCACAGCACGACCCGCCCCAGCGGCCTTCCCCGCTCGCGCAGCACGACGTACAGGACATCGACGTCCCCCGCGCCGCGCACCAGCGTCTCGAGCGCATCGACCTCGACGTCGGCGACGCGGCCTGTCACGACGGCTCTCCGCGCATCGCCGCCGCCACCGCGTCCTCACCCGAGGGGACGCGCCGGAGGAGGCGGGCGCCCATGCCGGCGAGCCCGACGAAGATGCCCCCGAAGAAGCGCGCGTGCCCCGCGCCTTCCGCCCACCTCCCGCGGAGGGCGGCCCCGGCCGAGGCGCGCGCCGTGCGCACGAGGTCGCGGACCAGGCGCCAGGCGATCCACGCGTCCGCCCGGGCGAGGTGCTTGGCGTAGAACGCCCCCTGTCCCACGCCGTAGTCGCGCTTGAGGCGGGCCCGCGCGGCCGGCGTCCGCCAGGCGTGATGCACCACCCCCGGCCCGGGACGGTAGAGGATGCGGAAGCCCGCACGGAGGAGCCGGTAGCCGAAGTCGTTGTCCTCTCCCCCCGGGAGCGGCGTCCCCACGCTCATGCGCTCGTCGAACCCCCCGAGCTGCGCGAAGAGGGCGCGGGGCACGGCCACGTTGGGATAGATCAGATCGCGATCGATCCGGCCCGCGTAGTCCGCGGGCGCGGGATCCTCCAGCGTGGCGGGAGGGATCGCCATTCCCGGTCCCACCGGGCCGGGGTGCACGGGGCCGAGCACGGCCGCCGCCGCTCCCGCCGCCGCGCAGGCGGTGTCCACCGCCTGAAGCCACCCCGGCTCGGGCGTGCAGTCGTCGTCGGTGAACACGATCCAGTCTCCGCGGGTACGGGGGAGGCCGGCGTTCAGCGCGCGGCTCCGGCCGACGCCGTCCACGGCGACGCGCCGGAGCCGGCCCGAGCCGTCGTCCGCCTGACGCAGCGCCTGCGCCGTGCCGCCGTCCTGTGACTGGTCGCACACCACGACTTCGAAGGACGGGTGTCGCTGGGCGAGCAGCGCCCGGGCGCACGCGCCGGCGAGGTCCGGACGTCCGCGGGTGGGGACGAGGACCGTCAGGCGCGGCCTCACGGGCGGAAGTCTTGCACGAGACGCAGCACCGCCGCGCCCTCGAACACGAGGCTGATCAGCAGCAGCCCCGCCGCCGTCCAGGCCACGGGGCGGGGGACGGCCCGCAGCGGCTCGCCGGTGCGTGGGCGGCGAGGATCTCCCGTCCACGCCAGGGCGACGGCCGCCGCGACCACCGCGGGCAAGGCACCGGGCAGCGCGCCCGCCAGCGCCGCCAGCAGCCCCCATCCCGCGAGCGTGCGGCGCGGCTCGGAGGCCCCGCGCGCGACCGCCCAGACGGCGAGGGCCGCGAGGCCCACGGGGAGGACGCCATGGCCGGTGGCGGCGGACAGCGCGGCCCAGGCCGCGGCGATGGACGGTCCTCCTCCCAGGGCGGGCGCACGCAGGTGCTCCTCCGCGAAGCCGGCGGCGTCCACCCAGAGCCCGTACCCCCACCACAGCGCGGTCCCCCCGAGGAAGCCGCCGAGCAGCGCGACTGCCCGGCCCTCGAACGCCTCGCGCGCCGTGCGCAGGCGCGCCGCCGGCGCACGCGCGGCGGCCACCCCCGCGCGCACGGCCGCCAGGGCCGCGGCCCCCAGCGCCAGCACCGCCGTGCCCTGGTCCAGCACCGCGCCCAGGGCGGCACCGGCGGCGATCCAGCCCAGCTCAGGCCGACGCCCCAGCGGAGCCTCGGTGAGGAGTGCTGTGGCGAGCATGGCGAAGGCCGCGGCCGCCCCATGCCCGGCCGAGCCGGCGTGGAGAAGCGTGGCGGGGGAGAGGGCGAAGAGCGCGGCGGCGGTGAGCCCCGCCGTCCTGGAGCCGGTCAGCCGCCGGCAGAGCTCGCACAGCAGTGCCAGGGTGCCAGCGAAGAGCATGGCCGACACCGCGCGGGTGGGGAGCAGCGCGGGCTGGGAGAGGAACGTGGCGTGGTCCGCCCGCCGCACCTCTTCCTGGTCCACCGGGACGCCGGCCGCGCGCGCCGCCGACGCCGCGCGGGCCGAGGTGTAGGTGCTCTGCGTCACGCCGATCTCGCCGGTCACGAGCAGGCTCTCCGCCACCAGGGCATGGAGCATCAGCGGGTGCCCCAGGACCAGCGGCCGCGCGTGCTCCCCGGGAAGCCAGGGCCGGCCCGTGGCCGCCAACCCCCAGGCCGTCCCGCGCACCTCCCGCTCGGTGTCCGGGAACGGCGGGAAGAGGTGCAGCGCGGCCGCGCTCGCGAGGGCGAACCCGGCGGCGGCGGTCGCCCCCAGAAGGAGCCAGGGCGACCCCGGGGCGGGACGCCGGGGCGGCCCCAGGACGAGCAGGGCCGCGGACCCCAGGGCCGCCACCACGCCGAGCAGGCGCAGGCGCGAGGGATCCTGCGGGCCCATCGCCGTGGCCAGGAGACCCGTCCCCATCACCAGGCAGGACAGGCCCACCACCGCCAGCGCCAGGCGGGGCGGGTCGAGCGCGCGCCGGAAGGCGCCGAGGAAGGCCATCCCCGGCAGCACGAGCACGAGCAGGCCGGCCGCGGCCATGCGCACCGGGGCCGGCACGTCGGGCGCCGCGGCCCCTGTCGCCACCAGGGCGAGCACGGCGTTCCACGCCGCCGCGACCAGCAGCCGCTCCGCCAGCGTGCTCACGCCGCGCGCCGCGCGGCCGCAGCCAGGAGGAGCAGGAGGGCGGTCCCCATCGCCTGGTGCGACAGCAGCAGCCCGGCCGCCGGGCCGAGGCTCGTCGCGACCTGGAGCACCCGCTCCGGCGTGGGGAGGGTGATGGCGAGCACCGACAGGAACAGCGCCGCGGAGACGAGCGGGCGGGCGAGCAGGCCACGGACGGCGAAGGCCGCCACCACGGCGACGATCGCGGGCACCAGGAGGAGGAAGTAGTGGTCCCAGGCGACGGGGAGCGCCAGCAGGCCGAGGGAGAGCGCGCCCGCACGGTCGAGGCCGTCGTCCTCCGGGCTCCGGCGCTTCGCCACCGCGCCCCAGACGAAGGCGGCGGCGAGGAGGAGGGTTCCCACCAGCGAGGCCCGCCGGACGGGCGGGGAAAGCGGCCGCGGCGTCCAGTCGTTCACCGGGGCGTCGGAGAGCAGGCGCTGGGCGACGGCCGCCACGGACTGGTTGTTGTGCCCGGGCATCACGGTGCCCGCGTGCTCGGCGAGCCCCGCGAGATAGGCGCGGTGAGGCGCCGCCCCGAACAGGAGGAACGACAGGGAGACGAACGCCCCCGCCACCAGCGCGCACGCGAGCAGGGTGCGCCAGCGCGCCCGCAGGCCGGCGAGCGCCACCAGCGCCAGCACGGGGATCTTCACCGTGGCCGCGAGGGCCAGCAGGGCGCCCTCGGCGCGGGGGGCGGCGTGCTGCGCGGCCGCCCAGGCTCCGGCCAGGAGCAGCAGGATCAGCGGCGTGGTCTGCCCGTGGCGGAGGGCGACGTGCGCCGGGTCGCAGGCCAGGGCGAGCGCCGCGCCTGCCAGCGCCCGCTCCGCCCCCGTGCCCGCGCGCCGGGGCAGCACGCCGGCCCCGGCCACGGCTCCCCCCGCGATCAGGCAGGCCAGGGAGAGCCACCAGAAGGCGCGCTTGGCCTCGAGGTAGGGGAGGGTGGCGAAGGGGGCGAAGGCCCAGGCCAAAAGCGGCAGGTTCTTGAACTCGTGCGCGGCCAGGACCTGCGGCGTGCCGTCCGCCGGACCTCCCCCTGCGGCGTACAGCGACCCGCCCTCCCCCTGCGCCACGCGCTTGCCGGCCAGCCAGTAGACCTGGAAGTCGATGGAGTAGGGGTAGTCGATGCGCCAGGAGCGGACGACGCAGAGGGTCAGGGCCAGGACGGCCAGGCCCAGGGCCAGCGTCAGGCGAAGGGGGGAACGCCCCAGGGTGTTACGTCCTGCGGGCGCGCGCCGACTGGATGGACTGCCAGACCAGGGACAGCCCGTTCCCGAGATAGTTCTGCAGCTGCACCCACGAGCCCACGCGCTTCAGGCGCCGCGCCAGGTAGGAGGGACGCAGGTAGAACCGGCGGATGGCGTGCTGCCGGAAGCGGGCCACCTCCTCCGCCGTCAGCTCGGCCGTGGAGAACACGGGGAGCGAGCGGGAGGAGTCGAGCACCGCATCCAGGCGGTCCTCGATGATCCCGGTCTCCACCATCTCGTGCCGCAGCTCGGTCCCCATGCGGGGGCTGGCGGCGTTGAACGAGCAGAAGGTGGGCTCGATCTCCAGCGCCAGGGCCAGCGTGGCGTCCAGGCTCTCCCGCGTCTCGCCGGGAAGGCCGAGCACGAAGGTGGCGAGCGTGTCGAGGTCGAGCTGCCGGCACCAGGCGAAGGCGCGGCGGATCTCCTCCAGCGTGGTGCGCTTGGAGTAGCGGTCGAGCATTTGCTGGCTCCCCGACTCGACCCCGAACTCGATGAGGTCGCAGCCGGCGCGCTTCATCATGGCCAGCAGCTCGAAGTCCACCACGTCCACCCGGGAGAGACAGCTCCAGGTGAAGCCGTAGGCGCGGTCGAGCATCCCCTGCACGATGGCCTTCGCCTGCTTCTTGTTGACGGCGAAGGTCCAGTCGGCCACGTGCACCTGGCGGATCCCCATGGCGTGGATCTCGTCCAGGTTGCGCAGCACGTCGTCCACCTCCCGCGCCACGTAGGGCGTGGAGGAGAAGGGACAGAAGCTGCAGTCGAACGGGCACCAGGTGGAGGTGATGATCGTGGCGTAGGGATGGTAGCGGTTGTAGGGGAGGCGGTAGCGATCGAGGGGGAACAGGGTGTAGGTCGGCGTGGGCAGGGTGAAGAACTTGGCGCCGCGTGGCGCCTTGTTCTTGAGGAGGCCGGTGTCGGTGCGCACCGTGAGGTTGACCGCGTCCTCCACCCGTCCCCGGAGGAAGGCCGGGAGGCCGTGGGTCACGAAGTCGGTCATGTAGGCGTCGAGCTCGGGATGATGCATGAGCAGGGCGTCGCCCTTCTCGCGCAGCACGTCGCCGATCCCCACCGCCACCGCCACCCCCCGGCGCTTCGCCTCGGCCACGAACGCCAGGTCGGATTCCACGGTGTCGCTGCCGGTGAGGAAGAGGATGGCCTGGGGCCGGAAGGCCTCGATGCGGGCGTGGGCCTCCTCGGGCGCCAGGTCCTCGGCGATGGCGTCCACCACCGCGAGCTCGAAGCCCTCGGCGTGGAGCCGCCCCGAGATCATGAGCAGGTCGAGCGGCTGCCAGTAATACGTTCCCTTGGAGACGTGGCTGCAGAACTGGTCGCGGATGTACAGCCGGTCCCCGGGGGGATTGAGGAGGACGACCTTGCGGACGCTTCCTGTCTGGGGGGTCATCGTGCTCCCTGCGGTGCGATGGCACTAGAGTATTCCGTCACGCCCGAGGGGGTGTCAAGGAAGGAGAGGGGTTGGCGCCACCCGCGCGCATCACTTACGTGCTGCGAAGCTTCCCGGAGCTGACGGAGACGTTCGTTTTCCGGGAAATACGCGCGCTTTTGGCCCGCGGCGTTCCCGTTACGGTTCTGGCCGTGACCCGCGGCAAGGGGGAGAACCTGCCCGGCCTGGCTGTGCACTACCTGCCCCCGCCGATCGACCTCCCGGCACCCCTGGTCTGGAGGGATCTGAGCCGCCTTACCGGCCTGCGCCGGAAGGCGCGGGCGGTGCGTCTGGCGGCGCGCGCGCGCGTGGCCGCGCGCCTCGTCCCACGGGACACCGCCGTCCTCCACGCCCACTTCGCCAACGATGCGGGGGCGCTGGCGCGGTACACCGCGTCCCTGACCGGCCTTCCCTACCGGATCACGGCCCACGCCTACGACCTCTACCAGGACCCCTTCCTGCTTGAGGAGAACGTGCGCGCCGCCGCGCACGTGTTCACGGTGTCGGAGGAGAACCTGCGCTGGCTGCGGCAGCGGGGCGACGGCTCCCGTATCTCGGTGCTCCGGTGTGGGCTCGATCTCGGGGAGCATCCGTACCGCGATCCTGCGCCGCCCGGCACACCCCCGCGCGCCGTGTGCGTCGCACGTCTCGTCGAGAAGAAGGGGCACGACGTCCTGCTGGCGGCTGCCGCGCGTCTCCCCGGCCTGCGCCTCGACCTGGTGGGAGACGGGCCCCGGCGTTCCGCGATCGAAGCGGCGGCGGCCAAGCTCGCGCCCGCCCTGGACGTGCGGGTGCACGGGCCGCTGATGCCCTCCGCCACGCGCGACCTCGTGCGCGGCGCCGACGTGCTGGTGCTCGCGGCCAGGGTGGCCGGCGACGGAGACCGGGACGGCCTTCCGGTGGCGCTGATCGAGGCCGCGGCCCTGGGCGTGCCCGTCGTGGCCACCGCCCTCTCCGGGATCCCGGAGCTCGTCGATCCGCGCACCGGACATCTCGTCCCTCCCGACGATCCCCGGGCACTGGCCATCGCCCTGCGTGCGTCCCTGGAGGCGCCGCAGGGAGAGCGCGTGGCGCGCGCCCGCGCCGCCCGGGCACGGGTGGAAGCCGACTTCGACGTGGATCGGCTGGTGGAGGCGCTCGTCCCCTAGTCGCTCGTGGAGTCGATCTCCCTCTCCAGCGCGTTGGACCTCGGCGACCGTGCGCACGTTCTGCCGTGCCACGGCCGCGGCTGCAATGCGTGCGTCAGGGGGCGGCACGGGGGGCTCCGCAGGGGGAAGGTCTCGTCCTCAGGGGAGCAGCGACGGCGGGTGAGGCGGGGTACTCTGGACGCAACTCCCTTACGACCCCATGTCCGACTCCGACGTTTCGCCCCGTGATCCCACGCGCCAGGAGGACCTCCGGTTCCAGCGGAGGCTCTGGAGGGTGGAGCGTGCCGCCTGGTGCGTGCAGGTCGGCCTCGTGGTGGCCGCGCTGGCCGGCCTGGCCGGCGGCGGGCCGCTGTCCCGGGGCGAGGCGCGCGCTTCCGGACTGCGTGTGGAGTACGCCCGGATCGCGCGCGCCGCCTCGCCAGGAGAGCTGCGCCTGGAGCTGTCGCCGGAGCTGCTCCGCGGCGGAGAGGTGAGCGTGCGGTTCGACCGTGCCTGGCTCTCGGGCGTCAAGATCGAGGGGATCGAGCCGGAACCGGAGCGGAGCGAGACGCAGGACGAGGGGACGGAGTTCGTGTTCCGGGCCCGGGGGGCGGGGCCGGCGCGGGTCCGCTTCGACCTGCAGTACCGGTCCGCCGGCTTGCGCCGGGGAACGGTCGGCGTCGAGGAAGGACCGGAGGTCACCTTTTCCCAGTGGATCCATCCCTGAAGATGGAGGAGCACCATGGATTCGGTCCTGCGGGCAGCCGCCGTCTACCTGTTCGTCTTCGTGCTCGTGCGCCTGTCGGGACGGCGCACGATGGGGGAGATGGACAGCTTCGATTTCGTCCTGCTCCTGATCATCGGAGAGGCCACGCAGCAGGCGCTGCTCGGGCAGGACTTCTCCCTCACCCACTCCTTCCTGGTGGTGCTCACGCTCATCCTCATCGACACCGGGATGTCGCTCGTCAAGCACCGCTCCCGGCTGGTGGAGCGCATCGTGGAGGGGGTACCGCTGGCGGTCGTCTACGACGGGAAGCCCAAGCGTGAGTACATGGACAAGGAGCGCATCTCGGAGGGAGACGTGCTGCGCGCCGCCCGCGCCCAGCACGGCTTGGAGACGCTGTCCCAGGTGAAGGTCGCCTTCCTGGAGGCGGACGGCAAGATCACCGTCGTCCCCAAATGAGGGACCTCAGTCGCGCGCCACCCGGAACCCCAGGTCGAAGTGGGTGTAGGGGGCCTGGTACAGGTACTCACGGGAGCCGCAGCGCGCCGGCGTCTCGTGGCGCCCGTCCGGGTTCTTCTGCGACCAGTCGAAGGTGGCGCGGTAGGAGCCGCCGCGCACCACGTGGCAGCGCCCCTTCTTCCGGCTGCGGTTCCCCTCCGGCTCGAGCAGGCTCATGTAGGCGGAGAGGCCGGTCGGGCCGGTGGGGTTCAGGCGCGGTGACTTCGCGTAGTAGTGCTCGTCGAACCAGTCGGCCACCATCTCGTTGACGTTCCCCGCCATGTCGTAGAGGCCGTAGCCGTTGGGCGGAAACTGGCCCACCGCCACCGGGCCGTCCTTCTCCGGCGTCATCATGTGGGCCATCCCGGGAGTGGGCTCGTTCCCCCAGGGGAAGGCGGCGTCCTGCAGGCCGCCGCGGGCGGCGAACTCCCACTGCGCCTCGGTGGGCAGGTGGTAGTTCTTCCCCGTCTTGTCGGAGAGCCACTTGCAGTAGGCCGCCGCGTCCGACCAGGAGATCTCGAGGACCGGGTAGCCGGGTCGCTTCCGGAAGGTGCCCTCGCCCTCCCAGAACCAGGGATCGGGAGGATCCGGGCGGCCGGAGGCCTGCACGAACCGCGCGTACTCGGCTGCGGTCACCTCGTACTTGCCGATGGCGAAGGGGGAGAGCTGCACCTCGTGCACCGGCAGCTCGTGGGGGAGCCCGCCGGGATCGCCCATCCGGAACACGCCTCCCGGGATCTCCGCCATCTCGGGCTCGATGGGCTGGACGGAGGCGTCCACCTCCTCGTACGCGATGGGGTTCTGCTTGGCGGCCACCACGGCGGCGGCGGTTCCCCCGGCGACCAGGACCGCGGCCAGCAGCCACAGCGCTCTGCGCGTCATCTCCCCTCCGTCCACGCGGGACCGCGAAGGTATCCCGCGAGCAGTCCGCCGTACCAGAACGTCAAAAACACCGGGGCCAGGAGGCGATCCCGGAACGGTCCCTGCGCGTCCGGAAAGATAGCGCCGCCCGCCGCCCGCGCCAGGCCGAACAAACGTCCCACCTGCTCCCCGGCACGAATGTGGTAGCGGTCCGGGTAGGCGGTTTTCATGAAGGCGACCCCGCGGCCGTGCTGCACCCCCTGCCGCCAAAGTGCCCCGAAGGTCCGCCGGTGCCGGTGGAGGATCCGGGCCTCGGGCCGAAAGAGCAGCGTGGAGCCTCCGTCCAGCTGGATGCGCCAGGAGAGGTCCATGTCCCCGAAGAAGCGCACGTCCTGGCGGAACCCCTGGAGGCGCAGGAGCAGGTCGCGCCGGACGGCGACGTTCGCGGTGGAGAAGCAGGGCAGCTCCTTGTGGGGGAGCGTCACCGCGTGGCGCATCAGGCCGTAGCGCTCGGTCAGCCGCTGCACCGTGGTCGTCCCCTCGAGCGCCACCACCTCGCCCACCACGGCACCGCAGCCCTCGGGGAGCGGCGGGGAGAGCAGGCGCTTCAGCCAGTCCCGGTCGGCCGCGCAGTCGGAGTCGGTGAAGGCGACCCAGGGGAAACGCGCCGCGCGCGCACCACGGTTGCGCGCCGCGTAGGAGCTCCGCACCGGCTCCTGGAGAACCGTCACCCCGAAACGCTCCGCCACGCCCGCGGTGCCGTCCCGCGAGCCGTTGTCCACCACGATCACCTCCAGGCGATCGGCGGGGTAGTCGAGGTCCCTGAGGGAGGCGAGGAGGCGGCCGATCTCGCCGGCGCCGTCCCGCACCGGGACCACCACGCTCACCCCCGGAAGCTCAGAGGTGGCCATGGCTCCGGTACCACGCATGCGCGCGTGCGAGCCCGGCGTCGAGGTCGACCTCGGGCACGAGGCCGAGCACGTCCCGCACGTGGTCGATGCGATACAGCCGGTCCTGCGTGAGCGTGCGCACGCGCGCGGGGGAGAGCGGAGGCTCGATGCCGAAGGGGAGGAGGAGCGCCTCCAGCGCCACCCCCGCCGCGAGGGCGAGCGGGAGCGGCAGGCCGGGACCCTTCACGGCGGTCCCGAGGAGGCGCGCGATGCGCGCCGCCAGCTCCGCGATGGGGATGACCTCCCGTCCCGCGACGTGGAAGATCTCCCCGTCCACGCCCGGTGCGGCGATCGCCGCCTGGAGCGCCCGGGCGACGTCGTCCACGTGCACCGGCTGCCAGCGCGCCCGTCCTCCGGCGATGGTCCGGAAGGTCGCGGAGGCGATGGCGCGCCAGAGGCCGAGCAGGTGGAGGTCGCGCTCGCCGTAGACCAGGCCGGGGCGGATCACCACCACCTCCAGGCCCGGCCGCCGGCCCTCGCGGGCGAGGCGCTCCCCCTCCGCCTTCGTGCGCTCGTAGATCGTCGCCGGACGGGGGGGAGCATCCTCGGCGAGAGGCTCGGGCCCGGTGGGGCCCAGCACCCCGGTCGTGCTCACGTGCACGATGCGGCGGGGAACGCCCGCACGGACCGCCGCCGCCAGGAGGTGGCGCGGACCGTCCACGTGCACGCGCCGGTAGAGGTCCCGGGCCCTTCCGGGACGCTGCAGGACGCCGGCGAGGTTGACGATGCGCGGCGAGCCCTCGATCAGCGCGTCCCAGTCGCGCGGTGCCGTGACCTCTGCGAGGTCGAAGCGCGTGGTCTCCACGCCCGCGGGCAGAGATCCCCAGGGCCAGCGTCCGCGGGCCGAGGCCACGCGCACGGCGGTCCCCCCGCGCGCCAGGCGCTCCACCAGGTGGCTTCCCAGGAAGCCGGTCCCGCCCAGCACGAGCACGCGCCCGGCCGGGACCGTCATCCCTTCTCGGCCACCGGGGCGGGGGCCGGGCGCCTCTTGCGCCGCGGCGCCGTGAGGCGCAGCAGCGGCGTCCGCCAGATCGCCTCCCAGACGATGGCCTTCGACATCTTGGAGGACGTGAGGTAGTGCTCCTCGAAGCAGATGGGGACCTCGCAGAGACGGAAGCCCAGGCGCCAGGCCCGGAAGGCCATCTCCACCTGGAACGAGTAGCCGTTGGAGCGCACGCGCTCGAGGCCGATCGCCTCCAGCACCTCCCGCCGGTAGCCGCGGAAGCCCGAGGTGGCGTCGGTGAGGACGGCTCCGGGCAGCCCGCAGGCGAAGCTCACGTAGTAGTTGGCGAAGCGGGAAAGGAGCAGGCGCCGGAAGGGCCAGTTCTCCACCCGGATGCCATGCACGTAGCGGCTCCCCACCGTCACGTCGGCGTCGGCACGCAGCGGGGCCAGGAGGGCGGGGAGGTACTTGGGGTTGTGCGAGTGATCGGCGTCCATCTCGAAGACGGCGTCCGCCCCCTCCCGGAGGGCGCGGGCGAAGCCGTCACGGTAGGCGCTCCCCAGTCCCAGCTTCCCCGGCCGGTGGAGCACGGTGACCCGGGGCTCCCGGGCCGCCACGGCGTCCGCCAGCGCCCCCGTGCCGTCGGGGGAGGCATCGTCCACCACCAGGACCTGGAAGCGCTCAGGCAGCCCGAGCACGCGCTCCAGCAGCTCGGGGAGCGCGTCCGCCTCGTCGTAGGTGGGGATGACGATGGTCGCCTTCATGCCTTCCCCTCTCCGGGCCGCACCAGGTTGCGCCCCACCTGCACCAGGGCACCGGCATCGCACAGGATGCTGGTGTACGCGGCGTTGGCCAGGGGACAGGCACACTTCCCGGCCTTGATGTCGGCGCGCTCGCTCCTCGCCTCCCGCGCGGCCCAGATGGCGTCGAAGTCGAAGCCGTTCTGGCGGAGGTTCCCCAGCGGCTTGGCCTTGGTGCAGCAGCCCCACACGTCCCCGTTGGCCGCCAGGTGCACGGACGCGATGGCGGCGTAGCAGGGGATCACCTGCCGGTTCTCGCGCAGGGTGCGCCGGGCCAGACCGTAGTAGACCAGGCGGATGGCGCGGGTGAGGCGGGGGAGGCCGTCGCCGGATCCGTTGCGCAGCCGCCCTTCCAGATGCGCGATGGCGGGGTCGAAATGGACGGGCTTGGGGGTGATCCCCGTCCCGATGGTCTGCAGCTCCACGCGCTCCTCGGCCGGCTCGGCGATGTACTGGTCCGGCCTCATGGCCATCAGCGTGTCCGAGATCGCCGGAAAGTCCCGCACGTTGTGGGACGAGATCACGGAGTGCAGCCCCACGGTGAGATTGGGGAGCCGCAGCTCCTTCAGGCGGCGGAACGTCTCGGTGGCCTTGCCGTAATCGCCGGGCAGTCCGCGGATCACGTCGTTGCGCTCTCCCACGGCATCCAGGGAGACGTTGATCACGAGCTCGGTGCCGCGCAGCTTGGGGGCGAGGCGCTCCACCCCGGCCACCACGCGGTCCCCGTAGGTGCCGTTGGTGGGGATGTTCACGACCTTGGGACGGCAGCGGCGCCAGGCGGCCTCGATGATGTCGGGGAGATCCTTGCGCAGGAAGGGCTCGCCGCCCGAGAACGTGAACCAGACCGGGGCCCGCCCCAGGGCGGCGAAGGCACGGTCCCATTCCTCCACGGTCAGCTCGTCCACCGGCCGCTCGTACACGTTGCAGGTGAGGCAGCGCGAGTTGCAGCGGAAGGTGGTGGACACGGTGACGTTGATGGGGCGCGCGAAGGGGCGGCCCAGGGCGTGCGTGAGCCGGTAGGCGGGGATGCGGAGGAGGGCGCCGATCACGGGGTGAGGTCCTTGGTGGAGGGGATGGACTTCCACACCCGGTGCTCGCGTCCGGCCACCCGCGCATCGAAGCTCCCCAGCACGCGCGCCGTGCCTTCCAGCGCCACCGCCGCGGCGGCGGTCCCAAGAGAGGGACGGTGGCGCACCAGGGCGCGGAGGACGCCGGGCAGTCCGAGGGTGCTCACGGAGTGACCGGAGGCGCGCTTCAAGCGCAGGTGCCCGGCGTGGATGCGGCGGCGCTGGGCGAGGAAGTCGCCCACCGTGGTGGGCCCTTTCATCTGGACCACCGCCTCGGGCGCGTAGGCCAGGCGCAGGCCCCGCTTGCGCACCATGGCCTCGATCGCCGCCTCGTCCACCGCGGTGTCGGCAGGGACGGCGTCGAACACGCGGCGGAAGGCGACGAGCTCCCCCAGCTTGGGGTCGTGCAGGGCGATGGCGTGGTGCAGCTCCCACAGCAGGTGCACCACGCGGCCAAGGAGCGTGGTGCGCGCGTTCACCGGGACCGGCCGGCCCCCGGTCATTCCCACGCCGGGATCGTCGAAGGGACCGAGCAACGCCTCCAGCGCGCCCTCGCCCAGCCGCGTGTCGGCGCCCACCAGCGCCACCAGGTCGGCCTCGCGCACGGTGTCGAGGAAGGCCGTGATGGCGGCCGCCTTCCCCTCGCGGCTCGCCTGCTCGAGCACCCGCACGCGGGGGTCGTTCCCGGCCGCCTCGCGCGCGCGGGGGACGGTGGCGTCGGTGCAGCCGCTGGCCACCACGGTGACGCTGTGCAGCCGCACGTGCGCTCCGCGCTGGGCGAGGACGGAGCGCAGCGCGGCCGCCACGTTCGCTTCCTCGTTGTAGGCCATGAGGCCGACCGCACAGGACATTCCGGTTTCCTCGGATCGCGGCCGGACGGGGCGAGAGGCCGCCCAGCAATATCCGTTCCGGGGCCGAGGCCTGTCAAGCCAGAGGGAACAGGACGCAGAACGTGCTGCCGCCTCCCGGTCTGGGCCGGAAGAGGGCACGGCCGCCGTGCGCCCGGGCCAGGCCGTCCACGAGCGCGAGCCCGAGCCCGAGCCCCGCCGGACCGTCGGGCCCGGCGGCGCGCGTGAAGGGACGAAAGAGGCGCCGGCGCAGCCGCGGGGGGACGCCCGGGCCGCGGTCGGCCACGGTGACGCGGAGGCACCGCCCCTCCACGCCCACCGCGACGTGCACCGTGCGGTCCTCCGCGTCGCGGGCGTACTTGAGGGCGTTGTCCACGAGGTTGGCGAGGATCGTGTCGAGTGCGTCGGCGTCCACGGCGGCGGCCGGGAGATCCTCGGGGACCTCCACCTCCAGGCGCGCGCCCGCCCGCTCGGCGAGCGGGGCGAGACGCGCGGCGCTCGCGCGCACCGCCGCCCCCAGGTCATGCGCCGACCGGTCCACGCGCAGCGTGCCTCGCTCCAGGCGCGTGAAGCCGAGCACGTTCCCCACCACGCGGGTGAGGCGCGCCGTCTCCTCCACGATCCGCCGGGCGTAGTCGGAGGAGCGCTCGACCCGTCCCAGGCCCGACGCCAGCATCTCCGCGTGCAGGCGCAGGCCCGCCAGGGGCGTGCGCAGCTCGTGTGCGGCGGAGGCGGCGAAGCGAGCGCGCTCGGCCACCGCGCGGTCCGCCTGCCACACCAGGCCCACCACCAGCAGGGCGGCGAAGAGCGCCGCCGCCGATCCCGCAGCGAACGTGCGCCGGAACGCGCTGCGCCGCTCCTCGGCCCGCCGGTGGGCATCCGCCAGGCCCGGGCCCGCGGACACGGAGACGCTCCAAGCCGCCCCGGGAAGGGCGAGGGGAGCCTCGTTCGCGGCGTCGGACCGGCCGGGCCCCACGCGCACCGGCCCGGCGGGGCTCGCCAGCGCGGCCTCGAGCGTGCTGGCCGGGACCACGAACCCCTGGCGGCGCACGTGCAGGCTGGTGCGCACCTCCCGCACGGCGAGGAGGGCGGCGCCCGACGGCAGCACGGCGGTGCGCCACCGGAACGGTCCCACGGCGAGGAGACGCTCCGGCCCGGAGGACGGCACGCGCGCGGAGGCCGGCTCCGGGGCCGCCGGACCGTCGAGCGCGGCCTCGATCCCGGCGGCGGCCTCGGAGGCGGCCGCCCTTCCCTCGTCGGGGATGGCCGGGAATGCGAGCTCCCCCGAGGGCTCCCGCTGGAAGTGCGCTCCGATGAGCGGGTCGGCGCCGGCGAGGGGGGAGGGCCGGAAGCGGGGACAGGCGCAGGCGCTGGTCGCCGGCTCCCGGTGCCGGTGGTAATGGTCGGGGGGCCGCGCCGATTCCGTCTCCAGCAAGACGTCCAGACGGTGGGACAGGTGCTCGGCCAGGCGCATCGCTTCGGCTCCCGCGCCGGCCTCCGCCTCCTGCTCGAGCGCCACCGCGTCGCGGGCGGCCTCGCGCGCGCCCGACACGTACCAGGCGCCGCAGGGGATGGCCACCGCCGCGCTGGTGAGGAGGGCCGCGGCGGGCAGGCGCGGCGTCCTCATGGTGCGCCCCAGGCGTAGCCGATCCCCTTCACGGTCACGACGAGCTTCGGGCGCGCGGGGTCCGTCTCGATCTTCTGGCGGAGCTTGACGATGGCCATGTCGACGGCGCGCGTCTCCAGGTCGCCGCGGGATTCCCAGACCCGCTCCAGCAGCTCCGCGCGGCTGACGGCGCGGTCGCGGTGAAGCCACAGGAGGCGCAGGATCCCGGCCTCGCGCGCGGTCAGCTCCACGTCGGCGCCGTCCCGCCGGGCCCGGCAGCGCCCCAGGTCGAAGGTCCATCCGGCGGCGCTCAGCAGCTCGGGCCCCGGGGTGTGCGGCTGGCGCCGCCTGCCCAACGCCTCCACCCGTGCGAGCAGCTCGCGGGCCCCGAACGGCTTCGTGAGGTAGTCGTCCGCCCCCGCCCGCAGCCCGGCGACCTTGTCCTCCTCGGCCCCCCGCGCGGTGAGCATCAGGATCCCGAGCTGGGGACGCGTCTGGCGGAGCTGGCGGCAGACCTCGATCCCGTCCAGGCCGGGGAGCATGAGGTCGAGCACCACCAGATCGGCGGCGGCGGCGCAGCCGGGGCGGATGGCCTCGCGGCCGTCGCCGACGGCGCGCACCTGGTATCCGGCCGCCTCCAGCAGGTCCGTCAGCCCCTCCCGCAGGGTGGGCTCGTCCTCCACGACCAGGATGCGCATCGGGGTTTGGTACTCCGAGGAGTGGCGATGGGGAGGTAAAAGATAAGTCAGAAGGGGACAGGTATTTCCTATTTCCTTTTCGGCAGCCGAAAAGGAAATAGGAAATACCTGTCCCCCTCCGACTACCGAAACGCGTCCGCGTGCTCCTGGGCGAAGGTGCGGTAGGAACGGGGAACGAGGCCGGCGACGGAGCGGACCGCGAAGGACAGGTCGCAGTCGGCCCCCCGGCTCCAGTTCTGCATCATCGTCACCAGGTCCTCCGCCAGCCAGGCGGGGTATCCCGCGGCGAGCATGCCCTGCTTCCCCTGCTCGGCGGGGACGTCCACGAACTGCACCGGCCGGCCGATGGCGTCGCCGATCTCGTGCGCCACCCGGGCGTACCCGATGGCCTCCGGTCCGGTGAGCACGTACGTCTCCCCGGCGTGGTCGTCCGTGGTGAGGCACTCCGCGGCCACCGCCGCCACGTCGCGCGCATCGACGAGCGGGAACGCCCCACCGGCAGTGGGGGCGTAGAAGCGCCCCTCGGCGCGAACGGCGGGGGCGAAGGCCAGCGTGTTCTGCATGAAGGAGTGGGGGTGCAGCAGGGTCCAGGAGGGAAAGCCGCGCACCGCCGCATCCGTCTCCGCGTGCCAGCGCCCCAGGTGCGTGGAGGCCTGCTCGCCTGCGCCGATCATGGACAGCTTCACCACCTGCCGCACGCCGGCCCGCCGCGCCGCCTCCAGCGCCGCCCCCTGCAGCGCCACCATGGTGTCCACGGGGGGCGTGAGCAGGAACAGGCGCTCCACTCCGTGGAACGCCGCGGGCAGGGAGGCGGGGTCCGCGAGGTCGCCCGTGACGATCTGCGTCTTGGGCGGGAAGGGTCTCCTCCCCAGCGAACGCACCAGCACGCGCAGCGGCGCATCCCGCGCCGCCAGCTCGCGGACCAGCGCGCTCCCCACCGTTCCCGTCGCGCCCAGCACCAGGATCATGGAGTCCTCCCCTCCTGCAGGCCGCCCCAGCCTAGGCGAAACAGCAGCAGCTCGCCCCCTCCCTCGATCGGCTCCCGGTCCAGGCGCGTGAAGCCGGGCGGGGGGAGGTCCCCCGTGAGCCCCTGGAGCTCGGGCCGGATCCTGACGTCGTAGGGGACCTGGAACACCAGCGCCTCCACGCCGTGCACGCGCGCGAAGGCGAGCACGCCCGCGGGATCGAGGATGGGGAGCGGAGCGTAACGCCGCCCCGCCCAGAAGGGGATGTGCGGGCGCACCGCCATCAGCGGCCCGGGAGGCAGCGTCCGCGCCGCCCGCTCCGCCAGCGCGCGCTGCGCCTGGTCGGGAGCGAGCTTGGGGGTCTCCGACATGCGGTGCGTGAGGCCCCCCGCCGCAACGCCCAGCAGCAGCGCACCGTGGAGGGCAGCGCGGAGCAGCGGCGGCAGCCGGGATGCCGCGCCGCGGTCGATCTCGCCCCAGCCGTGCGCGGCGAGCGCCAGTCCCGCCGCGAACGGTGCGTAGAGGAAGCGTTCCTCGAGATTGGTGAGGATGGGGAGGAGACCGATGGCGAAGAGCGCCGCCAGGAAGAGGAGGGGCCGCCAACCGCGGCGGCGAAACAGGAGCACGCCCGTTCCCACCACGCCCAGGAGGATGGGCACGGGGGGAAGCAGGTGCGCGGTGCGCAGGTACGCGGGCGTCTTCCGGAGGTTGTTCACCGCGATGTTCACCAGGCGCCGCACACGATCTCCGCGCCTCCCGGGATGCTCCGGCCCCGCGGTGGCGAGCTCCGGCTCCGTCCCCTCCTCGCGCGCGGCCGGCATCTGTCCCGTTGCGAAGTAGCGCTCCAGCACGCGCTCCCGCCCGTCCTCCGTGAGGAGGAACATGGCCCGCTCCTCCCAGGGGATGAACGGCACCATCTCCCGCAGGCCGAAGCGGTCGGCGACGTAGCGGGTGTCGCGCACGTACTCCACGGAGGGGAGGGGCGCGAAGCGGTGGAGGCGGGCCGAGGTCCAGGCCACGTAGGGGGCATAGCAGAGGAGCGTCCCGGTTACGATCCATCCCACGGCCCCCAGCCGGGCCCGGACCGCCATCCGGGCCTGCCCTTCCTCCGCGAACGGCGACCAGCCGAGCAGCGTGACGGCCAGGGGCAACGCCAGGAGCGGGAGTCCCTCGGGGCGGGCCAGCGCCGTGAGGCCTGCAGCCACGCCGACCCAGAAGAATGCACGAGGCCGGCCCCGGGCGAGGGCCCACAGGAGGACCGCCGGCGTGGCCAGGAACCCGAGCAGGTGCAACGGAGTGGGAAGCACGCGATCGGCCGCGCCCAGCACGCAGGACACCCCCACCAGGGGGAGCGCCCCGTGGGCCGCGCGCGTGCCGAAGAGCGCGCGGCAGAGGTAGTACAGGGGAATGGCGCACCCGGCGGCGGCGACGGTCACCACCAGCAGGCCGGCGCGCACCGGGCTCCCCAGCACCCAGATCAGCGGGGCCAGGAGGAGGGGCAGCAACGGCGCGCGGGTGAGGTCCGGGTGCTGGCTTCCCCCGCTCACGAACCCGCGCCCGTGGGCGAGCGCGTCCCCCAGCAGCATGTAGTGGAAGGAATCGGAGGAGAAGCGCGCGCTGGCGCGCATGGCGACGCCCAGCGTGACCGCCCCCGCCGCCAGCGTGAGGAGGAAGAGCAGGGCGGTGCGCCGCGGCATGCGGGCTGATCGTGGCATAGTCCCCGCGCATGACGCCACGCCGTCCGCTGGAGGCCGCCGCCGTCGCGGCCGTGGTGCTGGCCGTGCTCTGCCTCGGGATCTTCACGTGCCTCGGTCCCGAGGAGCGGATCGTCTTCCTCCTGTACGACGACGCCTACTACTACCTGGGCGTGGCCCGGCACCTGGCGGCCGGCGCGGGCAGCACCTTCGACGGCCTGCACGGCACGAACGGCTACCACCCGCTGTGGTGCTGGACCCTGGTGCCGCTGCTGCGGGCCGTGTCCGATCCCGGCACCGCGGTCCGCCTCGCCGGTCTGCTCTGGTTCGCCCTCGCCGCCGCCGTTCCCGCCGCGCTCTGGTGGGTGCTGCGCCCCCGCTCCGGGCCGGCGGGGGCGGCCCTGGCGGCGGCGCTCGCCGGGCTCCTCCCCTGGCTTCCACCGGGCCTGGCGCGCCCCAGCGGTCTCGAGACGCCGCTGTACGCGCTGATGATCTGCCTCTTCGCCGGCGCCTGGGAGCGCACGATCGCGGGGGCCGGCAAGGCGCGCGCCTTCCTCCTCGGCCTGCTCCTGGGCGGGACGATCCTCGCGCGCTTCGACGGGGGGATGCTGGCGCTGGCGGCGGCGGGCTTGCTCCTGGCGCGCCGGCAGGTGGGGCAGCTGGTGGCGCTGGCGCTGGGGGCTGCCCTGGTCGCCGGCCCCAGCCTGGCGTGGAACGTCTCCCGCTTCGGGAGCCCGCTGCCGGTCAGCGGGCAGGTGGTGTCGCTGGAAGCGGCGCACGAGCGCGCGGGCCTGGGCGGTGCGCTGTCGCTGCGGAACGTGCGGCATCGCACGGTGGTGTCCCTGCGGGACGTGCCCGCCGCTCTCGCCGCCGCCGCCCTGGAGGGCACCCCCCTGGAGGCGCCGCTGCGGCGGCATCGCGCGGCCGCGGCCCTGGCCGCCCTGCTGCTGGCGGGGGCCACGGCGCTCGCCGCCCTGCGCCGGCGTTTCCGCAGGGGCGAGCCGGGGACGGACGCCCTCGTGCTGCTCCTCCTGTTCGCGCTCCTGCACGGGGCCGCGTACGGGGCATGGCTCTGGACGTCGGGGGAGGCGCGCTATCGCCTGTACTACTTCCTCCCCCAGACGCTGGTGGTCGCCGCGTGCGCCGGCGCGTCCTTTGGGCCGTCCCTCTGGCGCCGGGTCCCCTGGCGGCCGCTGCGGGCGGCGCTCACCTTCCTGCTCGTGGGGGGGCTCACCCTCCATGTCGTGCACCAGGCGCGTGCGCGCTGGCGGCAGGCGGGGGACGATCCCCGTCCCGTGGCCGGGCGGTACATCTATGGATGGGCCGCCCGCACCTTGCCGCACGACGCGGTGCTCGGTGCCCGGGATGCGGGCCGCCTGGGGTGGTTCGCGCCCCAGAGGGTCGTGAACCTCGACGGCCTGATCAACGACGCGGAGTTCGTCGCGGTCCTGCGCGAGGGGGGGGAGGCCGACTACCTGGCGCGCTCGCCGATCCGGTACGTGCTGGTGGACCGCCCCTGGCTCCTGGGGTTCGATCCCGCCCACCCGGACCTCCCTCCCCGCGAGCGCGGCGGCCTTCCCGAGGCGCTCTGGCAGCTCCATCGCCGGCCGGACGTGGACGTGAGGGAGGTGCCCGGCGCCACGGAGGACTGGGTGGTCACGGAACTGGTGCGCCGGCCCCCCCGGGAACGATGAGCAGCCGTCGAGCCTTCCAGGGGCTGGTGCTTCTGTCGGCCCTG
Organism: Candidatus Polarisedimenticolaceae bacterium; assembly: GCA_036274395.1. Taxonomy (GTDB): domain Bacteria; phylum Acidobacteriota; class Polarisedimenticolia; order Polarisedimenticolales; family DASUFT01; genus DASUFT01. The sequence goes on along the minus strand of DASUFT010000014.1, from coordinate 54,051 downwards.
CTCCTCGCCTACACGACCTACCGCGCCGCCGTGCTGTCCCTCACCTACGACGAGGGGTGGACGCTCGCGGGCATCGGCCAGTCCGTGGGGCAGCTCCTCACCTGGCACGGCAACGACGTCAACACCCATCCCCTCAACTCCATCCTCATGAAGGTCGCCCGCCGCCTCCTCGGCGCCTCTCCCTTCGTGTACCGGCTGCCCAACGTGGCCGCGCATGCGGTCTATCTCGCCGCCTCCCTGGCGCTGGCGCGCCGGGCGCGCTCGGTGGCGGCGATGCTGGCGGGATTCGCGCTTTTGAACCTGAACCCGTTCCTGCTCGACTTCTTCTCCCTGGCGCGGGGGTACGGGCTGGCGCTGGCCTGCACGCTCGCCGGCCTGGTCTGCCTCTCCCTGGCGCTGGAGCGCCCGGGCTGGCGCTGGGAGACCGCGGCGTGCGCCTGCCTGGCCGCGGCCACCGTCGCCAACCTGGCCTTCCTCCACGGCCTGGCGGGCGTCGCCTTCGCGTGCCTGCTGCTCGCGCTGGAGCAGAGGCGCCTCTCCTCGGTTCTCGGGCCGGCCGCCGTGACGCTGGGCCTGCTCGCGTGCGTGTTTCCCCCCATGCGCCGCCTGCAGCAGGCGGGGCAGTTCTACTTCGGCGGGTTCGATTCCTTCTGGGGCGACACGGTGGGCTCCCTGACGCAGACGCTGCTCTACCGGGACGGGCGCAGTCTCCTCTCCGGTGCGCTGGCGCTCCTGGTGGGCGTGGCCGTGGCCGCGCTGGCCGTGGCCGCCCTGCGCTCCCGGCGGAAGCCCGCGCTGATCTTCCTGCTCGTGCTTTGCCTGCCCGCGCTCACCACCACCCTCCTGCACGAGGTGGCGGGCAGCCGATTCCTCCTCGAGCGCACGGCGCTGCTCTTCGTGCCGCTGTTCGCCGTGGCCGTGCAGGAGGGTGCGTCCGCCGCCGGACCGCGGACGCGCGCGGTGCTCCTCGGCGTCGCTCTCCTCCTCCTCGTGAACACGGCGCGGGCGGCGAACGTGCGGTACACCCTGAGCTGGCGCTACGACGCGGACGTGAAGCGGGTGGTGCAGCTCCTGGAGCGCGAGCACCGCCGCACCGGCCGGCCCATCCACCTGGTGATGAGCTGGCCCTTCAAGTTTCCGGTCTACGCCTACGCCAAGCTGTGGAACCTGGACTGGCTACGGCCGGAGGTCTTCGAGTACGGCGAGAAGAAGCTCCACTACGACTACTGCTACATCCTCGAGGACGACTACGCCTTCGGCTACCGCCTGGATCGCGCCTTCCTGGAGGAGCGACGGGGCACGATCGTGCGCGCCTTTCCCCTGAGCGGCTCCTCCCTGCTGCGTGGGGACGGGCCATGAAGGGGCTCGCGCGCGGACTGACCGTGGGGCTGGTCCTGGCCTGCGTGTTCTTCTGCTTCTACAAGCTCACCTATCCCGACGTGCAGATGTGGGACGAGGCGGACAACCTCGGCGTGCTGATGGAGAGTGCTTCCGCCGGACATCCCTTCCAGCTCCAGCGGGAGGGGATCCCGTACTTCGACAAGCCCCACCTCTGGTATGCGCTCACCCAGGGGGCGATCCTTTTGGGGGGCCGGAACGAGCTGGCCTTCCGCATGGTCAGCGCCTGTGCCGCACTCGCCCTCCTGCTCCTCGTGATCTTCACGGCGCGCCGGGTCTTCGGCCCGTGGCCGGCGCTGGCGGCGGGCACGTTCCTGCTCGCCGTGCGCCAGAACTTCTTCTTCAGGCCCGGGCACCGCTTCAGCACGCACCACTACCGCTCGGCGGACGCCGACACCTTGATGATCCTGTTCCTGTTCACCGCCTTCGCGTGTCTGGCCGCGCGCGCGCGGGGATTCAGGCCCGGTCTGGGGCTGGCCGCGGTGGCCACCGGCCTGGGCCTCCTGGCCAAGGGGCCCTGGGCGCTGATGCCTCTCGCCGCGTTCGGCCTCTTCCAGCTCGTGAGCGGGGAGCGGATCCGGATCTCCAGGACGGAGCTGGGCGTGGCGGGGCTGGCCTTCGGCCTGGTCGCCGTGCCCTGGCACCTGGCGATGATGTGGATCTGGGAGGAGGCGTTCGTCCACCAGTACATCGCCTACGTCTACCAGAGGGTGACCACGGGCCTGTCCGGGCACTCGCCGGGCCCGGGGTACTACCTGACCGTGCTCGGCGACCGCGCCGTCTTCTTCGGCCTCGAGCTGTCCTGCGTGGCCGTGGTGGCGGTGCTCCTGCGCCGGGAGAAGCTCGCGCGCTTCGAGCGGGCGGGGACGCTGCTGACGCTCTTCTGCCTGGGCGCCGCCCTGCAGCTCAGCAAGACCAAGATCGCCTGGTACGTGCTGCCGCTCTACCCCTTCCTGGCCCTCCTGGTGGCGGCGCTGGTGGCCGACCTGGAGGATCTGGCGCTGCGGCGTCCGCGCCTCTCCGCCGCGGCGCTCGCCCTGGTGTTCGCGGCCATGACCCCCTTCGCGGCCTTCAACGCCTACGCGCTCCTCCGCCTGCCGCGCGGCCCCGCCCAGCGGTTCTACGCCGGGGTGCAGGAGCGCTGCCGCGGGGAGGACGTCGTCTACGCGGACACACGGGACTCCGCGCCCATCCACTACCTCACGCTGCGCTACGGGATGCGCCAGGGCGCGCCGGGGAGCGCGACCTGCACCGTGGCGCGCGTGGACACGGAGCTGCCGGCGGGCTTCTTCGCCACGCACCGCGAGGTGCTGCGGGGGGCGGGGTACGTGCTGTGGCGGCCTCAGCAGGAAACGACGCGTCCCGCGCGCAGGAGCCACAGCTCCCGGCGGGGCAGGCGGGGGAGGCGCATGGCCTCGGCCACCGCGCGCGCGTACACGTCGAGCTGTCCGGCGTAGCGCGCCCGCAGCACCACCTCGTCCTCGTCCCGGTCGGTCTTGTAGTCGGCGACCACGACCTCGTCTCCCTCGCGGTAGAGGAGATCGAGGGTGCCGCGCCACGCGGCGGGGCCGTCCTGCAGGAGCACCGGCACCTCGCGCCCGAGCACCTCGATCGCCTGGAGGCGCGCGGCCAGCGGCGAGCGCCCGAAGGCGCTGAGGATGGCTGCGGTCTCCCGCTCCACCTGCCTGGGGTCGGCCTCCACTGCGTGGGCGGCCACCCGAGCCGCCGCCGCCTGCCGCCTGGGGGACGCGGCCTCGGGCCAGCCTTCGAGCACGCGGTGCACGGCGGTCCCCACCGCGCGCGCGGTGCCGCGGTCCCCCGTGCCCGCGCCCTCGGGCCACACCCGCTCCAGCTCCAGCGCGCTGGGGACCCGCAGCGGAGGCCGGGCCGCCTGGCCGAGGGCGGACAGGCGGGCGGCATGGATGGCCACCAGGAGGGGGTCCGCGGCGGGCGGGGCGGCCACGAGGGAGGGGAGGGGGTCCTCGCAGTCGGCCACGTTCCGGTGCAGCACGTGCCCGCGGAGGAGCGCCGCCCCGTCCTGGGGGGGCCGCTCACGGACGTACCCCCACGGCTCCAGCACCTTCCCCCAGCGCGGCTTCGTCGTGGATGCGCCGCAGAGGACGATCAGGCGCTCGCGCGCGCGGGTGAGGGCCACGTAGAGGATCCTCGCCTCCTCCGCCTCCTCGTGCCGGTCCTCCTCCCGCTTCTGCCAGACCGCGGTGAGGCCGGACCGGCCCCGGATGCGCAAGGCGAGTGCCGGGCCGCGGGGAAGACGGGCCGCCTCCGCCCCCGGCTTCGGGGGCTTGCGTTCCTTCACCCGGCCGGCGGCGGCCAGGTCGGGCACGAAGACCACCTTCCCCTCCAGGCCCTTGGCGGCGTGGACGGTGAGGATGCGCACCGCGTTCATCCCTTCGTCGGCCAGGGGAGACTCGCCGTCGGGATCGCTTCCCCGCTCCGCCTCGATGGCGTCGAGGATCTCGAGCAGGGAGAGCTTGCCGTCCCGCCCCAGCTCCGCCGCCGTGCTCGCCAGCTTGCGGAGGTTGGCGATGCGCTGGGCCCCCTCGAAGGCGCAGGCGTGCAGCGTGGGCAGGCGCGTGTCGGCGATGACCCGGCGCACCGCGGCGTCCGCGGGGAGCCCGCGCGTCGCCTCCTGCAGCCCGCGCAGGCGCGCCAGGGCCGCCCCCACCGCGGGGAAGCGCTTCCCGTCCACGCGCTGCGACGCGCTCCACCTCCCCTGGCCTTCCGCGAACTCCGCCAGCACGTCGTCGGGGACGCCCCCCACCGGCGAGCGGAGGAACGCGAGCACCGCTGCAGGGTCGCCGGGGTGGGCCACCGCCCGCAGCACGGCCAGGGTGCCCACGATCTCCGGCCGGTCCAGGAACTCGCGGCCGCCGGAGACCACGAAGGGGATCCCCGCCTCGCGCAGCGGCCGCAGCAGGTGACGCAGGCCGGTGAACGCACGCAGCAGCACCGTCACGTCGCGGAGCTCAAAGCGGCCCTCCTGCACGCCCTCGGCGAGCGCGCGTGCCAGGATCCGGCCCTCCACGCGGCGCCTCTCCTCGGACGGGAGCGGGCCAGGGCGCACGCCGGAGACGGACCAGATCTCGACCCCGGAACCTTCGCCGCCCCTTCCCCGGGCGGCCCGCACGGGGACGTAGGGCGGCTGGTAGCCCTCCTGGGTGCGCCACACGGCGCTCCCGGGCTCGGTGAACAGCGCGTGCACCGGGGCCAGGACCTGCTCCACGCTGCGCCAGTTGTCCTCGAGCTGCAGCTCCTCGCCCCCGCACGCCCGCACGCGCGCCAGCACCCGGGCCAGGGCGGCGTAGTCGGCGCCGCGGAAACGGTAGATCGACTGCTTGGGGTCGCCGACCAGGAAGAGACGCCCCGGGGCGAGCTCGGCCGCGTAGGCATCGGAGGCGCGGCCTCCCGGGGCCTCCGCCAGGAAGAGGACGATCTCGTACTGCAGGGGGTCGGTGTCCTGGAACTCGTCCACCAGCAGCATGCGGAAGCGTCCACGCAGGCGCTCGCGCACCTCGGGATGCACACGCAGGAGTCGGGCGGTGGCGGCGAGCAGCTCGTCGAAGCCGACCAGTCCCCGGGAACGGCGGCGCCGCCGCACCTCCAGCGCCAGCGGTGCCACGCGGGCATGCGCGGCCGCGAACCCCGCCTCGTCCACGTCGAGCAGGTCCTTCAGGAACGAGCGCGCACGCTTGGCCGGCTCGGGGACCCTGCGATCGTCCAGGACCTCGTCCGCCCCGCCCCGCTCGGCGAGGAAGGCGTGGAAGGCGGGAAGACCGCCCTCGGCCAGCGCCAGGCAGCCCTCGGCGTAGAGCGTTCCCGGCGCCCCCTCGGCCAGGGCCCGGGCCTCGGGACCGAACAGCGTGCGGGCGTCGGCGGGGAGGTACGGCTCTTCCAGGAGGCTTTCCGAGATCGCCGGCTCGGACAGCGCGCGCGCCAGCTCCTTGACGTCGCGGAGCGGCATCTCCTCGAGCAGCGCGTTCCAGGCCGCAGCCTCCGTTCCCTCGGGACCGAGCGAGCGCTGGAGGAGGTCCGCCCAGGCCTCGTCGAAGATCTGAGCGCCCTCGCCCGCGGCGTCCACCGTGAAGCCCGGAGGCAGCCCCGCCTCACGGGGAAAGGTGCGCAGCACCTGCACGCAGAAGCCGTGGATGGTGGTGATGGCGGCGCCGGGAAGGGCGTCGAAGGCGGCGAGCGCCCGTTCCGCCACCGTCGCCGAAGCGATGCCCAGCGCGGTCAGGTGCGCGTAGGCGCGGTCCGCCGCCTGCTCGGGATCGTGCCCCTCCGCCCCGGTGGCACGCACGTGCAGGCGCGTGAGGCCGAGGGACAAGCGCGCGTGCAGCTCACCGGCCGCCATCTCGGTGAAGGTGATGGCGGCGATCTCGGGGAGGGTGGCGATCCCGGACCCGAGGGCCACCAGCATGCGCTCGATGAGCAGGCTCGTCTTCCCCGTGCCCGCGCCGGCGAGGACGATGAGGTTCGTCGCGAAGTCGGTGGCCGCGCGCTCCCTCACGCCGGCACCTCGTCGGCGCGCGGCCGGGCGGCCCGGACCTCGGCCAGGGTCGTCTTCTGCTGCCCCGTCTTGCGCTTGACGTCGCGGAAGTCGAGCGAGTCGGGCCGCAGCGCTTCCCGGGCGGCGGTGGGGGGATGGGTCCGCCGGCAGGCGCGCTGGAAGTCGCACCAGGAGCAGTGCATCCCCTTGTGCAGGGGGTAGACGCCCGCCTGCAGCAGGTCGTGCAGCACCCCCAGCGTCTCCACGAACCCCGCGTCCAGGGGACCCAGGCTCTCCAGCACCACCCGTGCGTCCTTCGGATCGCGCCGGGCCATGACCGGGCCCACCCCCAGCAGCTCGACGGCGTCCGCCCCCACGATGCGGGCGTAGAGCGGGGCCTGGAGCGCATCGCCGGTGACCATCGCCTTCGGCTCGATGCGCCCGTGCAGGTTGCCGGCGCCCGTCTTGTAGTCTCCGATGCGCACGCCGTGGCGGCCGCGCACCACCCGGTCGAGGCGGCCGCGCACGGCGAGCACGCGCCCGCCCTGAAGCGGCACGTCGGCTTCCACCATGGACTCCAGGGTCAGCGGGCCCGCCTCCTCGGCACGCAGGCGTGCCAGGTCGTCGCGCACGAAGGCGCGCAGCGCCGCGAGCCAGCGCGCGGTGATTCCCGCCCAGAGACCGGGGAGGCGCCGGGCCCGGCGCGCCGCCACGGGTGCCGTGACCTCCTCCCAGAGGGTGGGCAGCACGGCGTCCACCTCGGCGAGGGCCGCCGCGTCGTTCCCGGGGGCCAGGAGCCCGCGATCGCGCAGCCCCGCGTAGAGGCGCTCCAGGAGCGCGTGCACCGCGAGGCCGAGGACGTTTCCCGCCAGACCGTCGAGGTCGGGCTCGTCCTCGAGGCCGCGGACGCGCAGGACCTTGCCGAAGAAGAACTGCTGCGGGCACCTCCCCAGCGATTCCAGGGCCGAGGCGGAGAGCCGGCCGCCGCCGTACGGCTTCCCCGTCCGGCCGTCGTAGCGGCCGCTGTCCTCGCCCGGCGTGAACCTCTCGGTGGCGGCGAGCAGGCGGAGGCCGGAGGTGAGCACGTGGTCGCCGGGGAGCGTGCGCAGCAGTGCCTCCGCCGAGCTGGCTGCGAGAGCCGCCCGCAGCATGGCCTCGTCCTCGGAGAGGCTGCCGGTGCGGTCGGCCAGGTCCCTCAGCCACCCCACCGGTCCCGCGTGCAGGGGCACGCTCGTCCCCAGCAGCGCGTGCAGGTCGGGCCGCCCCAGTGCCAGCCGGGCCACCTCGCGCAGGTAGGGCGAGGGACTCCGTGTCCTGCCCGACGCGTCGGCGCGCTGGCGCACGATCTCGAGCCCGGCGCGCGCGGACCCCAAGAGCGCCACCGCGAGCAGCCGCTCCTCGTCCTGGGCCGCGGCCCGGAGGGGGATGGGGCGGCCCGTCCGTTCGCGCAGCGCCTCGCGCAGCGCGTCGGGCAGCACGACATCCTCCGCCCTTCCCTGGGGAAGGGCATCCGCATGCCACCCCAGCAGGACGGTGCGCTCGAAGGTCAGGCCGCGCGCCTGCATCACGTCCAGGAGGCGCACGCCACCCCCATCGTCCTGCAGGGGCCGGCGTTCCTCTTCCTCCACCGCCCGTTCGAACGCGCGGGCGGCCTCCGCGAAGGAGACCCGCCGGTCCTCGCCGAGGAGCAGCGGCAGCGTCTGCAGGCCGTCCAGCAGCGCGAGTGCTTCTCCCAGGGGCGCAGCCTCCGCCGCGGGAGGTCTGAGAAGGCGCGCCGCCACGTCGGCGATCGTCCGCGCGTGCTCGGCAAAGCTCGCGATCCGGTCTGGCCGGGCGTGCTGGGCGAGCACCGTGAGCGCGGAGGCGATCTCCTGCGCCCGGCTTCGCCGCGCCTCCGCCCGGGCGCGCTCCTCCGCGCGCTCCTCGTCGCTCGCATCCTCGATCCGGCGGGGCTCTCCCGCCCAGGCGGGCAGGTCCTCGCACCAGGCGGCAAGGCCGCCCAGGATCCCTGCCTGCAAGCTCCAGGCATCGGCCGCCTCGGCGGAGACGCCCCAGCGCAGGCGCGGCGAGCGCAGCGCTTCCGCCGTGCGCGCCCGCGGGAAGTCGTCGAGCACGATCGAGAGGACGAGCAGGAGGTCGTGGACGTAGGGATCGCGCCGCAGCGGCATGCCGAGGGAGGAGGTGAGCGGCAGGGGCGGGACCTCGGCCTCGAGCACCGTCCGGTAGGGCGCCAGGGAGCGGGCCAGCACCGCCACCTCGGAAGGAGGGAGGGCACCGTGCTCGGAGACGATCGCCAGGGCACGCCGGAGGCCGTAGGTCAGCTCGGCCTCGGGGCCCTGCACGTCCGCCAGCGAGATCGCGCCGGGGAGGGCGTCCACGGCGGGGGCGTCCTCGTTCCACAGACCTGGAAGGCGGGGGCCCAGCGCCCCTCCCGGGGAGCCGGGCGGCACGTGCGGGGGATCGCCCTCGGCCAGCAGGTAGCGGCGGGCGAACGTCTCCGCGTAACGGGTGGCGGGAGCGCCCGGGAGGAACGGCGAGAGAAACGTGACCGGGCACACGGCGGCGAGTGCGCGCACGAGATCGAGGTGGATCCCCGTGAGCTCGTACGCGCCGTGGTGGAGGACCGCCGCGAAGCGGCCGCCGTGGGAGGGGACGTGGGGGAGCGCCGCCTCCACCAGGCCGGCGTCGTCCACCACGCCGCGCCAGGCCGCCTGCCCCAGCGCATGGGCATAAGCGAGGTAGACCTCCGCCAGCACGGGCACGTGCGCGAGCGCCTCGGGGGCGATCCCCGCCTCGCGGAGGTCGTCGAGCGCCTCAAGGATGGCTCCCGTGGCTCCAGGGGAGCCGGCGGCGTAGGTGGACCACGTGTTCCCGGGGAGCCCCTCGAGCACTCGCTCCAGCAGTCGCTGGCGGGCCGCCCGGGGCGCGAGCCGCGGCGCCTCGCCGGCCTCCTCCAGGAGCTCGAGCACCAGGGCCCGGTGGTGCCGCACGTCCAGGCCGAGGAGCGCCCGGAAGCGGGCGGCGGCACGGCGGAGGACGTGCTCGGCCAGGCGGCGGGTGGGAACCAGGACCAGGACCCGCGCCAGGGGATCGGCGGCCTTGATCGCAGCCACCCGGTCCAGGAGGGCCGCCTCGAGGACGAAGGGATCGGGGTGCGCCAGGACGTCCAAGGGGCGAGTTTACCAGCGGGTGGGGTCGAGAAAGGACCGGGATCGCGTCACAATGAGCCCCGTGGGGAGGAACCTGGAGATCAAGGCGCGGGTTCGGGACGCGGCCGGGATGGCGGCCCGGGCCGCCGCCCTGGCGGGGGAGCCGCCGCAGGTGATCCGCCAGGAGGACACCTTCTTCCCGGTGCAGGAGGGCCGGCTCAAGCTGCGGGTCCTCGGGGACGATCGTGGCGAGCTGATCTACTATCGTCGCGCCGACGTGCGGGGGCCGAAGACGTCCTCCTACGCGATCGCCCCCACCGATCGGCCCCGCGAGCTCCAGGCCGTCCTCACGGCGGCACTGGGGGCGAGGGACACCGTGCGCAAGCAAAGGACCGTGTATCTCGCCGGGAGGACACGGATCCATCTGGACGAGGTGCAGGATCTGGGGAGCTTCGTCGAGCTCGAGTGCGTGCTCGGGCCCGGCGACGGCATGGACGGAGCGCAAGCCGAGCTGTCGGACCTCATGGTCCGTCTGGGGGTGGACGCGGCGGATCTGATCGAGGGGGCCTACGCGGACCTCCTCGCCGCCGGGCGCGGCTGATGCGACACGCGGAGGAGCCGGGGATGGTGCAACTGTTCGACAACGAGGTGGACGTGGCGCTGGGGACGATCAGCGAGGAGCAGCTCCAGTTCCTGCAGGGGAAGCTGGAAAAGGCCCCGGCCACCATCGACCAGGAGGTGCTGGGGAAGTTCGAGCGCGACGGCGCCGACCCCGCCCTGCTCAGTCTCCTCCGCGGGGCGCTCGGCACCCGCGACGAGATGGAGATCCGCTGGCACCGCGTCTAGGTCCATGTTCGAACAGGCCCGGCCGTTCCTGCTCGCCCTGCTGATCGGCCTCCTGATCGGGGTCGAGCGGGAGCGCTCGACGGGATCGGATCCGGACAAGCGGCCGCTGGGCTCCCGCACCTTCGCCCTCCTGGCGATGCTGGGCGCGCTGGCCGGCCACCTCGGCGCCCCCATGGGGGCGGTGCTCGCCCTCTTCGCCTCCGCCACCGTGCTCGCCGGCTACCTGCGCGCCGCCGAGGACCGCCGCGGCTTCACCACCGAGGTCGCCGGCATGGTGGTGTTCGCGCTGGGCGTGCTGGCGCACCACGATCCCGCCCTGGCGGTGATGCTGGCCGTGCTCACCCTGGCGCTCCTGGCCTCCAAGTCGCAGATCCACCACTTCGCCCGGGCCGGGATCGAGGAGGCGGAGGTCACCGCCGCCGTGGTGGTGCTGGTGCTGGCCTTCGTGGTGCTGCCGCTCCTTCCCGACCGCCACGTCGATCCCTGGAAGCTCGTCAATCCCTTCCGGCTCTGGCTGATCTTCGTGCTGATCAACGCCCTGTCCTTCGCCGGGTACGTGGCGGTGCGCCTGCTCGGACCGAGGAGGGGCTTTCCCGCCTGGGGCGGCCTGGCGGGTCTGGTCTCCTCCACCGCGGCCACGGTGGCCCTGAGCCACCGGGCGGGCGAGGGGGCGTCCCTCGGTCCGATCGCGGCCGGGATCGTCCTGGCCAACGCGGGATCGGCGGCGGCGCAGCTCCTGGTGGCCGGTGTGGCGGCCCCGTCCATGCTGGCGCCGGTGTTGCCGGTGATCGCGGCCCCGGTGGCGGTGGCGCTGGCCGCGGCGTGGGTGGGGCCGAGGCTCCCGGGCTGGAGTGGCGGCGGCAAGGAGGCGGGCGACGTCCCGCTGTCCAGCCCCATCGCGCTCAAGCCCTCGGCGCTGTTCGCGGTCATCATCGCCGTCGTCCTGGTCGCCTCCTCCCTGGCCTCCCGGCTCCTGGGCCCCCGGGGCGCCATCCTGGCGACGGTGGCGGGTGGCGCGGCCGACGTGCACGCCGCCACGCTCGCCGCCGTCACCCTCGCCTCGTCCGGCAGCATGCCCTCGCAGGGTGCGGTGCTCGCCATCCTGGGGGCTTTCCTCGCCAACATGACGGTGAAGCTCGTCCTGGCGGGCTGGATCGGGGGCAGGGGTCTGCTGGCGCGTGTGGCGCCGCCCATGCTGGCCATGATGGCGGCGGCGGCGGTGGCGTACTGGGTGGAGGGGAGCCGGTGATCGGGGCTGGGCATCCAAAGACCAGGCTCATCGTCAACGCCGACGATTTCGGCCGGACGCGCGAGGTCTGTGACGGTGTGGCGCGGGCGTTTCGTGACGGATTGGCCACGAGCACGACGCTCGTCGCCAATGGCCCGGCCTTCGAGTACGCGGTGAACGTGGCGCGCACGCTTCCGGGACTCGCGATCGGCGTTCACCTCACCATCGACGAGTATGCGCCCCTGTCCCCGCACGGTGAGATCAGAAGTCTCCTGCGCGCTGACGGCACGTTCCATCCCAGAGCCAGGAACCTCCTTCGCATCATCCAGGGAAAGGCCGACCCCCGGCACGTGCTGCGGGAGTGGACGGCGCAGGTCGACAAGGTTCGGTCCACAGGTTTGCGGATCTCGCACGTGGACGGGCACGGCCACTGCCACGTGTGCCCGCGTCTGGCCGATGTGGTCTCGACGTTGCTCGAGAGATTCGATATCCGCGCCGCCAGACTACCGGCGGAACCTCTTCGCCACTTTGGCGGCGGCGTGCTCCGTCACGTGGAAAAAGTGCTGCTGTACGCGGCGAGCGCTCACGCAGGCCGGTCGTGGACCATGGCCAGGAACGACTACTTCATGGGTTTCTCCGAAGGAGGTCGGCTCACACCCGCCCACATGCACCGCATCCTCTCCCGTCTGCGGCCGGGCGTCACCGAATTGATGACGCACCCCAGCACGTCCGACGAGGACATCTTCGGCCTTTCCTACGGATGGCGCGGCGATCTCGAGAGCCTGCTCCTCTGCACGAAAGCGGAGGCTGCCAGCAGGTACGGCGTTCAGTTCATCACCTACCACGATCTGGCGGGCAATCCCTGAGCATGCTCCAGGTCGAGGTGGTGGAGTTCGCGCAGGAGCACGCGTCCCAGATTGCGGCAATCACGAGAAGTGCGTACGCGAACATCGCCGAGGCGCAGCGGCCCGTCGATCTGAGCGTGGAAACCATTTCCACCTGGCTCGGTCCGGGCAACCCCGCGGGCCGCTCCACGGTCGCCATTGCCACGGTCGGCGACCGCCCGGCGGGATGCTGCGTGGGAATGGCCAATCGCTTCCGGACGTCGGCGGGCCGGGTGGTCACCGCGCACCACATCGGGTTCTTCTTCGTCTCGGCGGACGCCCAGGGCCAGGGCGTCGGACGCGCGATGCTGGAACAGCTCACCGCGCACCTGAGCGGGATTCCCGGCAGTTTCGTCTACTCGTTTCCCAACGCACGCTCCATCCCGCTGTTCCGGAAGCTCGGGTATGCCTCGGTGCTGCGGTTGCCGACGACGATCGTGCCGAAGCGGATTCTCCCTGGCGCCGCGGGCAGCGAAATCCCGGGAGCGGATCGCTCGCGATCGATCATCGACTACCACGGCCCCGGCTTCCTGCGGAATGGCGAGGTCTTCGCGTGGCGTTACGGGGTGCCCGGGCGTTACCGCCTGGTCGAGATCGAGAGCGGGCAGGGCGCGTGCCTTGCCGTGCTGGCCAGCCACCGCTTCGCTGGCGTTCGGTTCACGGTGCTCGTGGACATCTTTTCCGCCAACATCCCTGAAGATGTTCACGCTGTGCTGCAGGCGGTGCGCGCTGTGCGCGATGGGGCCAGGCTCTGCTACCTCACCACCAACCTGCTGCGAGGGCTCCTGCCGCTGCGCGCATCCGTCCCCGATGCGCTCAATCCTCGACCGGTGGAACTGGTGCTCTGGCCAAACGCGCTCGTGACCCATGACGATCTTCGCGCTGTGCCGTATTTCACGGGGGACTGGCTGGGATTCTGATCCGAAGGGTCGCTCATTTGCGATGCGCTACACTCGCGACCCTGGAGGCCCCACGGATGTCCGAACCCCTGGCGTGGCAGAAGGTGCCTTCTCCGGCGGCGCCCGCGAGGGCGATCGCCCACCCTATGTCGCGGACGCTCCTCGTGATCCTCCCTTTCCTGGTGCTGGCCTCGTACGGTCTGTTCGACGGCCGCCTTCTCGGCTATCACCACTACCGGCAGGCTCACGATGCGCTGATCGCACGCACGTTTTCCACCACCACGCTGAACCCCCTGCAGCCCGCCATCGACGGCATCACCTGGGGGAAGGCCCTCTACGTGAACGACTTCCCGCTCTATCCCTGGCTGGTCGGCATGGTCTGGCGCGTCACCGGCGAGTCGTTGCCGGTGGCCCGCCTCCTGTCCCTGGCGGCCGGGGTCGGTGCCCTGCTCGTGTTCCGCCGCCTGATGCTGCGCCTGACAGAGGACCCGCGGCTCGCCGATCTCTCCGCCTTGCTCCTGGGCGTGATGCCGGTGTGCGCCTGGTTCCTGCGCACCGTGCAGCGTCAGAGCCTGTTCGTGCTCCTGCTCGTGGTGGCGCTCGAGCGCGCGGTGGCCTGGATCGACGAGCAGGATGGGGGCGCGCTGCGCGCGGCCATCGCCGCCTTCGCCGGGGCCCTGCTCCTCAACCCGTTTGCCGTCTACGCCGTGCTGCCCGTCGCCGATCGGCTGGCCCGCCGGCATGGGGCGGGGGCGCTGCTCCGGCCGGCGCCGCTGCTGGGGGGGGTGGTGGCGCTGCTCCCCGCCGTCGTCTGGTACAGCTACGTCGTGCGGGTGGCCCCCACGCTGCCCACGGCGGCGATGGTCGCACTGACGGCTCCCGTGGCCCACCGCAACTTCCTGGATCCCGCACGCTACGTCGTCTGGCTGTCGCCGGCGGCCGTCCAGACTTTCCTGTGGACCACCGCCCAATTCGTGCTGCCTGCGGCCACCTCGCTGGCGGTGGCCGCGGCGGGGTTCGCGACCACGTGGCGGGAGGAGCGCTGGCGGTTCACCCGCATCTGGCTGCTGTCCGTGCTCGTCTACTTCTACTTCGACTACTACCCCATCGCCGGCATGGTGCACCAGTACTACTACCTGAACCTGGCGCTGCCGGCGGCGCCCTTCCTGGGGGCTGGGTTCCTCCTCCTGCATCATCGGTCCCGGGCCGGGGGGAGGAGGTGGGTCTTTCGGCTTGCGGCCGCGCTCTTCGTCCTGGGCGCCCTGGTCTACACCGGGCGTCTGGTGCGCAACGACTGGCACGCCGAGTACTACCCGATCGCCGAGCGCCTCGCGCGCAGCGTGCCCCGCGGCGCACGCGTGCAGGTGGTGGCCATGAGCGACGATCCGCTGTTCTCGTACGTGCTCGATCCGGCCGTCCACCATCGCCTGCAAGCCTACTCCCCGGCAGCGCTGGAGCGCCTCCTCAGGCAGCGGGACTTCGACTATCTGGCGCTGGTCCACGAGTACGAGATCCCCGTTCCCTGGCCGGTGCTGCACCGCATCCGCGCCTCCCAGCTCGAGGAGGTGGCCATGGACAAGGGCCTGTACGTCTATCGCATGGCGGGCCGGCCGGGCCTGAAGTCGATGTGAGGCGGCCCGTCAGCGCCTTCCTTGATCGATCGCGTCCAGCACCATCTGGAAGCGCGGCTGCCGCTGCAGGCTCGCCAGGAACACGTTGCGCCGGAACCAGGAGGATCGCTCGTCGCCGGCACGGACCGCGCGATCGAGCCAGTTGAAGGCGAGGTCCGGCAGCCCGGCCAGAGCGAAGATCTCCGCCGCCTGCGCCTGGGCGAAGAGCGCGATCTCCGCGTAGCGAAGCGTCGCCGGGTCCAGGGCGGCGATGGCCTCCTCGCGGCGCCCCTCGCGGGCGAGGAGCAAGGCCCACAGGAGACGGACCCGGAAATTGGGGTGCGTCGCGGCGGAAATCCGCTCGAGCATCTCTCGGGCGCCCCTGGCGTCGCCTCGGTAGAGATGGATGCGCGCCATCTGCCGCAGGGCACTGAGATTCTCAGGGTCCTGCTCGAACACCTTCTCGGTCTCGCGCTCGGCCTCCTCGATCCGTCCCTGATCGAAGAGGGCCTCCGCGAGCATGATCCGGGCCGCCCAGAAGAGCGGGGTCACCTCGAGGATGCGTCGTGCCCGCGCCTCCGAGCCTTGCAGACGGTCGCTCCAGCGATCGTCGATCGTCAGCCAGGCGATGCCGGGCTGACTCTGGGGTCCGAGCCGGAGCGATGCCGCGAATTCCTCGCGTGCCTGGTCCTTCCGGTTCATGTAGAGCAGGGCCGCGCCCAGGGTGGCGTGGCCCGACGCCAGCTCGGGGTCGGCGGCGATGACCTCGCGCGCCGTGCGCTCGCTGGCGTACACGAGCTCGCCGTCGTTCGAGAACCCCTCGTGGATCGCGATCAGGTTGATCAGGCCCCGGATGCCGCGAGCGGAGCCGAACGAGGGATCGAGCGCGATGGCCTTGTCCAGCATGGCCTGTGCCTTGGGGATGTCGAGCTGCGAGCGGATGAACAGGAGTCCCTTCTGGAAGTATTCGTTGGCCTCGCTGTTGGCGGAGGGAGCCTCCCCGATCGAGGAGAGGCTCGGCGCCGGCGGCGGCACGGCGGAGCGGTTTCGCCCCATCCACGCCAGGCCAGAGGCGACGAGCGCAACCACGGCCACGGCTGCGGCGAGGAGCGGCAGCCGGCGGGAGTTCCTCCCGTGCGGCTCGGCGTGGTGCACGGCCTCCAGTGCCGCGGAGAGCTCCCGCGCCGAGGAATACCTGGCCTGCGGTGCCTTCGCGAGGCAGCGGGCCGCGATGGCCGCGAGCGCGGGGAAGGTGCCGCGGACGGGGGGGGGATCTTCGCGCAGGATCGCGGTCATCGTCTCCGCCGCGGTCTCGCGCTGGAAGGGACGCCGGCCCGTGAGCATCTCGTGGAGCATCGCTCCGAAGGAGAAGACATCCGAGCGCGCGTCTGCCGGAGCTCCGCGCACCTGTTCGGGAGAGAGGTAGTCCGTGGTGCCCAGGATCGTTCCCGGGGTGGTCAGGCTCGTCCGCGTGGGCGTCACCGCCGCCTCCGGCTGTGCGCCGTGGGCCGGCGAGGCGTCCACGTACGCGGCCAGGCCGAAGTCGAGGACCTTGACGTGGCCGTCCCCGGTGAGGAAGACGTTCTCGGGCTTGACGTCCCGGTGGACGATCCCCCGGTCGTGCGCCGCGGCGAGGCCGCGGGCGACCTGGCGCGCGATGCCGAGGGCCCGGCCGGGATCGAGCGGACCGGGGGAGAGCGCCTCCCGGAGCGTCTCCCCTTCCAGCAGCTCCGTGACCGCGTACGCCGACCCCTGGTGCTCGCCGAACCCATAGATGGCGAGGACCACCGGGTGCGAGAGGGCGGCGACCGCCTTCGCCTCGCGCTCGAAGCGCGCCAGGCGGTCGGGATGAAGGGCCACGGCTTCCGGGAGGAACTTGATGGCGACGTCACGGTCGAGCGCCGTGTCCCGCGCTCGCCAGACGACGCCCATCCCGCCTTCGCCGATCGGCGCCAGGAGTCGGTACGGGCCGATGGACGTACCGCGCTCGATGGGCACCGGGAGAGTATAGGCGCCATTGACAGCGCCGGACCCGTGCCCTATCTTGCCGCCAGGTTCTGGTCGCCAATCTCTCGTACTGAAACGATGGTTTGACGCGCCGAAGCCAACGACGCCCAGGCGCTCGTGTGCGGCCCGTAGGATCGGGCCGACGGCCAGGACCCGATGAGGCACCGGAGGGTGCCAGGAGTTCACATGGGTACCAGGCTGTACGTCGGCAATCTCCCCTTCAGCGCGGACGAGCAACAGATCCGCGACCTCTTCTCCGAGAACGGGCGGACCGTCTCCGAGGTGAAGCTCGTGACCGACCGGGAAACGGGCCGGCCCCGGGGATTCGGCTTCGTGGAGATGGGGAGCAGCGAGGATGCCGACAGCGCCATCCGCTCCCTCCATGGCCACTCGATGGGAGGCCGTCCTCTCACCGTGAACGAGGCCAAGGAGCGCACCAGCGGAGGCGGCGGCGGAGGCTACGGGCGGAGCGGCGGCGGAGGCTACGGGCGGGGCGGCGGCTACCGCTGAGACCGGCCGGCTTCACGTCGGGTGAAGGGCACCTCCGGGTGCCCTTTTTTGTGTCTCCCCTCTAGCCCGCCGCGGCCTGGGACCACGCCGGAAGCCGGCGGGCGCTCCGGAAGGAGACCAGCCGCCGGGTGTCCTCGTCCCACAGGACCAGCCGGACGCTGCGCAGGCTGCGCCAGAAGCCCAGGGTGGGGGCCTGCTGGAACTCGGGGACGCTCTTGTGCGCCCGCTCCAGGTGGTAGTTGGGGATGCGGGCCGAATAGTGATGGACGTGGTGGAACCCGATGTTTCCGGAGAACCACTGCAGAAGGCGGGGAAGCCGGTAGTAGGACGACCCCTGCAGCGCGGCGGACTCGAACTGCCATCGGCCCTTCTCCGCCCAGTAGGTGTCCTCGAACTGGTGCTGCACGTAGAAGAGCCAGGACCCGACGGAGGCGGCGGCGGCGAGCATCGCCAGATGGAGGAGGACGGCGGTTCCCACGTCGCCCATCGCCAGGAGGGCCGCCCCGGCGACCAGGAGAGCGCCATTGGTCCAGAGGATGCTGCGCCGCTCCACGCGGCGCGCGCGTGCCAGCGGCGGGATCCTCTGCCAGAGCGCGAAGTAGAGGATCGGCCCCACCACGAACAGCATCACGGGGTTCCTGAACACGCGGTAGCGAAAGCGGAGGCTCGGGGAGGAGCGCCGGTACTCGCGGATGGTCATGGTCCAGATGTCCCCGGTGCCCCGCTCGTCGAGGTTCCCCACCTGGGCGTGGTGCAGGACGTGCGTGTGCCGCCACGCCGCGTAGGGCGTGAGTGCCACCAGCGCACAGATCCTGCCCACCCGATCGTTCCAGCGCCGCCAGGGCAGGAACGAGCCGTGGGCGCAGTCGTGGGCGATGATGAACACCCTCACCAGCAGGCCGACCGTCACCAGTGCCGGGAAGATGGCCAGGAGCGGGTGGAGGGTCAGCCCCAGGTAGGCCAGGGTCCACGACACGATGAGCGCCACGCTCGTGGTCCACAGCTGGAAGATGGCTTTGGAGGGGTTCGGGGTCTCGTAGCTTCGGAGGGTGGTCCTCAGGGTGCTTCCTTTCCGGCGAGGGACAACCGCCCTCTTGGAGCGGCCCCAGAAGGATAGTCGCTTCCGCCTCACTTTGCCCGTCCGTGATAGCGTGGCAGGCAAATGACCGTCTCCCGGAAGATCCCCCCCGACGAGCTGCCGGACGAGTGGAGCTCGTGGGCCAGCGCGCGCTTCCAATCACGCGAGGGCCGCGACGGGTTCCTGCACGCGGTGACGCAATTGCCGGAGACGGAGTGGGGCGCCGAAGCCATGGTGGGAGACGTGCGAGGAGCGCGCGTGCGCTGGCGGCGCGGTTGGTTCCTCCGCCTCAATGACCTGGCGTACTCCCACGGAGGGCGGATCGTCGTCGGCTGAACGCTAGTCCGGCTCCCCGGTCCGGGGTTCCTCCTGCTCCGACGGCTCCTCCCCGGGGGCTCCACTTCCGCCCTCCGGGTCCGGATCGCTCGCCGTCTTGCCCTGCCGGCGGGCCAGCTTCGACTGCCGCTTCTCGAAGCGGGCCCTCTCCTTCTCTCTCTTCAGGAAGGTGCTGCGGGACGGTCGACCCATGCGCCCTACTTCGCCTTCTTGGCGCGCTCGGGCTTCGCCGGCGGGGGCTGGGAATTGCTCCGCTCCAGCTGCGCCACGCTGGTCAGGAACTTCCGGGTGCCGTTCTCGTCGAACGCGATGGTCGTGTATTTCTCGTCCACCGCCCGGATCGTGCCCTCGCCGTACATGGGGCTGGTCACGCGATCGTCGACGGAAAACGTGGTGGACTTTGCCATTGCACCTCTCTCTCGCGCACCCAGGAGAACCCTCGGTGCGCATGGACGGACGTGTCCACCATACACCGCCTGTCCACTGTGGCGTCGGAGAGGGGGGCGATGGAGAGGGCCGGAGCCCGGAGGCTCCGGCCCTTCGAAGCCGGATCAGTAGCAGAGGGCGTTCTTTCCAGCGGTGTCGTCTGGACCGATTCCCTTGTTCTCGCAAACGCCGAAAGACGGGTACATCAATGCCGCGGGCTGATTGGAGTGGCAGAGCCCGATCACGTGACCGAACTCGTGCGTGGAGACATCATCCACGAAGAACGCCGATCCCTGTGCGCAGGGGCAGGCACCGTTCCCGGACGCCCACCGGTAGGTGGTGCTGATCCGAACGTCGGCCTCGAACAGCGACTGGAAGCTGTTCCCGCCGCAGCTCAGGATCGGACTCCCGTAGCTCAGGTAGTTGGTGACGCCCAGCGTCCCACCGCCGAGCTTGGCCCAGCCAAGCACGTTCTTGCCGTCGCGCCGGTTGGGTCGATTGCCCGTCGCGCCGGCATTTCGGATCATGTTGCCCCAGGCTCCGATACCGCCGGTCACCGCCGAGTCCAGGTTGGTGGCGCACTGTCCGCTCGTCACCTTGCCCGAGCTGTTGTAGAAGATCTGGCCCTGGCTGCCCCACTTGACGCCCGTGAGGCAGTAGGCGGAAACCGGGGACGCCGCGACGGCCACCACGGCCACGGCCAGGCAAGCAATCCCTGCGAAGCGAAGCGTCTTCGTCATGGTCTTAGTTCTCCACGCGCGCTTCGCGCAGGATGGGATTGTCGAACTCAGGCTTCTGCATGGCTGCCGCGACCCGGCGCGCCATGGCCTGGATGGGGATCGGTCCCATCTCGAACGCGTCCCCGTACACCTCCAGGCCGTCCTGAAGGGCGCGGGTGAACGCCACCTCGCCCCGCCTGCCCTCATGGACGTCGAAGACGCCGGAGGACAGTCCCAGGTTGTACAGGGTGCCATCGATGTCCTCGAGGAAGACGAGGACGGGCCGGCCTGAGTGGAAGACGGCCTCACCGACCGCGATGGAAACCTCCTCGCCCACCTGGCCGGAGCGCGTGTGGAAGGTCAGGACGTCGCCTGCCTTCGCCACGCTCTTGAAGTCGCGCCGGACTTTGATCGTCACCTCGGTCTCGATCCCGTTGATGGAATCGTCGATGCCGACCTGGGAGACGATCGTCCCGAGAACGACGTGCCGCGAGAGGCGCGCCTGGTCCTCCACCGACATCCCGATGACGGTTGATGCGAGGGCGGGGACGGCCGTGAGCAGCAGGGCCGCCAAGCCGATCCAGAGTCGCTTCATGCGTAACCCCCCAAAGACGAGAGAAGCGGACCGATGCGGTCTTCTTACCGCGGGCACCCCTCGCGATGCAACGAAAAAGGGTAGGCTGCGCCGCGATGCGCCTCCCCCTTCATACGCGAATGGCATTGGGGCTTGCCGCAGGAGTAAGCCTGGGCCTCCTCGCCCACTGGGGCGGCGCCGGCACGCCCTGGCTGGAGAGCCTGCTCCGCTGGGTGGTGCAGCCGGTGGGACGGGTCTTCCTCAACCTCCTCTTCATGCTGGTGGTGCCGCTGATCTTCTCGGCGCTGGCGCTGGGGGTGGCGGGGATGGGCGACCTCCGGGTACTGGGTCGGGTCGGCGTGCGCACGCTGGTCTACACCGTGGTCGTCTCGGCGATCGCGGTGATGCTCGGGATCGGCTTCGTCGAGCTGCTGCGCCCCGGCGACGGCCTTCCCGAGGACGTGCGCGCGCGCCTGCTGGCGCGGGCGGCCGATCGCCCGGGGGGGATCGGCGAGGTCGCCAAGGGGGCCGTGCCCGGTCCCGACCTGGTCGTGAACCTGGTGCCGCGCAATCCCGTGAAGGCCGCCGCCGAGGGGGACTTCCTGGGGTGGATGGTGTTCTCGCTGGCGGTGGGCATCGGTCTCGCCGCCGTGCGCACGGAGGCGGCGGCACGCTTCCAGGAAGGGCTGCAGGGGCTCTACGACGTCACCATGTGGCTGATCGGCAAGGTCATCGAGCTGGCGCCCTTCGGCGTGGCGGCCCTGCTGTTCACCATGACCGCCGAGGCCGGGCTGGACGTGGTGGCCCAGCTCGGCCGCTACGTGGGGACGGTGGTGGCCGCGCTTCTCGTGCACCAGGTGGTCGTGTACTCGCTGGCCGTGCGCTTCCTGGGAGGCATGAGCCCGCTGGCCTTCTTCCGCGGCGTGCAGGAGGCGATGGTCACCGCCTTCTCCACCGCCTCCTCCAACGCCACCCTCCCCACCGCGATCAAGGTGGCGGACGAGAACCTCCGGCTCCCCCGCGAGGTCAGCCGCTTCGTGCTCACCATCGGATCCACCGCCAACCAGAACGGCACCGCGCTCTTCGAGGGCGTGACCGTGCTGTTCCTGGCCCAGGTGTACGGCATGCCGCTGTCCCTTCCCCAGCAGGCGATGGTGATCGCCATCTGCATCCTGGCCGGGGTGGGCACGGCGGGGATCCCGGCCGGCTCCCTGCCGGTGATCGCGTTCATGCTGGGCCAGGTGGGGATCCCCGTGGAGGGCATCGGCCTCATCCTGGGGGTGGATCGCTTCCTCGACATGTGCCGCACCACCCTCAACGTGACCGGAGATCTCGCGGCGGCGGTGGTGGTCAGCCGCGGACACCGCGCCCCGGGCTAGCCAGCGGAGGAATCCCCATGTCCGTCGAACCCCACGCTCTCCTGGAGCAGGTGCGCGCGCTCGACCACACCTCCCGTCACGTGCTCGGCCGCCTCCTGCAGCGCCGGCCCGTGGCGCGCGACCCCAACGCCGCCTTCGAGCGGGGACTCACGGTGGGGCAGCGTGCCGCCGACCGCATGGCCGCCTTCGGCGGGAGCTGGACGTTCGTGGCCCTGTTCCTGCTGGCCATGGCGGCCTGGATCGCGGCCAACGCCGTGGCCAGGCGACCGGTGGACCCCTTCCCGTTCATCCTCCTGAACCTGGCGCTGTCCTGTCTGGCCGCGCTGCAGGCGCCGGTGATCATGATGAGCCAGAACCGTCAGGCGGCGAAGGATCGCTCGGACGCCCAGCACGACTACGAGGTGAACTTGAAGGCGGAGATGGAGGTGGCGACCCTCCATCTCAAGCTGGACGAGCTGCGGGAGCGCCAGTGGAGCGAGCTGATCGAGCTGCAGCGGCGCCAGCTCGCCCTGCTCGAGGAGCTGGCGGAGAGAGGACGAGGGAGCGGATCGCGGTGAGCGCCGCGGGCTACGGCTCCTCTTCCAGCTCCTCGTCCTCGTCTTCGGTGTTCTTCTTCGCCTCGGCGGCGACGGCCTTCCCCATGGCGTCGAGGAGGCCGAGCGGGATCCCGAGCTCGAAGTCCGCCGCGGCGTCCAGGAACCGCATCCCCACCACGATCTTCCCGGCGCTTCCCTGCAGTCGATCGGCGAAGGCGCGCAGCGATGGAGCCTCGGAGGCGTCCGCCGGGGCGTTCTTCAGCATCGTCCCCACGTCGAGGTGGCCCGTGACGAAGCTCGGGGAGGTGGGGACGCGCGCGTCCTTCGCCGGGGGGCGCCGCGCCAGGACGGCCCGAAAGGCATCCGCCGATCCTTCTCCCAGGCCGAGCAGGAACAGGTCGTCGGCCTGGGCCATGCGCACGACCACCTCCTCCGGGGCGGCGCCGGGGGGCGTTCCGGAAACGGCGAACGCCGGGCTCGTGTACTTCATGACCGAGGTCTTCAGCTTCTGGGGCTCGAGCGTCTCCTCGACCAGCGATTCGCGCAGCGTCCCCTTCGAGCGGACGCGCTCGAGCTGCGCTTCCAGTACCTCCGCGCAGGCCTGGGTCGTCTCCAGGCCGAAGGCCTCGAGCATCGTCTGCTTGCCGTCCGGCCGGTACCCCATGGACACCGCGAAGTCACCCCGTGAGCACTGCATCATGCGGGAGGGGCCGGTCATGTCCCACATCTCCAGCCAGGCGTCGAGCTGCTGCACGACAGCCGGCTCCGCCTCGCCCGCCGCGGTCCGCAGCGCATCCATGAAACGGCCGGAGTAGTCCGAGAGATAGGTGAGCGCCTCGGGCGTCCACTGGATCCTCCCTGCGAGACGGAGGGGCGCATCGTCCGGGACCGCCCTGGTGGCGGCAACGCTCCCCGTGAGCACCTGGGCGGCGCAGAACGCTCCCAGCGCGGAGTCCTTCTTCGCGACCAGACGGGTGCGGACGAGGATGCTCCCTCCTTCCACGGAGAGCGCCAGCTGCACGCGGGAGACGTTGTCGATCCCGTCCTGCAGGAGATCGAAGTAGACGTCGAGCAGGGGCACGATCTCCTTGGGGAGCGGGGGAGGCACCGCCGCCTCGGTTCCGTCCGGGCCGGGCGGAGGCTTGGGCGGGCCCTCGGTGATCGCCCGCCGTCCGAGAGCGAAGCCGCTCGCGAGCAGGGGAGCGATGGGCTCGATCTCCACCGTTAGGACCAGGCTTCCCGCGGGGAGGTCCTTTCCGGACAGGGCCTCGGCGGGATCGATGGCCGCCAGGAGCTCGCGCGTGGGTCCCGTGATCAGGACACCCTCCGCCTCGCGCGCGTACAGCCGCGTGTCCGCGTCCTCGGCGGTGAAGGTGTGGACGCCCCCGTCGAACGTGTGCCCGGCGAAGGCCTGGGCGAGGGCCGCGATGGACTTGGCGCGGTCCTTCACCGGGAGCACGGCCACCATTCCCTTGGGACCGGCCAGCATCCCCTCCATGGGCATGCCCAGCGCCAGCGGCTTCGTGGGGTCGACGAACGAGAGATCCGGCACGCTGAGCGCGAACGCCAGCGCGGCCAGGGTCGTCTCCCGCTGCACGGGGTGGCCGACCGCGAGGGAAGCGGCGGAGATGTCCTGCACGACGGCGTCCAGGCTGGCCGCCCGGACACGCAGGATGGGCGGGGCCGCCAGGGCCGCGCTCGCGGCCAGGGCCAGGACGAGGAGCGTCACCACCGTTCGCTTCATGATCCTCCCCGAAGCGGCGTTGCCGCGCACGTTGCGCAATGTACACCCGCCGCGGTGAAGGAAAAGAGAGGAGATGGATCCCGACGTATACTCGTTCGCCTGAGACATGCCTTCCTTCACCGAAGCGGATACCGCACAGCTCGAGGACCGGGGGATTGCGCAGAGCGAGGCTGCGCGCCAGCTCGCGCTCCTGCGCGAGCCGCCGGCACCGACGCGCCTGCTCCGCCCCTGCACCCCGGGGGATGGCATCGAGGTCCTGACCGACATGCGCATGCCCGAGCTGCACGCGCTGCACGCGGAGGCGGCGCGGGAGGGGCGCTTCACCAAGTTCGTGCCCGCCTCGGGGGCTGCCAGCCGCATGTTCGCCGACCTGGCGAAGTTCCGGAGCACCTCGGTGACGCGAGCGGACGTCGCGCGGCGGGCGGGGGAGGGGGACCGGTCTGCCGCGGAGGTCCTCACCTTCCTGGACCACCTCGATCGCTTCCCCTTCGCCGAGGCCCTCCATCGCGCCGCCGGAGGAGGCGACGGCGGCGACGTCAGGGCGATCCTGGACGCGCTGCTGGGCGAGGACGGGCTCGACTACGGCAACCTCCCCAAGGGGCTGATCCCGTTCCACCGCTACGGCGACGACGTGCGCACCGCCTTCGAGGAGCACCTCGTGGAGGCGGCCGCCTATGCCCGCGACGGGCGCGGCACCTGCCGCCTGCACTTCACCGTCTCCCCCGAGCACCGCGGCCACTTCGACGACACCCTGCGTGAGGTGCGCGGGGGCTACCAGGCCGCCTTCGGCGTGCGCCTGGAGGTGGGCTTCTCCATCCAGGAGCCCTCCACCGACACGGTCGCCCTCGACACCGATGGGGCGCCGTTTCGCCGCGACGATGGCACGCTGCTGCTCCGGCCCGGCGGGCACGGCGCGCTGCTGCACAACCTGAACGCGCTGGGTGCCGCCGGGGCCGATCTCGTCTTCGTGAAGAACATCGACAACGTGGTGCCGGACCGCCTGCGCGGGCCGACGGTCACCTGGAAGAAGGCCATCGCAGGACGCCTGCTCCAGCTGGAGCGCCGGGCCCACGGGTTCGCGCACCTGCTGGCCACCGGGCAAGCCGCCGGCACCGTGGTGGAGGAGGCGGAGGCGTTCTGCCGGGACGTCCTGCACGCACCCGCCGCCGCACCGGGAGCGGCACGCCGGGCCGCGTTGCTGGAGCGCCTGCGGCGCCCGCTGCGCGTCTGCGGGGTGGTGCCCAACACGGGCGAGCCTGGCGGGGGGCCGTTCTGGGTCGAGGGGGAGGACGGCACGGTGAGCCTGCAGATCGTGGAGGGCGCGCAGATCGACGCCAGCGATCCCCAGCAGGCGCGCATCTACGCCTCCTCCACCCACTTCAGCCCCACCGACCTGGTGTGCGCCCTGCGGGACCCGGACGGGCACCCCCACGATCTCGCCGACTACGTGGATCCGCGGGCCGTGCTGATCGCCCGCAAGACCCACGAGGGGCGGCCCCTCCTCGCCCTCGAGCGCCCGGGTCTGTGGAACGGGGCCATGGCGCGCTGGAACACCGTGTTCGTGGAGGTGCCGCTGTCCACCTTCACCCCCGTGAAGACGGTGAACGACCTGCTGCGCCCCGAGCACCAGCCCGCATGAGGAGATCCGGACGCACGTGCCGGTAGAGGGTCTCTGGCGCGCCGATCTCCGGCGCCTGCTGGCCAGCGCATTCCTCCGCGCCACGGCGACCGGCCTGGGGGGCGTGCTCCTGGGCGTGCACCTGGCCGCGGTGGCGCCGGGGCAGGCCGCGGGCGCCATCGTGACCGCGGGCCTGGCCGGCACCGCGGGGGCGGCGCTCGTCACCACGCTGGTGGGGGACCGGCTGGGCCGCCGGCGCACGCTGGTGGTGCTGCCCCTGCTGGGAGCGGCGGGAGCCGCCGCCTTCCTGTCCGCCTCGTCTCCCCTGGCCATGGGGATCGCGGCCTGCCTGGGCATGCTCAACGGGATGGGCCGGGATCGGGGCGCGGCGCTCCTGCTGGAGCAGGCCGCCCTGCCCTCGACCACCGACGACGCCGGCCGCACGCGCGCCTTCGCCTGGTACAACGTGCTCCAGGACGTCGGCCACGCCCTGGGCTCGCTGCTGGCGGGCGTGGTCTCGTGGGTGCAGCGGTTCGGGTATGCGGAGGAGGCGGGCCGTCAGGCCGGCTTCGGCCTCTACATCGCGCTGCTCCTGGCCTGCCTTCCCGTGGTCACCGGGCTCACGCGCGCGGTGGAGCGTGGGGGCGGGATGCCCCTGGCCAGGGACCAGAGGCAGCGCACGAGCGCGCGGACGCGCCGCCTGGTGGCGAAGATCTCCGCCCTGTTCCTGCTGGACAGCCTGGGAGGAGGCTTCCTCACCACGGCGCTCCTCACGTTCTTCTTCGTGGAGCGCTTCGGCGTCTCCGCCCAGGCGGCCGCCCTGCTGTTCATGGGGGCGCGCCTCCTGAACGCCGTGTCCCATCTGGGTGCGGCCTGGCTCGCGCAGCGGATCGGCCTCGTGAACACGATGGTGTGGACGCACCTCCCCTCCAGCCTGCTCCTGGCCACGGCCGCCTACGCGCCGAGCTTCCCCGTGGCGGCGGTGCTGTTCCTCCTGCGTGAGGGTCTGGTGGAGATGGACGTGCCCACGCGCCAGTCCTACGTGGTGGCCGTGGTGGAGCCGCACGAGCGGACGTTCGCCTCCGGGGTCACGCAGGTGGTGCGCCTGGCGGCCTGGGCGGTGGCGCCCGCCTTCGCGGGCTGGCTCCTGCAGCACGTCTCGCTGGGAGCGCCGCTCCTCGCGGGCGCCGGGCTCAAGATCGTCTACGACCTCGCGCTCTGGACGGCGTTCCGCCACGTGCGGCCGCCCGAGGAGAGGTAGCCGTGCGCCTGCGGCCGGTGGGGATCACGGCGCTCGCCCTCTTCTTCGCCCTGGGAACCGCGATCAGCACGCTGGCCGCGGCTTCCCTGCTCGTCCCCGGCTGCGCTCTCGAGCCCATGTGGCGGCTCAATCCCCGCGCCCGGACGGCGTTCGCAGGTATGGGAGTCCTGGCGCCGCTACTGCTGGTCCCGGTGAGCGTAGCCTGCGCCCTCGCCGCGGTGGGGCTGTGGCGGCGCCGCCCCTGGGGTTACTGGACGGCCCTGGGGCTGCTGGCCGTGCATGGGATCGCAGACGTCCTGAACGGGTTCCTGGGGACGGAGCCTCGCGCCATGGTCGGCATCCCCATCGTCCTCGCCCTGCTGGTCTACCTCCGCCGTCCGGCCGTGCGCGGCGCCTTCCAGGTGAGATAGGGTCACGCCGATGCGTGCGGCGGCGAAGGTGGCGATCGTCGGCATCGGGTATTCGCTGGCCCTGCTGGTGGCGTGGGGGACCGTCGGTGCCGTTTGCGCCCACGCGACGGGCCAGGCTGCTGCTGGGAATCTCGGGCCTGGTCGAGATCGGGCTGGTCTTCGTCTTCTTCCTTCGCCTCTTCGTGCTCAGTCCTGTCTAGGTTGAGCCTGGGAAAGCGCGAGGCGTCTTCACGGCATGCGTGCCAGTCGATCCTGGGTGGGGATGACGCTTGCCGATCCCTCCATCCGGGTCGATCACTTAACTCCTACCCGCCGAAGCTGACGCGGAACTCCGCTCCTCCGCCCTGGGCATCCCGGAGGTCGAAGGTGGCGCGGTGGCCGGCCAAAACCTCGGCCACCAGCGTGAGCCCCAGGCCCAGGCCGTCGCGCTTGGTGCTGAAGAAGGGCGTGAACAGGCGATCCCGGGCCTCGGGAGCGATCCCCGGCCCGCTGTCGCGCACCGCGAGCGTGGTGTGGCCGTCCTCGCGCCAGAGGTGGAGACCGATCCGGCCGTCGCCTCCCACCGCCTCCATGGCGTTCTTGAGCACGTTCACCAGCACCTGCTCGATCTGGTTCTTGTCCGCCTGCACGTCGGGGACCGGCTCCTTGCGGTCCCACCGGCAGACGATGCGGCGCGCCTCCATCTGCGGCTTGAGCAGCGCCAGCAGGTCGTCGAGCAGCGGCGCCAGCGCCACCGGGCGCAGATCGGGCGAGGGGAGGCGCACCACCTCGGCGAAGCCGCCGATGAAGGCGCGCAGGTGCTGCAGGCGGGCACCGGCCACCGCCACGGCCTGGGCGAAGTCGGCGCGGTCCTCGGGCCGGAGCTGCGGCCCGTAGTGGCCCAGCGAGTCGAGCAGGCTCCCCACCGCCCCCACCGAGTTGTGCACCTCGTGGGTGACCATGCGGATCAGCTTCTCGTAGGCGGCACGCTCGGAGGCGCGCAGCTCGTCCGTCAGCTCCTCCAGCACGAAGACCGCCCGGGGGTGGCCGCGGTCGTAGAACTCGGTCCGCGACACCTTCCATCGTCGGGCGCCCGCCGCGGCCACGTGGGAGGCGCTGCCCTCCAGCGCGGCCATGGCGGCGGCCAGGGGCCCTCCCACGTCGGGGAGGGTGAGGCCTGTCAGGGCGCGGGAGCCCAGGATCCGCTCCGCCGCCGGGTTCGCCTGGGCGATCCGTCCCTCGAAGTCGAGGGTGACCACCCCCGCGGGCGAGGCGGCCAGCACGCGGTCCAGGAACAGGTTCTGCTCCTGATGGCGCAGCCGCTCCTCGCGCAGGCGGTCGATCATCTTGTTGTAGACCTCGATCAGGTGATCGGTGCCGGGCTCGCCCACCGCCAGCAGGCGGGTGGTGAAGTCCGCTTCGCCGATCAGCTCGGCGCCGCTCTGCACCAGCTCCACGGGGAGGAAGACACGGCGCACCAGGTACGCGCCCACGAGCAGGGAGAGCGTGATCCCCACCTCGATGCCCAGGAGAAGCCAGGGCCGGTCGCGGACTCCCAGCACGCCGAGCGCCGCCAGGCCGACGTGGAGCATGCCCAGGTAGATCAGCAGGCGCCGCCGCAGGCGCACCTAGCGCGCCTCGAGCCCGTGCTTCTGGAGGCGCCGGTACAGGGCGGTGCGGCTGACCCCCAGGGCCTCCGCGGCCTTGGTGAGGTTGCCCCCGAACTGCTGGAGCGCCCGCTCGATCATGGCGCGCTCGATCTCGTCGAGCGTCATGGCCCCGGGCGTGGGCAGGGACGGCGCCCGCTCGCCCGCCGCCCCCAGCTCGTGGAGCGCCCGCAGGTGGCTGGCGTCGAGCGTGTCCCCCTCCAGCACCAGCACGGCGCGCTCCAGCGTCTGCCGGAGCTGGCGCACGTTCCCCGGCCAGGCCTGCCCCCGCAGCCAGTGCACGGCCGCGGCCGTGAGGGTGAGCGGGCTCCTTCCGTGCGCGCGGGCGCTCTTCTCCAGGAAGTGCGCGGCCAGCAGGGGCACGTCTCCCGGCCGCTCCCGCAGGGCGGGCATGCGCAGCACGATCAGGTTCAAGCGGTAGAGCAGGTCCTCCCGGAACTGTCCCGCCGCCACCTGCGCCGGCAGATCCCGGTTGGTGGCGGAGAGGATGCGCACGTCCACCGTGCGGGGATCGCTGCTCCCCAGCACCTCGTACGTCCGGTCCTGCAGCACGCGCAGGAGCTTGACCTGGGAGGAGGGATCGAGCTCGCCGATCTCGTCCAGGAAGATCGTGCCGCCGTGGGCGATCTCGAAGCGGCCGCGGCGGTCCTGCCGCGCGTCCGTGTAGGCCCCGCGCACGTGGCCGAACATCTCGCTCTCGAAGAGGGTGGAGGAGATCCCGCCCAGGTTCACCTTCACGAACGGCCCGGCGCGGCGCCGGCTGTTGCGGTGGATGGCCTCGGCCACCAGTTCCTTCCCCGTCCCGCTCTCGCCGGTGATGAGGACGGAGGCATCGGTGGGGGCGACGCGTCCCACCAGCTCCAGCACGCGCAGGAGCCTGGGGTCGGAGCCCACCAGGGCGTCGAAGGCGTAGCGGGCGTCGAGGTCGCGCCGGTCGGCCGGAGCCTCGGACGCTCCCGCCCGCGCCGCGACCAGGCCCAGCGCCGTCTCCACCGTCTGCAGGATCTGGGTGTTGACCCAGGGCTTGGCCACGAAGTCCGCGGCGCCCGCTTTCACGCCCTGCACGGCCAGCGGGATGGAGGCCCAGGCCGTGATCAGGACCACGGGGAGCTCGGGCTGCAGTCCCCGCAGCGTGCGCAGCAGCTCCATCCCCTCCTCCCCGGTGGTGCTGCGAGAGAAGTTCATGTCCTGGAGCACCAGGTCCACGCGCTCCCCGCGCACGCGCGCCGCCGCCTCCTGGGGGGAGGCGGCGGTGACCGGGAGGTACCCGTGCTGCTTGAGCAGGAGGGAGAGCGACGCCGTCACCGACGGGTCGTCGTCCACCACCAGGATGCGCGCGGCGTCAGGCATGGTCAGTCGTGGTGGAGCGCCTCCGCCGGGTGGATGCGCGTGGTGAGCCACGAGGGGTACAGCCCGGCGGCCAATGAGATGACGAGGATGGTGAGGATCGACAGCAGGATGCCGGACGCGATGATGGGCCGCGGCACTCCGTCGAAGGCGTCGAAGAAGGGGAGCTGCACGACCAGCACCGTTCCCACCAGCAGCGCCATGACCGTGATCACCACCATCTCGCCCAGGATCTGCCGGCAGATGGCCACGCGGGTGGCGCCCATGGCGCGTCTCAGACCCAGCTCGCGGGTGCGACGGGCGACATTCTGCCACAGCACCCCGATGAGCCCGAGCGTGACCATGAGCAGGAGGAAGCCGGCCACGATGCCCAGGATCAGGATGGGCGTACAGATGCTCCAGAACCGGTTGGCGCGAAGCTGCTCCAGGGGGACCACATTGAAGGACCACTGGGGCGCCAGCGCCCGCAGGTGCCCCACCACCACCTCCTCGAGCTTCACGGGGGCATCGGCGGGAACGCGCACGGCCAGGCAGTACGTGCGGGAGGCGCCGCTCCGCGCAGTGGGGGAGACGTACTGGAAGACGAAGTTGTCCGGGGGGGCCAGCTCTCCGTCCTTGCGATAGTCGTCGATCACCCCCACCACGCGCTGCTCCGCCCCGGTGTTGTCGGAGTCCTTGCTTCGGATGATGGGCTTGCCCACGCATTGCACGGTCCCGTACATCGCGTTCGCCATCTCGCGGTCGATCACCACCGCCTGCCATGGCTGGGCGTCGTCTTCCCGGGTGAACCAGCGGCCGGCGATGACCTTCAGGCCCAGCACCTCGTCCGCCCCCACCGTGGCGCCGCTGCTCATGAAGGTGATGGTGCGAGCCTGCACGTCGTAGTTGCTGATGTTGGTCCAGCCCACGTAGGGGGGGCTGTCCACGCCCGCCGCCGCGATCACCCCCGGGATCGTCCGCAGCTCATCGACGAGACGGCCGGCCAGCGCCGCCTCTCCTTCCACCTCGCCCGACCCCGAGCGCTCGTCGGTGATGGTGATCGCCCACACGTTCTTCCAGTCGTATCCCAGGGGCCGCCGCCAGTTCCCCGCGAAGTAGGTGAGGAAGGCACCCACCGCGAAGACCACCAGGAACGATGCCGCGATCTCGATGAGGACCAGAGTGTTCGACCCCTTGCGGTGCCAGGCCAGCTTGAGCAGGTGGCGGATCACTTGAACCTCCCCTGGAGCGCACCCACCGGGTGCAGGCGCGACATCCTCCAGGCCGGAAGCACGCCGGACAGGACGCCGAAGACGAGCGTGAGCAACAGGGCCCAGCCCAGGACACGCAGGTTGAGGGAGAGATCGGCGTAGGGGATCCACCCGCTGCGGTTCAGCCCGGCCAGGACGACGGCGGCCAGGATCGCGGCCAGCACGCCCCCCAGGGCGGCCAGGATCACGTTCTCCAGGAGGAACTGCCGGGCCAGGGAGACCGAGGTGGCGCCGAAGGACTTGCGCACGCCGATCTCGGAGGCGCGCTCCAGGATCCGGCTCAGATTGAGGTTGACCAGGTTCAGCGCGGGAAGGCCCATGAACATGAGGGCGGCCAGCCAGATGTAGGTCATGGCCAGGGCGGCATTGCCGGAGGAAGTCTGGTCGAGGAAGGTGGCGGTGACGGTGCCGAACAGCGTGTCCATGGGCGCCTTGAGGGTGTCGAACATGGGATCGTTGATGGGGAAGGCGGCCACGCGGCGCGCGTACTCGGCCGCCACGTTCTCGGCCCGGGCGCCGGGGGCGAGGAGCACGGCCGCCCCGAAGTCGCCCACCAGCTCGTTCTTGTAGCCGTCGGAGCGAGAGAGCGAGATGGGCATCCACACGTCCGAGTAGGTCATCTGGCGCAGGGACGACACGTCCCGCACCACGCCCACCACCCGCAGGCGCCGGCCGTCCAGCTCGAAGGTCTTCCCCAGAGCCGGACCGCCCCCGAAGAACCGATCGCGCGAGGTGGCGTTGATCACCGCCACCGGGCTGGCCTGGAGCTCATCCTCCTGCGTGAAGGGACCGCCTTCCAGGAAGTTGAAGCGGAACACGCGCCAGAACTCGCCGTCCGTGCGCCGGGTCTGGCAGGTGAGCTTGCGTCCTTCGTGGTACGTCGTGAGCTTGCGCTGCTGGGCGAAGATGGCGCTGCGCTCCACCCCCGGCAGATCGGGGAGCGTGCGCGCGAGCAGCTTGTACCCGGCCCAGCCCGTGCGCGTGGAGTGCTCTCCCTTGGCCTGCGCGTTCGTCACCAGCAGCGTGCGCTGGGGGCGGTCCTCCGGCGGCGCGGGGGCGAAGGTGCCGTCCAGCAGAGCGGTGGCCACCAGCAGCACCAGGAGGGTGAAGGTCACGGCGAAGAGCGACACCACGGTGAAGAACTTGCGGCGCAAGAGGACCTTCAAGGCCAGCTTCAGGGTGTGCATGTCACTGCACCTGCCGGCCGTCGAAGAGGCGGATGGTGCGGTGCGTGCCTTCGGCCAGGCGGGCGTCGTGGGTCACCATCACGATGGTGGTGCCCTGGCGGTTCAGCTCGTGGAGCACCGCCATGATCTCCTCGCCCATCTGGCTGTCGAGGTTGCCGGTGGGCTCGTCGGCGAGCAGGAGCCGGGGCTCGCCCACGATGGCCCTCGCGATCGCCACCCGCTGCTGCTGCCCTCCCGAGAGCTGGGTGGGGAAGTGGTCCCGCCGGGAGGTGAGCCCCACCCGGTCCAGGGCCGCCGCCACCCTCCGGCGCCGCTCTCCGCCGAGCATCTTGCGGTACAGGAGAGGGATTTCCACGTTGTCGGCCACCGTGAGGTCGGAGATGAGGTGAAAGCTCTGGAAGACGAATCCCACCTTGGCGTTCCGGAGCGCCGCCACCTCGCGGTCCCGGTAGCCGCGGATGGGCGTGCCGTCCAGGGAGACGGTGCCGCCGCTGGGGGCGTCCAGCAGGCCCATGACATTGAGGAGCGTGCTCTTCCCGCACCCGGAGGGCCCCATCACGGAGACGAAGCTGCCCTTCTCGATGTCCACCGAGATCCCGTCCAGGGCGGTGGTCTCGATGCGTTCCGTGCGGTAAACCTTGGTGACCTGTTCCAGCCGGATCATCCCATCCTCCTTCAGCGAAGCTTGACCGAGCCCACGTGCTCGTAGTCCTGCATGTCCGAGATCACGACCTCGTCCCCTTCCCGGAGCCCCTCCAGCACCTCCACCGCCTCGGCACCGGTCTGCCCCAGCACCACGCGGGTGCGGGTGGCCCGGTTCCCGTGCACCACGAAGACCTGCTGCGCGCGCGCGGTGCCGGTGGCGATGCCCCTGGGGAGGCACAGCACGTCCTCCTTGACCCGGTCCACCACGTGCACGTCCAGGCGCAGGTTCTGGCGGAGGGCGGGGTCCGAGGGGTGCTGGAGCTCGACCGCGAAGCGGATGGTGCCCTGCTCGATGGCGGGGTAGACGCTGGCCACCCTTCCCGCGAGGACGCGCCCATCCAGGGGCACGCGGACGGGCGCCCCCACCGCGATGCGGCGGGCGTGCACGTCCGAGGCGGTGGCGTCGACCCGGAACGCGTCCAGGCGGGCGATCCGGGCGAGCACGTCCCCACGCCGCACGGCGGCGCCCTCCTGGTCCACCACCCAGGTGACGATCCCCGCCGCGTCCGCGCGCGCGGTGGCGAGCTCGAGCTGGCGGCGTGCTTCCGCCACTTCCTTGGCCAGGGTGGCCACCTCGAGCGCGGTGCCGGCCAGGCGGGTGTCGGTCTGGCGCCTCGCCGCCGCCATGGTGGCCGTGAGCTGGGCGAGATCGATGTCGGCCTTGCGCGCGCTCACCTCGGTCTCCGCGAGCAGCTCCGCCGAGACCAGGCCGTCCTCCGCCAGCTTGCGCTGGCGGGCGACGCGGGCCTGCAGCACCTCGCGGTCGAGCCGGCCCGTCTCCAGGCGGCTCTGCAGGTCGAGGAGCTCGCGCTCCAGCGCCAGCCGGAGCTGCTCCGCCTCGTTGCGCTTGCCCGCCAGCCGGTCCTCCAGCCGCTCCACGTCGAGCCGGGCGGCCGAGGTGTCGAGGTCGAGCACGGGGTCACCCGCCGCCACCGCGTCCCCCGGGTGCTTGAGGATCCGCAGGACGCGGGCGTCCAAGGGGCTGGGAAGGGACCGCTCGAATGCGGGGACGACCGTGCCCGACCCCTCCACCACCGCCTCCAGCCGGCCGCGCTCCACCTTGGCGGTGCGGACCTGGGTCCGGCTCAGGGTGGGGGAGAACAGCGCGGGGAGCCACAGCAGCAGCGCGCCACAGGCCACCACCACCGGGGCGGCGAAGGCCACCCGGCGCAGCGTGCGGCGGCGGCGCTCCTCGACGGGGATCTCGCGGTCCATGCAGGCGGCTACGGCAAGGGCGGTGCCAGAAAAAGGGTTCCCGATGGGGGGTCCGCCGGTGCGCACCGTGCGGTTCGGGACGGCCACCGTCCGGATCCGGACGGTTCTGCTATGCTCCGGGCACGCCTTTGCCGCGGACGATGCACCAAGAAGAGATGCAAGCCCTGCTCGCGGCGATCGTCGACTCTTCCGACGACGCCATCGTCAGCAAGTCGCTGGACGGGATCATCCTGTCCTGGAACGCCGCCGCGGAGCGCATCTTCGGCTACCCGGCCGCGGAGGCGGTGGGGCGCTCCATCCATCTCATCATCCCGCCCGAGAGGCGCGGCGAGGAGGAGGAGATCCTCCGCAAGCTGCGGCGGGGCCAGCGCATCGAGCACCTGGAGACCGTGCGCGTCCGCAAGGATGGGCGGCGGGTCCACGTCTCCCTCACCGTGTCCCCGGTCCGGGACGCCTCGGGACGGATCGTGGGCGCCTCCAAGGTCGCCCGCGACGTGACGGAGCAGCGGCGCGCCCACCGGGCGCTGGAGGACAGCGAGCAGCGCCTCCGCCTGGCGCTCGACGCAGGCCGGATGGGGACGTGGGAGTGGTACCTGCCCACGAACACGGTGACCTGGTCTCCGGGGCTGGAGGCCATTCACGGGCTCGCGCCGGGAACGTTCCCGGGGACGTTCGACGCCTACCAGGGCGACATCCATCCCGACGACCGCGCGTCCGTCCAGCGCTCCATCCAGGAGACGCTCGCCGGAGGGGAGCACCACCTCGAGTACCGGATCGTCTGGCCGGACGGGAGCGAGCACTGGGTGGAAGGACGAGGAAAGCTGTTCCACGACGAGGACGAGAAGCCGCTGCGCATGATCGGCGTGTGCACGGAGATCACGGAGCGCAAGCGGTACGAGCGCGAGCTGCAGGAGGCCGACCGCCGCAAGGACGAGTTCCTCGCCACCCTCGCCCACGAGCTGCGCAATCCCCTGGCCCCCATCCGCAATGCCCTGGAGATCATGAAGCGCGCGGAGGACCAGCCCGCCCTCGTGCTCCGGGCGCGGGACACGATGGAGCGGCAGGTCTCCCTGATGGAGCGCCTGATCGACGACCTGCTGGACCTCTCCCGCATCAGCCGCAACAAGCTCGCGCTGCGCAGGCAGAGGGTGGAGCTGGCCTCCGCCGTCCACCACGCCGTGGAGGCCTCGCGGCCCCTGGCGGAGCGGATGGGGCACGAGGTCGTGGTCCAGCTCCCGGCGGAGCCCGTGCACGTGAGTGGGGATCCCGCCCGTCTCGTCCAGGTCTTCAGCAACCTGCTGAACAACGCCTGCAAGTACACGCCGCCGGGGGGCCGGGTGCGGCTCGAAGCCCAGCGGCAGGGGCAGGAGGTGGTGGTCGCGGTGGAGGACAACGGGGTGGGGATCCCCGCCGAGGTGCTGCCGCAGATCTTCGAGATGTTCGTGCAGGCCGACCGCTCGCTGGAGCGCCAGGGGGGCCTGGGCATCGGCCTCACGCTGGTCCGGCAGCTCGTGGAGCTGCACGGAGGACGGGTGGAGGCCCGCAGCGAGGGTCCGGGGAAGGGGAGCACGTTCCGGGTGGCGCTTCCCGTGGAGGCGGGCATCCCCGAGGTCGTGGCCGCACCGGGACCGGCGCTTCCCATCGCCTCCTCCCCGCGCCGGATCCTGGTGGTGGACGACAACCAGGACGGGGCGGAGTCGCTGTGCCTGCTCCTGAAGCTCGCCGGTCACGAGACGGCGCTGGCCTTCGACGGCGTGGACGCGCTGGAGACGGCGGAGCGCTTCCGGCCGGACCTCGTGCTCCTCGACCTCGGCCTGCCCGGCCTGAACGGCTACGAGGTCTGCCGCCGCCTGCGCGCCCAGCCGTGGGGGAAGGGCATGACCGTGGTGGCGCTCACCGGCTGGGGACAGGAGGCGGACCGGCGGCGGTCGGAGGATGCCGGCTTCGATGGCCACCTGGTCAAGCCCATGGACCTCAAGGCGCTGGCGGCGCTCCTCGCCTCCCTGCCCTCGACCAGGGAAGTGCGCTGATCCACCGCCGCACCCGCCGGCGCCAGGAGCCGCGGGCGCGCAGGTCGCGCTCCACCTCGCGTGCCGCCCGGTCGGGAGGGACCTGCCGGCCGTAGCGCTCCCGCAGGTGGTGCAGGTGGTCCATCGTGTAGAGGTAGAGGTCGGCCTCGGTGCCCCCGGGGAAGGCCTCGAGCACGGCGTGGCGCCGCATCGCCTCCACCATGGGGCGGTACACGGTGTCGCGCCAGGACCTCACGGCCTCCTCCCAGGGGATGGGACGCTGCGCCTCGTTCCCCATGTGGTGCCGGTGCACGTGGACGTGCTCGAGGAGGCGCTCGTACCCCTGGGGATCGGAGAGGCGGAGGTCGTCCGGGTGCTCCGGGACGAGCCCCGTCACCTGCAGGAACTCGGCGTAGCCGCGCTTTGCCAGCACCTCCTCCACCGACGCCTCCGGATCGAGGGGCACGGGCGTCACGTACTCCTTCACCCAGGCCTCGATGGTGGGAGCGCCCATGGCGCGCAGGACGGAGACGCGGTGGTGCCCGTCCACCACGAAGTAGAGGTCCCCCACCTGGTACAGCTCGACACGGGGAAACCCCTCCGGTCCCTCCACCATGCGCCGCACACCCGTCCAGCGGGGGCGCACCTTCTCGTCCCGGGGGAGGAACGCGCGGTTGAACTCCCGCTCCCGCTCCTTGCCGAGGGTGCCCACGATCCGGTCCACCGGGACCTCGCGCACGCCGCGGTCCACGATGTGCTCGAGCCGCAGGCCCTCGCGCACGGCATCGAAGGGGAGGAGACCGACCGGCTTCCCCTGGAGAACCCGCAGCAGGTCCTGCACGACCGCCGCCCGCCGGGCCTCGTCGAAGGTCTCCACGACCGGGGTAGAGTAGCGCCGATGCGCACCAGAACCGCCGCCCTCCTCGCCGTCCTCGCCCTCCTCCCCTCCTGCACGCCTTCCCGTGCCCCGCAGACGGCACCGGCGCCGGCGGCCGCCACTCCCGCCCCGGCCCCGCAGCTGGCGTGGGCGCGGGGCGCTGTCTTCTACGAGGTGTTCGTTCGTGCCTTCGCGGACGGGAACGGCGACGGCCTCGGCGACCTGCCGGGGCTACTCGCCAAGCTCGACTACCTGAACGACGGGAACCCGGCCACCTCCACCGACCTGGGCGTGGACGGCCTCTGGCTGATGCCGATCTTCGCCTCCCCGAGCTACCACGGCTACGACACCGTGGACTACGAGAAGATCAACCCCGACTACGGCACGGCCGACGACCTGAAGCGCCTCCTCGACGCCGCCCACGCGCGGGGGATGAGGGTGAGCGTGGACCTGGTGGTGAACCACACCGGGATCGACCACCCGTGGTTCCGCACCCACCGCGACTGGTACGTGTGGCGGCGCGACGATCCGGGCTGGAAGCAGCCCTGGGGGAACGGCCCCACCTGGCACGCCAAGGATGGCGCCTACTACTACGGCATCTTCTGGAGCGGCATGCCCGACCTGAACTTCCGGAACGCGGCGGTCAGGGAAGAGATCCACCGCATCGCCGGACGCTGGCTCGACTTCGGTCTCGATGGCTTCCGCCTCGACGCAGCGAGGCACATCGTGGAGGACGGCCCGGGAGTGGGGCAGAACGACACGCCCGAGACCCACGCCTGGTGGAAGGAGTTCGCGGACCGGGTGCGCGCCAGGCATCCGGACGCGCTCCTGGTGGGGGAGGCGTGGTCGGACACGCAGACGATCGGCTCCTACTACCGCGAGCTCCCCGCCTGCTTCAACTTCCCCCTGGCCGCGGAGATCGTGAAGGGCGTGGGCGAGGGCAAGGCGGCGGGCATCGTGGACACCCTCGACGAGATGCTGACGGTCTACCCCGAGGGTGCCCTGGACGCGCCGTTCCTGACCAATCACGACATGGAGCGCCTGGCCACCCAGCTCCGTGGCGACCCCGACGCCCTCCGCGCGGCGGCCGCCGTGCTCCTCACCTTGCCCGGTGCTCCATTCCTCTACTACGGGGAGGAGGTGGGCCTGCGCAACGGGCGCGAGGGCGGGGACGAGGCCAAGCGCACGCCGATGCCCTGGACGGCGGAGGGCGGAAGGGGGTGGCACCCGTACGCGCCCGGCCGCGAGACCGACAACGTGGCGAGCCAGACCGGCGACCCCAGCTCGCTCCTCTCCCACTACCGGAGCTGGATCGCCGCCCGGCACGCGAGCCCCGCCCTGCGCACCGGGAACCTGCGCGTCCTCCCTGCGGACGCCACCGCCCCCGGCCTCCTCGCCTTCTGGCGCGTCACCGAGGAGGGGAAGGAGGCGGTGCTGGTCGCCCACAATCTGTCCGGCAGCGCGGTGGAGCGCACGCTCGCCTTCGTCGAGCCGGGCACGCCGCGCCTGCTGGTGGGGCCGGACGGCGCGCGTCTCGATCCCGCCACCAAGGGCCTCTCCCTTCCGCCGCACGCCAGCGCGGTCTGGAGCTTCCCGCGATGAACCGGCAATACCAGTCCTTTCGTGAGTTCTATCCCGATTATCTGCAGGAGCACAGCCAGCCCACCACGCGCCGCCTGCACGTGATCGGCCTGATCTGCGCCCTGGCGGTGGTGGTGGCCGCGGTGTGGACCGGCCGCTGGATCTTGCTCCTGGGGGCGCTGGTGGCGGGCTACGGTTTGGCCTGGATCGGCCACTTCGTCTTCGAGAAGAACCGCCCCGCCACGTTCAAGCACCCGCTCTACAGCTTCCTGGGCGACCTCACGATGTTCAAGGACGTCGTCACGGGGCGCTTGAGGTGGTGATGGCGTGTTCTTCAAGAGCAAGGGGGACCCGGCGAGGCTGGCGGCCTGGTACCAGAAGCACCTTGGCCTGTCGCTGGCGCCCTGGGGCGGCGCCGTGCTGCGCTGGCCCGAGGACCGGGCCGAGGACAAAGGGATCACCGTCTGGCACGTCGCGAAGCACGACACGGAGTGGTTCGCGCCCAGCAACGCGTCCTTCATGATCAACTACCGGGTGGAGACCTGACGCAGCTCCTGGTGGACCTCCAGGCGGCGGGAGTGAAGGTCAGCCGAAGGCCATGGAAGACGCCAGCGCTCTCTAGGGACAGGGGCGGCATTCTGCCGTTCCAGCCCGTTGCAGCGGAAACTCCTTCGTTCCCTCCTGCGCGAGCCGATTGCGTGCCGTGACGAGATAGAACCACTTGCACGGCCCCGGTCGGCGTGATACATACTGAACCGTATGGTTCAGTATGCTCCGGCACGGCTCGATGCCTCGTTCGCCGCCCTCTCGGATGCCACCCGGCGAGGCGTCCTGGAGCAGCTTGGACGGGCGGACGCCTCCATCACGGACCTTGCCGACAAGTTCCGCATGACGTTGACGGGCATGAAGAAGCACGTCGGCGTCCTGGAACAGGCCGGTCTCGTGACCACGGAGAAGGTCGGTCGCGTCCGGACCTGCACGCTGGGGCCGCGCCGGCTGGAGGATGAGACGGCCTGGATCGAGAGGTACCGCCGGCTCTGGGACGCGCGCTTCGACGAGCTGGACAGGGTGGTCGACGAACTGCAGGGGAAGGAGAAGTTCCATGGACGCAGGAAGAAAGAGTGAGCCCGGTCCCGTGAAGAACCGCACGACGGCGGAACGGAAGTCCGACCGTGAGCTGGTCGTCACGCGAATCATTCAAGCCCCGCCGCGGATCGTGTTCGAGGCGTGGACCAAGGCGGAACTGTTCCAGCGGTGGTGGGTTCCCAAGGCCTTTGCCCCGTCCCTGCTGTCGTGCGAGATGGATGTGCGTGTCGGGGGCACGTACCGTCTCGTGTTCCGCAGCGAGGGCTCCGAGACCATGGCCTTCCATGGAAGGTACCTCGACGTGGTCCCACAAGCGCGCCTGGTCTGGACCAACGAGGAAGCAGGGAATGGTGGGGCCGTCACCACGGTGACCTTCCAGGACCAAGGGGGCAAGACGCTGCTGGTCCTGAGCGACCTCTATCCCTCGAAGGAAGCTCTGGAAGCCGGTGCCGGCAGCATGGATGGGATCCACGAGACCTTCCAGCAACTGGACGATCTCCTCGCCACCCTGGGTGCGAGCGTGGAGCGGTCCTGAGGTCGATCTGCCGGCGGCGGGCTGGAGGGCGAGATGGCGGCCAGCTCCGTGGACGCGAAGGGCACACCGGAGGTCCGCCTACGCTCGCTGATCGAGAGGTTCGATGCCAAAGACCAGAAGCTCATCCGGGCGACGGAGCACCCCACGGATGGGATCCTCTCCATCGCCGCGCGTCCCGACGGGGTGCGTCTGTACCTCATGCAAGGACCCCGAAGAAGCTCCTGATGGGATCGGGGAAGCAGGCCCCGCTTCCTTCGGGTGGAGACCGCCAGGCGCTTGACGGATCCGGAGGTGGAGGCGCTGATCGCCACCGCGATCGACCAGGCCGGAGTTCCTCTGGCGAGCGAGGGGCGGGGCAGGCTCGTGGTTCGGACCTTCGCAGGAAAGCGGAGGTGACGTGAAGGGCGTCAGCGCGCGCTGGCGCCGGGAGCGAGGTACAGCGTTCCCCCGCGCAGTCGATCACCCCCACGGCGTCGCGCGTCCGCGGGTGGCCTGGAACCCCACAACCCGGCGAGGCAGTCGGCGAGGTGGGCGGCGTGGTCCATGGCACGCCTCCAGGATGTCCAGGTGCCGTATCCTAGGTGCCCGATCGGATCATGAGCCTCGTCTCGGAATACCACCGTCAGCGCGCGTGGCGCGCCTGGCCGACCGTCCTCGATGCGCTGCCGCCGCTCCACGGTCGCACCGTGCTCGACCTGGGGTGCGGCGTGGGCGACCTGGCGGCGGAGCTCGTGCAACGCGGGGCCCGGGTCGTGGGGTTCGACGCCAACGAGGAGCTGCTCGGGCGCGCGCGGGCGCAGGGGCTGCGGGGGGCGGAGTTCCGCTACGTGGACCTCAGGACGGCGGACGACCTGGGGGTCGTGGCCGACGGCCTGTGGGCCAGCTTCCTCCCCGCCTTCTTCCCGGACCTGAAGGGGGCGCTCGCCCGCTGGAAGCGAACCCTCCGTCCCAGGGCCTGGGCCGCGCTGATCGAGATCGACGACCTCTTCGCGCATGCGCCGCTCCTCCCCAGGACGCAGGAGCTGCTGGACGCGTACGCGGAGGACGCCCTGCGCGCGGGCCGCTACGACTTCCGCATGGGCCGCAAGCTCGCAGGCTTCCTGCGTGAGGCCGGGTTCACGGTGACCCAGGCGTTCCCCGTCCCCGACCGGGAGCTTGCCTTCGACGGGCCGGCCGAGGACGAGGTTCTGGACGCCTGGCGCCTGCGCTTCGCCCGCATGAAGCTCCTGCAGGAGTTCTGCGGTCCCGCGTTCACGGCCCTGGAGGAGGACTTCCTGGCCTGTCTGGCCCGGGAGGATCACCGCTGCTCGGCCCGGGTCCAGGTCTGCCTGGGGACGCTGGAAGGAGAAGAGGCATGACCCTGCACGCCCTCACCCCCATGCTGCGCACCCCCGACCTGCGCGGTACCATCACCTTCTACACCGAGGTGCTGGGCTTCACCTGCGAGAACGTGAGCGAGGACTGGGGCTGGGCGGCGCTCCGTTCAGGTCCCGTGGAGATCATGCTCTCCGGCCTGAACTCTCACGAGGGGGACCTCGACACGTCCTTCACCGGGTCGCTGTACCTCCGCACCGACGACGTGGACGGGCTCTGGAACCACCTCAAGGATCGCGCGCGGATCTGCTACCCCATCGAGGAGTTCGAGTACGGCATGCGCGAGTTCGCGATCTACGACAACAACGGCTACCTCCTGCAGTTCGGGCAGGAGGTGAGTGGCGAGGCGGACGCCTGACGGTGCGGGTCCTCTAGGGCTTCGCCAGCTCGGCGGGGACGATGCCGGGAAGCACGGCGTACGTACCGCTGCGGGCGTCGTAGTTGCCGAGCACCTCGGCCTGGGTCTTCCCCGGCGGCACCACGATGTCGACGACCTGGGGCTGGGTGGAATCCCCGTCCCGGCCGCCGCCGAAGCGCTCGCGGGAGGGGCTGGGGCCCAGGGGCAGGATCATGAGCCCCTGCTCGTCTCCCAGGCTGTCCAGGCCGACGGCGGCGCCCATCTTGAAGCGCTGCTCGATGTCCGCCCCCGACACCGCGATGGCGTAGGCGTAGGTGGCCTTGGCCGGCCCGTTCAGCACCTCGCCGGGGACCCAGAAGCGGATGGTGGAGCCGCTGACCGTGACCTGGTTGGGGAAGAAGATCTTGCTCTCCACCTCGCGGGCGACCTCGGCCTCGATGCGGCGATCGTCCGCCTGATCCACGCGCGGGTTCGCCTCCCGCGCCTCCTTCTTCAGGGTCTTGGCGATCAGGCGCTTGGCGGCGGAGGCGGCGTCGCTCGGCCGCGGCGTCAGGCAGATCACCCGCTCCCAGGCGAAGTCGGGGGCGACCGTCATGCGCCGTCCCGGGAGCGTGTTGACGCTGCCCGAGCCCGGCGTGCGGTCCAGGTCCACATAGATGTCGAGATTGGTCGTGTAGAAGCCGAAGCGCGCGATGTCGGCCAGCGTGCCGCCTCCGGCATCGATCACCCGCGTGCCCGGGTTCGGGATGGGCCGGGCGAAGCGCGCCTCGAAGCGGGTGCCGCCCTTCTCCTCCTTGGCGGTCAGGCTCACCAGGTCGAGGTTCCCTTGCCGCATGTCGCTCTCGAGCGGGTAGAGCAGGTTTCCTTCGCCGCGGTCGTCGCCGTGCGGATCCTCGATCGTCCACAGGACGTCCGCCTTGCCGGCCAGGGTGGGGGAGGCGAGAAGCGCGAGCAGGAGGGGCAGGGCGGCGGTGCGACGCATGCGGTCTCCAGGAGCGAGGAAGGGGCCCGGGCGTCCCGGGCCCCTCGCAGGGTGCGTTCTAGAACTGGACCTTCAGGTAGGCCTTCAGCCTGTTCTGCCGGTAGTCGCGCTCCTCCAGGCTGTTCCAGCCGCCGAAGCGGCCGCGGAAGCCGATGGAGCCCTCGTCCACCTTGTTCGCCTGGGCGGTGGCGAGGTCCGCGTGCTGGATCACGAAGTCGGTGCCGGCGCCGAGCGCATCCAGGTCGGGCGTGAAGGTGCCGAACACGTG
The DNA here is from genome assembly GCA_036274395.1 of Candidatus Polarisedimenticolaceae bacterium. Classification (GTDB taxonomy): domain Bacteria; phylum Acidobacteriota; class Polarisedimenticolia; order Polarisedimenticolales; family DASUFT01; genus DASUFT01. The sequence continues at coordinate 10,512 of DASUFT010000014.1, read as the reverse complement.
CTCGAAGGTGAGGCCCATCTCCGCCCCGCCCATGACATAGCGGGCGCGCAGGGAGGCGATGTTCTTCTCGTGCTTCCCCGTCGCCATCTCGTGCAGGTTGTAGGCCTGGAACGCCGTGTTGCCGTCGAGGAGATCGGCGTCGAAGCGCTCGTACTGGACGGAGGTGTAGAGGTCGTCGTGGAGCTGGTAGCCGGCGCCCACGGAGTACAGCCAGTAATCGAGGTCGCGGTCGTCGTCGTTCACGGAGTCGAACACGCCCCACTGGTTTCCGGTGAGATTGCTGATGGGGTCGGTGACCACGGGAGGAGCGCTATACCTGTTGGCCACCGCCAGGGGGATGAGCGCCGGATCGGTGAGCCGGTCGTCCGTCTCGTCGATGTGCTTCACCTTCCAGAAGAGATCCAGGCCCTTTCCGAAGTTGAGGACGTGCTTCCCCTTGAGGAGAGCGATCAGCGTCTCCTTGTCCTGGAAGGGGGCATAGGCGGTGCGGAAGTTGTGGCCCACGCCCGTGTCGCTCTCGTTGGTGGGGTAGGGGACGTTGGAGAGCGTGCCCAGGTCAAAGGCCTGCCAGTTGGTGTTGTAGTCGATCCAGGTGACTTCGGCCGAGATGTCGTTGCTCCCCGAAGACCACGTGGGAACCAGGGTCACACCCTTCCAGCCGATGACCGTCTCCGCCATCTGCTCGTCGAAGTCGGTGAACTCGTTGTCCACGTTGATCGTCGCCACCTGGGCGGCGTTGCCGTCCCAGCCCCCCGGTCCGATGCGGGTGGGGTTGCCGGGAAAGACGCCGAACGCCGCGTTGGTGGGACCGGGGAAGCCGAACGCACCGTCGTGCCCTTCCGTGAGCAGCACGTCCGACTCGCGGCGTGCGGCCATCATGGACACGTACTGGGCCCCGATGTCGAAGACCTCGAGGTTGAAGGAGAGGCCGGCGAACACGTCGTGGAAGTCGGCATTGAAGCGCCAGGCCTCATCGTCCATGGGCCCGGCGGGCACGGGGCCGAATCCCGCGGCGTCCCCGAATCCGGAGGGCGCGCCCGCGATGGGCTCCGAGCTGCTGCTCGAGGAGTAGAAGCGCCCCGCCAGGTCGATCTTGGAGGTGGGCCGGATCCCGAACTTGATCCCGCCCACGGAGTTGCGGAAGCGGGTCTGCAGGTTGCGCCCGTTGTCCACGTCGAGGTCGGTGCCGTCCACCTCCTGGTCGTTGACGTACTGCGCGATCAGGCCGAGGTCGAAGGCGGGCGTGATCTCCCAGCGGGCCTGGGCGTCGTAGGACGCGTCGGAGGCGTGATAGCTCCCGGTGTTGAAATTTGGTCCCGCCCACAGGCGGGGAAGAGAAACCCGCGCCACGTCCCAGGTGATCTTCCGTCCCAGGGCCGAGCCCTGGAAGAGGAGGCCGGCGGCGTTGTCGCGGTCGATGTAGCGGATGCGGCCGAGCACGAAGGGATCGAACTGGCCGAAGTCGTTGGCGCCGATGGTGGCGGAGTCGATCCACTTGTAGCCGGGGGTGAGGGTCACCGCCACCCCGCGGAGCTTGACGTACTGGTTGGAGCGGGGATCCCACTCGCCGCAGTCCCCGGCGGTGCAGCTTCCGGGCGGAGGATCCAGGGTGGCCGGGTTGATCCCGCCGAAGCCGCCGAAGTTGGTCCAGAAGTTCTGGCTGAAGCGGCTGTGCAGCCGGGCGCGCACTTCCACCTTGCGGGAGACGCGCGCGGAGAGCAGGAGCTCGACCTCCGAGCCCTGCCCGTTGTCCCCGTACCCCTCGCCGGGCACGGTGGTGAAGTTGTACAGGGACCCCTGGTCGCGCTGGGTGCCCCACAGCCACTTGGTGTACGTCGTTCCGCCGATGATGAGCTTGGGTTGCTCCTGAGCGTTCACCGCAGGAGCGGCGGCCAGGAAGAAGAGGCTAGCCATGAACGCAGTCGCCCACGTTCTGCGCACGGTCATTGAACTCCCCCCTGGGACCCTCCTCGCTCGAGGAGGGCCCCGGACTTGAAGCGGAAGGCTACTTGCGCACCATCTTCAACGTGGCCATCGTCCCCGCGGCCCCGTCGGCGCCACACTCGTACTTGAGCATCTGGTGCTGGGCCTCGACCTCGGCGGCGTCCCCCGTCCCCGAGCCGGCCAGCACGTCCATCACGTGAGGATCGCAGTCGCTGTCGGTGCCGCCCCCGAACCGGTGCTGCCCCTCGTACTCGTTCACCTTGCGGGTGAGCAGGTCGGTGGAGGCGGGGAAGCCCTCGTTCGACTGGATCACCACCTGGTAGCCCCAGGTGCTGGGATCGCCGCTCCCCAGGTCGCTCATGGGGACGGTGGCCGAGATGGTGCGGCCGGCCCCCTTGACGCGGGTGGGGATGACGATGTCCTTGGTCATGGAGGCGGCCTTGCCCTCCACCTCCGCCTTCACCCGCGAGGGTCCTTGCGGGGAGAGGACCACCACCTTGTCCCAGGCGTCCTCGGGGGCGAACTGGACGTTCAAGCCGGGGAGGCCCTTGGTGTGGCCGCTCCCCTCCTTGTGGTCGGTGTCGATGAACACGAAGATCATCTGCACCGAGAAGCCGGTCCCCATCTTCCAGGGGTCCTCGAGCTGGGAGTTGACGGAGACGTCGACGTCGACCTTGTCCCCCTTCTGCTTGACGTCGAGGCCGGTGAGGTCGAACGACCCCTTCTTGTAGACGGCATCGGTCGGGTAGCTGTACCCGCCCGGCCCGTTGTCGTCGCCGGTCGGGTCCTTGAAGGACACCGCCTGGGCGAGAGCCGCCGTGGCCGACACGGCGAGCACCAGAGCGGGCAGGGCCGCCCGCTTGAGCCCTAGCAACCTCATGCGCATCCTCCTCTCACGAACGTCCCCTCTAACCCTTGACGGCGCCGGCCGTGAGGCCAGACACCAGGTACTTCTGGACGAATAGGAATAACACGACCACGGGGATGGATACGATGACCGATCCCGCCGCGAAGTATCCCCATTGCTGGGAGAACCCCCCCACGAAGAACCGCAGGCCCACCGGGGCCGTGTAGAGCGCCTCCTTGTCCATGAAGGTGGCGGCCAGGATGAACTCGTTCCAGCCGGTCATGAAGGAAAAAAGGGCGGTCACCGCCACCGCCGGCTTGGAGAGCGGCAGCACGATCTGCCAGAAGATCCGGGCCGGCGAGGCCCCGTCCATGAGGGCGGCCTCCTCCAGCTCCCGGGGGATGGTGTCGAAGTAGCCCTTGAGCATCCAGACGCAGAAGGGGATGGCGGTGGTGGTGTAGGCGAGGACGAGGCCGGTGCGCGTGGACCCGAGGCCCAGCCACTGCACGATGATGATGTAGAGCGGGATCAGCATCAGGGTGCCGGGGAACATCTGGGAGACCAGGAAAGACATGAGCCCGGCCCGGCGCCCCGGGAAGCGGAAGCGGGAGAAGGCGTACCCGGCCGTGCAGGCCAGGAAGACGCCGAGCACGGTGGTGCCCACCGCCACCACCGCGCTGTTCCACAGCCAGCGGGCGAAGGGCTGGTCGGCCACCACCGAGGTGAAGTTCGCCACCGACCACTGGTTGGGCCAGGGGAGCACCGCCCGCAGCCGGTCCAGGGTGCCGGGGTTCCGGGGGAGGTTGGCGATGGCCAGGCTCTGCTCCCCCGAGAAGGCGATGGCCAGCACCCAGAGCAGGGGATAGGTGGAGAGCAGGGTGAACACCACCAGGAAGACGTGGATCGCGGCGTGGGAGGGCTCCCCCGTGCGCTTCCGTGCGGTCATGCGACGTCCTCCGTGGCGCGGCTCATGCGGTTCTGGAGCATGCCGTAGGCGAGGAGGATGGCGAAGATCACGGTGGAGTACGCGGCGGCATAGCCGTAGCGGTACTTCTCGAAGGCGATCTTGTAGGCCTTGGTGATCAGGATCTCCGTGGACCCGCCGGGCTCCCCGGCCGTGACCAGGTAGATGACGTTGAACTGGTTGAACGTCCAGACCACGGAGAGGATGACGGCGGGGACCAGGGCGGGCTTGAGCGAGGGGAGGGTGATGGCGCGGAACTGATCCCAGCGCGAGGCCCCGTCCACCCGCGCCGCCTCGTACAGCTCGGCGGGGATCGACTGCAGGGCGCCCAGGGAGACCACCATCATGAAGGGGAAGGACAGCCAGCCGTTGGTGGCGAGCGCCGTCAGGTACGACGTGAGCGGCTTGTCGTACCAGGAGAGGGCGGGGCCGCCGAACATCTGGATCACCTGGTTGATCACCCCGAACTGCTGGTGGAACATGCCGCGCCAGGTGAGGGCGGTGATGTAGGTGGGGACCGCCCAGGGCAGGATCAGGAGCACGCGGTAGACCGGCCGCAGGGCCAGGCCCTTGGTGTTCAGGACCAGCGCCAGCACCAGTCCCACCGATACCCCGATGGCCACGTTGGTGATCGTCCACACCACCGTGAAGCCCAGCGTCCAGTAGAAGCTGCCGTAGTCGAAGCTCCAGCCGGCGTCGGTCTTCCGCACCAGGTGGAACCCGGAGAGCACCTCCTTGTAGTTCTCCAGGCCGATCCAGGTCTCGCCGATGGACTGGTTCGTGTTGTAGAGGTTCGAGTCGGTGAAGGACAGCGTGATCCCGTAGAGGAAGGGGAAGAAGACGAGGAGGGTCATCCCCAGCATGGCCGGGAGCGTGTACAGGTAGGCCACCCGGTGCCGCGCCAGCGCACCCCCCGCCGCCTGCGCCGTTCCAAGCGCCACGAAAAGGAAGAGCGCCAGGGAGAGCACGGCCAGGGAGGCGGCGGCACGCCAGCCGAAGCGCGCCGCCTGGTCGCGCGCGGCGGCGAGTGCTCCCGCCGCGGGAGAGCCGTCCCCGGCCAGGAGACCGAGCGGCCGCCGGAACCGGTCCACGTCCCAGGCCACCGGATCGAGCGGCGCCACGGCTTCCTCCGTCTCGTCGCCAGGCCCCCCCAGCGAGAGATCGAAGGACGGGAGCTGGGGCAGGGCGGCGCTCTCCTGCTCCGGTCCGGTGGACGCGGGGGACTGTTCGGGGAGAGGGACCGGAGCCTCGCCCGGCGCCTCGGGCGCGAGACCCGGTTCGGGCTCGGGGGCGGGGAGCGCGTCCAGGGAGCGGCGGGCGAGCGCGTCGAGGGAGCGGACGTGGTCCGCCGACCGCTCGGCCGCGCGACGGGATTCCCGTCCCAGACGGGAGGCCGCGAGGCCGCACTGCGCGACCACGGCCCCCAGGAGCAGCACCGCGGCGGTCACCAGCAGCGGCACGGACCGCCCGCGCAGCGGAATGGACAGGGCGAGGAACAGCACCACCGGAACCAGCCAGGCTGCCAGCGCGAGCAGGACGGACGCCCCGCGAGCGTGCCCCCCGGGTCTCAGCTGGAGCTGGACCATGCCGACCACGTCCTCCCCCCGCTGGAGAGGAGCGGCGACCGAGATCCCACCGGAGGGGAGGTACACGGTCTGGATCTCGTCTTTTCGAGGAGTTCCCTCTTCTCGGTTGGTCTGGACCGCCGCACGCAGCTCCTGGGCGAGGTCGTAGATGGGCTTCTCGGCCATCTCCAGCGCGCGCGGAGCGGACCGTGCCCCGGTGTCCTGGGGCGAGGTCGAGGCGACGAGCTGCCGCCCCTCGAGGACCACGACGCGGACCCTCTCCACGGTGGGATCGCCGGCGGCCATCGAGGCCACGGCGGCGCGGACCCGGTTCCCGGCCGGTCCCGCGCGCTCCACGACCGAGGTGAAGGCGACCACGCGCTGGCGGGCCGCGCGCTCCGCCGCGCTCTGCCACACCGAGCGGTTCCCCCAGGAGAAGAGCAGCCAGCCCATGAGGGCGGCCACCCCCGCGGCGACCGTCAGTCCGATCGCCGCGCGCTTGCGCGCGTCATTTCTTGCCACGCAGCCGCGCCACGTCCGCCTGCACGGCGGCCTGCGCGCCGTCCAGGGCCTCCTTGGGCCTGGCCGTTCCCTTCACGACGGTGTTCATGGCGGTGGTGGCGGGAGACCAGACCATGGTCATCTCGGGCAGATTGGGCATGGGCACCGCGACCTTCACCTGCTCGAAGAAGGCCTTGAGCACGGGATCGGCGGCCACCTTGGGGTCCGTGTAGACGTTCTTGTTGGCCGGGGTCTGCCGCCCCTCCAGGGCCATGGTCCTGGCCGCCTGGAGGTCGGTCACGTACTTGATCAGCTCGTAGGCCGCTTCCTTGTTCTTGGAGGGCGCGGCGATGAACATCCCCTCCACGGTCATCCAGGGGCGCATGGGCTTGTTCCCCGCTTCCACCAGGGTGGGGAGGGGGGCCAGGCCGTAGCTCACGCCCTGGGCGATCTCCCCGAGGAACCAGGGGCCGGAGAACACGATCCCCGCCTTGCCCTCGTTGAACAGGGACTTGATGAGCGCGGAGGAGGGCTCGGCGGGCAGGATACCGTCGGTCTTCTGCCACTTGAGGAGCTGCTCCAGGGACCGCACGTTCTCGGGGGCGTTCAGCGTCGGGTTCCGGGAGCGGTCGAACACCTTGCCGCCGAAGCCGTTCAGCAGGGCCGCGTGGTAGTAGAAGTCGGAGTAGGCGTAGGCGAGGCCGAAGCGGCCGGAGCCCTTGTCGGTCAGCTTCTTCGCCACCTGCACGAGCTCGGTGCTGGTCTTGGGCGGGGCAGGCACCAGCTTCTTGTTGTAGATCATGGTGATGACCTTGAAGTTCAGGGGCAGGCCGTAGGTGCTGCCGCCGTAGGTCATCGCCTCCATCGTGGTGGGAAGGAACCGCGCCTTGATGGAGGCATCCAGGAAGAAGTCGAGCGGCTCCACCGTGTTCCCCGCCTCGATCCAGCCCCCCAGGCGGTCCTGGGCGTAGATGAAGACGTCGGGGCCCTTGCCGCGGGGCACGGCGGCCGAGATCTTGTCCGCGAAGGCGTCGAAGGGGACGGCCAGCGTGGTGGCCCTGATCCCCTTCCCCGCGGACGCCTGGTTGAAGGCGGCGACCACCTTCTCGAAGGCCTCCTTCTCCTCGCCGCGGTAGGCGTGCCAGACCACGATCTCCTTCTGGGCGAAGGCGGGGAGCGCGAAGGTGATGAGCGATGCAAGGGTCAGAAGCGTTCTGCGAATCATCGGTGTCTCCTGTGGGGACAGGCACCAAGAAGAATTGCTGACTTCGGCGGGTCCCAAGCTCACCGTTCTTCTTGGTGCCTGTCCCCCATTCTCCCCTCCGTCGCGGCGTCGAACAGGTGCAAGGCGTCGAGGTCCAGGACCAGCTCGATGGGGGTCCCCATCTGCGGCGCGCGGTGGGGGTCGGTCTTGGCGACCAGGACGTCGTCCCCCACGCGGGCGTGCACGATGACCTCGTGCCCCAGCGGCTCCACGATCTCCACCTCGCCCTGCAAGCGCGCGGTCTCTCCCCGCGCCTGCATGGCGGTGTCGCCCACGCTCTCCGGGCGGATGCCGGCCACCACCTTGGTCCCGTCCTTGCCGGCGGTGGCGGCCCGCAGCCGCTCCGGCACCGGGAGCGAAAACTTGGACGCCGCCACCCGCGTCCCGCCGTCGGCCAGGACCCCGCGCACGAAGTTCATGGGCGGGGTGCCGATGAAGTTGGCCACGAAGACGTTCTGCGGCCGCTCGTACAGCTCCAGCGGGCTCCCCACCTGCATGATCTTGCCGTCGTTCATGACGGCGATGCGGTGGCCCATGGTCATGGCCTCGACCTGGTCGTGGGTCACGTAGAGCGTGGTGGTGTGCAGGCGCTGCTGGAGCTTGCTGATCTCGGCCCGCATCTGCACGCGCAGCTTGGCGTCCAGGTTCGAGAGCGGCTCGTCGAACAGGAACACGGAGGGCTTGCGCACCATGGCGCGGCCCAGAGCCACCCGCTGGCGCTGCCCGCCCGACAGCTGCTTGGGCTTGCGCTCGAGGAGCTGCTTGATCCCCAGGATGTCGGCGGCCTCGGTCACGAGCCGGTCCATCTCCGCCCGGGGCGTCTTCCTGAGCTTGAGCCCGAACTCCAGGTTCTCCCGCACCGTCATGTGCGGGTAGAGGGCGTAGCTCTGAAAGACCATGGCGATGTCGCGGTCCTTGGGAGGAACGTCGTTGACCACGCGCTCGCCGATGGAGACCCGGCCCGCCGTGATCTCCTCCAGGCCGGCCACCATGCGCAGGGCGGTGCTCTTGCCGCAGCCGGAGGGCCCGACCAGGACCATGAACTCCTGGTCGTGGATGTCGAGGTTCAGGTGCTCGATCACCCTCACCTCCCCGTAGTGCTTGGCCACGTCATCGAAGCGAACGCCGGCCATGCGCCTCCTCTTTCCGCAGCAGGCTACTGCATCCCGTACAGCCGCGCTGTCCTGGTCGGGAGCGCCACCGTCAGGCGGAGGGGATCCCCGGGAAGGGGCTCGCCGGAGAGCAGCTCGGTGGGCGGGCGCCCGCGCCACTCCTGGGGCGCGTCCACCTCGGCCACCGACGTCCCCTCGCCGCGGTTGACCGCCACCAGAACCGCGTCTCCGGAGGCGGCATCGCGGCGGAGGAAGACCAGGAGGTCCCCGTCCCTGGAGAGCGGCGTATGCTCTCCCCGGGAAAGCGCGGGGTGGGCGCGCCGGATCCCGATCAACTTCTTGTAGAAGGCGCGCATGGACTCGTCGCGGGGCAGGTTGCGGCCGGGATCGACGTGGCGGGCGCCCCAGGGGAAGTCGCTCCGGTTGTCGGGCCAGTCACCGCCGGGGCGCGCGACCTCCTCGCCGTAGTAGACCATCGGCAGCCCACCCACCGACATCTGCATCACGGCCAGGATGCTGAAGAGGTGGCGGTTCCCCTGAAGCTGCGACAGCGCGCCCGGCACGTCGTGGGAGGAGAGGAAATGGCAGAGGAGGTGCCCCTGCCGCACCTTCTCCCGGCCCTTGAGGTAGCGGTCGAAGGAGACCGTTCTCCCCCGTCCTTGCAGCCAGGCAATGGCGCTCCCCTGGAACGAGAAGTCGAAGCCGGCATCCATCTCGTCGGAGGCGAACCAGGGGTCGAGGCTCTCGGCGTCGCCGCCCCAGACCTCGCCGAGCAGGAAGAACCCCTCCCCCAGGCGGGCGCGCGCGCGCACGCGGTGCTCCTGCCAGAACGTGTGATCGACGTGCTTGACCGTGTCCAGGCGAAAGCCGTCGAGGCCGGTGCGCTCGGCCAGGCCGAGGTGGGCCTCGAAGAGGTAGTCCTGGACCTCGGCCCGCTCGGTCTTCAGGTCGGGGAGCCCGCTCACGCAGGAGGTGAGGTCGTCCTGCCCACAGGTGCCGGCGGCCTCGGTACGGAACCAGCTCTTGGTCCTGGGGTTCGTCAGGTACTGGGAGTCGTAGCCCACGTGGTTGTAGACGACGTCCAGGAGCACGCGGATGCCCCGCTGGTGGGCAGCGTCCACCAGGGCGCGGAGGTCGTCCTCGGTGCCGAAGCGGGGGTCCAGGGCGTAGAAGTCGTCCGCCCAGTAGCCGTGGTAGGCCCAGTCCGGGAACCCGGCACCGGTGACGAAGCCGGGGATGTTCTTCACCACGGGGTTGATCCAGAGCGCGGTCACGCCGAGGTCGGCGATCTCGCCGAGCTGGGCGGTGAGTCCCTTCAGATCCCCGCCGTGGAAGGCGCCCTTCGCCTTGACGTCGACGTTGGCGTCGTTGCCCGGATCCCCGTCCGCGAACCGGTCGAGGAGCACGAAGTAGAGGACCGAGTCCTCCCACGCCGTGGGGTGGGCGAGCGGGGCGGGGCGGGCGACGGGGGCCGCCGGAACAGCGGACGGCGCTGGCCCACGCGGCGCGGAGGCGCAGGCGGTCAGGAGCAGAGAAGCAACGAGCAGGGTTGCGGTTCGGGGAGGCCGCATCGGCAACGCAGGATACACCGACAACGCCGACCGCTCGGGATCGCCTTGCCTTGGGTCGACGTTGGACGCAACGTAGGTCCATGAGCGCCGGAGCTTGGCTCGTCGTGGCCTGCATCGTGGTGCTCCCGCTCCTGCTGATCGCCGAAGGCAAGCGCCAGGAGCGCCGCTACGGAAGAGGTTCGGGGCGGGGAAGCGCCCTCTTCCGGGCCGGCATGCTGGAGACCCAGCGGTTGCTCGAGCCCGAGCGGAAGGTGGAGATCCTGCAGCTGAACGAAGAGGAGCGCACTCCCAGGCAAGACCAGGACAGCGGGGATCGGCCATGAGGAGCAGACTCGCTTCCGATCTGCTGGCGGCAGCGCAACGCGAGCGCGATGTGGACCCGTCCGTACGCCGACCATTCCGCTGGGTCTCAAAGCCAATGGGGGGGCGCGTGGATCTTGCCGACAAAGCCGCGATGCTCGAGGTCCTCTCCCGCGAAGAGCCCGATCAGCCCTGACCGCGCAGCGTCTCCAGCGACACCGAGGCGAAGGTGTACCGCGCGCCTTCGGTGACCTCCGCCATCAGCCGGTCGAGCGGTGTCCCGGGCATCTTCCCTCCGCTGTCCGCCAGCTCCTCCTCGAACACGCGCAGCACGTCCAGCACGGTGATGCCCGAGGCAGGCCGGGCCAGCCGGTAGCCTCCGTTGCTTCCCCGGGTGCCCACCGCCAGCCCGGCGCGCACCAGACGCTGGAGGACCTTGGCCAC
>DASUFT010000013.1:0-51091 GCA_036274395.1 Candidatus Polarisedimenticolaceae bacterium | reverse complement strand
CCAGGTCGCGCCTGCGTTCTCGGTCTTCCAGACCCCGCCCGAGGCCGCGGCCACGTACCAGGTGGCACGGTGCGTGGGATCGACGGCGAGATCCACGATCCGCCCTGACGTCACGGCGGGGCCGATCTCGCGCAGGGTGAGGCCGGAGAACGTGCCGGCGGACCATTTCGTCGCCGGCTTCTCCTCCTTCTTTCCCTTCTCCTTCTCCTTCCGCTGGCGCTCCTGCCGCGACGTCTCCGCCTGCTCCGCCGAGCGCTGCTTGCCGCGGGGCGTTTCCTTGGCGGGGTGCGGCGGCGCGTCCTGCTCCTCGGCCAGGAGCGGCAGGAGGCCGGCGAAGGCGAGGACGAGGACGAGGACGAGCAGGATCCGCGAGGGCGGCAGGGAACGGCGCATGGATCGACCCCCTGGAATGAGGCGGGGCATTGTACGAGCGGGAGGGGAAGGGGTTCAGGGGGTGCAGGCGTCGCCCGTACCATCCTGGTCCGCGTCCTCCTGCCCCGGGTTGGGAACGTCCGGGCAGTTGTCGACGTCGCCGCAGACCCCGTCCTGGTCCACGTCGTTGGCTGCATCGGCAGGACAGGCGTCGCAGGCATCGCCTATGACATCCGCGTCGCCGTCCTCCTGGCCCGGGTTCGCAACAGCCGGGCAGTTGTCGGCCGCGGCGCAGATGCCGTCCTCGTCGCCGTCGTTGCCGGGATCGGACGGACAGAGGTCGCAGGCGTCGCCCAGACCGTCCGTGTCGCCGTCTTCCTGGCCAGGGTTGGGAGCTGCGGGACAGTTGTCGACGTCGCCGCAGACGCCATCCTGGTCCACGTCGTTGGCTGCATCGGCAGGACAGGCGTCACAGGCATCGCCTACGGCATCGGCGTCGCCATCCTCCTGACCGGGGTTCGCAACAGCGGGGCAGTTATCGAGGTTGCCACAGACGCCGTCCTCGTCGACATCGTTGGCGGCGTCGGCGGGACAGAGGTCGCAAGCGTCTCCCAGGCCGTCGGCGTCGCCGTCCTCCTGGCCAGGATTGGGGGCCGCCGGGCAGTTGTCGGCGGCGGCGCAGACGCCGTCCTGGTCCGCGTCGTTGCCCGGATCGGTCGGGCAGGGATCGCAGGCGTCGCCCAGGCCGTCGGCGTCCCCGTCCTCCTGGCCCGGGTTGGGGACGGCGGCGCAGTTGTCGACGTCGCCGCAGAGGCCGTCCTCGTCCCCGTCGTTCCCCGGATCGGACGGACACGTGTCACACGCGTCGCCCAGGCCGTCGGCGTCGCCATCCTCCTGGCCGGGGTTGGGGGCCGCGGCACAGTTGTCGAGGTCGCCGCAGACGCCATCCTCGTCCGCGTCGTTGGCCGGATCGGACGGACACGCGTCACAGGCGTCACCAAGGCCGTCGGCGTCGCCGTCTTCCTGGCCCGGATTGGCGGCCGCCGGGCAGTTGTCGGCCGCGGCGCAGACGCCGTCCTCGTCGGGGTCGTTCCCCGGATCTGACGGACAAGGATCGCAGGCGTCGCCCACGCCATCGGCATCGCCGTCCTCCTGGCCTGGGTTGGGAACCGTGGCACAGTTGTCGAGGTCGCCGCAGATCCCGTCCTCGTCTCCGTCATCGTCTGCGTCGGCGGGACAGGGATCGCAGGCGTTGCCCACGCCGTCGGCGTCGCCGTCCTCCTGGCCGGGGTTGGGGACGGCGGCGCAGTTGTCGACGTCGCCGCAGACGCCGTCCTGATCGGCATCGTTGGCTGCATCGGCGGGGCAGGAGTCGCAGGCGTCGCCCAGGCCGTCGGTGTCCCCATCCTCCTGGCCCGGGTTCGCCGCCGCCGGGCAGTTGTCGGCCGCAGCGCAGACGCCGTCCTCGTCGGAGTCGTTGCCCGGATCGGACGGACAGGGATCGCAGGCGTCGCCCACCCCGTCGGCGTCGCCGTCCTCCTGGCCGGGGTTGGGGACGGCGGCGCAGTTGTCGAGGTCGCCGCAGACGCCGTCTTCGTCCCCGTCGTTCCCCGGATCGGACGGACACGGATCGCACGCGTCACCCAGGCCGTCGGCGTCGCCGTCCTCCTGGCCGGGGTTGGGGACGGCGGCGCAGTTGTCGTCGTCGCCGCAGACGCCGTCCTGATCGGCATCGTTGGCTGCATCGGCGGGGCAGGAGTCACACGCGTCACCAAGGCCATCGGTGTCGCCGTCCTCCTGGCCAGGGTTCGCGGTCCCTGGACAGTTGTCGGCGGCGGCGCAGACCCCGTCCTGGTCGGGGTCGTTGCCCGGATCGGCAGGACACGTGTCACACGCGTCCCCCAGGCCGTCGGCGTCCCCGTCCTCCTGGCCCGTGTTCGCGGCCGCCGGGCAGTTGTCGGCCGCGGCGCAGACGCCGTCCTCGTCGATGTCGTTCCCCGGATCGGACGGACAAGGATCGCAGGCGTCGCCCACGCCGTCGGCGTCGCCGTCCTCCTGGCCTGGGTTGGGGATGGCGGCACAGTTGTCGACGTCGCCGCAGAACCCGTCCTCGTCCCCGTCGTCGTCCGCGTCGGCGGGACAGGGATCGCAGGCGTTGCCCTGGCCATCGGTGTCGCCGTCCTCCTGGCCGGGGTTCGCGGTCCCTGGACAGTTGTCGGCGGCGGCGCAGACCCCGTCCTGGTCGGGGTCGTTGCCGGGATCGGCGGGACAGGCATCGCAGGCGTCCCCCAGGCCGTCGGCGTCCCCGTCCTCCTGGCCCGGGTTCGCGGCCGCCGGGCAGTTGTCGGTCGCGGCGCAGATGCCGTCCCCGTCCTCATCGTTGCCGGGCTCGGAAGGACAGGAATCGCAGGCGTCGCCCACGCCGTCGGCATCCCCGTCCTCCTGGCCCGGGTTGGGAACCGCGGCACAGTTGTCGAGGTCGCCGCAGATCCCGTCCTCGTCTCCGTCATCGTCCGCGTCGGCGGGACAGGGATCGCAGACGTCGCCCGCGGCGTCGCCGTCGCCGTCCTCCTGGCCCGGGTTCGCGGCCACCGGGCAGTTGTCGGCGTCTGCGCACACGCCGTCGGCATCGACGTCGTTGACGGGATCGAGGGGACAGGGATCGCAGGCATCGCCCAGGCCGTCGGCGTCGCCATCTTCCTGGCCCGGGTTCGCGGTGGACGCGCAGTTGTCCACGTCCTCGCAGACGCCATCGCCGTCGGCGTCGTCGCCGGACTGGTCCGGGCAGGGATCGCAGGCGTCGCCGGTACCGTCGCCGTCCAGATCCTGCTGCTCGGGGTCGGCGGCGAGCGGGCAGCCGTCGCAGGCATCGCCTCGCCCGTCTCCATCCACATCGGCCTGGTCCGGGTCGAACGTGCCGGCGCAGACGTCGTCCAGGTCGGCGATGCCGTCGGCATCGCTGTCCACGGGCCCCACCGGCGGGCAGCTGTCCCCGGTCGTGCGTGTGGGGTCGCCGAGCGGCCCCTCGCCGCAGCGGTTCACGCCCACCGCCAGGTAGTAGAAGAACGCGCCGGGCTCCGGGATCGCGGGATCCGTCAGCGTCGGTTCGAGGAGCCCGCCGGCGATGCACGTGTGGTTGTACGCGAAGGCGGCCCCTCCCGCGACGCCTCCCCGGTAGAGCGCGAAGAGCGTGGCGTGCGCGGTCGGGGACCAGCTCGCCTCCCCGCCGATGCCGATCTCGAGCGTGCTCCCGACCGGCGCCGGCAAGACGGACACCGTGGGCACGTCGGGATCGCAGTCGGTGGCGTTGACGACGCCATCGCCGTCGCGGTCCGGATCGCACAGGTCGCCGGCGCCGTCCTGGTCCACGTCTTCCTGCAGGGGGTTCGGTGCGGCGGGGCAGTTGTCGATGTTCCCGCAGATTCCATCTCCGTCCGCGTCGTTCGACGCATCCGCGGAACAGGGATCGCAGGCGTCGCCCCGGGTGTCGGCGTCGCCGTCCTCCTGTCCCGGGTTGGGATCCGAGGGGCAGTTGTCGATGCCCCCGCAGATCCCGTCCTCGTCGGCGTCGTTCGTCGCGTCCGCGGGACAGAGATCGCAGGCGTCGCCCAGGGTGTCGGCGTCGCCGTCCTCCTGTCCGGGGTTGGGATCCGAGGGGCAGTTGTCGACGTCCCCGCAGACCCCATCCTCGTCGGCGTCGTTCGTCGCATCGGCGGGGCAGGGGTCGCAGGCGTCCCCCAGGGGATCGGCGTCGGCGTTCTCCTGTCCCGGGTTCGCGACCGCGGGGCAGTTGTCGGCGTCGGCGCAGTGGCCGTCGGCGTCCTCATCGTTCGCGGCGTCGAGCGGGCAGGGGTCGCAGGCATCGCCGAGAGCGTCGCCGTCCGCGTCTTCCTGGCCGGGGTTGGGGGCGGCGAGGCAGTTGTCGGTGGCGGCGCAGTGGCCGTCCCCGTCGGCGTCGGCATCGGGGGCAGGATCCGCCGGGCAGGGATCGCAGAGGTCGCCGAGCCCGTCGCCGTCTTCGTCCTCTTGCCCGGGGTTGGAGACGGCGGGGCAGTTGTCGGTGGCGGCGCAGTGCCCGTCCTCGTCCCCGTCGTTCCCCGGGTCGCTGGGACAGGGATCGCAGGCGTCCCCCACGCCGTCGGCATCCCCGTCCGCCTGCGTCGCGTTCGCCACGGTGGGACAGTTGTCGCAGGCGCTCCCGCGCCCATCCCCGTCCCCGTCCGTCTGGTCCTGGTTCGCGACGGCGGGGCAGTTGTCGAACCCGTCCGGACGCCCGTCGCCGTCGGCATCCGGCGTGACGCGCAGGGTGAGCGCGTAGGAGCCGTACGGGGTCGTGTCGCCGCTGGCCTGGAAGGCCTGCACGTAGAAGGCGCCGCTGCTGGGCGCCGTCCACGTGATCATCGAGGAGAGGTCGTCGGCGGTGCGGTTGTCGTTCGAGGCGAGCGTGCTCCCCGCCGAGTTCTGGATCCGCAGCTGCGTGTCGCAGGCGGAGAGCAGGTGCGTGGTCTCGACGACGTAGGTCCAACCCGAGGTGGCGTTGAAGCGGTAGAAATCGAGATCCTGCGCATTGGTGCCCGAGCCGTTCCCTTCGGGATCGCGGAAGAAGGTCGCCTCGCGCGCGGCGCCATCCACGGGAAGGAGGGCGGCGCTGGCGCGGTCCTCGTTGGGCTCGTAGGGATCGGGGAAGTAGCGGATCTCCACCCCGTCGCCCCAGACGCTCCGCATGGCGGTCAGGTCGCCGTTGCTCACCGGGGTGTTGAACCAGCCGTCCCAGTAGTCCTCGGCGGTGATGTAGGCCCGGCCCGGCAGGGACTCCGTCATCACCTCCCACAGCTCGGCGTCCGTGCGCGCCATGGTGTCCACGGGGGGATCGTCGACTCCCGGTGTGTCGTCAGGGGTGGCGGCGCTGTCGCCCATGTCCCACAGCGCGGTGTAGATCGAGACCTCGCTGGTGCTGCCGCTGCAGCTGTAGGGCACCTCCGCTTCCATGTCGAAGAAGAGCGCCAGGTTGCCGGGCCCCGGTGCGCCCGTGGTGCGCACGTAGATCTGTGGATGGGGGAGACCGAAGTGGCGGCGGACCGCACCGCCGAAAGCGGAGGCGTGGCCCTCGTCCCAGGCCAGCCGGGGATCCTGGTTGCAGTCGGCGAGCGCGTGCGTACCCGCCGGGTTGTCCGAGTCGCCGTAGGCGAACACCGCGTAGTGGCCGTATTCGTGGAGGACGACCGTGTCGTCGTAGCCGCTGGTATCTCGCACGCTGATCAGGCCGGGGCTCGTGTTGGAGCCGCCGGCTCCCCGGTTCGGCGCCCACTGGATCTCCAGTTCATCGGCGTTGCGGGGGCGGAAGCCCTGCAGGAAGGCGAGGAAATCCGCTCCGTACACGCCAACGTCGTAGAGGTTGAAGGGTTCCCCGCCCGAGCCGGCTTCCGCCACCAGCGTGCCGAAGCTCACGTTCGTGCTCGGGTTGTGGGACGGAACGGTGGGCGAGGCCACGGAGTAGACGGCGTTCGACCCGTTGGTGACGCTGAGGAACAGGCCGTTCGTCCTGTCCGATCGGGTGAGCGCCCGCACGTAGACCGTGCGTGTCGCGCTGTCGTTGACGGCGATGGAGAAGGCGCCGGTCACGGTGGTGGCCCCCGAGGCCAGCACCGACCCGGAGCCGGCGTCCACCACCTCCACGTCCACGTACCTTGCGGGCTGGGCGGGCTCCACTCCCGTGAAGCCGTTCTGGTCGAACTCGCGGTCCCGGTAGCGGAAGGTGCCGGATGCGGTCCAGTTGGCGAGGACGGTCCCGGGCAGCAGCAGGGCGAGGAGCAGGGTGGAGGCGAGGCGGGAGGGCCTCACGGCTCCACCGCGGCCGGAAACTCGAGCACGTCTCCCCGCAGGCGGCCGCTGTCCGGAACCGCGACCGGGATCCCGAGGGCTTCGCGGACCGGCTGTCCGCGAAGCAGGCCCTCGACGCGCACCACCGCGATCCCGGAGACGCCCTCCACGGGCGTCCCCTCGAGCCGAAGGCGCAGCGTCTGCAGGCTTCCGCCGGCCAGGGTGGGGAGAGAGAGCCGCTCACCCCCCGCGATCGGCTCTGGCGTCTTTTCCTGGGGCGTTCCCTCGGGAATCTCGGCTTTCAGCACGAGTCCCTGGGGACCTGTCCAGGTCACGACGACCTGTTCGAGCGGGACGATCGCCTGGATGGTCAGGCGAACGTGGTCCGCGTCCTCGCGGGTGGCGCGGAGAGCGACCGCTCCGTCCGGCTCCGTGGCCCGGCCCGGCGCGCACGCGAACACCAGCACGCACGGCCAGATGGCCCAGCGAGCAGGTCGCCGCATTTCGTCCCCCCCGCAGAGGTCACCCTTCTACCGGAAATCGGGGACGATTTCATCTAGAAAATGTCATGACCCGATCTAGCGTCCGAGCAGAATCCCGCCTGTTTTCCTCTCATTGAGCACGACGACGCTCGCCTGGACGACGTTCATCAGCACGAGCACGAGACGCCGGCGTCCGGGATGCTGGATCCGGCGCGCCAGCGCGAGCGTGCCCCAGGTCGTGACGGCCTTGAAGGCCACCGCGTGATCGAGGCTCGGGCGATCTCCCGCCCACGACGACACGAGCGGGTTTCCCTCGCGGTAGCCGGAGGGGAGATTCCCGGTCTGCCAGGCGTCCAGCCCGGCGAACACGACGTAGCTCGTGGCCAGCGCGCGATCCATGCCGCTCCAGGGCGGGAGCTCGCCGGTGAGATGGGGTGTGCGGATCAGAGGCCCGCGAAGGGTGCCGTCTTCGTGCGGCGGTAGAGCGTGCTCGGTAACGGTTACGCCGGGCGCATCGGCGGCGAACACGGAATGGCCGGAGAGCACGAGGAGAGCGAACGCGAGCGAACGGAGAGGGGCAAGTGCGTGCGTGTGCATGGGGGGGACCTCGCGCGACGTTGCCGGGCAAGGGAGCGAGGCCCATGCCAGCGCGGGCCATCAGGTCCATGCCCGCTCCGCGGCGAAGCGGCGCTTGGTTGAGCTGGATGGACAAGGCCGTGCTCGGATCGGGCGCCGTCATGGGACTCCGGGGAAGTGCTTCCACCGCACAACGGTTGCCCTCTCCGGCGACCGGCCCTCATATTCCCATCATGCAGCCGACCGCGGTGCCCTCCACGATCGGGCGCTACGAGGTCCTGGGGCAGCTCGGCTCCGGGGCGGCGGGCATCGTGTTTCGTGCCCGTGACCCTCTCATCCGGCGATTGGTGGCGATCAAGGTCCTGCGTGCCTCGCGCTCCATGACGGAAGCGCAGGTGCGCATCGTGCAGGAGCGCTTCTTCCGGGAGGCCCAGACCGCGGGGAGCCTCGACCACCCCAACATCGTGAAGATCCACGACCTGGGGAAGGACGACGCTGGCGAGCTGTACATCGTCATGGAGTGCATCGAGGGCACGAGCCTGGAGCGCCTGCTCGAGCACGCCCGCCCGGATGCCGGGTCGCTCCTGGCCGTGCTGGAGCAGGTCGCGAGCGCGCTCGATGCCGCCCACGCCCGTGGGATCGTGCACCGGGACGTCAAGCCCGGGAACATCCTTCTCACCGAGGCGGGGTTCGTGAAGATCACCGATTTCGGCATCGCCCGCATCACGTCGTCCCACCTCACCCTGGACAGCACCGAGCTGGGGACGCCCCGTTACATGTCCCCCGAGCAGGTGGAGGGGAAGGAGATCGACGGGCGGGCCGACCTCTTCTCCCTGGGGGTGGTCGCCTACCAGATGCTCACCGGGGAGTCGCCCTTCGCGGGAGACAGCGCCGTCACCCTCGCCTACCAGGTCGTGCACGGCGCTCCGCGCCGGGCTTCCAAGGTCGCCCCCGAGCTCCCCGCTGGCGTGGATCTGGTGCTGGAGAGGATGCTGCACAAGGATCCCGCGCGCCGTTACCCGTCCGGCTCCGCGTTCGTCGCGGATCTGCGCGCGGTGCTGGAGCCGCCGGCCAGGGAGGCACCTCCGCAGCGGCCCGCAGTCGCGCCGGCGCGGGGTGGCTCGAAGAAGCGGGCGCTCCTCATGGCAGGAGGGGGGCTCGCCCTTCTCGCCCTGGCGGCCTTGCTGGCCGGGCTCCGGGACACGCCACGCGCACCGGAGCCGGTCGCGGCGGAGCGGGCCGTCCCCGTGGCCCCGACCCCGACCCCGGTCAGGCGTGCCGAGGGGAAGCCCACCCGTCCCGCCGCGCCGCCACCGGCGCGGGCGCTCATCAAGCTCACGCACTGGACGAGGGAAGGAACGCTGACGCTCCTGGTGGACGGCGCTCCCGTGCTCGAGCGGTCCTTCTCCAAGGGGGCCGCCCCGTTCCGCACCCACACCTGGACGGCCACCCTGCCCGCCGGCCGGCACCGCGTGAGCGCCCGGGTGGTGGGGGGGAAGGGGAAGATCTTCGAGGCCGAGCCCATGACGGCCACCTTCCTCCCCGAGGTCACGCGCGAGCTGAGGCTGCGGCTGGGGGGCGATCTCTCGCTGCGCTAGACTCCGCCGCGAGCATGTCTCGCCGCGCCGACCCCACCATCCTCCAGATGGCCGCCCCTCTCGTGGTCTCCTTCTGGATGCGGTCGCTCTTCGCCGTGGTGGACACGTTCTACGCCGGCACCCTGGGGGACGCCGCCGTGGCCGCCATCGGGCTCACCCTTCCCTTCGAGCTGGCCATGATCGCGGTGTGGGTGGGTCTGTCCACCGGGCTCACCTCCAACCTGGCCCGGGCCATGGGAGCCCGGGACGAGGCGCGCATCCAGCAGGCGCTGGCCACGACCTGGCGCCTGGTCTACGGGGTCATGCCCGCGTTCGCGGTGCTGGGGGGCGCCTGCTGGCTCCTCGCGCCGCGCATCGCGGGGAGCGAGGCCCTGGCGCGGCCGTTCGCCGTCTACAGCGCGGTGCTGCTGGTGGGCTCGGCGGCGACCACCTTCTGGTCCGTCGTCCCCGACTCCCTGGTGAAGGCGCACAACGACACCCGCGCCACCATGTGGGCGGGCATCTGGTCCAACGTGATCAACGTCGCCCTCAACACGCTGTTCACGTTCGTCTTCCACTGGGGCATCTTCGGCATCGCGTTCTCCACCGTGCTCGGACGCTTCGGCGGTCTGGCCTACGCGCTGCGCCGGGCCGCCCGGCACGAGCGGGAGCGCAAGGCGCGGGACGGCGTCACCGAGGCGGATGCCCGCGGACCGGCGGATCCCCGGCCCTACCGGGCCATCCTCCGTCTCGCCCTGCCCTCGTCGCTCGCCTACCTGCTCATGGGGGTGGAGACGGCGGTGGTCAACGGCCTGCTCACGCGTCAGCCCCAGCCCACGGAATCCGTGGCCGCGCTCACCCTGTTCAACTACTACCTGCGCCTGGCCGTGACCCCCGCCGTCGCCACCGCCGTGGCCATGCTCCCCTACGTCGCCCGTCACTTCGGAGCCCGCAACCTCGACGGCATCCGCCGGGGCGTGCGGGAGGCGCTCCGTGCCGGGGTCGTGTACGTGCTGATCCTCTTGCCGGTGATGCTGCTCGCCGCCGGGCCCCTGGCGCGCGCCCAGACCAAGAGCGAGGTGGCGGCGGAGCTCGCCACCAACGCCCTGCGCCTCATCCCGCTCGCCTGTCTCCTCGGGCTTCCCTTCTTCCTTTGCCGGCCCGCGTTCGAGGGGATGGGGGTGGCGCGTCCGGGCCTGGTGGTGGCGCTCCTCCGCTACCTCGGGCTCACCGCGCCCCTCACCTGGCTGGGCGTGGCGGCGGCCGCGGCCCTCCACGTCCCCGCGCTCTACGGCGCCGTCGTGGGGCTGATGGCGGCCACCGCGATCTCGTCCTCGGTGCTGCTCCAGTGGATGCGCACCTGGTTGCGCACGCTTCCCACGGAGTGGGCGCGCCCGCTCCCCTCGCCGGCGCCATGAGCCCGCTCCCCGAGCTGATCCCGCGCGACGTCCTCTTCGGAAACCCCGAGAAGGCGTCTCCCGAGATCTCTCCGGACGGCAGGCACCTGGCCTACCTGGCGCCTCATGCGGGCGTGCTCAACGTCTGGGTGAGGACGCGCGGGGAGGACGACGACCGCGTGGTGACCTCCGACCGCAAGCGGGGCATCCACCTGTTCTCCTGGACCTGGAGGGGGGAGCACATCCTCTACCTGCAGGACAGCGACGGTGACGAGAACTGGCACCTCTACCGGACCGACCTCGCCACCGGCGACACCGTCGACCTGACGCCGCACGAGGGGGCGCAAGCGCAGATGGTGGCCGCGGAGGCCGCCTACCCGGACACGCTGCTGGTGGCGCTCAACGTGCGCGACCGCCGCCTCCACGACGTCTATCGCCTGGACCTGGGCAGCGGGGCGCTCACCCTCGACACCGAGAACCCCGGAGACGTGGTGGACTGGTCGGCCGACCATCACCTCCGCATCCGGGTGGCGCAAGCCTTCGACGCCGAGGGGGGGACGATCGTGCGCGTGCGCGACGCCGCCGGGGCCCCCTGGCGCGAGCTGATGCGCTGGGGAGCGGACGAGACCTTCGGCGGCGTCTCCGCGTTCACTCCCGACGACCGCGGCCTCTGGCTGATCACGAGCGTGGGCGCGAACGCCGCCCGCCTGCTGGAGGTGGACCTGGAGACGGGCACCCAGCGCGTCCTCGCCGAGGATCCCCAGTACGACGTGGGGGGAACGCTGCGCCAGCCGCGCACCCACCGGCTGCAGGCGGTGCGCTTCACCCGGGCGCGAGGCGAATGGACCGTGCTCGATCCAGAGGTGGCGGGGGACTTCGCCGAGCTGGCGAAGGTGCGACCGGGGGACTGGACCGTGGTCTCCCGGGACCTCGACGACCGGACCTGGATCGTGGCCTACCTGGAGGATGCGGCGCCGGTCCACTGGTACCTGTGGGAGCGCAGCGCGAGGCGCGCCACGCTGCTCTTCAGCAACCGGCCCCGGCTCGAGGCCTACACCCTCGCGCCCATGGAGCCCATCACCTACCCGGCGCGGGACGGCATGCGCCTTCACGGCTACCTGACGGTCCCGCCAGGTGTGGCGCCCTCGGGCCTGCCCGCGATCGTGCTCGTGCACGGCGGCCCCTGGGTGCGCGACACCTGGGGGCTCGACAACGAGGTGCAGTGGCTCGCGAACCGCGGCTACGCGGTGCTCCAGGTGAACTACCGCGGCTCGACGGGGTACGGGAAGGACTACCTGAATGCCGGCGACCGTGAGTGGGGGGCCAGGATGTCCTCGGACCTGCTCGATGGAAAGAGCTGGATGGCCGCCCGGGGCCTGGCCGATCCCTCCCGGGTGGGGATCATGGGGGGCTCCTACGGCGGCTACGCCGTGCTGGCGGCCCTCGCCTTCACCCCGGAGGAGTTCGCCTGCGGGGTCGACATCGTCGGCCCCTCGAGCCTGGCCACGCTGATCGAGTCCATCCCTCCCTATTGGGCACCGGCCAAGGTGACCTTCGACAAGCGCGTGGGGCGCCTGGAGACCGAGCGGGACTTCCTGGAGTCGCGCTCACCGCTGCACCGGAGCCACGCCATCCGCAGGCCGCTGCTCATCGCCCAGGGAGCGAACGACCCCCGGGTGAAGCAGGCGGAGTCCGACCAGATCGTGGCCGCCATGCGGGGCAAGGGACTGGAGGTGCTCTACCTGCTGTTCCCCGACGAGGGGCACGGCTTCGCCCGCCCGGAGAACCAGCGCAAGTTCATCGCCGCCGTGGAGCCGTTCCTGGCGCGGCACCTGGGAGGACGCGCGGAGCCTCCGGCGGACGACGAGCGCTGGGACGATCTCCTGCGGTAGATCGAACTGCCGGCCACCCTTTAGTACAGTACGGCGCCGTGAGCCAGTCCTACGATCCGGGCGCCTTCGAGCCCCGCTGGCAGCAGCGCTGGCTGGAGGAGCGCACGTTTTCCGCCCGCAACCCGGGAGATCCCGGCTTCGATCCCGGCAAGCCCAAGTACTACGTGCTCGACATGTTCCCCTATCCGTCGGGGTCGGGGCTGCACGTCGGGCACCCCATCGGCTACATCGGGAGCGACATCGTGGCCCGCCGGAAGCGCATGGAGGGGTTCAACGTCCTCCACCCCATGGGATGGGACGCCTTCGGCCTTCCCGCGGAGCAATACGCGATCACGACCGGGAAGCACCCCGCCGAGACCACCCGCGAGAACGTGGACAACTTCCGGCGCCAGCTGCGCCTGATCGGCCTCTCCTTCGACTGGGACCGCGAGTTCAGCACCGCCGATCCCCGCTACTACCGCTGGACGCAGTGGATCTTCGCCCGCCTGTTCGACCGCGGCCTCGTCTACCAGGCCGAGGTCCCCGTCTGGTGGTGCGAGGAGCTGAAGACGGTCCTGGCCAACGAGGAGGTGATCAACGGGCGCTCGGAGCGGGGCGACTTCCCGTGCGTGCGCCGTCCGCTCAAGCAGTGGATGCTGCGGATCACGGCCTACGCGGACCGCCTGGTGGACGACCTCGCGCTGGTGGACTGGCCGGAATCGGTGAAGGCGATGCAGCGGGAGTGGATCGGGCGCTCCGAAGGCGCGGAGGTCCGGTTCCCGCTCCAGGGGATCGAGGACGCCTTCCTGGAGGTGTTCACGACTCGGCCGGACACCCTGTGGGGCGTGACCTACATGGCGGTCGCGCCGGAGCATCCGCTGGTGCCGCGGCTGACGACGCCGGAGCAGCGGGCCGCCGTGGAGGCGTACGTGCGCGCGGCGGCCGGGAAGTCCGACCTCGACCGCACCGACCTGGCGAAGGAGAAGACGGGCGTCTTCACGGGGAGCCATGCCCTGCACCCGCTCGGTGGAGGCATGGTCGCGCGGATCCCCGTGTACGTCGCCGACTACGTGCTCCTCGGCTACGGCACCGGCGCCATCATGGGGGTCCCCGGGCACGACACCCGCGACCTGGCATTCGCCCAGGCGCTCGATCTTCCCGTGGTCCCCGTCGTGCAGCCGCCTCCGGGCGTCGCTCCCGAGGACGGGATCGGCTACGTGGGGGACGGCACCGCCGTGAACTCCGGCCCCATCGACGGCCTCGCCACGCCCGAGGCCAAGAAGAAGACGATCGCGCTCCTCCAGGAGAGGGGAGCGGGGACGCCCCGGGTCACCTACCGCCTGCGTGACTGGCTGTTCTCCCGGCAGCGCTACTGGGGGGAGCCCTTCCCTCTGATGACGCGGGAGGATGGCACCGTCGTGCGGGTGCCGGACGCGGACCTCCCCGTACGTCTTCCCGAGATGGAGGACTTCACGCCGTCGTCGGACGGATCGGCGCCGCTTGCGCGAGCCAGGGAGTGGGTCCACACGATCGATCCGGAAACGGGCTCTCCTGCGACGCGCGCCACCGACACGATGCCGGGCTGGGCGGGGTCGTGCTGGTACTACCTGAGATTCATGGACCCACACAACGATGCCGCGCCCTTCTCTCCCGACGCGGAGCGGTACTGGGGGCCGGTGGACCTCTACATCGGCGGCATCACCCATGCCGTGCTGCACCTGCTGTACGCGCGCTTCTGGCACAAGGTGCTGTTCGACGTCGGGCTCGTGCACACGCCCGAGCCCTTCCAGAAGCTGTTCAACCAGGGACTTCTGGGGGCGGCGGCCTACCAGGACGCGAGCGGGCGCTGGGTCCACGTCTCCGAGGTGGAGGAGCAGGACGGCCGTCCAAAGCACCGGGAGACGGGCGAGCCCCTCTCCACGGTGATGACCGCGATGTCGAAGTCCAAGGGGAACGTGGTCAACCCCGATGACGTCATCGCCGAGTACGGGGCGGACACCTTCCGCCTGTACGAGATGTTCATGTCCGGCCTCGGGGATGCCAGGACCTGGGACTCCAAGGGTGTCGTGGGTTGCCGGCGGTTCCTGGAGCGGGCCTGGCGGCTCTACGTCGACGAGGAGGGAGGGGAGCCCGTGAGGCCCTCCCTGGACGCCGCCGGCGACCCCTCGGAGGCCGAGGAGATCGAGCGCGCGTTCCACCGGATGCTCAAGCGGGTGGACGACTCCTTCCACGGCTTCAACTTCAACACCGCGGTGGCCGCGATGATGACCTTCGTCAACGAGGCGTCGCGCCGCCCCGGGGCGTTCTCGCGGGCGCACGCGGACCGGTTCGCGCGGGTGATGGCGCCGTTCGCGCCGCATGTGGCCGAGGAGCTGTGGACCCGGCTGGGGCACGGGACGTCGATCGCCCACGCCCCCTGGCCGCAGGTCGATCCCGCCTACCTGACGGACGACAGCTTCGAGCTGGTGGTGCAGGTGCTGGGGAAGGTGCGCGGCCGCGTGCAGGCCCCCCGCGCCGCGGACGAGGACGCCCTGAAGCGGATCGCGCGGGAAGCCGTGGCCACGCATCTGGCGGGGAAGACGGTGGTCAAGGAAGTGGTCGTGCCGGGCCGGCTCGTGAACTTCGTGGTGCGGTGATCGGAAGGGGCCAGGTATTTCCTATTTCCTTTCTTCTGGTGAGCCGTGAAGAGAAAGGAAATAGGAAATACCTGGCCCCGTCCTACTCGCCCCAGGCCGGCGCGTCCAGCGCGGCCGCCAGCGCCGCTCTCCCGTCCGTGAGCACCGCGTCCCCATGGGAGGGGAGGAAGGTCTGGATGGGCAGGTCGAGCAGCTTGCGCAGGGAGGGCCGGAAGCGGGCGTCGTAGTCCGCCTGTCCCTCGGGGGTCTTCACCCCCCAGGAGGGCGGCGCCACCGCCAGGCCGCGACCGGTCCCCATCACCGTGTCCCCCACGACGAGGGCCCTCCGATCCGGGATCCAGATCGCCGCTTCCCCAGGCTCCAGCCCCTCGACCTCGTACCCGACCAGTCCACCGGGGAGGCTCTCCCCGGACCGGAAGGTGCGCGTGACGAGCTCCCCGTGGCGGGCGCGCACCCCGGGAAGCGCGAGCACCTCCATCCGCTGGGTCACCGCCAGCCGCTCGAAGATCCGCGACGTGCTGCGCTGGTGGTAGGGGCAGGCCAGGACGATCGCGAGCTTGCGGCCGCTGCGGCCGAGGTCGGCGTCGAGCAGGGTCCAGAAGCGCTGCGCCTCAGACGACCCCTCGCGGGGGACCAGAGGGTCGATGAGCACCAGCGTGTCCGCCCCCGGGACCTCGACGTAGGTGGAGGCGACCTCGCGCCCCCAGCCGCCCGGCTTGTCCTTCTCCGGAGTCCACTCGGGGTGGGGCACCGTCCAGCGCCACAGTCCTCCACCGAGATCCTGCACTTCCATGACCCGAGTGTATCCTGCGCGGCCGATGGAAGCCGCGCGCCGTCTCGCCGGCCCGTTGGCGCTCGCAGCGCTGGCCGTCCTCTACCTCCATACGCTGGGACGTCCGTCCCTCTGGTTCGACGAGGCTTGGGAGGCGAACTACTACGTCGGCTTCTCCGACGCGCCCTGGTACAACCGTCCCATCCTCTACATGAGCGCGGAGAGGGCTGCGGTGCGCGCGCTCGGTCCCTCCGAGTTCGCGCTTCGGCTGCTCCCGTGCCTGGCCGGCCTGGCCGCGGTCGGCGTCACCTTCGTGCTGGTGCGGCAGGAAGCCGGCCGTGCCGCGGCGTGGGGCGCGGCGGCGCTCCTTGCTGGATCCCCTCCCTTCCTGTTCCACGCCCACGAGCTCAAGCACTACACCCTGGATGCACTGTTCGCCCTGCTGCTGGTGCTCCTCTGGACGCGCTGGCGCGCTTTCCGCACGCCGGTGCGTCTGCTCGCCTTTGCGGCGGCCGCGGTCCTGTCCTTGGGGCTGTCCTTCACCGGAGTGTTCGTCGTCGCGGTCTGCGCGGCGGGAGAGGCTTGGGCGGAGCGCAGGACGCCGCGCCGGCTGCTGCCCTTCGCCTCGATCGTCGCCACCTTGGCGGCCCTGTTCGCGGCCACGTATCTCGCCTTCCATGCGGGGACCGTGGCCACGGGAGGCCTGCAGGACCAGTTCCCCGGTGCCTTTCCTCCGTCCTCGCCGGGCGCGCTCGCACCGTGGCTGCTCGATCGCACGCTCGGCGTCCTCGGTGTGCTCACGGGCAACGTCTCTTCCGTTGCCGCAGGCGCGTGCACGGCTGCCGGCCTGCTCCTGCAGGCGAAGCGCCGAGGGGGCGCCCTCGCCTTCGTGCTGCCCGCCCTCCTGGCCGTGCACCTCGCCGCCGCGGTGGCGTACGTCTATCCCTACGGCGTCGATCGCGTGAGTCTCGACCTGGCACCCTTCGCGTGCGCGGCCACCGCGGTGGCGCTGACCGCGCTCGTCCCCGAGAACGCGAGCGCACGCGCGGGAGCTGTCCTCGCCCTGGCGGGCATCGTCTGGGTCCTGTTCCAGCCGTCGTTCAAGGGAGATCGCCCCTACCTGACAACGGGGTGGCGACAGGAGCACATCCGGCCCCTGGTGGAGACGCTGAACCGGCGGCGGGAAAGGGAGGAGAAGATCTACGTGAGCGACTGCGGGCCTGCCTTCACGTTCTACTGGCAGCGCCGGGGGAAGCGCCCGGACGATCCCGCTCTGATCTGGGGCGAGCGTCACCGCTATCGTCCGGAGGACCACCGGCAGGAGGTGGCGGCGATCGCGGCCCGCCATGCGCGGCTCTGGTGCCTGTATTCCCACCTGCCCGCCCAGGAGATGGCCACGCTGCGCGCCCTGTTCGCGGAGCATTTCACCACGCTGGAGCGCTACGGCGAGGGCGACGTCGGCCTGGACCGCTTGGCTCGGCGCCCGGAGCCCTGAGCGTGCTGCACGGCCGCCGCATCGTCGTCGTCCTGCCCGCGTTCAACGCCGAGGCCACCCTCGAGCGCACCCTCGCGGACATCCCGCCCGGGGTGGCCGATGCGCTGGTGCTGGTGGACGACGCCAGCCGGGACGGCACCGTCTCCCTCGCCCACCGTCTCGGACTGCACACCCTGGTGCACGATCGCAACCGCGGGTACGGCGGGAACCAGAAGAGCTGCTACCGGGAGGCGCTCTCCCTGCAGGCCGACGTGGTGGTCATGCTCCACCCGGACTACCAGTACAGTCCGCGCCTGCTCCCCGCCCTGGCGGACATGGTGGCGAGCGGCGAGTACGACCTCGCCCTGGGCTCCCGCATCCTGGGGCGCGGCGCCATGAAGGGGGGCATGCCCCGGTACAAGTACGTGGCCAACCGGGGGCTCACCTTCCTGCAGAACCTGATGGTGGGACAGAAGCTCTCCGAGTACCACACCGGCTACCGCGCCTTCTCCCGCGAGGTGCTGGAGACGCTGCCCCTGGAGCGCAACTCCGACGACTTCGTCTTCGACAACCAGATGCTCTGCCAGGCCATCTGGGCGGGCTTCCGCATCGGGGAGATCTCGATCCCCACCCGTTACTTCGAGGAGGCCTCCTCCATCCGGTTCGGCCGCGCCGTGCGCTACGGCTTCGGCGTGCTCGGGACCTCGGCGACGCTCCTGGCCTGCCGGGCCGGGCTGGCGCGCAGCTCCGTCTTTCCCCCCGAGCTGAGGGGAGCGGGAGCCCGCATCCGGCGCGGCTAGCGGCGGCCCGGCTCCGAGATCTCGGAGATCGTCTCCGTCACGTCGCGCGCAGGCAATCCGCGGGTGCGCGCGTGGCGTGCCACGTCCGCCTGGCTCAGCATGCCGACGATGCGGTCGCGGTCGTCCACCACCGGGACGCGGCGC
The DNA here is from genome assembly GCA_036274395.1 of Candidatus Polarisedimenticolaceae bacterium. Taxonomy (GTDB): domain Bacteria; phylum Acidobacteriota; class Polarisedimenticolia; order Polarisedimenticolales; family DASUFT01; genus DASUFT01. Next base: position 33,170 of record DASUFT010000013.1, on the reverse strand, counting down.
ACGCGGTGGCGCGCCATCACGTCCAGGGCCCGATCGAGGTCCTCGTCCATGCGCACCGGGTAGACGTCCTCGGTCATGGCGTCTTCCACGCGGCAGCGCAGGGGATCGCGGCCACGGGCCAGGAGCCGCACCACGAGGTCGCGGTCGGTGATCATGCCGATGAGGCGGCCGTTCCCCTGGGCCACGGGGAGGGCGCCCACGTCGTGGTGGGCCATCCGGCGGGCGGCGTGCTCCACCGGGTCCGAGGGGTGCACGGTGGCCACGCTGCGGCTCATCCAGGCGTGGACGGGGTTGTCCCGGACCCGCATCCGTGAGCGGTCGTCCTCGTAGCGGTCCCGATCGTCGCGGTCGCGGGGGCTCGTCCAGCGGTCCCGCTCCCATCGGTCGCGCTCGAAGCGCTCCCGGGGCTCGCGCGGCTCGTCCATGCGCCGCCGCCTCTCCGCCTCGTCGTCGCCGAACCAGGAGCGGATCTCGTCCCCGGCGCGGTCCATGAAGTCGCGGCGGCCGTACTCACGATCCCTGTCCATGGGTCCTCCTTGTTGCTTGTTCCGTCGGCTGGGTAGGGGATGCCTTGGCGAAGAGCCAGCAAACTCCCTGCCGCCGCGGTGGGCGCGCCTGGCCTGCCGGCTGGGACGCGGTGGGTAGAATCCTCACGCGGCGTGCGGGATCGACCGTCGCAACATGACGAGCCGCAGCCGGGAGGCACCTGGTGGCACGCACCGTCTACACGTCCGGACCGGGGGGCGGGCGCTCCACGCGGGAGGAACCGGAAGGAAGCCCCGAGCCGCAGGCGTCCGTCCCGCCCGAGAAGCAGCCGGTGCACGTGCGGGTGGAGCGGGCGGGACGGGGCGGGAAGACCGTGACGGTGGCGGGCCCGTTCCTGCTGGTGCGGGCGGACGCGGCGGTGCTGCTGTCGGCGCTCAAGCGGGCGTGCGGCGGTGGCGGCGCGCTCAAGGGAAGCACCACCCCGGCGGGGGAGCCCGCGTTCGTGCTCGAGCTGCAGGGCGACCATCGCGCACGCCTCCCCGAGCTGCTGCGCGCGCGCGGGTTCCACCGGGCGCGATGAACCTCCGCCGCGAGCTGCGTCCCATGCTCCGGCTGTCGGTGCCGGTGGTCACCGTGCAGCTCGGCCTCATGGCCATGGGCGTCGTGGACACCATGATGGTGGGACGGGTGTCCCCGGTGGCGCTGGCGGCGGTCGCTCTCGGCAACCTGTACTTCTTCAACGCGCTGATCTTCCCGTTCGGGGTCCTCACCGCGCTCGACCCCCTGTTCTCGCAGGCCGTGGGCGCGGGGGACCGGACCGCGGTGGCGCGCGATCTCCGGCGCGGGGTGGCGCTGGCCGCGCTCCTGGCCGTTCCCTTCTCGCTCCTGCAGTGGCCCGCCGGTGGGGTGCTCGCGTTCCTGGGGCAGCCGCCGGAGGTGGTGCCGGTGGCCGCGTCCTACGTGCGTGCGTCCATCCCGGGCGTGTTCCCCTTCCTGGCCTTCCTCGTCCTCCGCCAGGCCCTGCAGGCGCTCTCCCGGATCGGTCCCGTGGTGGCGGCGATCGTGGGCGCGAACCTGCTGAATGCCGGATTGAACGTGGTGCTGATCTACGGCGCCGGGCCCGTTCCTGCCCTGGGGGCCGTCGGCTCCGCCTGGGCGTCCACCGTCAGCCGCTGGGCCCTGGTGGCCGGGCTCCTCCTGACCGGCGGGGGGGAGCTCCGGCATCTGGTCCTTGCACGGGCCCGGGGCGCCGTCACGCTCCCTCTGCTCGCCCGCACCCTGAGGCTGGGGAGCCCCATCGGCGCGCAGTACCTGCTCGAGATCGGAGCGTTCGCCGTGGTGGGCCTGCTCATGGGCCACCTGGGAGCGGTGGAGGTCGCCGCCCATCAGGTGACGCTGAACCTGGCCTCGCTCACCTTCATGGTTCCGCTCGGGATCTCCACCGCGGCTGCGGTCCGCGTCGGGCACGCCGTGGGCCGCGGCGATCCCGGGGCGGCCAGGCGGGCGGCGGCGGCGGCCCTCGTCCTGGGTGCCGGCTTCATGGCCCTGTGCGGCGCCTTCTTCCTCGCCTTTCCGGGCGCGCTGGTCCGACGGTACACGGCGGATGCCCCGGTGGTCGCGCTCGCGGTGCTGCTCCTCCCCATCGCGGGGGTCTTCCAGGTGTTCGACGGCCTCCAGGTGGTGGCCGCGGGCATCCTGCGCGGGCTCGGTCACATGCGTACCGCCATGGTCGTGAACGTCCTCGGGTTCTGGGGGTTCGGTGTCCCGGTGAGCCTGTTCCTGGCCTTCCGGGTGGGCCTGGGACCGGTCGGGCTCTGGTGGGGCCTGGTGGCGGGCCTCTCCGGGGTCGCCGTGGTCCTGCTCTGGCGGGTGCGCACAGGGTTGCGCGGCACGCTGCGGCGCCTCAGGGTCGACGACGCGGCGGCGGTGGACTCCTCGGGTTAGACTTAGCCAGCCTTCCCGGAGCGAAGCATGCGCCTGCGGGTCGTGATCGTCGCCGTCCTGTTTCTTCTGGGCTGTGGGGGGGGGAGCAGCAGCAGCGACCCCACCCAGCCCAGCGTGTCCGCCCAGTTCACCTCCAGCGGCACGGCCGGGGCACCGAACCTCGTGCGCATGACCCAGGCGGTGGTGGACCGGGACCTGGTGCGCATCAACATCGTGCTCGGCGGCCAGACCTCGAGCACGGACATCTACTCCTTCGCCTTCGATCTCGTGCTGAGCGACGCGACGGTCGCCTCCTACGTCGCGGGCTCCGCCCAGGCAGGGACCGCCCTCCAGCCCACCGGGGGACAGTCGATCGCCGTGTTCGCCAACCCCGACAGCGCCCGGCCCAACCGGGTGGTGGTGGGGGTGAGCAAGGTCGGCGGCGGCTCCGGCAACGGGGTGAGCGCCGGCGAGGCGATCGTGGTGAGCCTGGTCTTTCGCGTGCTGCGGCGCGACGTGACCAGCATCGCGTTCGGAGGCTCCTCGTCGAACCCGACCAGTCCCAACTTCAATCCGGTGGCGCTGAACGCGTCGAATGCCGTCATCTCCAGCATCGACTTCGACCCGGCGCCGGTGCGCCTCAGCGGGCTCTAGCTCAAGTCTCGGGCGCGGGAGGGTAGGGGAGGCGCGGAGGATGGGGCGGACCCGGTCGACGGCGGGCCGACGCGATCCATCGGCCAACGAAGATCCCGGCACCGGCCGCGACCGCGAGGGCGACCCACGGGGATGCTCTCACGTAGGTCCGCCAGTCCACGGCGCGGTGCAAGCGCTCCCCGATCTCCTCCACGGTCTCCTTGATGGAGTCGCGGGTGGCTTCGATGTCGCGCTCGATCTCCTCGGTGCTGCGCGCGTCTACGTCAGGTCTTTCATCCATTCCTTCGTCTCCTCCAGCGATTCCATGGTCTTCTCCGGCTTCACGGAGACGGTGCGAAGGCGGCGCACGCCCCAGATCACGGCTCCCGCGGCGAGGGCGGTGAGGACGAGGCCCACGACCAGGGCCGCCGCGTCGTAGCCCATGCGGTCTCCCAGGGCGAGGACCGCCGCCGCGGTCAACGTTCCCAGGGCGAGCAGGGAAAGGACGGCACCGCAGGCCACGAGCACGGTGGCGGTCCGGAGCCCCTGCAGCGCGTCCTTCATCTCCTTCCGGGCCAGCGCGAGCTCTTCCCGGATCAGCCTGCCGGTATCGGTGCCGAGCTGCTTCAGGAGCTCTCCCAGGCCGACGTCGATGGCCACGGCGTCACCTCCGGCGCAACGTGGCGCCGAGAAGGAGGCCGACGGTGCCCGCGATGAGCAGGCTCCTTCCCGGGTTGCGGCGGACGGCATCCTCCATCTGACGCTTCATCCGTTCCATGTCCATCTCCTCCACGAAGTGGGCGGACCGGGCCAGGAAATCGGAGGCCTGCTGCCCGTAGCCGGTGAGCGCGGAGAACTGGCCGCTGGCCCCCTCGGCGCGCTGGCGAAGCATGTCGGCCGCCGCGTGGAGCGCCTGCGCGGCCGCACCCTTGACGCGGTCCATCCCCTCGCGGGGGGAGCGATCGTCGAAGGCGGGATTGCTCGGCCAGGCGGCGGTATTCGGGTTGCTCTGTTCCATGGAAGCTCCTCTCTCGAGAGGGAAGGCAGGACGGGTTTCCCCATGGTAACCGCAAACCGCGTACCACGGCGGGGAGCACGTCGAGGCGCCGTTCGGCACGGCTGCCGGCGGGCAAGCGCGGAAAGATTTGCACGTGCGCCGGGAGCGTGGCGGCGCTAGACGGCGACCTCGAGCACACGGATGGGAGGCTGGTCCGGCGTGAGCCGCTGGAGCAGGGGAAGGGAGACGTTGTAGACGGGAACGCCGGTGCTGGTCATTCCCTCGGCCGCACCACGATGGGCGTGGCCGTGGAAGACCGCGGTGACCGGATAGCGGGAGAGTGGCTCCTCCAGGCGGCTCGATCCCAGGTACGTGTAGATCTCCGGCGGCTCTCCCGCCACGGTGGCCTGGATGGGCGCGTAGTGCAGGAGGGCGATGCGCTGCGCCGTGCGCAGGCGGGCGAGGGCGTTCTCGAGCTTGAGCGCCTCGTCCAGGGCCTCCTTGACGAACTGCTTGATCACGGGCTCGCCCCACGATCCCAGCGCGTGCTTGCCGAATCCCCCCGCGAAGCCCTTCACGCCCGCGAAGCCGATGCCCAGGACCTCGTGGGCATCCCCGTCCAGGACGAGGATCCCCGCCTCGGTGAGGATCCGGGTCACCTCGCCGGAAGCGTCGCTCTCGTAGTCGTGGTTCCCCAGCACGGCGAGCACCGGGACCTTGACGGACGCGGCCAGATCCCGGGCCAGGAGCTGCGCCTCCTCCACCGCCCCCCGGTCGGTCAGGTCGCCGGGCAGGAGCAGGACGTCGCAGCGCTGGGCGGCCTGCGCCAGCATGGAAACCAGCTCTCCCTGGGCGCTGCGCCGGTAGTGGAGGTCGGCCAGGGCACCCACGCGCACCACCGAGCTCAACCCCATGCCGGGATCACCTGGGCTATGCTGCTGAAAACCCTCGGAGCACTCATGGACATCGTCGAGGTGGCCGGCGAGGAGCTGGATCCTCGTGAAGCCGCCGTGTACCAGCGCGCGCTCGATGCGCTCTCGCGGGCGGGGGTGCCCTCCCTGGTGGGAGGGGCCTATGCCTTCGCATCCTACACGGGAATCGTGCGGCACACGAAGGACTTCGACCTCTTCCTCCGCCGCCGCGACGTGGACACCGCCCTGCGGGTGCTGGAGGGCGCCGGCGCCCGCGGCGAGCGCACCTTTCCACACTGGCTGGCCAAGGCGCACTTCGACGACGGGCTCTTCGTGGACCTGATCCACAGCTCCGGCAACGGCGTGGCCACGGTGGACGAGCTCTGGTTCCGGCACGCCGCCCAGGCAGAGGTGCTCGGGCGCAGCGTGCGCCTGTGCCCGGCGGAGGAGATCCTCTGGTCCAAGGCCTTCGTGCAGGAGCGGGAGCGGTACGACGGTGCGGACGTGATGCACCTGCTGCACGCGCGTGCCGAGCACCTGGACTGGGAGCGCCTGGTGCGGCGCTTCGGCGAGCACTGGCGGGTGCTCCTGTCCCACCTGGTGCTCTTCGGCTTCGTGTACCCGAGCGAGCGCGCGAGGATCCCCGCCACGGTCATGGAGGGGCTGCTCCGCCGGCTGGAGCGGGAGAGCCGGGCGATGGCGCCTGGCGAGCGCCTCTGCCGGGGAACCCTGCTCTCGCGCCTTCAGTACCTCCCCGACCTGCGCCGGGAGAGATATCGCGACGCGCGCACGCTGAGCGCCGCCGACCTCGCCCCCTGGTCCGCCGCGGGGGAGAGGGAAGAGGCCGAGCGCCGCGAGGGGTGACCCTGTAGAATCCGCGGACCGGTGCTACCAGCCGGCGGAGGAGGACTGCCGTGACGACCCGAGAGGCGCTGGACCGCGACGTGCTGGCGAAGAACCTGCTGGAGCACCCGTTCTACCGGGCCTGGAGCGCGGGCACGCTGCCGCGGGAGACGCTCGCCGCCTACGCGCGCGAGTACGGCGCGTTCGTGGCCACGCTCCCCGACGGGTGGACGGCGCTCGAGGACGCCGGCACGGCGGAGGAGGAGCGGGAGCACGCCCGGCTGTGGGACGCCTTCGCCTCCGCTCTGGGGACCGAAGTCCCCGGAGAGCCTTCCATCCCCGAGGTCCGCGCGCTGCTGGCCCTGGCGTCCCGCCACTTCGCCGAGCCGGCGGCGGCCGCGGGGGCCCTCTACGCCTTCGAGCGCCAGCAGCCCGCCACCGCCGAGAGCAAGCTCGCCGGGCTGCGTGCCTTCTATGCGCTTGGACCGGCGGCGGAGCGCTACTTCGACGAGCACACCCGCAACCAGCACGAGGCCGAGAAGCTCGCCGCGCACATCGACGCGCTCGATCCCGAGGGGCGCTCCCGGGCCCAGGCCGCCTGCCGCGAGATGAGCCAGGCACTCTGGGACGCGCTCTCCGGCCTCCACGCGGATTGCCCGGCCGCCTGAGCTCCCTGCGGCTGTTCGACACCCACTGTCACCTGACCCATCCGCGCCTGCGCGGGGAGGTGGCGGAGGTGTGCGCGCGGGCCTGGGAGGGAGGGCTCGTCGGCTGCATGACGATCGGCACCGGGGTCGCGGACGCGCGGGAGGCCCGGGAGATCGCCCGGAGCGATCCCGAGCGGATCCGCTGCGCCGCCGGGATCGACCCCTTCTCCGCCCACCAGGCCGGAGACCGGTTCCAGGACGAGCTCGCCGGGCTGCGCGCCCTCCTCCTCGAGGGAGGGTTCGCCGCCCTGGGGGAGATCGGCCTCGACTACCATCACGACGTCGGCCCTCCCCCCGTCCAGGCGAGCCGCCTCCACGTCCAGCTGGAGCTCGCGGCGGACGTCGGTCTCCCCGTGGTCCTGCACGTGCGTGAGGCGCACGCGGATCTCGCCGGCATCCTGCGGGAGCATCCCCGCTGCCGTGGAGTGGTGCACAGCTTCACCGGCACCCCCGCCGAGGCCGAGGCCTATCTCGCGCTGGGCTGGCACCTCGCGTTCAATGGGATCCTGACCTACCGGCGTGAAGGGCCGCTGGCGGAGGCCGCCCGCCTCTGCCCGCCGGACCGCCTGCTGGTGGAGACCGACAGCCCCTACCTCGCCCCCGTGCCTCACCGCGGGCGCCGCTGCGAGCCGGCGCTCGTCGCACACACGCTGGCGCATCTGGCCGTGCTGCGGGGCGAGGAGGCGACCGCACTGGCGGACGTCACCACGGGGAATGCGCTGACTCTTTTTGGTTGATCTGGATCTGCCGGCACGCCTGATCGCCGCGGCGGTCATTCCCTCCCGCCGCGCGCCTGCGGCGGTCTTGGCGCCTGCCGATCTGCTCTCCCGCTCTGGCGTTCGCCTTGCTCTTCGTCCGGACAAACCTCCCCATTGTGTTTTTCCGGAGTTTCGTCATGTGGTCCTTGCGCACCCTCCGCCAGATCGAGCTCATCGGCGGCCTCCTGCTGATCTTCCTCCTTCTCTTCTCCTGCGCCGCCGCTCCACCCCGGGCGAGCACGCGTGCGGAGGTGCTCGATGACGCCACCATCCAGGCGAACGTGAAGAGCGAGCTCGTGGACGATCCCCGGATCGATGCGGACGCGGTGACCCTGGAGGTGCGCCGCGGCGTGGTGACGCTGGTCGGCTGGGTGGACTCGGACAACCAGCGCAAGAATGTCGAAGATCTGACCTGGAGCGTTCCCGGCGTCCGTGACGTCGACAACCGGCTGCAGCTGCGGTGATCCCTCGCCGCACCCGCGTGGCGCCTTCCTCGAATCAGTTGACATCTTGCAGGCTTGGGGCGATATTACCGCCTGCAGATTGCAATTGCTCTAATTGTTGAAGGTGGGGGGCGGGGATGAGCAAGTCGGTGTTCACGACCTTCGAGGCCGCCAAGATCTGTCACGTATCGCCCCTCTCCATCATCAACTGGGTCAATGCGGGCCGGCTGGCCGCGTTCCGTACCCCCGGGGGCCATCGCCGCATCCGCCGGGACGACCTCGTCCGGTTCATGCGGGAGAACGGCATGCCCCTCCCCGAGGAACTGCGCGAGGGATCGGGCCGGCCCCGGGTGCTGGTGGTCGACGACGAGCCGGCGATCCGGGAGGTCATCGCGGAGCACCTGAACCTGCGCGCGAAGCCCTACGAGGTCATGACCGCGGCCAACGGCTTCGAGGCGGGCCGCATGGTGGCCACCTGGCGTCCCGACGTGGTCCTGCTGGATCTGCGGATGCCCGGCCTCGACGGGTTCCAGGTCTGCCGCACGATCAAGGCGGACCCGGAGACCTCGAGCACCGTCGTGCTGGCCATGACCGGCTACTACACCCCGGAGACGGAGGCCCGGATCCTGGAGTGCGGCGCGCTGCGCTGCTTCGCCAAGCCGGTGGAGCCCTCGGCCCTGGCCTCGGTGATCGACGCCCTGTTCGAGACCGGGGCCTCCGCGCGCCAGCGGCGCCGCCGTCCCGTGCGGGTCTGACCCGTTACTGGATGCTGACCGTGACGTCGTCGGCGGTGAGGGTGCAGCTCGTCTGCAGAGGGTCGTTGGGGCACCAGTCCTTGCTGCGGAAATCGAACCGGATCACCGTGGTCCCACCGTCCCGGATGGTGAAGGGCAGATCGGTGCGCCGGATCAGGACCGTGGACCCCAGGGGCGTGGCCCGGATCTTCGTTGCGCATTCGACGCCGACGGTGTCGACGACCGCGTAGGGAGGATCGCCGGTCGTGCTCGCCGTCTGGGGGGCGGGGTTGGCCACGTAGACGCAGTTGTCGACGAGGTCGGCCACCCCGTCCGCATCGGAATCCTTCGCGCCGTTGGCGTTCGTGCACGCGTCCCCGACCGGGTGCTCCCCCTCCTCCTCCTCGTTCTCGTTCTCCTGCTCGGGATTGGCGATGTAGGGGCAGTTGTCGTCCACGTCGTCGATCCCATCGCCATCGGTGTCCCCGTCCGGATCGGGGACGGGCAGGTCTGCCCGGGTCACCCACACGTCCTTGACCTCGAGGCGGACGGTCGCCGTGCCGGTGGTGCCGGCCTCCAGCGCCAGACCGGTGAGCTCCACCCGGCACGTGGCCTTGAGCACCTGATTGACCAGCACGATCTGCTGCACCTGGAGGCAGGCGGCGTCGGTGTCTTCCTTGGTGAGGAGATTGACGGTGCCCACGCCGGGCACGTCCGCCTCCGCCTTCACCACGACCCAGCTCATGAACTGGTTGGAAGGCTCCGGCGAGGTCTGGGAGGCGAGGGTGAGATCCAGGAGCTGCGGTCTCAGGGTGCCGGTGCGGGGGAACATGCTGTCCCCCGTCGAGCACCCCACGGCGCCCAGGGCCAGGGAAAGGGCGATGCTGGAAACGATGCGGCGCAAGCGCCTGCCGCCTAGTTCACCGAGATGACCTGGGCCAGCTCGGCGGGCGTGGGGGTGGGGAAGACGCCCCCGCACTGATAGGGCTGGTTCAGGAGCATGTTCACGAAGGCCGGTCCGTCGATGACGACGTTCACCTCGCTCGAGCCGTCCTGCGCCACCTGGACGAGCGGTGGGTCGGGGAACTGCAGGATGATGACCGACCCCGTCCGCGCCTCCGCCAGCTCCCCGTTCGAGCAGACGACGGTGGACGCCGTCGCCGCGGTGTTGCTCACGTTGAGATTGATCTCCGCGATCCGGATCGCCTCCACCTGGTAGGTCCCGGCCCGCAGCGGTGCCGAGGCCACCGCGGTGGGCGTCGTGGCGCGAGCATCCAGCGAGGAGAAGCTCCGGACCAGGCCGAGGGGGATCTGCAGATACGCGTTCGCCTGGGCGTCGACGGGCCGCAGCGTGATCTGGTCGAGCTGCAGGCGGGCCCACTGGTACATCCCGGCGTAGGCGGGCGAGGCGCTCGCGACCACCGGCACGTTCAGGTTCGCGGACTCGATCGGGTCGCTGCTCGAGCAGGCCAGGCAGCTCGAGAGCAGCAGGCCGAGGACGATTGCGGCACGGCCCCTTCCCCATCCCCAGGTCATCGGCTCCGCCCCCAGTGGAATGCGCACGGCGCGCACGGAAACCTACCGCAGGTCCCTTGGAAGCGAGGGACTATAGACGAGAAGCTGCGGGGACACAACCGCAGCGTCAGGGGCAATCCACCGCAAGGATCCGCGGCGCGCCGGAGGTGCCGGCTCCGTAGCCGGCCGTGCCGCAGGCGTTCTGCGCCCGGGAGAGATAGTAGTACCCCTGACCCGTGCCTGGATCGGGACGGGCGTCGGTCCAGGAGGCCACCGTGCGGTCGTTGACCAGGCACGTGGCCCCGGCGACGTTGCCGGCGCCGCGCAGGGTCGCCAGGTCGCCCCCGACGACGTCGTACCGGAAGCCGGCTCCCTGCGAGGTCCACGTGACCTGAGTCCCGCCGGAGAGCACGACCGCGAGCGCCTGCACCTCCACGGGGGCCGCGGACGCGGACGCATCGAGGGGCGCACAGTCCTGCGCGTCGGCCGTGCCGTCGTTGTCGTCATCCGGGTCGCAGGCGTCGCCCAGGGCATCGCCGTCGTTGTTGGCCTGACCGGGATTCGCGATCAGCGGGCAGTTGTCCGACAGGTCGGCGGCGCCGTCGTTGTCGTCGTCGGGATCGCAGGCGTCTCCCAGCGGGTCCAGGTCGTTGTTGGCCTGGCTGGGATTGGCGACCAGCGGGCAGTTGTCCGACAGGTCGGCCACCGTGTCGTTGTCGTCGTCGGGATCGCAGAGGTCCCCCAGCCCGTCCCCCTCGTTGTCGTCCTGGGCCGGGTTCGGCGTGCCCGGGCAGTTGTCGCAGGCATCGCCCACCAGGTCGGCATCCCCGTCGAGCTGGCTGTCGTTGGGCACGGTGGGGCAGTTGTCGCAGGCATCCCCCCGCTGGTCCTCGTCCAGGTTCGCCTGGCTCGCGTTCAGGAGCCCCGCGCAGTTGTCGCAGGCATCCCCCACCCAGTCGCCGTCGCCGTCGGTCTGGCTTGCGTTCGGGGTCACTGGGCAGTTGTCGCCGAGGTCGGCGAGCGTGTCCCCGTCCGTCTCGCGATTGGCGGTGGAGCAGAGAGCCGGCGGGTTGACGTCGGCACCGCCGGGATAGGTGCTGCCGGCACGGCTGGCGCCGCAGCTGTTCCTGGCGGCGATCAGGTAGTAGAACCCGTGGCCGGGCGGAGGGAGGGCGGGGTCGTCCACCTGCGGGGTGGGGGACTCGTTGCTCAGGCAGGTCATGACGTAGGACCAGGGCTGACCGGGCACCACGTCCCCCCGGTACACGTTCGAGGTGTGCCCTTGCCCGCCACGGTTCCACTTCAGACGCTCCGCGCCCGCCACCTTCGAGAGCCGCAGGCCTCCCGGCTCGCCGGCCGCCTGGCTGACGGCGCGGTTGTGCGCCGCGCAATCGGCGGCGTCCAGGACGCCGTCGTTGTCGTCGTCGGGGTCGCTGCTGTCGGGGAGCCCGTCGCCGTCGAAGTCCACGGACGGGAACTCGAACCCCCCCAGGTCCACCACCGGGCTGCCGTTGTTGTCCCCATCCTGCACCCGCACGGTGTTGTCCAGATCGTTCCCCCCCGCATCCGCGTTGTCCCCCACGTCGATGGCGGGGCTGCCCGTCTGCACGCGCAGGTTGCGGTTGCCGGCCTGGCGGCTGAGGTACTGGGGGTCGGCGCTGATGTTCCCGTTGGTGCCGATCACCTGCCCGTCGGTCTTGGCTCCCGCCACCTGGTTGGGTGTCCCCCCGAAGAGGTCGTTCTTCTTGATCGTGGGGTTCAGGGGAGCGGCGTGGAGGTAGATGCCCCCCCCGGTGACGCTGGCCACGTTGTGGGTGATCAGGTTGTTCGAGAGCTTGACCCCGGTGAGGGCATCGGGGGCGTTCCCGACGGAGATGCCGGCCCCGCCGGCCGCGGTGTTGTCCACGATCGTGTTGTTCACGAAATCGGCGAAGGTGTTCTCGGTGGCGGCCCCTCCGCCCTCGGAGGCGCTGTTCTGCTCGATCAGGTTGTTCTCGATGCGGGACGCCGAGGGGTAGGTGTAGAGGAAGGCGGACGTGATGCCGCCGCCGTAGTCCGCCGCGGTGTTCCCCACGATCTGGTTCCGCGTCACCACGGTGCGGGGGAGGGGCACGGTGCTGGCGTTGGTGTAGACGGCGACGCCGCCGCCCCCGGCAAACTGGAAGCCGAGGCCTGGCAGGCCCGACCGGTTGTTGCGGACCAGGTTCCCCTCGATGCGGGGACCGCTGTTCTCGTCCACGTAGATGCCGGCGCCGGCGGTGAAGTTCGGGTGGGCGTTGGTGCCCGCCCCCGTATCGGCCGTGTTCCCCTCGATCGTGTTCAGGGTGATGACGGCCCGGGAGGGATTCCCCAGGCTCGAGCCCACGTAGATCCCCGCCCCGCGGGAGACGATGTCGGTGACGCTGCTGGCGGGATTGAGCGCGTTCCCCGTGATCGTGTTGCGCGTGATCGTGGGGGAGCTGTTGAGGATGAAGATCCCCCCGCCGGCCTGGGCCTTGCAACTGCCGTCGCAAGTCTGGTAGATGCCCCGTCCACCCGTGATCTTGAACCCCTCGAGGCGATCGGCGTTCGTCGCCCCGCCGCCGCCCAGGGCGCTGGGGAAATAAACGGCGGCGCACGGGGTGACGGTGGAGTCGGCGCACAGCTCGGTGACGCACGGCTTCACCGCGGGACTGGTCGGGTTGATCGTGGTGACGGCCGGCCCCCCCGTCGAGATCACGCTGACGCCGTAGAACATGCGGACCGCTTCGTTGTATTCCCCGGGACGGACCAGCACCGTGCCGCCCGTTCCCTTGATCGCGCAGATGGCGCGTTGGATGCCGCAGTACGGCGTCTCGCTGCTCCCGTTCCCGGGGCAGGCGGCAGCCTTGTCCACGTAGACGGTCGTCTGGGCCCCCGCGCCCGAGGAGGCGAGCGCCAGGGCCAGGGCGGCCGGCCACGTCCGTTGCAAAATCCGCATGTCTCTCCCGCCGGTCGTTGTTTTCCGGATCGCGCGCGTTCTTATACGGCGCCCGGCGGGAGTTGACCAAGGCCGTCCGCGATGGTCCACGGAAGATTTTGGGCGGCGTTTGGTGCGGCTGCATCTTCCGATGCGCCGCACCACATCTCGAGGCGCTTTGTCGCTCGTCAGGGACAATCCACCGCGGGCGTGCGTGGCGTTCCGGTGGAGGTCGCACCGTAGGTTGCCGCGCCGCAGGCGTTCTGCGCGCGCACCAGGTAGTACAGGGCCGCTCCTGCCGTGGGGTCGGGGCGCGCATCGTTCCAGGGGCCGCCCGCCTGGTCGTTGGCGAGGCACACCGCCAGGGCCACGCTTCCCGAGGCACGCAGCGCCGCGAGGTCGCCGCCGAGCACGTCGTAGCGGAATCCCGCTCCCTGTGCGGTCCAGGCCAGCTCCGTTCCACCGGCCTGGAGGACCGTGAGGCCGATCACCTCCACGGGGTGGCTGGAGGCCGTGGGATCGAGGGGCGCGCAGTCGACCGCGTCCGCCACCGTGTCGTTGTCGTCGTCCAGGTCGCAGGCATCGCCCTGGAAGTCGCCGTCGGTGTCCGTCTGGTCCTGGTTGGCGGTCAGCGGGCAGTTGTCCGACAGGTCCGCCACGCTGTCGTTGTCGTCGTCGGGGTCGCAGGCATCGCCCAGCGTGTCCAGGTCGTTGTCCGCCTGGCTGGGGTTGGGCACGAGGGGGCAGTTGTCCGACAGGTCGCCCACCGTGTCGTTGTCGTCGTCCAGGTCGCAGGCGTCCCCCAGGGGGTCGTCATCGTGGTTCGCCTGATCGGCGTTGGCCACGTTCACGCAGTTGTCGCAGGCATCCCCCAGCAGGTCGAGGTCGCCGTCGAGCTGGTTGTCGTTCGCCACGCTCACGCAGTTGTCGCAGGCATCGCCGCGCAGGTCGTCGTCCAGGTTCGCCTGGTTGGGATTGGCGAGCCCCGCGCAGTTGTCGCAGGCGTCCCCCACCCAGTCGCCGTCGCCATCGGGCTGGTTGGCATTGGGGTTCACGGGGCAGTTGTCCCCGAGGTCGAGCAGGGTGTCGCCGTCGCTCTCGCGGTTGGCGGAGCTGCAGAGGGTGGGCGGATTCACGTCCGCGCCCTGCGGGGAGTTCGAGCCGGCGCGGCTGGCGCCGCAGCTGTTCCTGGCGGCGACCAGGTAGTAATACCCGCGTCCGGGAGGGGGAAGGGCGGGATCGTCCGCCTGCGGGCTGGGAGACTCGTTGGTCAGGCAGGTCATGACGTAGGACCAGGCCTGCCCGGGGACGATCTCTCCGCGGTACAGGTTCGAGGTGTGGCCCTGTGCGCCGCGGTTCCACTTCAGGCGCTCGCCGCCGGCGACCTTGGAGAGCCGGAGCCCGCCCGGCTCGCCGGGCGGGCCGCTCACCGCGCGGTTGCGGGGAGAGCAGTCGCTCGCATCCAGGACCCCGTCGTTGTCGTCGTCCAGATCGTCGAGATCGGGGATCCCGTCGCCGTCGTAGTCGGCGCCCGGAAGCTCGAACGCGCCCAGATCCACCACGGCCGTGCCGTTCCCGTCGCCGTCCTGGATGCGCGAGGTGTTGTCGAGGTCGTTTCCCCCGGTATCCGCGTTGTCGCCCGTGTCCACGGCCGGGCTTCCGGGCTGGGCGCGCAGGTTGCGGTTCCCCGCCTGACGGCTCACGTAGTTGGGGTTGGCGTTGATGTTGCCGTTCACCCCGATCACCTGGGCGTCCGTCTTGGCGCCGGCCACCTGGGTGGGGGTGTTCCCGTGCCAGTCGTTCTTCTTCAGCGTGGGGTTCAGGTTCGGGTGGAGGTAGGCGCCGCCGCCGCTCACGCTGGCAACGTTGAAGGTGATGAGGTTGTTCGAGAGCTTGAGCGCGGTCAGCTGAGCGGCTGCGTCCACGGAGATGCCGGCGCCCCCCGCTGCCGTGTTGTCGGTGATCGTGTTGTTGACGATCTCCGCCGCGGACTCCAGGGTCGACAGCCCCCCGCCCTCCTCGGCGGAGTTCTGCTCGATGAGGTTGTTCTCGATCCGGGAGCTGGTGGGATACGTGTAGAGGAACCCCGAGGAGAGACCGCCTCCGAAATCCGCCGAGACGTTCCCGGCGATCTGGTTGCGCGTGACCACGGCGCGGGGGAGGGGCACGTTGGCATTGCTGTAGACGGCGAGGCCGCCGCCTCCCGCGTACTGGAAGTTCTTGGAGGCGAGGCCAGACCGGTTGTTGCGGATGAGGTTCCCCTCGATCCGGGGGGCGCTGTTCTCGTCCACGTAGATGCCGCCGCCGATGGCGAAGTTCGGCCGGGAGTTCGTCCCCGCCACCGGGTCCGCCACGTTCCCCTCGATGGTGTTCAGGCTGATCACCGGCCGCGAGGGGCTTCCCATGCTCGAGCCCACGTAGATGCCGCCGCCCCGGAACACGATGTTCGTCTCCGTGTTGCTCGGGTTGAGCACGTTCCCGGTGATCGTGTTCCGGGTGATCGTGGGGGAGCTGTTGAGGACGAAGATGCCGCCTCCCGCCTGGGCATTGCAAGTGCCGCTGCAGGTCTGCTTGATGCCGCGTCCCCCCGTGATCGTGAAGCCCTCCAGCCGGTCGGCGTTCGTGGAGCCGCCGCCTCCGGCGGCGCTGGGGAAGTAGACGGCGGCGCACGGCGTCATGGTGGAGACGCCGCACGTCGCCGTGATGCACGGCTTGAGGACCGGGCTCGTGGGATTGATCGTCGTTTGCTGCGGTCCATCCGTGGAGATCACGCTGATCCCCGCGAACATGCGGATGGCCTCGTTGTACGTGCCCCGCCGCACCAGCACGGTGCCGGTGCCGGTGCCGCCCGGCCCGCGCACCGCGCAGATCGCTTCCTGGATGCCGCAATACGGAGTGGCGCTGGAGCCGTTGCCCGCCGAGCACTGGGCCGCGGCGTCGACGTAGACGGTTTGCTGTGCCGCGGCGCCGGACCACAGGAACAGGGCGGCAACCACTGCCGCCCCCGAACGAAGAAGCCCCCGCATCGAACCCCCCAATCCTGGATGTGCTTTCCCTGTTCGGGGCGTCCTTATACGGTGCGGACGGGCAGACAACAAGGGCGTAAGTTCATGTATCTAAGAGGGTTCTGGTGCATGGCGATGGGACGGATGCGCTAAAACAAAAAGGCCGCCCTCCGGAAGGAGGACGGCCTTCTCGGGACCTGAAGAATGAGGCCTAGACGGGATCGGAAGGAGACTTGTGGTGCCCCTTCTTCTTGCCGCGGCCCTTGTCCGTGCCGGGGTTCGGGAAGTCGGCGGGGCTCTGCGTCTGGTCGCCGGGGCTCGCCAGCTTCTTGCCAAACGTGGAGATGAACCCGTCGATCTGGCCGGAATCGAAGGGGGTCGAAGGGCTTGAGGTCGTCACGGGAACGCCCAGGGCGCCGCCCAGCTGCACGACATCGCCCTCGGTGAGCGCCTTGTCCAGCGCCAGCGGCGGAAGAGCGATGCCCGCGGAGGTCAGGGCGGCCCGCGCCGAGACCGGATCCGAGGCCGACAGGCTCTTCGCCTTGGCAATCTCGACCAGGAAATCACCCACCGTCGCGCTCCTCGCGAGCGCCACACCACCGAAAAGCGCCGCGCCCAGAAGGGCCGCCGCCGCCACGCCGAACCGCATCCTCATGGACATAACCCCTCCCCGCTGCGGGACCGAAGAATAGTTAGAACGCTCGAACCGCGTGTCTTATACGCTCAATCTTCCGGCGTGCAACCAGTTTCAAGCCCGAAACCGGTGATCTCACGAGGCGGGCGTCGCCTGGACACCCTTGGGAGTAATGGTAATTTTCTGGATTCTCACGTCCTTCAGGGGCCGGAAGTAGGGACGGGACCCCTGCTCCGTGCTGGGTAGCCTGGAGATCTTCCCCACCACCTCGAGTCCGTCCGTCACCTGCCCCACCACGGTGGCCTGCCCGTTCATCGACGGCTCGGCCCGGAGCATGACGATGAAGGAAGGGCCGTTGGCCGGGGGAGCCGCCCCCACCGGACGCATGAGCACCGTTCCGGCGACGATGGGGAGCGGGGACTGCTCCTGCGGAAAGAGGAAGGGGGACCGCTCGACGTTGCTCTGGCCGGGGTCGCCGGCCCCCACCAGGACGTCGGGACGGATCTCGTGCACCAGCAGCCCGTCGTAGTACCCCAGGTTGGCGAGGTCCGTGAAGGCCTTGAACGCCAGGGGCGTCATCTTCGGAAAGAACTCGATGGTGAAGGCCCCCTCGGAGGTCTCCACGCGCGCCTGGTACTCCCGGCCCGCCTCCAGGCGGGGAATGAGCTTGATGTTGAGGGCGTTCGACTCGACGCCGTCCGCTTCCCAGCGCACCTCGTAGTCGCCGGCCTGCCGCAGCTCGGGATAGAGCTCGGTGAGGTCGATGACCGTGCCGAAGAAGGCATGCGAGGCGAGCTTGTCGGGACGGGCGGGCTCCTGCGCGGTCACGGTCCCGGTGGGGCGGAGCGCCGAGCTTCCCGCCCGCACCACGAATCCCTTGACCAGAGGCGTCTTGACCGGGTTGGACGCGGGCGCCGCCCCGTCGTTGCCCACGCTGACGCGGACAGGGAGGGGATCCCCCGCGTAGTAGTAGCTCTGGTTCAGCTCCAGGGTGGCGCGCACCCCCCCCTTCGCCTTGTCCTTGTCTTCTTTCTTCTCGGCGGCACCAGGGGCGGTCAGCCACGTTGCCACGGCACACACCAGCCCCAGCTTGATGAGAGTCTCGCGTCGCACGTCCACCTCCGAGCGAAGGGGCGGCATTATGGGTTGCCCTCTCCCGCCGGTCAAATCGGGGCACGGCGCGGCGTGCGTGCCCAGACGGCGACGCGGACCTCCTCCACGCCGAGCGCCCGCAGCGCGCGGGCGCAGGAGGCCGCGGTGGCGCCGGTGGTCAGGACGTCGTCCACCAGGAGCACGACCGGAGGCAGCGAACCCCGGGACCTCGGCTGGAAGGCCTGCGCGAGCAGGCGGGCTCGAGCGGCGGCGGACAGGCGCTTGGCGGGGCCGCCGCGCCGCAGCTTGCGCCTCAGGGGCGACACGAGCGGCAGCCCCAGCGCCTTCGCCACCGGCCGCGCGATCTCGCGCGCGGGATCGAAGCCCCGCCTCAGGCGCACCATCGGATGGGAGGGGACGGGGACCACCACCCCGCAGCCCCTGGCGAACCCGCCGGCAGCCAGCAGGGAGGCCAGCTGCGCGCCGAAGAGGGCGAGGAGCTCCGGCCGCCCGCGGAGCTTGGCGCCGAGCAGGAAGGCGCGCGCCACCCCGTCGTAGAGGACGGCGGGGCGCACGGCGGTGACGTCCTCGGGACCTCCGGTCAGCAGGCAGCCGGCACAGGGAAGCCCGCGCGGTGCCAGGAGATCGGAGGTCCCGGTGGGCTCGCCGCACCGTCCACAGACGGCGCGCAGCGGCCTCAGCCGTCCCCAGCAGGAGAGGCAGGCACCGCGGGCGTGCCGCAGGTCCAGGGGCGTGCGGCAGACCAGGCAGTCGCTGGGCCAGGCGAGGTCGAGCAGGGCACGCACGATGGGCCGGACGGGAGAGGGGACGCGCACGCGCCGGTCTCACGGGGGAGGCGGGGGACGGGACTCAGCGCATCCAGTCGGGGGTCGTGTAGACGGGTGCGGGGGCCAGCCCCAGCTCCTCGTAGCTGATCTCCTCGCGGAAGTTCACCTCGACGGTGTTCCACAGGCCGCAGGTCGGACACCGGTCCGCCCACTCGGTGAGGGTCTCCCCGCAGCTGCGGCAGCGGTAGTCGAGCTGCACCAGCTCCATCTCCTTGATCACCTTCCGGTACTCGGTGGCCGCGAGCTGAGGGTTCTTGCGGCGCTCGTGGATGCGGCCCAGCAGGTAGTGGAGCGTGGGGGCGTAGGAGGCCCTCCCCTCGAGCGCGGAGAGCACCGCCAGCGCGTCGTCCAGCATCTCCAGGCGGAAGTAGAGCTTCCCCAGGTAGAAGCGGGGGATGGTGTCCTTGCGCACCCCGGCGATGCAGCGCTTCAGGGCCTCGATGGCGGCCATGGGCTGCTCGCGCTCGAGGAAGTGCTCCTCGAGGACCGTGAGGAAGATGGGGGAGTTGGTGAGCTCGAAGCCGCGGTACCAGGTCTCCACCGCTTCCAGGTCCTTGCCGTCCCGCCGCAGCGCCTCTCCGAGCTTGACGTGGGCGGGGATGAACGTGGGCTCGTCCTTGCAGAGCTTGCGCAACGTGGCCACCGCGTCCCGCACGCGCTCCTGCTCCAGGCGCGCCACCGCGATCTCGTAGCGGATCCCCAGGCCGACGGCGCGATCGCCCGTCCCGGCGCCTCCGCTGGTGTACTTCTCCACCCGCTCGTGGGCGTCCAGCGCCTTGTCCCAGGTCCGCTCCTTCATGTGCAGGGAGCGCAGCTTCCTCCAGGCGGTCACCGACTGCTTGTGGATGGCGAGGATCTTCCCCAGGAGCGCGCGGGCGCGGTCCAGCTCTCCCTTCGCCTCGTGATCCTCCACCAGCGCGTACAGCGGCCGGGTGTCGTCCCCCTTCAGGTGGTGCGCCTTGGTGTGGAACTCGACGGCCTCGGCGTGCTTTCCCTGGGAGCGCAGCACCTCGCCCATCTTGAGCAGGGTGTTGAAGTGCCGGCTGTCCTGCTCCAGGGCGGCGCGGAAATGGGCCAGCGCCTCGTCCTCCCGGCCTTCCACCACCGCCGCCAGCCCCTGCGTGTACTGCTCCTCGATCTCGTCCTGCCGGCGCGACTGTTTCTTGCGGCGGCGCCGGTCCATGAGCAGCCCCACCTCCCGCGACACGCCGGCCATGAACACCAGGAACGCGGAGAGCAGCATGAGCAGCAGGACCACGTAGCCCAGGGGCAGACTGCCGCCGTCCTGTCCGAGGAGGAAGGGCTGACGCAGCACCTCGCGATTGAGACGGAAGAGCACCGCCGTGGGGTAGAGCACGGCGAGCGCGCCGAGGATGTACAGGAAAGTGCGGAATCTCATGGCGGACCCACCGGAGAGTAGTGCACGCTCCCGAGGAGGGTCAAGGCGATCCCCGGTGGTACGGAAGCCCGCGCAAGATGGAAAGCGCGCGATAGAGCTGCTCCGCCACCAGCACCCGCACCAGCTCGTGGGGAAAGGTGAGCCGGGAGAGGGACCAGCGCACGTGGGCGCGCTCCAGCAGGGCGGGGGCCAGCCCCAGCGGACCTCCGATGGCGAGGCACCCGGCGGGCGTGCCCCACCCCTCGATGCGTTCCGCGAGCTCCTCGCTGCTCCAGTGGCTGCCGCCGGGGTCCAGCGCGATCAGCTTCTCGCCCGGCTCCATGGCGGCCAGGAGGGCCCGGCCCTCCCGCTCCCGCACGTGCGCGTCGCTGTAGTGGCTCCCCGCCCGCTCGCCGGCGACGCTGTCGCTGCGGTAGTGCAGCCCCAGCCGTTGCAGGCGCGCGGCGTAGTCGTCATGCAGGAGGATGGCCGAGGGGTCCCGGGGGCGACCCACCACCAGCAGGCGCAGTCTCACGCGACGCGGTTGCCGCCGCGCGCCCGCAGCTTCTCGTGGAGCGTCTTGCGATGGATGCCGAGGATGCGGGCGGCGGCGCTCTTGTTCCCGCGCGTCCGGCGCAGCACCTCGTCGATGTAGGTCCGTTCCAGCTCCGCCAGCGTGGTGCCGGCGGCGGCGGCGGCCCGGAGGCGCCCGGCGGTGGCGGCCGACAGCTGCGGGGGCAGGTCGGCCACGGACACGGACTCTCCGGCGGCGAGCACCGCGGCGGACTCCACGGCGTGGCGCAGCTCCCGCACGTTCCCCGGCCAGTCGTAGCCGCGCAGGGCGGAGAGCGCCTCCCCCGACAGCCGGCGTGGCGGCAGCCCGTGCGCCGCCACCGCCTCCTCCAGGAACGCCTCCGCCAGCAGGGGGATGTCGGCGGGACGCTCGCGCAGCGGGGGAAGGTGCAGGCGGACGACGTTCATGCGGTAGTAGAGGTCCTCGCGCAGGCGCCCCGCCGCCAGCAGCAGCTCCAGCGGCTCGCGGGTGGAGACCACGATGCGGACGTCCACCTCCAGGGTGGCCGTGCCGCCCAGCCGCTCGAAGCGCCGCTGCTCCACGGCGCGCAGCACCTTGGCCTGCACGGGAGGGGCCAGCTCCTGGATCTCGTCCAGGTAGAGCGTGCCGCCGTGAGCCTGCTCGAAGCGGCCCGCGCGCTCCGTGTGCGCGTCCGTGAAGGCGCCGCGCTCGTGGCCGAACAGCTCGCTCTCCAGCAGCTCCTGGGGGAGATTGGCGCAGGGCACCTCCATGAATGGCCCTGAGGCCCGCGGGCTGTGCTCATGGAGGAATCGGGCCAGGTGGTTCTTCCCGGTCCCCGTCTCGCCGGTGAGGAGCACCGAGGCCTGCGTCCCCGCGGCGCGGCGCGCCACCTCCAAGAGGGCGCGCAATCCCGGATCGCGCGTCAGGAGCGCGGGCACGTCAGGCAGTGGCGGACGGGCTCCGGCGGGTGGTCCGCCGCTCGGCCGCCGCCGGGGCCAGGCGGGGCGCGTCTCCCCAGAGCCGCTCGAGCCCGTAGTAGGAGCGGGTCTCGGGCGTGAACACATGGACCACGAAATCGAGGTAGTCCATGAGGATCCACTCGCCGGACCGCTTCCCCTCGACATGCCGCGGCCTGCGCCCGTGCCTCTCCCGGAGACGCTGCTCGACGGCGTCGGCGATGGCGGCGGTCTGGCGTTCGGTGGAGCCGTGACAGATGACGAAGGCGTCGGTGACGTCGCTCAGGCCGCGGAGATCGAGGATGGTGACGTCCTCGGCTTTCTTGTCGGTGGCGGCCTCGAGGCAGGAGGTGAGGCAGGCGGTCAGGTCAGGCATGTCTCTCAGGGGCGTCCCTCCATCACGTACAGTCCTTGGTCCTGAATATAACGGGCGACCGCGGGGGGGACAAGGAGATCGAGAGGGGCGCCGCGGGCGACGCACCTCCGCACCTCGCTGGAGGAGATCTCGCAAGGGGGGATCTCCAGGCGGAAGACCCGCCCCTCCGGTGGGCGGGGCGCCCCCAGGAAGGCGCGGCCGGCCGCCGGGGAGAAAGGCACGGCCTGGAGGAGGGAGGCGAGCTCGGGATCGGGCGCCCCGGCAGGGAGGGACGATCCCGGCCGGTCCACCACCACGAGGTCGAAGCGGTGGACCAGCGCCTCCGGCTCCCGCCACGTCCGCAGCTCCAGGAAGGCGTCGACCCCGAGGATGAAGAGCGGGGTGGCGTCCGGCCGCGCGTGCCGCATCGCCGTGAGGGTGTCGATCGTGTAGGAGACCCCTCCCCGATCCAGCTCCGCGGTGGAGACGGTGAGCCACGCCTCCTCCCGCGCGGCCAGGCGGACCATGGCCAGACGGTGAGCGGCCGGGGCCAGCCCGGGGCGGCCCTTGTGAGGAGGGATGGCGGCGGGGACGAGCACCACCTCGGGGAGCGCGAAGGCCAGGCGCACGCAGCGCGCGGCGTGGAGGTGGCCGAGGTGGACGGGATCGAAGGTGCCGCCGAGGACGCCGTAGGAGGTCATGACGCGGGCAGCTGCTCCAGGGCCGAGGCGACCGCGTCCAATAGCTCCGGGAGGCCGCGGCCGGTGACGGCGGACACCGCGAAGCAGGGACGGCCCGTCCTCGCCGCGTGCGCGCGCACGCGAGCGGCTGGCGCATCGTCCTGCAGGGCGTCGAGCTTGGTCAGCACGAGGATCTGCGGCTTGCTGGACAGCTCGGCGCGGTAGCGGGACAGCTCGCGGTCGATCGTCTCCACGTCCTGCACCGGGTCGTGGCCGGGGGCGGTGGGATCCACCAGGTGGAGCAGGAGCCGGCAGCGCTCGATGTGGCGCAGGAAGCGGTCCCCGAGGCCGGCCCCCTGGTGCGCGCCCTCGATGAGCCCCGGGATGTCGGCGAGGACGAAGGGCGCCCGGTCCCGGTGGGCGACCACGCCGAGCTGGGGGGTGAGGGTGGTGAAGGGATACTCGGCGATCTTGGGGCGGGCGGCGGAGACGGCGGAGATCAGGGTCGACTTGCCGGCGTTGGGAAGCCCGACGAGGCCCACGTCCGCCAGCAGCTTGAGCGTGAGGCGCAGGGTGCGCGTCTCCCCCGGCCGGCCGGGCTCGTGCCGGCGCGGCGCCCGATGGGTGGGTGTGGCGAAGTGCTGGTTTCCCCGACCCCCCGTCCCTCCCCGCGCCGCCAGGAAGCGGTCCCCGGGGTGGGAGAGGTCGGCCAGGACCTCCGCCCCGTCCTCGCTGCGCACGAGCGTCCCCACTGGCACCGGCACCGTGAGGTCTTCCCCCGAGCGGCCCGACTTGCGCGCGCCCTGGCCGTGCCGGCCGCGCTCGGCGCGGAAGATCGACGTGTAGCGAAAGGCCAGGAGGGTGTTGGCTTCCCCGGTGGCGAGGAGCCAGACCGAGCCGCCGTGTCCTCCGTCTCCCCCGTCGGGTCCGCCCCGGGGCACGAACTTCTCCCGGCGGAAGGACAGGCAGCCGTTCCCCCCGTCCCCTCCTGCCACGGAGATGGTGGCCTCGTCGACGAACATGGCGTGCCGGGAAGCGGGGAGGGGTCAGTCGGCGGAGACGACGCGGACGAAGCGGCCCATGCGGCCCCGATCCTGGAACTGGACCTTGCCGGCGGTGAGGGCGAACAGGGTGTCGTCCTTGCCCCGGGCCACGTTCCGTCCCGCCTTGATGGGGGTCCCGCGCTGGCGCACCAGGATCGTGCCTCCCTGCACCTGCTGCCCGTCGAAGGCCTTCACGCCCAGGCGCTGGGCATTGGAATCGCGGCCGTTCCGGGAGCTCCCGCCTGCTTTCTTGTGTGCCATCTATGCCTCGATCGCGTCGATCTTGACGGCGGTGTAGTCCTGGCGGTGACCGGCGTGCCGGCGGCTGGCGTTCTTGGTCTTCTTGTAGGTGTGCACCAGGATCTTCTTGGCCCGGTCGTTCTCCACCACCGTGCCCCGCACCCGCGCTCCACTGAGGTGGGGGGTGCCCACCCGGACGGACTGCTCGTCCCCCAGGAGGAGGACGCGCTCGAAGACGACCGCATCCCCGGCGCCGGCCGGAATGGATTCCACCCGGACGATCTCGCCCACCTGGACGCGGTACTGCTTCCCACCTGTCTGGATCACGGCATACATACGGGGTCTCCTGGCCGGGAGCGACCCCGCACGATAGATCACGCCGGAAACGGGGTCAAGGCAGCCTGGGGTCAGCCCTTCCGCAGCTCCAGCAGCATCCGGCGGATGGCGGCCTTGAGGGACTCGAACACCCCCAGCCCCTGGGTGGCCACCGCCTCGAACACGGGCTCGTCGGCCAGGCGCAGGGCCGAGGCGAGGGTGTCTGCGGGCATGGCGGTGGGCGTGTCCCGCTTGTTGAGCTGGAGGACGTAGGGGAGCGTGCGCAGGTCCCGGGAGTGCTCGACCAGGTTCTCCCGCAGGTTCCGCAGGGACTCCAGGTTGGCCTCGTACCGCGCCTCCTGGGAGTCGGCCACGAACACCACCCCGTCCACGCCCTTGAGGATGATCTTGCGGGAGGCGTCGTAGAACACCTGGCCGGGGACGGTGTAGAGGTGGAAGCGGGTGCGGAAGCCGCGGATGGTGCCCAGCTCCAGGGGCATGAAGTCGAAGAAGAGCGTGCGGTCGGACTCGGTGGCCAGGGAGATCAGCTTCCCCTTGCTTTGCTCCGCGCTCCGCGTGTGGATGTACTGGACGTTGGTGGTCTTCCCCCCCAGGCCGGGCCCGTAATACACGAGCTTGCAGTTGATCTCGCGGGCCGCGTAGTTGATGAAGGTCACGGTGGGGGGGGCCTTCAGCTGAAGAGGGCGTCGATGTCTTCGTCGGTGATCTCGGCGAAGGGCGAGCCGCCCAGGGCCGAGGCCCGGCGCGACTCGGCGCGCAGCACGATCTCCTCCACCACCGTCCCCAGCTCCACGCTCGCCTTCTTCACCCGCAAGCGCACGAGGCCGAGGGAGGAGCGCTCGTCGAAGAGGACGACCAGGATGACGATGCCTCCGATCACGTTGATGTGCAGGTTGTCGTGCTCCCCCTCGTGGAAGAGGATCGAGAACTCGCGCTCGCCGATGAGCTTGGCCAGGCCGTCGGTGGCGGCCACGTTCCCCGCCGTGAGGGACGCGAGGGACGTGGGGTCCATGCCGGTGAGGTCGCCGGCGGCGGCGATCTGCTGCCCGTTCTTGTCGAGGAGGAACACGAGACGGGCGTTCGCGTCCTGGCGGAGCCGTTCCAGCGTCGCCATGAAGCGCACGTGGTCCTGCTCGAGGATCACCAGGTCGGCGACGGCCATGGAGGTGCAATCTAGCGTCGGCCGCGCGGCCGGGGCAAGGCCGCTCAGTACTCCCGGCGGCCCTCGAAGGCGCGGCGCAGGGTGAGGTCGTCCACCCATTCCAGGTCGCCCCCGGCGGGGAGCCCCTGGGCGAGGCGCGTGACGGGCACGTCCATGTCCCGGAGCAGCCGCGCCAGATACACGGCGGTCGCCTCCCCCTCGACGTTCGGGTTCGTGGCGAGGACGACCTCCCGGGGAGGCTCCCGCCGGATCCGCTCCAGGAGGGCGCCGACGTGCAGATCGTCCGGCCCCACGTCGCGCAGGGGGGAGAGCGCGCCCCCCAGCACGTGGTACACCCCGCTCCAGGCGCCGGTCCGCTCGAAGGCGAGCACGTCGGCCGGCTCCTCCACCACGCAGAGGAGGCCGGGGTCCCGGCGGGGATCCCGGCACACCTCGCACAGCGCGTCCTCGGACAGGTGGAAGCAGCGGGTGCACGGGCGCACCCGGCGGCGCATCTCGAGCAGCGCCTCCGCCAGCGCGGCCACGTCCTCCTCGCGCACCTTCAGGAGGTGCAGGGCGAGGCGCTGCGCGGTCTTGCGCCCCACCCCGGGAAGGCGCGACAGCGCGTGCACCGCCCGCTCGATGGGGGAGGGGGGAGCGGTCAACGCAGCCCCGGGAGGCCGAGGCCCCCGGCCATCCCCTGGGTGAGCCGCTGCACCTCCTCGTCGACCTTGCGGGAGGCCTCGTTGACGGCGGCCACGATGAGATCCTCCATGAGGCCGAGGTCGTCGGGGGTGACGGCGTCGGGCGAGAGCTTGAGCGCGAGCAGCTCCTTCTTCCCGTTCATGCGCGCCGACACCACGCCGCCCCCGGCGCTCCCCTCGACCTCGAGCGTCTCCATGTCGGCCATGAGCTTGGACTGCATCTTCTGCAGGTCCTTCATCATCTTCCCGATGTTCATGCGTCGTCCTCCTGTTCCACCGGGGCGAGGGGCCGGACGTCCACCACCTGGGCCCCGAACTCGAAGAGCAGATCGGCCACGGCGGGCTCGCTGCGGATGCGGGAGAGCAGGGCCGCCTTGTCCTCGTCGCCGGGGGGAGCGTGTTCGGGGCGGGGCGGCGAGGAGGGGCCGGCGGGGGCGGGAGCGGGCGGGTTCTCCGGACGTCCGGGAAGCGGCCGCGAGGCGGGATCGCCGTCCGGGCTCGCCAGGGCCAGGTGGACCGCCACCGGTCCCCCGGCCACCTGCACGGCGGCCGTGCGCAGCGCGGCCATCGCCTCCGGCCTCTCGAGCTGGCGGAGGAACGCGCCCCGGGAGGGAGCGAACCCGATGCGCACGCCGTCCCCGTCCCACTGGAGCGACGCGGCCTCGTCCAGGATCGCGTCGAGCATGGGGCGGACCGCGTGCACCGCGGCGCGGAGCGCCGCCACGTCTCCTACCCGGGGCTCAGCCTTTTTTTTTTCCGGTGCGCGGGCGGAGCGCGGCGCCGCGGGGGGGACGGCCTGGGCGGGCTGGACGGGCGCGCCGCGCAGCAGCTCCTCGATGGGGAGGACCGCGCCGAGGTCCGCGAGCCGGAGCAGCGCGGCCTCGAAGAGGAAGCGCGGCTGGCTCGAGCCCTTCAGGCCCACCTCCAGCTCGAACAGGACCTGGAACGCCCGCAGCAGGTCCTCGCGGGAGAGCGGCTCCGCCGCCCCCCGCAGGCGGGCCATCTCGTCCTCCGGCCGGCCCGCGGTGGCGTCGCTCCCCGTCGTGCGGGCCAGCAGGAGGTCGCGCAGGGCGCCCGTCAGCTCCCCCCAGAACTGGAGCAGATCGTGGCCTTCCTCCACCACCCGGTCGAGCACGGCGAGCATGCGCGCCGCATCGCGCGACGCCAGGCCGGCCAGCAGCTCCACCAGCGCCTCCAGCCCGACCGTCCCCAGCACCTCCCGGGCGTCCTGGTCGGAGATCACGTCCCCGCAGAAGGCGCGCAGGCGCTCGAGCACGGTGAGGGCGTCGCGCACCGAGCCCTCCCCGGCGCGCGCCACCCGGTCCAGGGTGGCGTCCGAGACCTGCACGCCCTCCTTCTCGCAGACGTGGCGCAGGTGGGCCGCCAGATCGCGGGGGGGGATGCGCCGGAAGGCGAACACCTGGCAGCGGGACACGATGGTGGGCAGGATCTTCTGCACCTCGGTGGTGGCCAGCACGAACACCACCCGCGGCGGCGGCTCCTCGATCACCTTCAGGAGGGCGTTGGCGGAGTGCCGCGACAGCATGTGCGCCTCGTCCAGGATGAGCACCTTGTACCGGTCGCGGGTGGGCCCGAAGCTCAGGATCTCTTGCAGCTCCCGGATGTTGTCCACCTGGGTGCGGGTGGCGGCGTCCAGCTCGATCACGTCGAGCGCCCGCCCCTCCGCGATCTCCACGCAGGGAACGCACCGGTTGCACGGGGTCGGGGTGGGGCCGGTCTCGCAGTTGAGGCACTTGGCCAGCAGGCGCGCCACCGTCGTCTTCCCGGTTCCCCGCACGCCCGCGAAGAGGTAGGCGTGGGCGAGGCGTCCGGTGGAGATGGCGTTCTTCAGCGTGCGGGCGGCGTGCCCCTGCCCGATCAGCTCCTCGAAGGACTGCGGGCGCCACTTGCGGGCGAGCACCTGGTACATGCGTCTCCTGACGGGTGGCGGGCCGGACACCCGGCGGGTGTCCGGCCCCCCATGATGGGGCCCAAGTGACCCTGCGGCACCTGCGGCGATCCGCTTACCGTTGCTCCCTTCCGGGCCTGGCGGGGTTCACGGGGCCGCAGTGCACAGGACTCGGGCCCCGCAAGGTGTCGCGGGGCGGCAGCGGGCTGGCGGAGAGAGTGGGATTCGAACCCACGGTACGGTTTCCCGCACACACGCTTTCCAAGCGTGCACCTTCAGCCACTCGGTCATCTCTCCCTTCGATCACTGGCGGAGAGGGAGGGATTCGAACCCTCGTGCCTGCTCACGCAGACAAACCGCTTTCGAGGCGGCCCCGTTACGACCACTTCGGTACCTCTCCGGAACCTTCCTCCAACGTCTCCTCGTCCGCCGACCTCCCCGCCGCGCGCCGCTCGCGGAAGAAGGCGAGCAGCAGCTCGGCGGCCTCGTCGGCCAGCACGCCCCCCGCGGCCGCGAAGCGGTGGTTGAAATCGGCGCCCGCCGCCCGCACCGCCTCCAGGCGGGCGATCCCTCCCGCCTTGGCGTCGGGTGCGCCGTAGACCACCCGGGCGATCCTCGCATGGACCGCCGCCCCCAGGCACATCAGGCAGGGCTCCACCGTGCTGTAGAGGACCGCGCCGGACAGCCGGTAATTCCGGAGACGGCTTCCCGCGTCGCGGAGGGCCAGGATCTCCGCGTGCGCCGTGGCGTCGCAACGCTCCACCGAGGCGTTGTGCCCGCGCCCCAGCACCTCGTCCCCCAGCACCACCAGCGCTCCGCAGGGGACCTCGCCGGCGCGCCGCGCCTTCGCCGCCTCGTTCAGCGCCAGCCGCATGTACCGCTCGTCCCGGTCCATCTCGCCTCGATCTGGCTCCTGGCGAGATGGTCGGACCGGAGGGACTCGAACCCCCGACCTACTGGTTCGTAGCCAGTCGCTCTATCCAGCTGAGCTACGGTCCGCCCTGAGCACAGAAAGCCCGGAAAAGCCCATGCCTCAAAGAGATGCGGATGCTAGCACCGGCGATCCATAGGTGTCAACGAACGCCCCACCGGGGTGTGCCTCGGGCTGGTTGCGCACCCGTGGACCGAACCCTATATTTCGCCGCCCGAAAGTCCCGACAGCGTGGAGAGCCCCGCGGAGGGTACGGCATGGTGGACCAAGGCGGCGACCGGCGCTTCTTCACGACGTCGGAGGTGGCGCGCTACTGCGCGGTCACCAACGACGGCGTCCTGAAGTGGATCAAGTCCGGCAAGCTCAAGGCCTTCTCCACGCCCGGGGGCCACTACCGCATCAGCTCCGACGACTTCCGGGTGTTCCTCGAGAAGTACGAGATCCCCATCGACGAGAGCTTCTTCCGCGCCCCCGCGCGCGGGCGCACCGTGCTGGTGGTGGACGACGAGCCGGACATCCGCGAGGTCGTGCGCAGGATCCTGGCCACGCTGGCCGTGGAGCTGCGCATCGAGGAGGCGTCGGACGGCTACGAGGCCGGGATCAAGGTCGGCACGCTGCAGCCGGATCTCGTGATCATGGACGTCATGATGCCCAAGGTGGACGGCCTTTCCCTCTGCCGCTCCATCCGCGAGAACGCGGGCACGCGGCACATCAAGGTGCTGGCCATCACCGCCTTCCCCGAGCAGGACAACATCAAGAAGATGTACGACGCGGGGGCGGACCTCTGCCTGATGAAGCCGCTCCAGTTCGACCACTTCCGGCTGGAGGTGCTGCGCCTGCTGGACGAGGGCGGCCGCGCCCACGCCACCGCCTAGGGCCTACTCGCGGGAGAGGATGCCGAGGCGCACCAGGAGGTCGACCAGGTCCTCGACGTCGGCGCGCGCCGTCCCCGGGTCGACCGTGTACCGCTCCGCCATCTCTCCCGCGACCTCCGCGGCCGACCGCGACCCATCGCACAGGAGGTAGATCTCCCGGGCGGTGCGGTTGAGCACGTGGATGCGCATCCCGTCCGCGTCGCGGAACAGGCACTCGTCCCCCGCATCCCTGCCGAAGGTGCCGGCCGCCGGTCTCGGGTTCACGCAGCGCTCCTTTCCGTGAGCCGCTCCAGCAGGTCCACGGTCTCTCCGAACCTTCCCACGCGCACGCGCCAGCAGCGCGCCGGACGCAGCGCCTGGGCCACGTCGAGCACGATGCCGGCGATCCCGTCCGCCCGGCCCTCGAGGAATCTGCTTCCCCGGCGCCGGTTGAGCAACTCCCGGGTGAGCAGCACCGCCGCTTCCCTGCGCTTGAGCTCGGAGGCGGACGGAGCCTCCGTGAAGTCCGGGGGGCCCGACCAGGTGCGTTCACTGTAGAGGACCGCCTCGTCCTCCACCAGCGCCCCCAGCGCCTCGGTGGGGCCCGCGGCGTGCTCGATCCGGAGGCGCCAGCGGCACCGGCCGCCGGTCGCGTCCTCGTCCTCCACCACCACCCCGGGGATGGCGCGCAGCGCCGCCCCCACGCGGGGGCCGTCCGCGGCGCGGGAGGCGAGGTGGAGGTAGCTCACGTCCGCCTCCGCGTCCGCGGGACCCAGGACCACGACGGTCCTGAGCGGCGCCGGTGTGCTGCGGAGCGCCGCGGGACCGAACGCCTTGCCGATGTCCACCAGCGTCTTGCCGAAGAGGCGCGGGGCGGTCCGGTCCTCCGCCAGCCGGCGCACCGGCTCCGGCACGGGCGCGGTACCGCCCGGAAGCACCGACGCCGTCCTCGGGAAAGGCCACACCGTCCCCGAGGCGAGATCCACCGGGGCGTAGTCGTCCCCCAGGAACCCGAAGCCCCGCTCCACCAGCGCCAGGGAGAGCGAGCTCTTGCCGTGTCCGGAAGGGCCGGCGAGCACGAGCGCGCCCCCGGCCCGGTCGACGAGCGCTGCGCCGTGAAAGACCGCGAGCGGCTCCACGTGCAGGAGAACCGTGGCGAGGAAGCGCTGGTAGAGCAGCATCTCCGCGTCGGGCATCCCCGCCGCGACGGTGACGCGGTGGTGCGGCGTCGCGGGGTTGGCGGGAATCTTGAACCGCTCGTAGGCAACACTGATGGAAGCGACCACGTCCGGCGGCCCTTCCACGCGGAGATCCACTCCCAGCACCCGGAAGCGCCCCACCATCCCTGTCCTCCGGCGCGACCCCGGAAGATAGGACGGGAACTCTTTACGCGGCAAGAGAGGGACCCCGCGACGGAACGTTTCTAGAAGAATCGAAGGAATTCGGCACATTCCGAAAAAGTTCAGAACGCACCGAACACGGACACCTCCTTTCGTATTGGTTCGTGAACGTTCACGAAGCGGTTGACACGCCGGAGGGGGCAGCGTATTTCTCGGGTGCTCCAGACAGTCCGGCACGGAGAAGAGACGGAATGAAGGCCTCGCTGCATGTCGCTCTCGCGGTGCTGGGCTGCCTCATGGGAGCCGCACCCGTTCTGGCCCAAGCCCAAGATGACGCAGCGCGCCAACCTGCCGCGGCAGCCAGCGCCGACTACGTCATCGGGGTCGAGGACGTCCTGTCCGTCTCCGTATGGAAGGAGCCCGACCTCACGAAGACCGTCAACGTCCGCCCCGACGGGAAGATCTCCTTCCCCCTGGTCGGGGATCTGCAGGCCTCGGGGAAGACGCCCCGCCAGCTCTCGGCCACGCTCACCGAGTCGCTCGCCAAGTACATCCAGGAGCCGATCGTCACCGTGACCGTGGAGCAGATCAACAACTTCAAGGTCTACATGGTCGGCGAGATCGGGGCCCAGGGAGAGCTGACGCTCAAGCGGCGGACGCGCCTCCTGCAGGCCATCGCCCAGGCGGGCGGCCTCTCCCCCTACGCCTCCAAGAACATCGTCGTGGTCCGGGACGAGGGCGGGCGCGAGGTCCGCACCGAGATCGACTATCGCAAGGTGATCAGCGGGGAACGGCCGGAGCTGAACATCTACCTCAAGCCGGGGGACACGATCATTGTTCCATAGAGCCGCCTGCCTGGCCGGCGTCGTGAGCGTTGCCTTCCTGGGGGCGGTCCGCGCCCAGGAGCCGCCCCCCGCGGCGCAGCCGCCCACGGACACCTCCGTCCCCGGCACCCAGCTCCGCACCACCTTCCTGCCCACGGCGACGCTGAACGTCCACACGAACGGGAACGTCAACGTGGTGGGAGAGGAGAGGCAGTCCGCGGTGGGCATGGGCGTCGGGCTCAACCTGCCGGTGAACTGGATCAAGGAGCGCTCCTCCTGGTCGTTCGACTACAGCACCGGGATGGAGGTCTACGGGAACGAGCACCACGACGCCGAGGACATCCCGCACAACCTGTCCATGTCCTACCGGCGGACGGCCTCCCGCAAGGTCGGCTGGGGGTTCAACCTCTCCGGCACGCGGAGCGAGCAGCAGAGGTTCGACATCAACAACCCCGACCAGCCGACCACGCTCGTCCCCCGCACGGCGGTGACCCACGGCAATGCCGGCTTCAACCTCAACCTGACCACGGGAGTGCGCAGCAGCATCGGCATGTCCATCAGCGGAGGCCTCAACCGCTTCGAGGACATCCCGCCCCAGGACCTGAACGGGAACGGCGTCATCGACGCCAGCGAGGACGCGAACGGCAACGGCCTCCTGGACCCGCCCGAGGACCTGAACGGGAACGGCGTCGTCGACCCCGGGGAGGACCTGAACGGGAACGGCTTCCTCGATGCTGGAGAGGACCTGAACGGGAACGGCGTGCTCGACGCCGGCGAGCCCAGGGGTGCCCTCTTCTTCGATTCCACCTACGCCGGCGCCAGCCTGAGCTGGAGCCTGACCGTCTCCCAGCGCACGACCATGGGCCTCGGATACCAGTACAACCTGATCCGCTACCAGGACATCGGCGGCCCGCTTCCCGACGACCTGCTCCGGCCCCTCGACACCGACGTGCACAACCTCTACGTCAACAGTGCCCGGCGGTTCAGCGAGTACACCTCCGGGAACATCCAGCTCGGGGTGCTGGTCGCCCAGCAGGAGGCCTCGGAAGACCGCGTGGAGCCGAGCATCAGCGCCAGTCTCCAGCGCCAGGTGACGCAGCAGTCCTCCCTCTCCGTGGGGCTCCAGCAGAGCGCCGGGGCGGGGAGCGGCCGCGGGGTGGCGACCCTGGATCGTGGCGTCTACGGCGCCTGGAACTGGACCCGCCCCAAGATGGGCTTCAACGTGGCGCTCGGGTTCTGGGACCGGGCGACCCTGATCTCCCCCTTCTCCTCGCAGGAGGGGAGCTCGACCACGTTCCAGATCGCGGAGAGCTTCAGCTTCACCCCCGGGCAGCGGTTCTCCTACGGCGTCTTCCACAGTTTCCGCGACCAGCAGTCCAACGATCCGCTGCTCGAGGCCGGGGGGTACAACTCGGGCGGCGTGTTCGTGCGCTGGAACATCCGGGGAAGGAGCGCGCAACGTGTTGGGTAGCGTGTC
>DASUFT010000012.1:0-3002 GCA_036274395.1 Candidatus Polarisedimenticolaceae bacterium | reverse complement strand
CTATGGGCGCGAGAGCAGCGGCGAGCGGCCGCCGTCAGCCATCGCGTGCTTGCCGCAGGCCACCGGGGCGTGCAGCCCGTGACGCGCGTCTTGATCCTCTTCTGACCCGCTCCCCCGCGATCTTGACACCATCTTGATGCGCCCCGCGCTATCTCTGCCCGTGTCATGGCAGCGTTCGAGGAGGACGACACCCGTCTGATCCTGCTGGGTGCGGGGGGCGCGGTCGCGCTGGGCGCGGCGCTCATCCCACTGCGCGAGCTGACCCCGGCCGCAAACCTGGCCTTCCCCTTCCTGCTGCTCACCATCCTGATCGCCGAGATGGGCGGCACCATGCCGGTGGTGGGGACGGCGCTGGCGTCGGCGATGAGCCTCGACTTCTTCCTCACCCAGCCCTACCTCACCTTCGCCATCTCGGACAAACACGACGCCCTCGCGTTCACTGGCCTGGTGGTGTGCGGCCTGACCGTGGCCGGCTTCCGCAGCCGTCGCGCGCGGCGGGTTCTGCCTCCTTCGGAGGAGGCGCTGCACCTCGACCTTCTGCGCACCGTCGCCCAGCGCCTGGGCTCGCGGGAGCCGGCGGCGGACTCTCTTGCCGCGTGCCTGCAGGACGTCTTGAGGCAACTGCCGCTGGCGGGCGTGGCCGTGCGCGGCCCCAGCGGAGCCGTCCTGGCCTCCCAGGGGCGGCTGGGCAGCGCCGCCGAGAACCTCCTGCAAGCGGACGCCTGGCACACGGTGGACGAGGGAGGACCCCACATGCAGGGCCCGGCCGTCCCCTTGCCGGAGGAGGGGGCCCGGGTACCCCTGCAGTTCCGCGAGCGCCAGGTGGGCTGGCTGGAGGTCTGGGGGAACGGCGTGCCGGCCAGTGCCGACACGCGCCGCACGCTGGTGGACGTCTCCCGGCTGCTTGCGGCCGCGCTGGCGAGGTGACTCCGATGCTGCTCCTGGGGATGATCCTGCTGGGGGTCGCGATCTTCCTCGCTCTGATCGCCTTTGTTCGCTTCTGCGAGAGGGTGTGACGATGAACGGGGTGCTGCTCCTGCTCTCCCTGCTCGTGGGGGGATACCTCTTGTACGCCATGATCCGCCCCGAGCGGTTCTGAGGAGGCGGCCATGGGACTCGAGCTCCTCGGCGTCGTCTTCACCATCGCCATCACCGTCGCCACCAGCATCCCCCTCGGGCTCTACATGGCACGGGTGTTCTCGGGGGAAAAGACCTGGCTCGATCCGGTCTTTCTCCCCGTGGAGCGCCTGGTGCTGCGCCTCGCCGGGGTGAAGGCGGACGAGCAGCAGGATTGGAAGGCCTACTCCATGTCCTTGCTGATTTCGAACATCTTCATGTGGCTGGTCACCTTCGCGGTGGTGAGCTTGCAGAAGGTGCTGTTCTTCAACCCGGACGGCATCGGCGGGATGGAGCCCACCCTCGCCTTCAACACCATCTCCAGCTTCGTGACCAACACGAATCTGCAGCACTACAGCGGCGAGACCGGCCTCTCCTACCTGTCGCAGATGGCCGTCATCACCTTCCTGCAGTTCGTCACCGCCGCCACGGGCATGGCGGCGCTGGTGGCCATCCTCCGCGGCCTGGCCGGGAACCGCCTCACCCAGCTCGGGAACTTCTACACCGACATGACGCGGGCGGCGGTGCGGGTGCTTCTGCCCCTGGCCATCCTGGTCGCCGTCGTCCTCCTCTGGCAGGGCACGCCGGCCACCTTCCAGCCCGCCGCCAAGGTGACGACGGTGGAGGGGGCGGAGCAGGCGATCGCCCGCGGGCCCGTGGCCGCCATGGTGGCGATCAAGCAGCTGGGGACCAACGGCGGCGGCTTTTTCGGAGCCAACGCGTCGCACCCTTACGAGAACCCCACCCCCCTCAGCAATCTGATGGAGACCTGGTCCATCACGGTCATCCCCATGGCCATGGTGTGGACGCTGGGATACATGGTCCGGCGCCGGAAGCTCGCGGTCACGATCTTCGGCACCATGCTCGCGCTCTACATTCCGCTGGTCGCCTTCGCGCAATGGCAGGAGTGGGGAGGGAACCCCGCCATCGCCGCCCTGGGAGTGGACCAGTCCTCGGGATCGATGGAGGGGAAGGAGGTGCGGTTCGGCACCGGCCTCTCCGCGCTGTGGGCCTCCACCACCACCGTGACCTCGAACGGCTCCGTCAACAGCATGCATGACTCGATGACGCCGCTGGGGGGGCTCGTGCCCCTGACCGGGATGTGGCTCAACAACGTCTTCGGGGGCGTCGGGGTGGGCTTCATCAACATGCTGATCTTCATCGTGGTCGCCATCTTCGTGGCTGGGATGATGATCGGGCGCACGCCCGAGTTCCTGGGGAAGAAGGTGGAGGCCAAGGAGATGAAGCTGGCGAGCCTTGCCCTGCTCTGGCACCCGCTCGCCATCCTGGTGGCCACCGGCATCGCCTGCTGGGTGTGGACGCGCGCTACCGATCCGGGGACCGCCCTGGCCTGGCTGAAGAATCCGGGGCCGCACGGCTTCTCCGAGATGCTCTACGAGTTCTCGTCTGCGGCGGCCAACAATGGCTCCGGGTTCGAGGGTCTGGGCGACAACACCCCGTTCTGGAACATCTCTTGCGGCCTGGTGATGCTGCTCTCCCGCTACATCCCCATCCTCGCGCCGCTGGCGCTGGCGGGGTCGCTGGCCGCCAAGCCGGCGGCGCCGGAGACGGCGGGCTCGCTCCGGGCCGACTCGGCGCTCTTCGGCTTCACGCTCTGGTCGGTGGTGGTGATCCTGGGTCTTCTCATGTTCCTGCCGGTGGCGGTGCTCGGCCCGATCGCCGAGCACCTGGCAACTCTCCCAGCGCGCTGAGGGTCCGATGGGAAGGGAAATCAAGCGCGGCATCGTCTACACGCTCGTCACCATGCTCCTCTTCGGCGGGGGTTACCACCTGCTGATCTGGGGGATCGGGCAGGCCGCTTTTCGACGCCAGGCGGAGGGGTCGCTGATCCGCCGGGCCGACGGCACCGTGGTCGGCTCCTCGCT
>DASUFT010000011.1:0-4609 GCA_036274395.1 Candidatus Polarisedimenticolaceae bacterium | reverse complement strand
GGCAGGTTACCCACGTGTTACTCACCCGTCTGCCACGCTACCGGGGGTTGCCCCCTTTCGCGTTCGACTTGCATGTGTTAGGCACGCCGCCAGCGTTCGTTCTGAGCCAGGATCAAACTCTCCAGTTGAAGTGTGGAACCGACGGCCGAGGCCGCCGGGTCGCTAACCGGAGAATGAGTCGCGCAGCTCCTTGCGGAGCTGCCGGACTATCGCTACGCGATAGCCCATCAGGCTGGCACGTTCTATCTAGTTTTCAAAGAACATCGTACGAACCAGGAGATGGGGAAGCGACCCCCAACCCGAGCTTCTTGGCTCAGTTTCCCGTGCCCGTGCGAAGCAGCAGGGATGATAGCAAAGCCGGCGAGGGGCGCAAGGGGGGCGGAGCCTTTTTTCGGACCAGCACCTGTTTGCCGGAGTTTCGGCGTTGGCTGGCCAGTGGTGTCACCTCTTTGATGCACCCCTTTGCGCGGTAGAATAGGCCGGCCCGCACCCAGGAGGGTCGCCGATCTCCCGCCTACTCCTCTGCCTGACCCTGCTCCTTGCTGCGCTCCCGCTGCCAGCGCAGGACAACCCGCCGGCCCCGGTCGGCCTCCAGGAGCAGGTCTCCGTCCAGCTCGTTCAGCTCAATTTCTTGGCTTCCGATCGGAGCGGCAAGCCGGTGACCGATCTCCGCCTGGAAGAGATCGAGATCCTCGAGAGCGGGAAAGTCCAGAAGGTGGCCTTCCTCGAACCGTACTACCAGAGATCTTCCGCAAAGGGAGCCAGTCCCCTGCCTGGGGCTCCGGCACGCCGGGCATCGCCCTCTCCGAACCGGTGGGTTCTGCTCCTCCTGGACGCCTACACCTCCTCCCCGCGCACCCGCGTCCGTTCCCTGGAAGCGGTGCGGATGTTCGTCGAGCAGGAGTTGGGTCCCATGGATCGGGCCGCCATCGCCATCTTCGACGGCAAGCTCGACTTCCTGCAGACCTTCACCACCGACCGCGTGGCCCTGATCCAGGCCACGAACGTCTCGGACGCGAAGCTCGAGCACGCAGCAGAGGACCGTACGCGCTCCATCTCCGACCTTCTTGAGGGGATGGAGGCCTGCCAGTCCCAGGGGTCGCAGCGTGCGAACTGTGCGCAGCGGACCTCCTCCGAGTACGAGAACGCCCGCATGCGAGAAGCCCGCGACTTCGTGTACGCGCTCACCACCTTGACCCGCGCGCTCGCCCCCGTCCCCGATCTCAAGGCTGTCGTATTCTTCAGCGACGGCTTCTCCCGTGAGCCCTTCTCGGACGCGTTCGACGCAGCACGCGCCAGCCTCGGCGTGGAAACTGCCGTGCGGCTCTCGGCCAACTCCTCCGGTCGGCTGGACCGCGACCTCACCGAACTGGTCGCTGCGGCAGCTGCCTCGCAGGTATCGTTCTTCACCATCTACCCCGGCGGCGGCACGGGCCACAGCTCGGTCTCCGCGGAACACGGGACCATGCCCTCGGAGCGTCGGAACCCGGAGAACATCGACGTGTACCGGCGCAGCGAGCAGAACTTCGGGCAGGGGCTCGCGGAGCTTGCCAGGCGAACGGGCGGCCACTTCAGTCAGGGGAACGACGTGCTGAAGCAGCTCCAGGCTGCGTGGGTTCTTTCCGGAGGGCTCTATACCGCGGGGTACTACCTTTCCGACGTGCGCGCGAGCCGTTCGGGAGAAGTGCGCGTGCGCTGCCTGCGCAAGGGTGTCGTCATGGAAACGCGCCGCGAAGTTCCGTTGCCGCGTTTGGAAGGCGGTGTCCGCGCGGACATCCATGTTTCCACGGAGCCTTGTGCGAACGCCCGTCGTCCTGCGAGCATCGCGGTCACAATCGACCCCGGTTCCCTCTCCTTTCTGCCGGACCCCAAGGAGCCCCACGCCGACCTCTCCCTCTACCTGAGCGTGGTTGACCCCACCACACATGTTCCGCTGTGGGAGGACTACCGCTACGTGCGGGTCGGAAAGTCGACCGTAGAGGTCCCCCGCATCGAGCACACGCTGCGCGTTCCTTGCCGCCCTCTGTCCGTGACAGCATTCGTGGTCGACGTGAGCGCAGGCCGCCGGACGGAGCTCTCCGCTGACCTTCCAATGTGAGTGTGCGCGCCTTCCTTCTCGTTCTGATCCTCGTTCTCTCGGCCTGCCGCGCCGCCGCGCCCACGCCACGGCACCTGGTCCTGGTCACCCTGGACACGGTGCGGGCAGACCGCCTGGGGGCCTATGGACGTAAGGACGGCGGCACCCCCTGGCTCGATGGCCTGGCCCGCCGGGGCACCGTCTTCGAGCGGGCCTACACCGCAGCACCGCTCACACTCCCGGCGCACGTCTCCATCCTCACGGGCCGCTATCCCACCACGACTCAGATTCACCTCAACGGCGAGACGGGACTGCCCGCGAGCGTGCCCACCGCGGCGGAGATCCTGTCTCAACACGGCTTCTTCACCGGCGCGGCGGTGGGGGGGTATCCCGTGGCGGGCCGCTTCCCCACGCGACGGGGTTTCGACACCTACGACGACGCGCTTCGGGTGGGTGCCGCCGGAGAAGCTCTGGAACGGCCCGCCTCCCAGGTCGTGCACGCCGCCCTCCGCGCGCTTTCCTCCTCCGGTGAGCGCCGTGTCTTCCTCTGGGTCCATCTATTCGATGCCCACGACCCTTACGAGCCTCCCTCCCCTTTTCGGGAGCGTTTCGCCGGGGACCTCTACCAAGGCGAGATCGCGAGCATGGACGCGGCTCTGGCCAATTTGGGCCCAGTGGTGGAGAAGGCGCTCGGCAAGGATGTGCTCTGGGTCGTCGTTGCCGATCACGGCGAGAGCCTGGGAGAGCACGGGGAAGAGACGCACGGCTATTTTCTATACGATGCCACCCTCCGCGTCCCGCTCCTCCTCGCCGGCCCGGGCGTGGAGCCCGGTGCCGTCGTTTCCGATCCCGTCCGCACCGTGGACGTCCTGCCCACGGTGCTGGCGCGACTCGGAGTTCCCCTCCCCCCTGGGCTCGAGGGCACCGACCTTTGGAGCAAGGATCCTCGGGGCCGGCGCGCCTACGCCGAGACACGGCTCCCGGCCGCCTACTATGGCTTCGCGCCGCTGCGAAGCGCGATCGACGGATCGCTCAAGTACATCGACGCACCCCGTCCGGAGCTGTACGACCTGCGTCAAGATCCGTCCGAGTCCCGGAACATCCGGGCGGAACGAAGGGAGGACGCCGGCGTGCTCTCGGCTTGGCTGCGGCAGTTCGGCTCGCAGGCGCAAGAGCCGGCCGCGATGGATCCAAGGCTGGCAAGCCTCGGCTACCTCGGCCTCCCTTCCTCCTCGGGTGTGTCGGCACTGGATCCCAAGGACGGGCTCCCCACGTACCGCCACTTCCAGACCGCCGCCCGGGCGCTCGAGCAGGGCAAGCCCGGAGAGGCTCTCCCCATCCTGGAGCGGCTCCTCACCGAGCGGGACGCTCCCTCCGTCCGTCTCAAGATGGCGCAGGCTCTCCGTATGAGCGGTCGGCTTGTCGACGCCTCACGCGAGCTCGCGCGCGCCGGGAAGGACCCTGCGCTTCCGGGCCTGCACTTGGAGGGGGCGAGGATCGCCGCCGCTCGCGAGGAATGGTCGACCGCGCTCCGCGACGCCGACGCCCACCTGCGTGCGGATCCGGCGAGTACTGCCGCCCGTCTGCTCCGGGGCGCAGCGCTGGAGATGACCGGCCACCCCGCCCAGGCGGAGGCGGACTACCGTGCCGCGCTGGGCGTGGACCCCGCCTACCGCGAAGCCTCTCTCCGCCTCGCCGCGCTGCTCGTGCGCGCCGGACGGATCTCGGAGGCGCGCGTGGCGCTCGAACAGCACCTGCGCCTTCATCCCGGAGACCCCCTGGCTGCCGGACTGCTCGGCGCTCTATGACACAGCGGACAAAGAAAAGGGCCGCCTTACGGCGGCCCTTGCCGGACGCTGTTTGCTACGGTTACCAGGTCATCGCGAAGTTGAAGGCGTAGGACCGCGGTGTCTGCAGCTGGTTGTAGTTGATGGGGAAACCCACGCTGGTGTTGTCGGCACCCGGCGTGGGATCGAAGGTGGTGAACACGTCTCGCACCTCCTGCTCGTCTGTGACGTTGAAGACAGACATGCGGGCCTCAAAGTTCACACGTTTGCTGAAGGCGAACTTGTAGTTGAGCTGCAGGTCCAGAGCCCAGTTGTCGGGCTCGCGGTGGCTTCCCCGGGGCTCGAAGAACTCGGTCACCGTGTCCGTCTGGTCCACGGCTCCGATGAACGTTGGATCAGAGGCACGCGTCCCCAGAGGATTGTCCTGGACACCGTCGGCGCCCGGCCCCACCACCGCCACGATGGACGTGCTGTTGGGGGCCCAGGGGCTACCGGTCTGCCAGACGAGCGAGCTCCCGATTCCCAGGCTGTGACGGGTACTGCGCAGGGGCAGGTCGTAACGCCCGAACAGCTTCACCTGGTCCTTGATGTCGAAGGGCAGGAGGCCGAATCGGTTCACCGTCACCTGCGGCACACCTTGGTAGGAACCCAGAGCCTCGAACCCCTGCTCGCTGGCGACATTCCCCTCTGCTGGTACCCGCCCTGCCCCTGGAAATCGACGTTGTACCCGTCGTAGCAGGGGCCA
>DASUFT010000010.1:0-17389 GCA_036274395.1 Candidatus Polarisedimenticolaceae bacterium | reverse complement strand
GGACCAAGCTTCACTGTCGTCGGCGCGTCGTACGAAACGTTCGGCACGAGCGAGCGCAGCGATGCGCCGGCCTGCACCGTCAGCGCGCACACGCCAGCGCCGGCGCCAAGCTTCAACAGGAAGTCACGTCGATCGCTCATGGTTGGCCCCATTGCTCGGTGATGTTGAATCGCTCCATCGTCATGGCTCCGGTGGGACAACGGACCGCGCACAGTCCGCAGCGAATGCAGCGTTCGTCGTCTTTGATCAGGGCCGCGAGCGGCAGGTCAAGGCTGCCGGCGCGCGCCGTGAGGGCGGCGCGCTGGTCTTCAGGTAGATCGACGTCGCCGAACGGCACGAACTGCAGGCAGTACTCGGGGCAGACATCGACGCAGCGGTTGCACAACACGCACAACTCGGGGTCGTAGATCGTCTGCACGTGACAGACCAGGCAGCGCGCCGCCTGGCGCAAGGCCGCCGCGGCGTCGTATCCCGTCTCCACCTCGGCGATGCCGGTGCGGCGGCCGAGGTCCAGCGTGGGCGGCGTCTCCCGGTCGAGGAGCTCGAACCCGGCCATCATCCGGTACTGCGCGGTGGGGATCTTCTCGATCTCCAGGGTGGCGGCGGCGTGCGGCGCCTCCCCCGTCAGGTGGGCGTGGATGGAGCGGGCCGCGCGCTTGCCGTTGGCCACGGCCTCGATGAGGTTGCGCGGGCCGAAGGCGACGTCGCCGCCGGCATAGACCCCCGGAGCCGAGGTGGCGAGCGTGACGGGATCGACGCGGATCGTTCCCTGCGGCGTGAGCTCCACGCCGTCCCCGGGGCGCAGGAACCCGAGGTCGGGCGCCTGCCCGATGGCCAGGATGCAGGCATCGGCTTCCAGCGTGACGAGGTCCTCGTCGTCGTAGCGGGGGGCGAAGCGGCCCTCGGCGTCGAAGACGGACAGCACCCCCCGGAGCTCCACGGCGGAGAGGCGGCCCTCGCCCAGGAAACGGCGGGGACCCCGCCGGGGGAGGAAGGAGATCCCTTCCCGCTCCGCCTCCTCGAACTCCTCGTGCCCCTGGGTCGTCTGCAGGACCGGCATCTCGTCGAAGCGCTCGAGCGACACGAGGGTGACGGAGGTGGCGCCACCCCGGAGGGCGGCGCGGGCGGAGTCCAGCGCCTCCTTCATCCGGGCGTCCGTCTCCCCGGCCAGGGCCTCCAACTCCTCCCGGCCGGCGCGCAGCGCGGTGCGGGCGGCATCGAAGGC
This sequence comes from Candidatus Polarisedimenticolaceae bacterium, assembly GCA_036274395.1. GTDB lineage: Bacteria > Acidobacteriota > Polarisedimenticolia > Polarisedimenticolales > DASUFT01 > DASUFT01. Next base: position 16,164 of record DASUFT010000010.1, on the reverse strand, counting down.
CACGAACCCACCGCCGATCACGACCACGCGCCGCCCCAGGTCCATGCGGTAGCCGCGGTTGACGTTCAGGAGGTAGTCGACCGCCTTCACCACGCCGTCCAGGTCGGCCCCGGGCACGCGCAGGTCCCTGCCCCGGGAGACGCCCACGGAGAGGAAGACGGCATCGAAGCCGGCCTGCTTGAGCGCAGCCAGACCCTGCGAGGCCGAGAACGGTGTCTCCAGCTCGAGATCGACGCCCAGGGCCAAAATCTTGTCGATCTCCGCCCGGATGAGCGTCCGGGGGAGCCGGTACTCCGGAATCCCGAAGCGCATCATGCCGCCGGGCTCGGCGGCGGCCTCGAACACCGTGACGGCGTAGCCGAGCAGGGCGAGGTCGTGAGCCGCCGCCATCCCCGCGGGCCCCGCGCCCACCACGGCGACCTTCCGGCCCGTCCGGGCACCGACCTGGACGGGGAGGTGCCCGGGATAGCGGTTCCCCTCGGAAACGAGCTCGGTGCGCAGCCGGTCCTGCGTGTCGGGCCGGATGGACTCGACCCCGTACCCCTCGCAGATGTGGCGCTTCAGGGCGCGGATGGCGATCGGGGCGTCGATGGCGCCGCGCCTGCAGGCGTCCTCGCAAGGTGCGGCGCAGACGCGTCCGCAGACGGACGCGAAGGGGTTGGGGGCGCGTGCCACGAGGTAGGCATCCTCGATCCGCCCTTCCGCGACGAGCTGCACGTAGCGGCCGGCGTCGGTGGCCACCGGACAGCCGGCCTGGCACTTGACCTGGGCCTTCCAGTCCTCGAGCCGGGGAAGCCGAACGCGCACCGCCATGGTCGCTCCTGCCAGGGTTCACCATGAGGCGAGCCGGAGAGGATCACCATGACGGCCGTCATATGGAAGGGGAGAAAGGGGACGGGAACGGTATCATTCGCGCGTGTCCTCGCACGTCGAAGAGGCGCTCGGCGCGAGCGTGCTGTTCCGCACGCTCTCCGGCGAGGATCGGCGGCGCCTGGCCGGGGTCTCGATCCTCAAGGCGTACGGCAAGGGCGACCGCATCTTCTCCGAAGGCGATCCCTCGGACTTCCTGTTCACCATCCTCTCCGGCCGCGTGAAGGTGGTGAAGCTGGTCCCTGGAGGCCGCGAGGTGATCCTGGAGATCTTCGGCCCGGGGGATCCGCTGGGGGCCGTGGTCGCGTACGAGGGCCGCCCCTATCCCGCCACCGCCATCGCCACCGAGCCCGCCACCTGCGTCCTGGTGCGGAGGACGGAGTTCTTCGCCCTGCTGGAGAGGCACCCCTCGCTGGTGCGGGGCTACGTCACCGGTCTGGCGCGGCGGATCATGGAGCTGACCCGCCGGATCCCCGAGGTGGCCGGTGGGCGCGTGGAGACGCGCTTCGCCCACCTGTTCCTGAAGCTCAGCGACGGCATGGGCCGCCCCGCCACCGGGGGCAGGTTCATCCCCATGAGCCTCAGCCGTCAGGACCTCGCGGACCTCACGGGCACCACCATCGAGACGGCGATCCGGATCATGAGCCGCTGGGGCAAGGAAGGAGTCGTGCGCACCGAGAAGGAGGGCTTCGTCGTCCTCGATCGCGCCGCCCTGGAGCGGCTCACGCGCTGAGCCAGAAGCTCACCAGGGAAAGCGCCGTGAAGGAGGCGGCGACCCACAGCTCGCGTTTCCCAAGGGCGCGCAGGTCTCGCGGCGGTGAGAGGACACCGACCGCAGCGCGCAGCACGACCGGGAGGAACGCGAGCGCCCCCAGGGAGGAAAGGGCACCGGCACGGACGAGGAAGAGGATGCCGCCCAGCAAGAGCACGTGCACGCCCGCAGCCACCGCGAGGGCGAGGGCGGGAGCGGTCCGGCGCCGCTCGTGCGTGCGCACGCTCGTCACGGAGGAAACGCAGTAGGCGTAGGCGAGGGCCGCGGCTCCCAGCGGCGGGCCGGGCACCGGAAGGCCTGCGGCGGCGACGACCAGGGGAGCGATGAGCGCCATCCCGGCCATGCCGATCAGCTCGCTCCAGAGCGCGCGTCCGCGGCGAAGGGCGGAGTGCACACCCCAGATCGTGGCCGCGGCGGCGGAAGGGAGTGCCACCTCCAGGACCGCCGGCCGGGCCCCGGCGGGTGCCGCCAGGAGCATCGCCAGGAAGCAGGCTCCAGCGCCGGCGAGGTAGAGGGACCCCCAGATCCGCCTGCTCCGCACGTACGCGGCAGATCCTCGGCCGCCCGCGTGCGCCGCCTGCACCAGGACGTCCTGGGCGAGAAACGCGAGCACGAGCCCGGGAAGCGCCCACCAGCCCGCTCCCGCCCGCAGCCGCGTCAGGGCCAGGCCGAGCAGCGCGGGAATGGCGAGCATCACCCAGGCGCCGTGCTGGCGAGGAAGGCGCGGCGGCGCAGGGAGCATCGTGCGTCAGCTTTGCGCGGGTCCCTCCGCCGTGTCCACCCTCTCGTAGGGTGGGAGGATCTTCAGCAGGACCGCCAGGATGACGAAGGGCAGGATCATCAGGAGGATGGCGGGGAGCAATCCCTCCCGCGCCGCGAAGTGCATCTTGTAGGTCGTGTAGCCGAGGAAGCTCTTGGAGAAGAGCTGACCCCCGATGACGACGTTCCAGCGCATGGCGAAGATGCCGACGAGGACGAGCACGGCGGAGACCGCGTAGATCCCGCGGCGCGCCGCCTCCGACGGGCGCAGCACCCGCGCCACCGCCAGCAGGCCGATGGGCACCAGCGTCCCCAGGAAGATCTGCACCACGATGTGGGGCAGGTAGAGCTTGGTGTGCACCATGAAGTCCAGCGACTTGAACGACTCGTCGGCTTCGTAGATCCGGTGCAGCAGGTCCAGCATCTCCAGGGCAAAGTCGATGAGGAAGGCGTAGAGCAGCAGCGCTCCCATCGTGTCCAGGCAGCGCAGGCTCACCGGCTGACCCTTGAGGTGCGCCACCACCGGATAGAGCAGGAGGATGAGCGCGATCCCGGACACCAGGGCCGAGAACAGGAACACGATGGGCATGAGGGGCGTGGACCACCACGGGTTGGCCTTGATGGACCCGAAGATGAACCCCACGTACCCGTGCAGGAGGAACGCGGAGGGGATGCCCACGATGGTGACGAAGCGGCCCACCTTGTCGTCCAAGGCCAGGGCGGCCGGACTGACGTTCTGCGAGCCCAGGGTCATGGCCCTGTAGAGCCAGCGCCTCCAGCCCGTCGTCGTCTGCGACCAGTGCACGATCTCCTTCCGGTAGTCCAGCCAGATCTCCACCACCAGCACCGCCATCAGGTACCAGAGGTAGACGAAGCCGAACATGGCCATGGCGGAGGAGGTGTGCGGGGTGAGGTACATCTCGAAGGAGCGCTCGGGGTGGCCGAGGTGGAGCTGCAGGGGGAGCGGGGCCACCAGCAGGAAGGCCAGCGCGGAGAGGAGCGCCAGGCGGTAGGTGGGGCGCAGCGCCTCCACGCCGCTGATCCGCTCCAGGGAGGCCAGGATGAAGGCGCCCGCCACCAGGCCGGTGAGGTAGGGATAGAGCACGATGAGGACGCTCCACTGGAGCTCCACCTCGTTCGGGTACATGAACCCTTCCACGCCGCTCATCGCACCGCTCCGTCCAGGTTGGCGTAGTAGATCTTGGCCCCGGTCGCCATGTTCGGCTTGAGCACCTGCACCTTGTGCGTGCGCAGGAAGGCATGGATGGGATCGGCCGGGTTCTTCAGGTCGGCGAGCTGCCTGGCGCCCGTGGGGCAGACCTCGCAGCAGGCGGTGGTGAGCCCCTTGGTGATCCGGTGATAGCAGAGCGTGCACTTGTCCGCGGTGTTGGTGCGGGGATCGATGAACCGGCAGCCGTAGGGGCAGGCCTGGACGCAGTAGCGGCAGCCCAGGCAGTAGTCCTTGTCGATCAGCACCACGCCGTCCTCGCTCTCGAAGGTGGCGCCCACCGGGCATACCTGGGTGCAGGGGGAGTGTGCGCAGTGGTTGCACATCTTGGGCACGAAGAAGGTCTTGGCCCCGGCGGCGGCGGCGCCCACGTCGGGGAAGCCGTCGTAGCCACCGTTGGGGGAATCCACGATGGGCAGGCTCTCCCGCTCCGGATCGCGGGGATCCACCGGCGGTACCTGGTACCGCTCCACCCAGGTCCGGAAGTACCGCGGGTCCTTGGGGACGTCGTTCTCGTCCTTGCACGCCCGCACGCACTTGCCGCAGCCGATGCACTTGTCGATGTCCATCAGCATGGCCCACCAGTGCCGGCTTCGGTCGTAGTTGGGGGCGAGCTCGGGCGTGCCCGCCAGCACGTGCTCCCAGGCCAGGCCCGCAGCACCCGTGAGCAGGAGGAGCTTCCCGGCACCGACCAGCAGCTCGCGACGGGTGGGATCCAAGGCTTCCTCCTGTTCAGAAGTCGGGGTGGTGCGGGTCGTGGCACTCGATGCACTTCGCGTCCCCGGCGTGCTCCACCGGGTCCACCTGCGGGTGGGAGGCCGGGCGCCCGGTCAGGGTGCGGTGGCAGTCCACGCAGCCTTCGCGGCCGTCGGGGCGGAGGGGGTGGTGCTCGGTGGGCGCGCTCACGTGATCGGCCGCCGGGCCGTGGCAGGACTCGCAGCCGATCTGCGCGTGCCTTCCACCCGATCTCCGCTGCACGACGTCGTCGTGGCACTCGCCGCAGGCGGCGCGTCCGGCGAAGCGGACCGGCCGGGCGGCCGCCGCGTCCACGGCTGCCGGTCGATAGTGACCGTAGGCGCCGAAGTTCTCCGGGACGAGCCACGCGCGGGCCACGAGGAAGATCACGAGTCCGGCAACGAAGAGACCCAGCAGCCGGAAGAGGTGCTCCGCGTCTCGCCATTGAGGCATGCCACCCTCCACGGGAACGCGGCAAGACTACGCGCGGGAGACCCCGAGAGCGTGGCGGAAACCGGATGGATTGCGTCCGGTTGTCGGCTGGAATCGCGTGCCCGGGCGTGGGCTCCCGGGCCAAGCTAGCGCCGGAGGTCTCCCCGGTGCACCCACCCGAGAGCGAAGGCGTGGCGCCGGATCTGCAGCGCCTGAGCGCGCGTCTGGCGACCCTGGAAGCGCGGGTGGATCTGCTGGAGCGGGGCGCGGCGCGGGTCGTGCCGCTGGCCACGCCGCGCTCCACCGGGGCCCCTGGCGTCGAGGCACCGGCCGGGTCGGCGGCGGAGACGGCGGCGCTGGCGGGACGCATGGCGCTGGGACTGGGCGGTGCCTTCGTGTTCCGGAGCGCAACCCAGGCCGGGGTCCTGACCTCCCGGCTGGGCGTCGTTCTCGGGTTCGCGTACGGGCTCGCGTGGCTCGTCGCCGCCGATCGCGCCGCCGCCCGCGGCCGGGTGCGCGACGCCATCGCGGACGCCGTCCTGGCGGCGCTGATCGGCTTCCCCCTGGTCTGGGAGGCCACGGCGCGCTTCCAGTTTCTCGGCCCGCTGCACGCGTGGGCGGCGGCGGCGGTGATCGCTTCCGGCTACGGGATCGTGGCGGTCCGCCGGCGGATGCCCGCTTTTCTCTGGCCCGTGGTCGTGGGCATGCCGCCCCTGTGCTTCGCGCTCTCGCTGGCCACCGGCGTGTACCCGCCGTGGCTCGCCCTGCTGCTGGCGTGCGCGACCGCGCTGCAGTGGACTTCCGCACGGCGCGGGGGATTCCGTCCCGCCGCCACCACCGCGCTCGTCCTCTTCGATCTCTCGCTGGCGCTGCTCACGGGCATGACGCTCGTCGCCACGCCCCTCGTCCTCGAGCACGCGCTCGTTCCATGGCAAGTGATCTCCATCCAGACGGCCACCTTCGTCCTCGCCTCGGCGACCCTGCTCCTGCGCAGCGCGCGCCGGAGGAGGATGCGTGGCCGCGAGGCCTGGCAGGCGGCCGCCGCCACGGTCCTCGGCCTGGGCGGAGCCTGGATCGTGGGACACCGCACGGGCGCCTCGACGCTGCCGGCCGGAGCCGCCGCCTTGGTGGTGGGGGCCGCTGCCTGCGTGCTCGCGCTCCGGATGGCGCGGCCGGCCACGCTCGGGATCCCCGGGATGGCGGTCGTCATCCTGGGCATGGGCACGGTGCTGCACGGAACCCCCTTCCTCGTCTGCCTGTGCGCGCTCGCCCTGGGGGCTGCCGTGGCCGCGCGCACCGGGCGGGGGGGAGCGGTGGGCGCCTGGCTCGCCCTGCAGGCTGCGCTCGCGGGAATCCTCGTGCTCGCGCTGTCGGGGGCGCTCGGGTTCGGTCTCCGTGCGCTTGCGGGCCCACCCCGCAGCCTGCCCTGGACCGAGGCCGCCCTCGCGCTCGCCGCTGGCCTGGCCTGCGCCGCCGCGGTCCGTCCCGGGGACGGTCGGGCGCTGGCATCGGCGCGGAGCGGATTGCTGGGCGCGCTGCTCGTCGTGCTCGTGGGTCTGGGGGCCGCCGCGCTCGCTCCGCTGCTCCCGCCGCTCCTGCGCCCATCCTTGAGGACGGGTCTGATCGTGGCGGCGGCCCTGGGATCGGCGTGGACGGCCCCGGTGCTCGTGTACCCGATCCTCGTCGCGGGAGGGTTCAAGATCCTGGCGGACGAGGTGCAGGGCAGGGATCCGACCATGCTCGTGATCTCGCTGTCCCTCTACGGGGCGGCGCTGCTGCTGGCCCCCCGCGCCGTGCGCCGCAGCGCCGCCCGCTTGCGCGGCCGCGGCGTTGGCGTAAGCTCGTGACAGCGTCTCCTTCCCCCCGGGGGGTTTCCGTGCTCCGCCTTCGTACGGCCGCCCTGGCCTTGACGGTGATCTGTCTCGCGTCCGCGGCTGCGCGCGCGGACGACCCTGCCCAGGACTGCCGCGACCAGCACAACACGCCGTGCAACACGGGGCAGGCCGGAGTCTGTGCCGCCGGGCTCTGGAAGTGCAGCGGGAACGGCCTCCGCTGCGAGCGGCAGCAGGGGCCCTCCCCCGAGGTCTGCGGGAACGGGCAGGACGACGACTGCGACGGATTCACCGACGGGCAGGATTCCGATTGCCGCTGCCGGGACACGGACAACGACGGGTACGCCGTCTGCTCCAACGGCTGCACGCTGGCTGCCGGCGATCAGTGCGGCGACTGCGACGACTCGCGCGGGGACATCCATCCCAACCGGTCCGAGGTCTGCAACGGGCGGGACGACGACTGCGACGACTCCGTGGACGAGGGGAACCCGGGCGGGGGCGCCACCTGCCAGACCGGGGAGCCAGGTATCTGCAGCGCAGGCCTGCTCCAATGCGCCGCCGGCGGCCTGCACTGCGCGTCCAATCTCGCTCCCCGTCCCGAGGACTGCGACAACGGCCTCGACGACGACTGCAACGGACAGGCGGACGGCCAGGATCCATCGTGCCGCGGCGACTGCGGCAGCGCTTTGGACACGGACGCAGACCGGGTGGCCGACTGCGCAGACAACTGTCCCGGCCTGGCCAACGCCCACCAGGAGGACTTCGACGGCGACGCGACGGGGGATGCCTGCGAGACGGGCGCCCGCCTGTGCGACGCCGACCTCTCCGGGAGGGTGGACGGACGTGATCTCGCCCTTCTGGCCGTGATCTTCGGCAGAACCTGCAGCAGCTCCGGCTTCGACAAGCGGGTGGACCTGACACGGGACTGCCGCGTCGACGGCGACGACCTGGCCCTGCTGGCCTCTTTCTTCGGCCAGTCGGACTGACCCTCTCCCCCAGAAAATCGTCTCGCTTCTGTCGAGCCGGGAGGGGCCCGTCCGTCGCTACAGTAAGGAGACTGGAACATGCGCGTGATGGTGATGGTCAAGGCGAGCAAGGACAGCGAGGCGGGGGTGATGCCCGGCGAGCAGCTCCTGACCGACATGTTGAAGTTCAACGAGGAGCTGGTGAAGGCGGGGGTCATGCTGGCGGGGGAGGGCCTGCAGCCGAGCTCACGGGGGAAGCGGGTGCGGTTCTCCGGGGGCAGCCGCGCGGTGGTGGACGGCCCCTTCACCGAGGCCAAGGAGCTGGTCGCGGGCTACTGGGTGTGGCAGGTGCGCTCCATGGAGGAAGCGGTGGCGTGGGCCCGGAGGATGCCCAATCCCACCGGCACGGAGGGCGAGGTCGAGATCCGCCCCATCTTCGAGGCGGAGGACTTCGGGGAGGAGTTCACGCCCGAGCTGCGGGAGCAGGAGGAGCGCCTGCGGGCCGAGGCCGAGAAGCTGTCGAAGAGCGGGAAGCGCTGAGTGGAGGAGGTGGCGCGCGCGATCGAGGCGGTCTATCGCATCGAGGCGCCGCGCCTCATCGCCGGCCTCACCCGCATGGTCCGGGACGTCGGCGTGGCCGAGGACCTGGCCCAGGATGCGCTGGCCACCGCGCTCCAGCAGTGGCCCGCCTCGGGGATCCCGGACAATCCCGGAGCGTGGCTGACCACCACCGCGAGGAACCGTGCCTTCGACCTCCTCCGCCGCCGCAAGGTCGTGGAGCGCACGCACGTGGAGATCGGGCGCGCGCGGCGGGAGGAGGAGTCCACCGTGCTCGATCCCGCCGACGGCATGGACGACGACGTCGGCGACGACCTCCTCCGCCTGATCTTCATCGCCTGCCATCCCGTGCTGTCCACCGAGGCTCGCGTGGCCCTGACCCTGCGGCTCCTGGGAGGCCTCTCCACCGACGAGATCGCCCGCGCCTTCCTGGTCTCGGAGCCCACGATCGCCCAGCGGATCGTGCGGGCCAAGCGCACCCTGGCCGCCGCCCGCGTTCCCTTCGAGCTGCCCCGAGGTCCCGCACGCGCCGCGCGCCTGACCTCCGTGCTCGAGGTCGTCTACCTCGTGTTCAACGAGGGCTATGCCGCCACCTCCGGCGAGCACTGGACCCGTCCCGCGCTCTGCGAGGAGGCCCAGCGCCTGGGACGCGTGCTCGCCGAGCTCGTGCCCGCGGAGTCCGAGGTCCACGGCTTGGTCGCCCTGATGGAGATCCAGGCCTCCCGGCTGCCCGCCCGGATCGGGCCCGAAGGGGAGCCGATCCTGTTGCTCGAGCAGGACCGCGGCCGCTGGGACCCCCTCCTGGTGCAGCGTGGCCTGATGGCGCTCGCGCGCGCGGAGGCCCTGGGCGGGGCGCTGGGACGCTACGCGCTCCAGGCGGCCATCGCCGCCTGCCACGCGCGCGCGCGCACCGCCGAGGAGACGGACTGGGGGCGGATCGCCGCACTCTACGATGCGCTGTCCCAGGTCTCGCCCTCGCCGGTGGTGGAGCTGAACCGCGCGGTCGCCGTGGGCATGGCCTTCGGCCCCGCGGTGGGCCTGACGCTGGTGGACGCGCTCCGCCACGATCCTGCGCTCTCCGCGTACTATCTGCTCCCCAGCGTGCGAGGGGACCTGCTGCGGAAGCTGGGGCGTCTCGCCGAGGCGCGCGCGGAGTTCGCGCGCGCGGCCTCGCTGACGCGCAATGTCCGGGAGCAGCGCCTGCTCCTGGCGCGCGCGGCCGCCTGTGGGGAGGAGAAGTGAGGGACGCAAGCCCGCACGATCCGTCCACCTCGATCGGTCTGCTCCTGCTCCGCGTGGGGTTCGGCGTGTACATGGCCTTGCACGGGTGGGGCAAGCTGCAGATGCTGATGGCCGGCGATTTCGACGGCTTCGGCGATCCCATCGGCCTGGGATCGAGGGCGAGCCTGGTCCTGGTCACGGGCGCCGAGTTCGGATGCGCGCTGCTCGTCGTCCTGGGTCTGTGGACGCGCTATGCCGCGGCACCGATCGTGTTCGCCATGGGCGTGGCCGCCCTCGTGGTCCATCGCTCCGACCCCTGGACCTCGGGTGGAGGGGCCGAGCTGTTCTTCGCGGGCAAGTCCAAGATGTGGTCCAGCAAGGAGCCGGCCCTGCTCTACCTCGCCGCCTTCCTGGCGCTCATGTGGACGGGTGCCGGGCGCTACGGCCTCGATGCCTGGATGCCCCGGCGCAAGAGGCGGGGATGAGGCCCTGGCCGCTTGCACACGCGGCGGCCCGGCGTATGCTCTGGACGATCGCCGTTACCTTCCTGGGGGGAACGTCATGCTCGCCGTCCTGCCCATCCTGACCCTCGCCCTCGCTGCCGCCGCTCCGCCTCCTTCCCTGGTCGAGCAGGCCCTCGGCGCCGCCGACGGAGCCGCCCGCATCCGGGTCCAGCCACCCGCGGGCGCCCTGGTGGGGATCGCCGACGCGAACGGAGACGAGCTGCCCGACATCGTGATCACCGCCAGCCGGGGACGCGGCGCCTGGCTCCTGCCCGGGCAGGGCAAGGGAACGCTGGGTGCCCTGGCGCGCCTGGATGCCTCCATGGGGCCCCATGGGGTGGGCGATCTCGACGGGGACGGCATCACGGAGCAGCTCTACGGCGGTGCCTTCGGCACGGAAGCCGTGCTGGTCCAGGGGAAGCCGGGAGCCGCGGCCGCTGCCGGGCTGACCGCCGACCTCGACGGAGACGGCCGCACCGACGTCGTCCGCCTGGAGGGCGAGACCTTGCGGATCGTCTTCGGCGACACGGAACGGGAGGCCGCATTCCTCGCCGTGGGGCCGGACGTCGTCTCCATCACGACGGCGGACCTCGACCGGGACGGGGCGCTCGACCTCGTGGTGGCGGACGCGCACGCGGATCAGATCTCCATCTTCGTGGGGGACGGGCAGGGCCGCCTCCGTCCCGCCGGAGGGCGGCCCGTTTGGGTCGTTCCCTTCTCGCTCGCGGCCGGCGATCTCGACGGGGACGGTGCCGCCGACCTCGTGGTCTCGGACCAGTGCGGCAGCACGGTGTCGGTGCTCCGCGGGAACGGCGACGGCGGCTTCTCCGACCCCATGCTCGTCACGCAGCCCAGCGGTCCCGAGGGACGGGGGAACGCGGGTGCGAAGGAGAGCGCGCCAATCCTGAAGTCGCTGACCCTGACGCCGTCCACGCTCTCGCGCCGCGCCGGCCGGACGGCGGAGGCAACCGTGCAGCTGAGCGTGCCCGCTCCCACCGGCGGTCTCGAGGTGAGGCTGGCGAGCTCCGATCCCGCCCTGGTGACGCCGGAGGAGAAGATCACGGTCCCGGCGGGGGAGACGAGCGTCAGCTTCCCCCTCGCCCCCCAGGCCACCACGCGGTCGGGGAGGCTCTCCTACCTCGCCACCCTGACGGCGACCGCGGGGGAGGGCTCCGCCACGGCCACCCTGACCCTCGCCCCGGAGTAGAGGGATCACGGGCTGACGCAGTCGCAGCCCTTGTCCAGGACGATCTTCCAGGCGCCGTCGGGCTCGCGCCGCCAGACGGAGTTGAACGTCGCCACCCGTTTCCCCCCGGGGTCGAAGACGGGGCCACTGGTCATGGCGAGCGTCCCCGAGTCGAGCACCTCGACCTCTTCCAGTCTCCAGGAGAACGGTGCCTCCGGTGCGGCGAAGTAGCGCTTCCATTGCTCCGCCACCGCCGCCTTGCCACGGCTGACGGTCTTGGGGCCGAAGAACACGGCCTCCTCGGAGAGGAAGGATGCGAAGGCGGCGGCGTCCCTGTCCGCCATGGTCTTCGCGAACGCGGTCTCGGTCCGACGCACCTGCTCCTTCAGGTCCGCCGTCTCCCCGGCCAGCATTGCGGTGGAGCAGACCAGGAACGTGAGCCCAAGGCGACGGGTCATCGTGCACCTCCCTGCCCACAGGATGGACCAGGGAGCAGAGGGGACGCCGCTTCGCTGCAGCCAACACCACGGCGGACCGGGCGAGTTGCCCGGGCGGGACGCGGATCCTTGGCTCGACTGCATCCCAGGACGTATCCTCCCTCCACGATGCAGCATCCCCGCACACCGCCCCGTTGGACGGAGGACGACCTCAAGAACCTGCCGGAGAACGGGTACCGGTACGAGCTCGTGGAGGGCTGGCTCCTGCGCGAGCCGGCTCCCGCGCTCCGCCACGGACGTGTGCAGAGCCGCATCCTGGTGCCCCTGGCCACCCACGTCCGGGATCATGGGCTGGGTGAGGTTCACGCCGAGCTCGGCTTCGTGCTCGCAAAGAACCCGGACACCGTGCGGGCGCCGGACGTTTGCTTCCTGAGCTCGACGACCCTGGCGCGCATCGAGGACGAGACGCGCCTGGTCCAGGGCGGGCCCGATCTGGCGGTCGAGGTGCTGTCGCCGTCGAACCGGCGGGAAGAGGTGCGGGGGAAGGTCGCCGACCTCCTCGCCGCCGGCACGCGCCTCGTGTGGGTGGTGGATCCGAGGCGGAAGAGGGTCACGGCCTACCGCTCCCTGCTCGCGCCGCAGGTGCTGGGCGAGGGAGACGTCCTCGACGGGGAGGACGTGGTCCCCGGCTTCTCCCTCCCCGTCTCCGCGCTGTTCTCGCGCTGATCCACCCGCTACAATGCCGCTCCTTCGACCGGGAGTGTGCATGGCCGAGCAGGACGAGGATTTCGCCCGCATGTTCGAGGCTTCGCAGAAGGCGAAGCGCATCGAGGAAGGGGACACCGTGCAGGGGACGGTGGTCGCCCTCTGGCCCGACGTCGCGTTCCTCGACGTCGGCGGCAAGGGCGAAGCGACCATCGCCATCGAGGAGCTCAAGGACGAGGACGGCGTCCTCGAGGTGGAGGTCGGGGAGCGCATCGAGGCGGTGGTGGTCTCCACCTCCGGTGGCCTCGAGCTCTCCCGCAAGCTCGCCCGCGGTGCTGCCGGACAGCGGCAGCTGCAGGAGGCGTTCCGCGCCGGCCTTCCCGTGGAAGGCAAGGTCGAAGGGCCGGTGAAGGGCGGATTCGAGGTGCGCATCGCCGGCCAGCGTGCGTTCTGCCCCGTCTCCCAGATCGACCTGGCCCGGAACACCGAGCCCCAGGCCCACGAGGGTCGCGTCTACACGTTCCGCATCCTGGAGTTCAAGGAGGGCGGGCGCGATCTCGTGGTGTCCCGCCGCGCGCTCCTCGAGGAGGAGCAGGCGGAGCGAGCCGAGGAGATCCGGCAGGGGATCGTGCCCGGCGCGGTCCTCTCCGGCCAGGTGGCGAGCGTCCGGGACTATGGCGCGTTCATCGACCTGGGCGCCGGGATCCAGGGCCTCCTGCACGTCTCCGAGATGGGATGGGGAAGGGTGGCGGATCCATCCGCGGTGGTGAAGCCCGGCGACACGGTCACGGTCAAGGTCCTGCGGGTCGACGAGAAGACGGGGAAGATCTCCCTCGGCCTCAAGCAGCTGCTGGAGGACCCCTGGGCGCGGGTGCCCGAGATCTACGCCCCGGGACAGGTCCACCGCGGCCGCGTCACCCGCCAGGCGGACTTCGGCGCGTTCGTGGAGCTCACGCCCGGCGTGGAGGCGCTCGCGCACGAGTCCTCGTTCCCCCCCACCGGGAAGCGCGGTGCCTGGAAGGATGCCGTCCCCCCCGGCACCGAGGGCGCGTTCGAGATCCTCTCCGTGGACACGGTCAAGAAGCGCATCGGGGTGGCCCTGGTTCCCGAGGGCTCCGTTCGCGCGCGCATCGCGGAGGCCATCGTCGCCGGAGCGCGTCTCACCGGCAAGGTGGAGCGGCACGAGCGCTATGGCGTGTTCGTGTACCTGGCTCCGGGACGGACGGGCTTGATCCCCATGACGGAGACCGGCTTGACCCGCGAGGCCGACCTGGCGAAGACGTTCCCGCTGGGGGCCGACGTCGAGGTGGACGTGCTGGAGGTCGAGCCGGACGGGCGGCGGATCCGGCTCAGCCGCAAGGCGGTCCTGGAGGCCGCCGAGAAGCAGGACCTCCGGGACTACACGCAGCGCACGGCGCCACAGAAGGAGGGGACGGGGTTCGGAACCCTGGCGGACAAGCTGCGCAGCGCGCTGAAGCGCTGAGCTAGCCGGCGGACGCCGCCTCGGCCGGGACGGGCAGGTTCTTCTTTCGCAGCTCGGCGTTGATCACCTTCGCGAATTCCTCGAAGGGCTTGGCCCCGGAGAGGAAGCGGCCGTTGACGAAGAACGCCGGCGTGCCCGAGCTCCCGAGCTGCGCGGCCTCGGCGATGTCCGCCTGGATGGACGCCTTGTGCCGTCCCGACTTGATGGACTCCTCGAACTTGCCCATGTCGAGCCCGAGCTGCTTCGCGTACTTCTTGTACGTCTCCAGGTTCAGGTTCTTCTGGTCGGCGAAGATCTTGTCGTGCATCTCCCAGAACTTCCCCTGCTCGTTGGCGGCCATGGCCGCCTCCGCAGCGAGCGTGGCGTTCTGGTGGAAGGGGAGCGGCTGGTTCTTCCAGATGACCTGGACCTGATCGCCGTAGACCTTGTGGATGCGGTCGAGGGTCGGACCGACCCTCGCGCAGAAGGGTCACTGGAAGTCGGAGAACTCGGCGATCAGGATGGGGGCGCCCACCCGTCCCTTGGAGGGCGCGCCCGTGGTCTTCACCGGGTAGACCTTGTCCGGGTCGGGTCCCTGGCGCTGGGGCCGGGGCACCGCCCTGGCCGCCTGGTCCACCTTGTCCGTCAGGGCCTTGACCGATGCCTCGAGATTCCGGAAGCGACCCTCGAGGGCGTCGCCCTCCTTCTTCTGTCCACTCCACCCCGCCAGGTTGACCGCCAGGAGGAGGCCCACCCCGGCCAGGGCCGCCCACGCGGGCCAGGACGACGGCGGGGGCGCCTGGTGCGGGGAGCGCTTGGGCTGTTCCTTGGCCGCCATGGACCGCGCATGATACACGCACTCCATGCGTCTCGCCGACGTGGTCGATGTTTCCGCACAGGTGGGGGCCACCCGTTCCCGTACGGCGAAGATCGGGCTGCTCGCCTCCCTGCTTCGACGCCTGACGCCGGAGGAGCTGGCCATCGCGGTCCCCTACCTGTCGGGGGACCTCCGGCAGGGACGCATCGGCGTCGGCGGTGCCGCCCTGCGGAGCGCGATCGGCTCACCCGCGGAGGAGGCGGGCCTCTCGCTGGTGGAGGTGGACGCGACCTTCGCGGCGATGTCCTCCATGAGCGGTTCCGGCTCGGCCTCCCGACGCATGCAGGCGCTGGGGGCGCTCCTCGCCCGGGCCACCGAGCCCGAGCAGGATTTCCTCGCTCGCCTGCTCGTGGGGGAGCTGCGCCAGGGCGCCCTTGCCGGACTGCTGCTCGAGGGCGTGGCCGCCGCCTTCGAGGTCCCGGCCGACGAGGTGCGCCGGGCGGTGATGCTCGCCGGCGACCTGGCGGAGGTGGCGCGTGCCCTCCGCGAGGAGGGACGGGCGGGGCTGGCCGGGTACAAGCTCACCCTCCTGCGGCCTCTGCAGCCCATGCTGGCCCAGCCCGCCGAGGACCTGCCCGAGGCGCTGGAGCGGCTCGGGGAAGCCTCGCTGGAGTGGAAGCTCGACGGTGCCCGCGTGCAAGTGCACAAGGATGAGGACCAGGTCGCGGTCTTCTCCCGCCGGTTGAACGAGGTGACCCCGGCGGTCCCCGAGCTGGTGCAGGTAGCGCGGCTCCTCCCCGCCCGCCGCCTGGTGCTGGACGGGGAGCTGATCGCCCTGCAGGCGGACGGGCGGCCGCATCCCTTCCAGGTCACGATGCGCCGCTTCGGACGGAAGCTCGAAGTGGAGCGCGCACGCGCCTCCCTGCCTCTCACTCCTTTCTTCTTCGACGTGCTGCACGGGGACGGGATCGATCTCCTGGACCGCCCGGCGCGCGAGCGGGCGGAGATCCTGGCACAGCTCGCTCCCGGCACCCTCGTTCCCCGCATCGTGACCGCCGACCCGGCGCAGGCGTCGGCGTTCCTCGGGGAAGCGCTGGCGCGGGGACACGAGGGCGTCATGGCCAAGGCCCTCGACGCTGCCTACGAGGCCGGCCGGCGGGGATCCGCGTGGCTCAAGGTGAAGCGGCCCCAAACCCTCGACCTGGTCGTGCTCGCCGCCGAGTGGGGGCACGGCCGCCGCGCGGGCTGGCTCAGCAACCTGCACCTGGGAGCCCGCGATCCCGGGGGAGGGTTCGTCATGCTGGGAAAGACGTTCAAGGGGATGACCGACGCCATGCTGGCCTGGCAGACCCGGCGCTTCCAGGACCTGGCCGTCGCCACCGACGGCCGGGTCGTGCACCTCCGCCCGGAGATCGTGGTGGAGATCGCGTTTTCCGATGTGCAGGAGAGCCCCCAGTACCCGGCGGGGATGGCGCTCCGCTTTGCCCGGGTCAAGCGGTACCGGGAGGACAAGACGGCGGCGGAGGCGGACACGGTGGAGACCGTGCGCGCGCTGCTCCCTCATCCCCCTGCCTAGGGAAGTCTCCTTGGCGACGCTCCGACCGGGACCTATGTTCCCTTCCCGGTTTCCCTGGCGGAGGTGTCGATGCGCGCACTCCGGACGGCCTGGCTCCCGCTCCTCT
>DASUFT010000009.1:0-22875 GCA_036274395.1 Candidatus Polarisedimenticolaceae bacterium | reverse complement strand
TAGTCGTAGGACGTCTGCGACACCTTCAACTCGCCGCTCTCGTCCAGCGGGACGTCACCGCTGGACAACCAGTCGAACAGCGGTCCGGGCTGGTCATTCTCGTCCGCGACAAAGCCGTCCACCGACACCGAGCTGTACATGACTACCTTGCCCATGGGGCTCTCCTTTGCCTTGGGGTGCCCCCAAATTAGCGTGTCGTGAACTGTCGCTCTTGTAAGGAATCAATCGGCCGGCAGCGGCCAGCTGTCCAGCACATGGCCCGGATGTTCGCGGAGGAACCGCCGCCGGACTTCGACGTACCGGGTCGGGGTGAGCCCCGTGAACTCCCGGAACTCGTGGCCGAAGTGGGCCTGGTCGAAGTAGCCTGCGCGACCGGCGAGATCGCCCCAGTCGATCGGTCCGGCGAGGTCGATCGAGAACACGGTGGCGGCGAAGCGGTAGGTGCGGGCCAGTCGCTTCGGCGTGACGCCGATGAGCTCCTTGAACCGCTGTGCCAGATGAGTGCTGCTGACACCGGCTGCCACCTTCAGGTCGCCGATCGCCACCGCCCCGCGGGTCGCCGCGATGACGCTGCTCATATGGCGGACCAGCCCCAGGCCGGCGGTCTCGCACAGCCGTCGCAATAGCTCCCCCTCGAGCAGCGCCAGCATTCCGTGCGGTCCGTCCGCCGTGGCCAGTCGGTCTCGCAGCTCAGCAACGGCGGGCCGGCTCAAAACCTGCTCTACCGTCACCGGCCGGTCACACAGCTCGGCCGCAGGCATCGGCAGGAACGGCGCCAGCCCCCACGGCTTGAAGTGCACGCCGACGGACCGGGTCCGGTGTGGGTAGCCGAACTCCAAGGCGCGGGTGGGCGTGGTGACCACGCAGCCATCAGCGTATTCGGCCGTCTCGATGTCGGTGCCGGCGCGGATGCGGAACGGCGCCCCGAGGTTGACGATGAGCAATGCCGCCGGCATCGGCGGCAGCGTCAGCCTGGCGTACGGCGGCGTACCCTCCAGGAAGTAAAGGTCGTCGATCAGCCCGTCCAGCGGCGGTCGCGGCACTCTGGACACGTACTCCATGGCCTCAGTATCGCCGACCCTTGCTCAGTTGTATCCAGACTGCACCGTCTCCAGAAGGAGATCAGGGGCGGTCGCGGCTGCGCCCATGGGGAGGACCGGAACCGAGGATGCCGCGCGGAACATGGCAGTCCCAACGCGCAACGGTCGCTTTTCGACGGCGGCGCTGATCACGGCGTGAACGACGCACGGGACTCGCGGGCGAGCGTTTCCGGGAGCTGCACCGCGACCACCCGTCCCCGAGCGCAAACGACACCATTTGCCAGGAGCTCTGCGCTCAGGACCACCTTGCGTTCCTTGATCTCCTCCGCACGAGCCCGGACCTCCAGCGGGCATCCCATAGGGGTGGGGCGGACGTAGTCGACTTGGAGGGAGGCGGTGACGAACCGCAGGGCGGGATCCGACCCCATCTCGCGGCCCTGGGCTCGATACGCGGCGGCGGCCGCCGTTCCGATGCAATGGCAATCGATCAGAGAGGCGATCAGTCCGCCGTAGACGAAGCCGGGAATCGCCACGTGCTCGGGCCGTGGCTCGAACACGCACACCCCCGCACTGCCGTCCCAGCGGGTCCGGATGTGCAACCCATGGGTGTTGAGCCGCCCGCAGCCGTAGCAGTGGCTGAAGTCGTCTGGGTAGAAGTCCTGAACTGAGGTCGCTTGCATGAGCCGCTCCTCGCACGCGGAGGGTCGCGTTTCAAAAGAGCCCGCCAGCCCATGGTGGCGTCGCCCGCTCCGGAAAGCGCGGGACGTAAACGAAGCCGAAGGACCGTCCAGGTTGCACAGCACGATCACTCACGGACGCGACTCGGGATACACGCGAAGAATCGCGTTCATTCCCGGAGCGCACCCCCGCAGCCGTAGGTTCGCACCCCGTCCGTCCTGGCTATCTGGGATCCTCCGCGAGGGCGTTCGCTCCCCCTCTCGGGGCGGGCCGGCGGGTTGCGAGGTCGCAGGCTGCTGCGACCTCGCGTTCGATCAGAACACCCAGCCCGCGTTCACCCGGAACCCGTCGAAGGACTGTGAGCCTGCGCGGTCGAGGTCGATCCAGAGGAGGTTGTAGCTCCCCTCGACGAAGAACCTGTCCGCCAGCTCCGCGCGAACTCCGGCGGCCGCCCCGTAGGCGAATGCCGTGTCCGAGAAGGTGGACTGCCAGGTGTCGCATACATAGCCCCACCACGGATCCCACCAGCACGTTCCCGTCGCCGGACCGGATGGGATGTTCGAGTCGATCCAGGTCCAGCCGAAGCTCCCCCGCACGAACGGCGTCACACGGCGGGGGAGGATGTTGTACTGCGCGAAGGCCTGGAAGTTGGACGCGTCGAGCACGCCCGACACCTCGATGCTGTCGTCCGAGATCCGGTCGCCGTCGAAATCGGTGGCGATGAACGCGTCGTAGCTCGCGTCCAGCCAGGTGAACTCGGCCCCCACCAGGAGCTTCTCGCTGAAGTTGTAGCCGAACCCGAATCCCCAGCCCACGTCGTCGTTGACGTCGACGCTCGTGCCGTCACTGCTGTAGTCGGCCCCCGACGTGAACGTGACGGGGAACGAGAACTGGGACCTTCCCGTCCGCTGGCTGTCCGCAGCGGTGGCCCACGGGGCGAGTAGAACGGTTCCCACCATTCCAAGAACCAGAACCACCGTCCGCATCCACCGGTCATGTGCCTTGCGCATCGCTTCTCCTCTCCATCAGGGCTCCAGTGCGCGCGTATCCTACGCGAGCCGGTGATCCTGTGGGGGGGGGCGTCCTCCGCCCGGCGCCGGCACGACCGCTACGGGCACACCGCGGTCGTACGCTCGCTCCCCGAGGTGGCGAAGCCGTAGCTTCCATCGCCGCAGTTGTTCCCGGCGCGCACCAGGATGTAGGAGCCCGTCCCCGGCGCCGGTTGCGCTCCATCGGTGAAGGACGTGACGAAGAGTCCGTCCTCCGGGCAGCTCTCGCCCGAAGCCGGCTCGACGGGAAAGCCCGACAGCGGTCCGCGGACGACGTCGTAGGTGGTGCCCGGCCCCGCCCGCCCGGTCTCCGCCGTCCAGGACAGGAGCGTCCGGCTCTCGTACCTCACGCCCCCGATCTCGCCGGGGACGGCGTAGGCCATGAAGTCCGAGGGGGCGCAGTCGAGGTCGTCCCGCATCCCGTCCCCGTCCCCGTCTGGCGCCACGGACTTCAGGGCGTCGGCCAGCCCGGAGTTCCCGGTCATCCCCTGATACCCCTCGTTCGGAAGCGGCACGTAGTCCTGCCCGAGCCGGCCCCACGCCAGGAGCCTGCCGTCGGACTTGAGGCCGAGACTGGATCGGAAGCCCGCCGCGATCGCCACGAAGCCGGTGTTTGGCTGGGGCACGTCGAGCTGCCCGGCATCGTTGTTTCCCCAGGCGGCGATGGAGCCATCGGCCCTGAGGGCGAGGCTGTGATCGTGGTGGGTGGCGATGGCGACGAAGCCGCTGTTCGGCGAAGGCACGGGGCACGGCCCGCCGCATCCCCATTTCCGGATGGAGCCGTCGGACTTCAAGCCCACGCTGACGTAGCCTCCCGCGGCGATCGCCACCCAGCCGCTGTTCGGGACCGGTGGAACGGTCTCTCCCGACACGTTGCGGCCCCAGCCCACGATGGACCCGTCGGACTTCAGGGCGAGGCTGTGGAGCAGGCCGGCGGCGATGGCCACGAAACCGGTGTTCGGCTGGGGCACGGCGAGCTGCTCCTGCTCGTTGTCCCCCCAGGCCGCGATCGAGCCGTCCTGCCGGAGCGCCAGGCTGTGGCTGTCCCCGGCGGCGATGGCCGTGAACCCGGTGTTGGGCAAGGGCACGCTGCACTGCTCGACGTCGCACATCCCCCAGGCGGCGATGCTGCCGTCGGACCGCAGCCCCATGCTGTGATAGTTGCCCGTCGCCACGGCGACGAAACCGGAATTCGGCGCGGGGACGTTGCAGTCGGGATTGGCACAGGGACCCAGCCTGACGACGGACGCCGCTTCCGCCCCGGCCGCGGGCAGCAGCGCGGCGAGGGGGAGCAGGAGCGTGGCGGCGCGATGGCGTCCTGGCATGGCCTCTCTCCTGTTCCCGTGCAGCCCAACGATGGGGTCGATCCTACGCCTCGCGGCGGAACAGTTCTTTTCCCTGGAGCAAACTGTCCCGGTCTGTCCGATGCCCGTCATGCGCCCTGACGGAGCTCCTCCGCCGCCGCGAGGGTCTCCGCCACCAGCGCGTCCACGTCCTCGGGCCTGCTCCGGTGGTTCACGATGCAGGCACGGAGCGTGAAGGAGCCGCGCACGGTGGCGTTGGACAGGTAGACGCGGCCGCGGCGAACGATGCGCTGGAGGATGCGGAGGTTCCACGCATCGAGGTCGGCCTCGCTCTCCGTGCCGCTCCCCCGGTGGCGGAAGCACACCGCGCTCAGTGCCACCGGGGCGAGCCGCTCCAGGCTGGCCTCGGCGTCGATGGCGGAAGCCAGGTGCTGCGCCAGGGCGAGATCGCCGCGGATCGCCTCCCGGAAGGCTGCCACCCCGTGATAGCGCAGGGAAAGCCAGACCTTGAGCGCACGGAAGCGGCGGGACAGCTCGAGCGACTCCTCGAAGAACGCGAAGCTCTCCTGGGGATCGCTCTGCAGGGTCTTCGCGTAGTCTCCGGTGTGCGAGAACGCCGCGCGCGCGGCCGCCGGGTCGCGGTAGAGAAGGCAGCCGCAGTCGAGCGGCTGATAGAGCCACTTGTGGGCATCGATGGAGATCGAGTCCGCTCGATCCAGGCCCCGGAAGGGCTCGGGCATCACCATGGCGGCGAGCGCGCCGTACGCGCCGTCCACGTGGAGCCACACGCCATGGCGCTTCGCGACCTCTGCCAGCGTGTCCAGGGGATCGATGCCGCCCGTGCTCACGGTGCCGGCGGTGGCGACCACGGCGATCGGTCGTCTTCCCCCCGCGAGGTCCTCGCGGATTGCCTGATCGAGAGCTTCCGGCACCATCCGGAAGGCGTCATCCACCGCGATCGTGCGCACGCCGTGGTGCCCGAGACCGAGGAGGGCGGCCGCCTTGGCGATGGACATGTGAGCCTCGGCCGAGGCATAGACCGTCCCTGCCGGGGAGCCGTCCGCGTTGTACGGACCGCGCGCCTCGCGCGCCATGGCGAGACCCATCAGGTTGGCCATCGAGCCACCGCCGGTGAGGCTTCCCGTGAAGCCCGGGCAGCCGATCGCCTCCGCCAGCCAGCGGACGACCACGCGCTCGATCGTCACCGCCGAGGGTCCCGAGCGCCAGGCGGTCACGTTCTGGTTCAGCACGCTCGCCACCAGATCGGCCACGGCGGCGACCGGCTCGCCGGAACCCAGGACGTAGCCGAAGAATGTCGGTCCGCACGGCCGCGCGAGCGCGAGCACGGCCTCCATCTCGTCGAAGGCGGCCAGTCCCATGCCCCGCTCCGGCAGCGGCCGGTCGAAGGCCGCCCTGGTGGCCGGGGCCGTGGCCGCCGGGAAAGAGGGAAGCTCCCGGAGCCGTTCCAGGTAGCGCGTCGTGAGATCCACGGCGCGCGACGCCAGCCGGTGAAACTCTTCCGGGGAAACGGAGAGACGGTCCATCGTGCATTCTCCGGGATCAGAGCGCGTCCACATCGCCCAGGATGAAGGAGGAGGATGCGCAAACGCGTGTGCCGGACATCCTGGGGTGTGCCGGGTCGCGCACGTAGTAGTTCATCCAGCGACCGTCCGGGAGTGGGTCCGACCGCTGCTGGTAACCGTTCCGGAAGGACGGAGCCCCCAGGAGCTCTCCCACCCAAGGGTAGACGGCGACGTCGCTCGCGGCCGGCCCCCGGCAGGGCTCCGCAGTGGGCCGCATGGGGAGCGCGATGATGGCCGGTCGGCGCGCGAGCACCACGCGTGCGCTCCCCTTCATGTGACCGGACCGCCAGACGGTGCGGCCGGCCAGGGACACGGGAAGACGGGCGATCTCCCGGTCGTTCAATCCGAGACAATCCAGGATCGGCCGGTCCGAGTAGTACCCGATGGCGCCCACGGCGATCGCCGCCACGGTCTCCTTCGGTCCGGCGATCCGCGCCAGCGCCTTGCCCATGAGCTCGAAGTCGGGGCGGAACAGGGCGGGATCGGTGTCCTCCACCAGGCGCCACGGGCGTGTGAGGAGCCATGGCCGATCGTGCAGCTCCCGCAGGGAGGGGAGCAGGAGCTGAAGCGCCCCCCCCACGCAGACCCCGGCCGCGACGGCGATGCGCACGGGACGCCGGATCGCTCCGGTGGCGTCCCAGAGAGCGAGGGCACCGCAGGACGTCAACGCAGCCAGCGGGGGAACCGTGGGAACCAGGTAACGGCCGAAGTACTGATAGTCACCGCCGACCTTGGCCGCGGTGAGGGCGAGCATGCCGGCGCAGAGGAGCAGGTAGAGCGTGCGCGCGTTCACGGTCGACCGCACCAGGACCAGCGGAGCGGCGATCAGCAGGAGATTGATCCAGCCGTACCCGCGAAGGAAGCGGGCCACGTAGGACGCGCCTGCTTTCAGTGCTACCAGCCCTCCGCCGGACTTCGCGTGGTAGGTGTTGGGGAGAACGTCGCCGAAGTAGGCGAGCTTCCAGACGGCAAGGATCGCCAGGGCGGTGCAGAGCGGCCACCACGCCAGCGCGGCGCTGCGTCTCTCCGCGAAGTCGAGGAGAACGGCCAAAGCTGCCAGGGCGAGCGCCTCGGGCCGGGCAAGGACCGCGAGGACGAACAGCGCGGAGCTCCACCGCCGGCCCGAGGCGGTGCGGCGCTCCCACATCCAAACCGCCATGGCCGCGGCAGCCAGGAACGTGAACAGGGTGGTCTCCAGGCCTCCCCGGGCCCACGCAGCTTGCGCCGGCGCCAGGGCCACGATCCATGCGGACGCGATCCCCGCACGAGAGTCTCCGAGGCCGACCTCCCGTCCCAGGCAGGCGGCGGCCACGCAGGACAGGCCGGCGAAGGCAACGCCGAGCACCTGCCCGGCCTGCACGAGATCGCATCCGAGGATGCGCGCGCCGGCGAGGGCGACCACGTCCAGGAACGAGGTGAAGCCCTCCACGGGGGCCTCGCCGAGGTTCCAGACGAAACCGAACCCCGCCGCGAGATGCCTGGCGTACCGGTAAAGGATGTAGGCGTCATCGGAGATCGCGGCCTGGAACACGCGGGTGGCATGCAGCACCGCGACCAGGCACGCACCCGCAACCCAGGCCAGCTCGCGGCCAGTGAGGCGATCCGGCGTGCGTGCAGGGCTCACCGGCGCGCATCCTACCGCGGGCGGCGGGCGCCGATTCGGCTGCTTCTAGACGGCCTTGACGATGCAGTCCACCGGGCAGACCTCGACGCACTGGCTGGAGCCCTCGTCCACGCACTCCGTGCACTTCTCGGCGTCGATCGTGTAGACGCTCTCGCCCTCGGCCACCGCACCGCGGGGGCACGCCGGCTCGCAGGCTCCGCAGTTGATGCATTCGCTGGTGATCGTCATGGCCATCTTCGCTTCTCCCGTCTCGGATGGGAGGGCAAGCTACCGCCGTCCTCTCCACGTGCGCCAAGGAGCGGCGGGACCATTTCGGTCGGAAAGGCCCGGGCCGACCAACGGCCTGCCCGGGGCGTACCATCCCCGCCAGAGGGAGAGATGAGCGGGACTGCCACGCCGACCCTGTCCTACGGCGAGATCTACGGCGAGATCAGCGCGCGGCACGAGACCGCGGGCTTCGTGATCAGTGCCGCACGCGCCGTCGTACCCCCCGAGGAGATCCCCGTTCACACCCACCCCGAAGGCTCCTTCACCTTCATCCTCTCCGGCTTTCAGATCTCGGGCGCGCGACACGCCGTGGATGGTGGGTTCGGACCGGGGAGCTTGGTCTACAACCCGCCCGGAACGACGCACCGCGACCGCCTGCGCAGCACGAGGGATGGACGATGCCTCTCCATCTCCATTCCCCCCCATGTCTCCGATGCCATCCCGCTTCCCGCCACGCCCACGGGGATCGCGAGCCACGAAGCTCTCGGATTCGTCCGGGCCATCACCCGCGAATCGGCGGCATGGGACGCGTGTTCCCCGATCCTGGCCGAGAGCCTGTGCCTCGAGCTGGTGGGGACGGCGGCCAACCCCGACACCATGCGCCGGGAGAGCACGGTTCCGCGATGGCTCACGCGGGCGCAGGAGCTGCTGACCGACCGTTGCGCGGAGCCGCTCTCCATCCGGGCGGTGGCGCAGGATGTCGGGGTCCACCCGGCACATCTGGCGCGGACCTTCGCGCGCTTCTTCAAGCGTAGTCCCGGCGAGCATCTGCGGCGCTCGCGCGT
Organism: Candidatus Polarisedimenticolaceae bacterium; assembly: GCA_036274395.1. Taxonomy (GTDB): domain Bacteria; phylum Acidobacteriota; class Polarisedimenticolia; order Polarisedimenticolales; family DASUFT01; genus DASUFT01. The sequence goes on along the minus strand of DASUFT010000009.1, from coordinate 14,545 downwards.
GGCTCGTGCCGCCGCGCAGCTGCGCGAGACCGACCTTTCGCTGGCCGAGATAGCCCTCTCTTGCGGGTTCGCCGATCAGAGTCACTTCACCAACGTCTTCCGCCGCTACAAGGCTCTCGCCCCGGCCGCCTTTCGCCGCGCGTTCCGCGTGGCCAGGCCCCGTCGCGGGGTCTGCAAAATCCTTACAAGAACCGTCGCCCGCTGAGGAGCATTCTCCGCCGCGGAGGGAAGTCGCCGCCATGAGAGCGCTTCGTCTGCTCCTGTCCTGCGGCCTGCTCCTGCCGAGCGCAACCGCCGCCGCAGCGGAAGACCTCAGCGGCCTGTGGAGGGCGCAGCGTGGTCCCGGCGCCATGGAGCACGCTCGCCTCCTCGTCACCCGCTCGGAGGAGGGCTACCGGGCAGACATCCTGGGCTCGAGCGTGGCCATGGAGGTCCATGGAAACGCGCTCACCTTCACCCTTCCCGGCGACCGGGGCGCGTTTCACGGCCGGCTGGAGAGCGGTGGAATCGTCGGCCACTGGCTCCATGCAGGGGCGGCGTACCCCGTCCGGCTCTCCGCTCAGGGACCGGGCCGCTGGAGCGGCAGGGTCACGACCGGCGTCGACCAGCACACGTTCTTCCTGCTTCTTCGCCCGGACGGCCCGAGCGCCTGGAGCGCCGTGCTGCGCAATCCTGAGCGCGATTTCGGCTCGCTCTGGGGCGTCTCCAAGCTCGTGCCCACCTCCGGCGGCGTCGCCCTGCTGGGCCAGCTCGGCGGGAAGGAGACGGTGGTGGGGGAAGGCTCCTTTGACGCCGCACGCGACCGGATCACGCTCTCCCTGGCAGGGCGCGGCGCCTTCGAATTCAGCCGGGAAGGGGACGAGAGCCCGTTCTACGCACGGGGCCGGCAACCCCAGAAGTACGGGTACCGCGCGCCTCCCGCGCTCGACGATGGATGGCCCACGTCCTCCCTGGCCGCTGCCGAGATCGACCAGCCCGCGGTGGAGAGAGCGATCCAGGGCATCCTCGAGACGCCCATGGATTCGGCAGACGCCCCGCAGTACCACGCCGTGCTCGTCGCCCGTCATGGAAAGCTCGTGCTGGAGGAATACTTCCACGGCGCGCATCGCGACCGGCTGCACAACATTCGCTCCGCCGGAAAGAGCGTCACCAGCATCCTGGTGGGGGCGGTCATGCAGGCGGGAGCGCCGCTGCGGCTGACTTCGCCGGTGTACCAGGTCATGCACGACGGCGCGTTTCCCCGCGACCTCGACGCAGGGAAGCGCGGCATGACCCTCGAGCACCTCCTCACCATGTCGTCGGGGTACTTCTGCGACGACGCCGACGCGCAGGCGCCCGGGAACGAGGACAGGATCTGGGACGCCCAGGAGGAGCATCCGGACTTCTACCGGTTCACGCTGCAGCTCCCGCTGGCGAGCCCGCCGGGCGCCAAGGCGGTCTACTGCAGCATGCAGGCGAACCTGGCGCTGGGCATGGTCGGCCGTGCGGCCAAGGACTCGCCGCTGCATCTGTTCGACCGGCTGATCGCCCGGCCCATGCAGCTCGGGACCTACGCCTGGCCGCTCGATCCCGCCGGCAATCCCTATGGTGGCGGAGGCCTCAACCTGCTGGCGCGTGACTTCCTCAAGTTCGGACAGCTGATGCTCGACGGCGGGGTCTGGAAGGGGCGGCGGATCCTGAGCCGCGACTTCGCCCATCGGTCCCTCGCCTCGCACTACCGGCTCCGGCGCATCGCCTACGGGTACCTCTGGTGGATCGAAGACCTCCCGTACAAGGATCGAACCGTGCGCGCCTTCCTCGCTCTCGGCAACGGCGGCAACAACATCGTCGGCATTCCCGAGCTGGACCTGGTCGTGGCCATCTACGGCGCCAACTACGGGAGCCGCACCACCGGCAGGATCCGTGAGATCGTGCCCCGGGCCATCCTTCCCGCCGTCCGCGAGCCTGGAGACGACAGGAACGCGCCCGTGGTCGAGCACGCGTACACGAACCCCTACGGACGCTCCGACGACGGAGGCCCCGTGCTCCCCCGGCCGCCACGCTGATCCTACGGGCAGGAGCTGGAGAGAACCCTCGGACGCTCACAGGCGCCCACCCCGATCGCCTCCGGCCTCTCCTGGGCCAGGCTGTTCTGGCCGTACGACCCCTCCCTGAGACCGGTCTGGCCCACGATCACCCAGTAGAGGAGCCCGCCCGGCGCCGGATCGCCGGGATCGAAGTTCGCCGCCGGGCCGTTGCCGAGGCCACAGGCTGCGTTGGTCCACACCGGAGACCCGGAGATGGGGCCGCTGCCCCAGTACACCGTGTGGTTGGTGGCGCCGCAGGCCGGGGTGAAGGTGAGCGCCACGCTCGTCCCCGCCCCCTTGGACGCCAGCATGGCAGAAGCGCCGGGACTGGCTTCCTGGGGGTTGGTCTCGGTGGAGTTCAGCGTCCAGGGGGAGAACGCGGTCACGCCGCTCCGCTCCGCCCAGTTGTTCGTGGTGTCGCCGGCCTGCTGGTCCTCGCGCTGCCAGGCCGTTCCGTCGAAGCGGAACAGGTGCAGGCCCGACCCCTCGGTATTCCCGTTCAGCTCCGCGTCCCGGTAGTGCAGGCGCACCCGCGCCGAGATGCCGCTGCCGCCGTTCGGGGTGACCGTGTACGTGCGTTGCACGGCGGCAGGGAAGCCGGCGGGAGCGGACTTGACGAGGTTCACGCTGATGTCGGTGGGAGCGGTGCCTGCCCCGATCTGGATGGTGGTGAAGGGATTCCCGAAGCTGAGGGCGCCTCCCCCCGTCACGAATCCCGTGCGCTTGACGTTGCCGATCACGTCGGTCGTCCCCGCCGAGGAGGCGGCACCGGGCATGGTCAGCGTGAAGGCAGGGGTGGTGTCCAGGTCGCCGCTGGCCAGGGTCAAGATGCCGTTGACGGTGGCGCTGCCGCCCAGGGAGACGCCCGTCGGGTTGTTGATCGTCAGGTTGTTGTAGGCGTTGAATCCGGCGGGAAGCGTCTGGGGCGCCGCTCCGTTGAGCTCCACCGTGCTCCCCGTCGTGGTGTGACCGCCGGCGGGGCCCGCCAGGAACGTCCCGGCGATGCGCACGGTCCCGGCGGCGGGAAGCGTCTTGGTGAAGTCGCTGAAGGTCAGGTTTCCATAGTTCGCCGCCAGCACCGGCTGGCCGCCCGAGGACTGGTTGTAGGTGACCTTGCCGGTGACCGCGCTGGTCAGGCTTCCCGCGGTCGCCGTCACGTTCCCGTTCAGGGTCAGCGCGTTCGTTCCCACGCCGAGGGCGCCGTTCGTGAGCGTGAGGGCGCCGCCCACCGTCGCGTCGCGCGCGAGGCTCGCCCCGGCGGCGTTGTTCAGGGTCACGCCGCTGAAGGTCGTGGCGACCGACCCTCCGATCGTCTGGGCCGCCGCACCGTTGAAGGTGACGGTGCCCGCCCCGCCAGAGTACGTCCCGCCGTTGTTGGTCCAGTTGCCGGTGACGTTGATCGCCGTGGCCGTGCCGTTCGAGAGCGTGCCCTGGGTGAGGGTGAGCCCGCGGAGGTTGAGGGTGGTCGTCAGGCCGGCAACGCTCAGGATGGAGCCGCCGCCCTTGTTGACGGCGAGGTCGTTGAACGTCTGGGAGCCCACCGTCCCGCCGATAGACTGCGCGCCCGCGCCGTTGAAGGTGACGAACCCGCTCCCCGGCGTGAACGTGGCGCCGTTGTTCGTCCAGTTGCCGCCCACGGCGATCCCGCTCGCCGTGCCCGCGTTGAACGTGCCCGAGGTCAGGGTCATGGCGCCGGACAGGGTCAGCGAGGTGGTGCTCCCCCCTACCGCGAGCGTCTGGCTGGTCTTGGCCAACGTGATCCCGTTGAAGCCCTGGGCGGCGGCGGTTCCGCCGATCGTCTGCGCGGCCGCCGTGTTGTTGAAGGCCACCGTGCTCGAGGCGGGGAGGAAGACGCCGCCGTTGTTCGTCCAGTCGCCGGTGACGTTGAGCGTGGAGAGGGTGCCGGCAGAGAGGTTCCCCTGCGTGAGGGTGAGGTTGCGGAGGTTGAGGGTCGTGGTGCTTCCCCCACCGCTCAGCGAGGAGCCTCCTCCCTTGTTCACCGCCACGTCGTTGAACGTCTGAGAGGCGGCCGTTCCTCCCAGTGTTTGAGGGCCCGCCCCGTTGAACGTCACCAGGCCTGTGCCGGGCGTGAAGGCGCCTCCGTTGTTCGTCCAGTTCCCGGCCACGCCGATGGAGCCGGCGGTGCCCGCGGAGAACGTGCCCGACGTCAGGGTCAAGCCGCCGTTCAGGGTCAGCGAGGTGGTGCTTCCGCCCACGGCGAGCGTCTGGGCGGTCTTGGCCACGGCGATGCCATTGAAGGTCTGGGCGGCGGCGGTCCCTCCGATGGTCTGCCCGGCGCCGGTGTTGTTGAACGTGACCACGCTGGAGGCGGGGGTGAAGGTGCCGCCGTTGTTGATCCAGTCGCCCGCGGCGTTGATGCCCAGCGCCGTCCCGGCGTTGAAGGTGCCGGAGGCGAGGGTGAGCGTGCCCAGGGACACCGTGGTGGTGCTCCCACCCACCGAGAGGGTCTGCGCCGACTTGCTCACCGTGAGTCCACCGAACGCCTGGCTGGCCGCCGAGCCGTTGATGCTCTGGGCGGCGCCGGTGTTGGAGAAGGTGACCGTCCCGGCGCGGCCGTTGAAGTTGCCGGCATTGGCCGTCCAGTTCCCCAGCACGTTCATGGCGAAGTTGGAGGCGGTGGCGTCGAGCGTCCCTCCGTTCAGGGTGACGTTCCCGACCACGCCCAGGGCGCCCGCCAGAGACTTCGTCCCCGACCCGGCGAGGGTCAGGTTCCCGTAGCTCTGCGCGCTGTTGAGGGTGGCCACGGTCTGGTTGGTGCCGTAGTACTCGATCGTGCTCGTGGCGCCGATGGAGTGCGCCGAGTAGTTCGAGGGCAGCGTCCCCGTGCCGCCGATGCGGAGGGTGGTGCCGTTCCCCACCGTGAGCGTGCCGCCCAGGGCGGTGCGGTTCGCGGTGTTGGCGCCCAGGTCCACGTTCCCCGAGGAGATGGAGAGGCTTCCCGTGAGCAGGGAGCTGACGTTCACCGCCAGGGTGCTGCCACCACCCTTGTTGACCGCCACGTGGTTGAAGGTGGGGGAGGACGGCCCGTTGATGGCCTGGGCGCCGGAGCCGTTGAAGTTGAAGGTGCTGGTGCCTCCGGCGAACACTCCCCCGTTCCCCAGGTTCACGCTGACGTTCCCCTGGATGTTGACGGTTCCCGAGTTGGCATTGAACGTGGCGCCGGTGATGGAGGCGGGGCCGACGGTGAGATTCCCGGCCACGTTCATCGTGCTGCTGTTGCAGTTGAATGTCCCGCCGACCATGACGATGTTGGTGGGCGCCAGGGTGCTGCCGGCGGCGTTCGTCCAGCTGCCGCCCGAGGTTATCTCGATGTCCCCGCCCAGGGAGACGCCGGATCCCGAGACAGTGACCACACCGGCGGTGGAGACGCTGCTTCCGCCGTTCGGCGCCGTGTTCCCCGACATGGTCACGGCACCAGTCCCGCCGTCGAGGGCGAGGCTGAGGCCGCCCACGTAGATGGCGCCCCCGCGATTTCCGGCCGCGTTCGACGTGAACGAGGTCGTGGCCACGGTGGTGGGGAGGCTGGGGACCGCCAGCCCGCCGGCCACGCCCGTTGCGGAATTGTTCTGGAACGAGGAGGTGCCGATGTTGGCCGAGCCGGAGCCGAACCCTCCCGGCGCCGCGAAAGCGAAAATCTCCAGGTCGGCGCCTCCCCCGCCGATGCCCGAGGACGTGTTGCGCTGGATCGTGGTTCCCGTCACGGTCAGGACTCCGGTGGACGCCGTGTGCGCGGGAGCGGAGGGGGTGAAGTACAGGCCTCCGCCGCTGCTGGCGCCGAGATTGGCGTTGGCCACCGTGCTCCGGTCGTTGTAGGCGCCGGGGGCATTCGTCCCCCCGATGAGGCAGTTCGTGACCGTGAGGTCCCCGCCCGTGATCTGGATGCCGCCGCCACCGAGATTCGCCCCTCCCACCGTGGGCGCCTGGTTGTTGGCGAGTGTCACGTTGGTGAGGGTGAGCGCGTTCCCCTTCTCGCCTCCGATGATCCCGCCTCCTCCCAGCCCGCCTCCTCCCGCGCCGGCGTTGCCATCCCGTCCTCCGGTGATGGTCAGACCGGAGAAGCTGTAGACGAGGTTCAGCAGGAAGTTCTCGTTCATGCACATGACACGATCGCCGGGCCCCTGTTGGACGAGGATGGTCGTGGCGGCGCCTGCACCGGTGATCGTGGTGCCCTGGTTGAGGGCGAGGTCGCCGGTGGCGTTCCCGTCGCACCCGCTGAGCGCGGCCCCGTCGATGCTGAGGGTGTAGGTTCCGGCGGGAAGGTTGATCACGGTCCCCGGATTGGCGTTGGCGAACTGGACGGCCCCGCGCACACTGCAGTCGTTCAGGGCGGCGGTGCAGGCCGAGGCGGCCAGCACGTCGTCGGTACGGTCCACGGTGATGGTGGCGGTGGGCGCGAACGGGATGGAGATGGGGTCGGCGGACTCCGAGGAGAGCGTCCAGACCTCCCGGTGGCCGTTGAGCTTCTGGGGCAGCGCGAGCACAGCCACCGCGGATCCGCCGGTGGCCAGGTCCGACGATCCCAGCTCGGACGAGGCGGATCCCTGGCGGAACAGCTCCGGCGGGGCGTGCTCCTCCCACCCTACGAGCAGGTCGTCCACCTCCAGGGGGGAGAGATGCGTGCGCCGGAAGAGCACCGGGCCTCCGGGGGCCAGTGCCCGGCCGGCGAGCTCGCGGGCCAGGGTCCAGCCCTTGCCGGGCTCCGGCGTCCATCCGGAAACCGCTTCGACGTCCACCGGTCCGCTTCCCACGGGGCGAAGGCTCCGCGTCCGCGTGGCCATCTCCCGCTCGTCGAACGGCGTCTCGTCGAGCTTCCCCCGGTGGAGGATCTGCACGGTGCCGGTCTCCAGCAAGAGGGCGAGCTGATCGCTTCCCTGGCGGTTCCAAACGAAGAAACCGATCTCCAGGCTGCGGACGGGCGCACCCGCCTCGAAGGACTCGATGCGCGAGCCGAGGTCGACGTCCTCCTTGCGGCCCCAGCCGTGCACGATCACGGCCTCGCGCCCGGCAGCCACGGCCAGGTCCACGAAGGGATCGTCGTCGAGCATCCCGAAACGCGCCTCCGTCGCGGGCGCGGCCAGCCCCAGCTCCAGCGGAGCTCCGGAGAACCCGCCCGCGGCTCCGTCGAAGACCAACAGCTTCGAGCCCTCGGAACCGGTGACGGCCACGGCCACGTCCACCTTGCCGTCCATGGCCCGGAACTCGCCGGAGGCCAAGGCCGTCACCCTGCCCTGGAGAGGAATCTTCCTTGCCTCGCCCAGCCCGCCCTCGCCATCTCCGGGCAGCAGGAAGAGGCCGCCGCCGCGCGCGGCGACGAGGAGGTCTTTCTGGAAGTCGCCGTCGAAGTCCCCCACCTGCAGCAGGTCGGCAGGCTCGGGAACCTCGACGTGCCGCACCTCCGCCGCCAGGGACGGAGGATCGTAACCCTGCTGCATGCGCGCGAAGACGGCCTCGTCCTTGGGCGCGTAGGCCTCCGTGTTGCCCAGGCGCACGGTGACGATCCCATTCGCTCCCCGTGCGTAGCCCGCCACCAAATCGGGAGCGGCGTCCGCGTCGAGGTCTCCGGAGGCCAGCGAGCGCGGCGATGCCAGGTTTCGCGCGAGATCGCCGGCCAGATCCTCTCCGTCGGCGTCGATGGCCGGGCCGAAAGCGCAGCAGACGAGGACGCAGGTCACGAAAAGGCGCTTGCCCATCTTCGATCTCCCCCCAAGGCAAGCGCCTGGCGCCTGCGTCAAAACGAAAACGCGCGCAAGAGAGTACGTCCGAATGCGGACGGGACCGGCTCCTTCTCGCTGGTTTCTGCGGGAGGACGTCGTCACAGATTGTCAAGAAATGTAACGGCGGCGGGGAGCTCGGGGGAAAGCCCCTGGGTGCTACACCCTCTTGAGCGCTGCCGGCTTCATCTCCTGCAGCACCGTGGGGATGAGCTCGGAGACGGTGGGGTGGATGGGAACCGCCCATCGCAGCACCTCCCGGGAGACGCCGGCGTGGATGGCGTCGAGGAGGCCGTGGATCGCCTCATCGCCTCCCGTGCCCAGGATGGCCGCGCCCAGGATCCGGCCTGAGTCCGCGTCGGCCACGATCTTCATGAACCCCGCCGTCTCCCCCTTCTCGACGGCGCGGCTGACGCGTGTCATGGGCCGCTTGCCGATGAGCACTCTTCGCCCACCGGCGCCGGCCTCGGCCTCCGTCATCCCGGCGCGGCCCAGCGGTGGATCGATGTAGAGCGCGTAGCCGGCCACGCGCTCCTTCACCTGCCGGTGCGCACCGTCGAGCAGGTTCGCCGCCACGATCTCGTAGTCGTTCCACGAGGTGTGGGTGAAGGCGCCTCGCCCGTTGCAGTCTCCCAGCGCCCACACCCCGGGGGCGGTGGTGGCGAGGCTCTCGTCCACCCGGATGTAGCCGCGTGCGTCGGTGGCGATGCCGGCGCGATCCGGATCCAAGTCGTCCGTGTTCGGCCGCCGCCCCACCGCCAGCAGCAGGTCCGAGCCCACCACGGACTGCGCCCCCTCACGGCAGTCCAGCGACACCTCCACCCCGTCCCGGTGGCGCGCGAAGCCGATGCACTCGGCCTGCGTGCGCACGCGGATCCCCTCGCTCTCCAGGATCTCGCGCACGGCCTGGGAGACGTCCTCGTCCTCCCGCCCCACCAGGCGGGGGCCCTTCTCCACGACCGTCACCTCGGCACCGAAGCGCCGGTGCATCTGGGCGAACTCGAGCCCGACGTAGCTCCCGCCGATGACCACCAGGTGACGAGGCAAGCGGTCCAGGGTCAGGATCGACGTGCTGGTCAGGAAGGGAACGTCCGCCACCCCGGGCATGTCCGGAATCACCGCGCGGCCGCCCACGTTCAGGAAGATGCGCGGAGCCGTCAGGCTCTGCTCGCCGACACGAAGCGTGTGGGCGTCGTCGAAACGTGCCTGACCCCGTGCGAGCGTCAGACCCTCCATCCCGGCAAGCCAGCGCTCGACGCCCTTGCGGGAGTTCTCGGAAACAAGGTGCGCCCGTGCCATGGCGCGAGGGAAGTCCACCCGCACCTCGCCGGGGACGACGACACCGAGGTCGGCCCGTCGGGCCAGGTGCACGGCGTAGGCGCTGGCCACCAGCGCCTTGGTGGGCGTGCAGCCGGTGTTGACGCAAGTGCCGCCCACGAGGTTGCGCTCCACGAGCGCGACCTTCATTCCAGCGCCGGTCAGTCGCGCGGCGAGCGGTGGGCCGGCCTGCCCGGCACCGACGATGATGGCGTCGTAGGCCGTCACCGCGTCGCCCAGGCGATCAGGAAGGCGCCGCCGATGGCCAGCGCGTCCTCGAGGAAGGCGGCGGGCCGGTCGCTGCGAAACGCCGCCGCCAGCCGTGCCCGGACGGCGCGTCCGCCCAGCGTGCCCGCGACCGCGCCGGTGGCACCCGCCAGGAGTCCTCCCACCGGACGGGCCCCGGAAGCCGCGATGGCCACGCCGCACAGCGCACCGCTCACGATCCGGGCGCCGAACTGCACGGGCACGGTGCGGCTGGCGGTGGTGGGGAGCTGGTCCGTCACCAGCTCCACCAGGGCGAGCACGGTGAAGATCCAGGGCGTCCACGATCGGCCGAGGAAAGCGAGCCACGAGCCGTCGAGATCGAGCGCTCCCATCCGGGCCGCCCAGCTAACCGCCGCCGGAGCCGTCATCGCGCGCAGCCCCGCGATGACGCCCATCAGGAACGCGAGCAGCAGCACGTGTATCCCCCTGGTCGTGCGTGGTGTGAGCGGATTCTACCGCGAGATGCATCAGCGTAGCGGACGCACGGCACGCTCCACCGCGCCCAGTCCTAGGTCCACGAGGATGGCCAGCGCCGCGGCGGGAACGGCACCGGCGAGGATCATCCGCACGTCCGACAGCGCGAGCCCGGCGACGATGGGATCGCCCAGTCCGCCCGCTCCGATGAACGCGGCCAGCGTCGCCGTGCCCACGTTGATCACCGCCGCCATGCGCACGCCCGCCATGATGACGGGCGCCGCCAGGGGCAGGCGGACGTACCGGAGCAATTGACCGTCCGTCATCCCCAGCGCGCGGGCGGCGGCCACCGCCTCCGGAGCCGCGTCCCGGACGCCCGTGTAGGTGTTCCGCACGATGGGGAACAGCGAGTAGACGAACAGCGCCACCAGCGCCGGCATGACGCCGATCCCCAGCAGGGGGATCATGAACGCCAGCAGGGCGATGCTGGGAATCGTCTGCAGCACGCCGGTGCCGCGCACCACCGACTCGGCGCCCGCACGCCAGCGCTCCAGGGCCAGGCCCAGGGGAAGGGCCACCAGCAGGGCGGCGGCGAGGGAGAGGGCGACCAGCAGCAGGTGCCGCCGCAGCTGGCGCGCGGTGTCCGCGCGGTGGGCCCAGAAGTAGCGGAGGACGCCCGTGCTCCGGTCTCCGCGCGGCGCACTGCCGGCCTGGGTACGGGCCAGGATCCCCAGGGCCTGCAAGGCATCTCGCGCCACCAGGCCCACCTCCTCGCCGTCCACCTCGACGCGCCGGTTGAGGCCGCGCATGGTCTGCACGTCCAAGCGTCCGCTCAGGCGCGTGAGCGCCAGGACCGCCGCGGGCATCTCGCGGGCGAGACGTGCGCTCACCAGCGCCGCCGCCTCGTAGGGAGGGAAGAGGCCGCGGTCGTCCTCCAGCACCATGAGGCCGTGCCGCGCGATCAGGCCGTCCGTGGAGTACCCGTCGATCACGTCCACCGCACCCTCGGCCAGCGCGGTGTACTTCACGCTCTGCAGGAGCGAGCGCACCGCGCGTGGCCGGAAGCCGTAGGCGCGCTCCAGCGCGGGCAGGCCATCGGGGCGGCCGATGAAGTCGGGCGTCAGGCCGGCCACCAGCCGAGGAGAAGCGCGGCCGAGGTCGCTCAGCGTGCGCAGCCCGTAGCGCTGCGCGGTCTCCCTCCGCACCGCGACGGCGTACGTGTTCTCGAAGCCGAGCGGCGCCAGCCAGTGCACGTCCCAGCGCCGCGCGAACTCCGAGGCCACCCGCCGGTAGGCGGCGCGCGCGTCGGGGACGGCACCCTCGTGGAGGATGGCGAGGAGCCCGGTGCCGGTGTACTCGGGGTACACGTCGACGGCGCCCGTGCGCAGGGCGCCGAACGCGATCTCCGTCGCCCCCAGGCCCGGCCGCCGGTCCACCGGCAACCCCGCGTCCTCGAGCACCTGCGCGAACATCTCCGCCAGGAGGTACGACTCGGCGAAGGGCTTGGAGGCCACCACCACCGGTTTCGGCGGGGCGATCACCAGCAGGAGCCCGAGCAGGGCGCTCATCCCGCCGCGGTCTCCAGCAGGCGCCGCACGTAGGGCGTGGCGGGGTCACGCTGCAGGTCCCCGGGGGGCGCGAGCTGCTCGATCCGTCCGGCCCGGAACACGGCCACCCGGTCGGCCAGGAGGAATGCCTCGCGCAGGTCGTGCGTGACCAGGAGGACGGTGGCGCCGATGCGGCGGCGGAGCGCCAGGAACGCCTGCTGCAGCTCGAAGCGCGTGATGGCGTCGAGCGCACCGAACGGCTCGTCCATGAGGAGGACGCCCGGGTGCGCGGCGATGGCGCGCGCGATGGCCACCCGCTGCCGCTGACCGCCGGAGAGCGCGGCGGGGTGCCGGGCCCCGAACGTCGCCGCGGGCAGTCCGACGAGCTCCAGGGCGGCGGTGGCCCGCTCCCGGGCATCGGCCTCTCCCCGCAGCCACGGCACCAGGCCGGCGTTCCGCGCCACCGTCCAGTGAGGCAGCAGGCCGCCGTCCTGCTGCACGTAGCCCACGCGCCGCCGCAGGGAGACGGCATCGGTGCGCGTGACGTCCTCGCCCAGCACGGTGATCCGCCCGGACTGGGGGACCGTGAGGCGGTTGAAGCAGCCAAGAAGGGTGGTCTTGCCCGACCCGCTCTCCCCCACCAGCGCCACGCACTCGCCCGCCGCCACCTCGAGCGTCACCCCCTCCAGGGCGAGGACGTCGCCGAAGCGGTGGGTGATCCCTTCCGCCAGCAGAGCGCTCACGTCGTCCTGGGGGGCACGGTGAGCCACGCCACCACGCCGCCCATCGCCATCGACACCGCGCCGATCCACATGGCCCGGACGAAACCGTCCGAGAACGCGGAGCCGCCGACGGTGCCGATCCCCGAGAGCCCGGCCGCGAGCGGCAGCAGGGTCACGGCGAGAAGGGCGGCCAGGCGCGCCACCGCGTTGTTCACGCCGGACGCGGTGCCGGCGTGGCCGTCCGGCAGGGCGCCCATGGCGGCCGAGGTGAGGGGGGCGACGGTGAGTCCGAGCCCGAGCCCGAAGACGAGGATCCCGGGGAACACCTCCGTGAGGTACGAGGCGCCGGCCCCCACGCGCGAGAACAGCGCCACCCCACAGGCGGCCACGATCGGCCCGAGCGTCATGGGCACGCGCGGCCCGATGCGGCCGGCCAGGCGACCGGCCCGCGGGGAGAGGAAGAACAACATCGCCGTGATGGGCAGCGTCGAGGCCCCGGCGGCCAGCGGCGAGTACCCGACCACGCGCTGCAGCTGCAGCCCGAGCAGGAAGAAGACGCCGCTCAGCACGGCGTAGACGATGAGGGTGGTGGCATTGGCTCCGGCGAAGGCCCGGATCCGGAAGTAGCGGAGCGGCAGCATGGGATGGGCGGCGCGCCTCTCCACCAGCAGGAAGGCGGCGAGCAGGGCCAGACCGGCCGCCCCCGCCCCCACGGCCTCCGGCGGCCAGCCCTGGTGCGGACCTTCGATGAGCGCATAGACGATGCCTCCCAGCCCCAGGGCGGCGGTCACCGAACCGGCCACGTCGATCGGCTCCCGGGAGGTGGGCACGCAGGGAGGGACGAAGCGCCGCGTGGCCCAGAGCGTCCCCAGCGCGATCACGGGGTTGATCAGGAAGATCGCCCGCCAGGACACCGTGGCGATCAGCCAGCCGCCCAGCAGCGGGCCCAGCAGGGTGGCGAGCCCGGACAGGCCGGACCAGGTCCCGATGGCGCGGCTGCGGTCGCCCGGCACGAACGAGGCCTGGACCAGCGCCAGACTGTTCGGGACGAGCAACGCCGCCCCCACGCCCTGCGCCAGGCGGGTGACGATGAGCCCGAGCGTGCCGGGGACCAGGCCGCACGCCGCGGACATGGCGCCGAACACCACCACACCCAGCTCGAACACGCGGCGGGGGCCGAAGCGGTCGCCGAGCGCACCCCCGATCAGCACCAGGGAGGCGAACGTGAGCATGTACCCGTTGACGATCCACTGGAACCCGGCGAATCCGGTACCCAGGTCGTCGCCGATGGCGGGGAGCGCGAGGTTCACCGCCGTCCCGTCCAGGAAGGCCATCCCGGAGCCGAGGATGGACGCGAGCAGAGCACCGCGCCCACGGACGGTCTCGACGCGGAGCTCCGGCGACATCGGCCGAGTATAGGCATGAGCGGCGCCACCCATAAACGTCGGGATTTCCGCTCGCGGGAGCTGGCGCCGCTGCTAGGCTTGCCCTCCGCCGGTCGCGGTGCCCTGCATGATGCCGGGCTCCCGGCACCGGCACGAGCGGAGGCCCCTCCCATGATGCTGAGAAGGACATGGCCGCTGGCGCTGGTCGTCGTGCTCGCCGCCGTGGGCACGGTGTCCGCGCAAGAAGCGCCCCGCTGGGGATACGTCGAAGGTGGGTACGTCGACTTCGATCCTGACGGTGGCGACTCGGACAACGGTGTCTATGGTGGCGTCTCGTTCGGCATCCTGAAGATGTTCCACCTGGTCGCCGAGTACGACAGCGTGGGCGACTACTCCTTCTGGAACGCGGGCGGCGGCTGGCACGGTCTGCTCGGGGAGCAGGCGGACCTGTTCGCCGAAGCGGTGTGGGAGGACGTCTCCGTCGACACCGGCTCCAACGACTTCGACGACAACGGGTACAAGCTGGCGGGAGGGGTGCGCTGGATGCTCGGCGACCGGTTCGAGGTCAAGGGCACCGTCGCCCGCCTGGACTTCGACGAGGGCGGAACCGACACCACCTTCGAGGCCGAGGGCCTGTTCTTCCTCCTGGGCAACAAGCTGGGCGTGGGTGCCTCCTACGAGACCGGCGACGCGGATACGCTGCGCGCGTTCGCCCGCTGGAACTTCGGCCGCTAGCTCGCCGTTGCTTCGGGGCCCGCGCGCGCAGATTGTGAAGAAATGTCACGGCGCGCGGGCAAGTCGCGCTCGACCCGACCCGGGGAGGTAGCATGCGCCGCTCCGGGAGCTCCGATGATCGGTTCCGCCATGCGTGCGCTGCGCCTCGCCGCCGCCGGCCTCGTGGTGGCCGCGCTGCCCTGGGGAGACCTCCTCGCCCTCGACCGGGACAAGGCGCCCTCCCAGTTCGTGCTCGACGTCTGGGGCCTCGAGGACGGCCTGCCCCAGATCACCGTGCACGCGGTGGCGAGAACACGGGACGGGTTCCTCTGGGTGGGCACCCAGGAGGGGCTCGTGCGCTTCGACGGCGCCGCGTTCCAG
>DASUFT010000008.1:0-2692 GCA_036274395.1 Candidatus Polarisedimenticolaceae bacterium | reverse complement strand
CCCCAGGACCCGTCCGGGTTCTGCCAGGCCAGGCCGTCGTGCTTCCCCGGCGTGCTCACCACCCGCTGCGCGTACTGGTTGATCGTGGCGCCGTCGTGCTTCTCGGAGGCGTACTCCTCCTGCGCCTCCACGTAGCCGCGGCAGACGTCGATGGCGTCCAGCTCGTTCTGGCCGATGCGGCGGTAGAGGATCTCCTGGCGCCCGGCCTTGGAGTCGAAGCGCCACTGCCCTCCTTGCTTCACGAGCGGGATGGGGAGCGGCCAGTCCTCCTCCCCCACGGTGAGCGTGACGCGGCTGGACTTCTTGGGGTCTTTCTCCAGGACGAGCTTCTCGCGCGCCTTGGCCGCGAAGTTCCGGGCCTGCGTCCGGTCTTGCACCGTGTCCTCGGTGACCACGAGATCCACGCCGTCCGGCCCCAGGATCTCCTTGAGCGCCGGCAGGTCGAAGCTCTCGGCGGCGGTGATCAGAGCCTCGCTCGCCTGCTCGGGGGTGGCGAACTTCTTCTGCGCCAGGGCAGGGAACACCGTCGACGCCACGAGGGCGACACCGAGGATCGATCGGGCCGTGCGCATGCTCACCGCCGCCTCCCACCACCGCCGCCTCGACCTCCGCCGCCCCTGCCCCCGCCGAAGCTGGACGAGCCGCGCGAGTAGCTCGAGCGCGCGCTGCTGCCGCTGTACCCGCGGTTCCCGCCGCTGAAGCCGCCGCCGCTCCGCGACGCGCTGCTGCTGGGGACGCTGCGATTGCCGATCTTGTCGCCTCCTCCACCCGCGCCTCCGGCGCGGTTGCCGGCGCTGGGGGAGCTGCCCGCCCGGTTCCCCGCGCTGGGGGAGCCTCCGGCACGGTTGCTCGCGCCCGTCCCTGCGCGATTGCCGGCGCTCGGCGAGGATCCGGCGCGGTTGCTCGCGCGCGGGGCGTCGCCGCGTGCCTGGCCACCGTACTTGTTGGCGGTCGAGCGATCGCCGTAGGGCGCCCCGCCGCGATGGCTCGGGTTGTGCTGCCAGGCACCACCGCCGGCACCCCCGGCGCCGACCGCGCCCGTGCCGGCCTTGGGCTGCCCGACGCCCGGTTTGCCGGCTCCGCCTGGGCCACCGACGCCGCCGACGCCGCCTGCGCCGCCCACTCCACCGACGCCACCGACGCCGCCCACTCCCCCCACACCGCCGACGCCACCCACGCCACCCACGCCACCCACGCCGCCGGCACCGCCCACGCCACCGATCTTGTTGAAGTTGTTATTCACGTTGACGTTGACGTAGCTGCTGCCGCCCCAGCCGCAGCCGCAGCAGGAGCCGCCCCAGATCGCCGCTCCCCACATCATCCCGAAGGTGAAGGAGACGAATGCCGCCCCCGGGGGGTAGTACGGGTAATAGATCGGCGGATACGGATAAGCGGGCGGGCCGTAGACGACCGTGGGACTGTACGACGGAACGTAGATCACTTCCGGATTCGTCGGCTGGACCACGATGACGGTCTTGTCCTCGACCTTCTGGGTCTCGACCTTCTGGTGCTCGTTGGACTCCAGCGCCCCCTTCCCCTTCGCCTTGGCGCGCATCCGCTGCACGGCGTCCATCACGTCCGCCTGCTGCGCCAGGAAGGCGTTCCCCAGATCGGTGGTCCACTGGATGTCGTCCCCCAGCCGCTTGACCACGTCGGGGAGCGCCGCCATGGACTGGATGGCGGGATCCCACGGCTGCTTGGCCACGGCGTCGGCCAGCGCCTTGTCCTTGAGGTCCTTGTTCTCCTTCTTGGCCAGCCACTGCTGGAGCTGCACGATCTCCAGGGGGTAGGTGGAGGCGACGAGTGTCTGCGCCAGCAGGGGGTCCGGGTAGAGCGCGATCGGCGCCACCAGCGAGTCGAGCTGGTCGGGCGGGAGCTTGACGGACTCCTCCGCCGGCTTGGCGCTCGCGTCCGCGGGCTTCTGCTCCGCCGGCTTCTGCTCGGCGGGCTTCGCCGGCGCGGGTGCCGGCGGGGGTGCCGTCTGGGCCAGGATCAATCCTTCCCCCGGCACCAGCAGGATCGTGCAGAGGATGGCGAGGGTGCGTCGTCCGATCCGGCGTTCGTTCATGGTGGACCTCGTCTTCGCGGCGCGGAGCTTACCGCAAAGGTAGACTGGCCGCCGCCATGGACGAGGGACTGAACAGGGACGGGGAGGGTCTGGCGCGCGCGTTCTTTTCGGGGCCGAATGCGCCCCTGCTGGCCGAGCTGCGCACGCGCACGGAGGCGGAGCAGGAGCGCGAGGCCTTGCGAGAGGCGGTCGGGATCAAGGACGAGACCTTTCTGCGGCGCCTCCAGGCGCTCGGTGTCCGGCCCGAGGCGGCGGTGGCCCTCGCCATGGTCCCGCTGGTCCTGGTGGCCTGGGGGGACGGCACGCTGGACGAGAAGGAACGGGAGGCGATCCTCGCCGCGGCACGGCAGCGCGGCATCGGCGCCGAGCGGATCGCCGGCGAGCTCCTGAAGAACGGCCTCGCCAGCAAGCCCGACCCCAAGCTGCTCCCCACCTGGACCGCCTATGCGCGCCGCCTCTGGGGGCGCTTCACCGCGGACGAGCGCTGGGCGATGCGGGAGAACCTCCTGCGGTCCGCCCGTCAGGTGGCGGAGGCCACCGGCGGCCTCTTCGGGCTCGGCTCCAGGATCTCGGCGGGGGAGCGGAAGGTGCTGGCCGAGATCGAGGCCGTGCTGGACTGAGCCC
>DASUFT010000007.1:0-5975 GCA_036274395.1 Candidatus Polarisedimenticolaceae bacterium | reverse complement strand
ATCGTGCGTCACCATGCAGATGGTGGCCCCGCCCCGGTGGAGGTCCCGCAGCAGCTCCATCACCGCCTCCCCGTTCCGGGAGTCGAGGTTCCCCGTGGGCTCGTCCGCGAGCAGGATGAGCGGCCGCCCCACCAGCGCCCGCGCCACCGCCACCCGCTGCTGCTGCCCGCCCGAGAGCTGCGCCGGGAAGTGCTTGGCGCGGTGGGCCATGCCCACCTTCTCCAGCGCCTCCTGCACCAGGGTGCGGCGATCCGCCACCGGCTCCGCGCGGTAGGTGAGGGGCAGCTCCACGTTCTCGTGGACGGTGAGGTCGCCGATGAGGTTGAAGCTCTGGAAGATGAATCCGATCTGGTGGTTGCGGATGCGGGCGCGCTCCGCGATCTGCAGGGCCTGCACGGGCTTGCCGTCCAGGTGGTAGCTCCCTCCCGTGGGCACGTCCAGCAGGCCCAGGATGGACAGCAGCGTGGACTTGCCGCAGCCGGACGGTCCGGCGATGGAGACGAACTCGCCCTGGCGGATCGTGAGGTGCACGCCGGCCAGGGCGTGGGTCTCGACCTCGTCCGTGTAGAACACCTTGGTCACGCCCTCCAGGTGGATGGAGGCGGGGTTGGGTACGGGCTGCATCATCGGCTGTGCTCCCATGCGTTCACTCCAGTCGGATCTTCGGGGACTTCTCCCAGGCCGAGATGTCGGAGACGACGACGCGATCCCCCTCCTTCAGGCCGCTCACGATCTCCACCGTGGTGGCGGAGACCCGGCCCACCCGCACGGGAACGCGCTCGGCCTCGTCGCCGGAAGGCGCGAGGCGGAACAGGCTCATCTCCGTGCCCTCGCGCACGCCCGTGGGCTGGCCCACGAACAGGACGCTGGGCAGGCGCTCCAGCTCGATCGTGCCGTCCACGGTCATGTCGGGGCGGGCGCCGTGGGGCAGCTCGCCGGACAGGCTCACGTCCACGGTCACGCTCCCGTTCCGCGAGCCGGGATCGATGCGGGCCACCCGACCTTCGACCACGCCGGCACGGGTGTCGATGCGCGCGATCTGCCCCAGGCTCACGGCCGGCACCTGGGTCTCCGCGATCTGCAGCTGCGCCTTCAGGCGCCCGGGCTGGGCCACGCGGGCCAGGTTCGTCCCCGGCGCCACGCTCTGGCCCACCTCCACCGGAACCTGCTGGAGGACGCCGGAGGTCCCCGCCCGCACGCGAAGGTTCTCGAGCTGTCTCTGGCGGAGGTCGCGCAGCGCGCGGAGCTGCTCGAGACGCGCCCGCTGGGCGGCGAGCTGGGCGTTTCCCGCCTCGGCCGCCACCTGCAGCCGCTCCTGCTCCAGCGTTTGACGGGTGCCCTGCTCGGTGGCGCGCAGGCGCGCGCGCTTCAGGTCGAGGTCGGAGGTGAGGCCGTCCTTGGCCAGCTTCTCCTGCAGCTCCGCCTCCATCTGCGCCTGGTGGAACTCGGACTGCACGGTGGCGGCGGCGGCCTTCTCGTTCAGGAGCTGGCTCTGCAGCTGCTTGCGGTCGCGCTGCAGGTCGGCCTCCGCCGCCCTCACCTCCCAGGTGGCGTCGAGCACCACGCGCTCCAGCTCGGGGTTCGACAGCTCGAGGATCACCGTGTCCGGGGCCACGCGGTCCCCGGGGTGCCCGAGGATGCGGTCCACCCGTCCCTCGGTGGCGGCCGGCAGCCAGCGGATGTCCTCGGCCACCAGGGTCCCCGGGCCCCTCACCTCCCGGAGCA
This sequence comes from Candidatus Polarisedimenticolaceae bacterium, assembly GCA_036274395.1. Taxonomy (GTDB): domain Bacteria; phylum Acidobacteriota; class Polarisedimenticolia; order Polarisedimenticolales; family DASUFT01; genus DASUFT01. The sequence continues at coordinate 4,250 of DASUFT010000007.1, read as the reverse complement.
TCTCCCCCCGGCGCACGGTGTCGAGGAGGACGGCGCTTCGCTCCACCTTGGGGGCGGCCGGTCCCAGCCGCGACACGGCCAGGCTGACGGCGGCGAGCGTCCCCACGGCGGCAACCCCGAGGGCCACGCGGAGGCGACGCTTGTTGCCGGCGACGGATGAGGGGCGCGGGACATCCATGCCAGCGGGGGTAGGGCAAGGCCCGTGCCCGCCTCGAATCCACCCATCCCGCTCCGTGGAGACCGACCGGCGTCCGATCCTGGGACGGCCCGTCCCACGAGCGGACGCTGCCCCCGGTCCACGCCGCTCGGGAGCAAGCCTTTCCGGTGGCACGTCGGTTGATCTACGGGGACCGCAGAGAGGGATCGCCATGAACGGTTTCCTGCAAGACCTCCGCTACGGCGCCCGCATGCTGGTCCGCAGCCCCGGCTTCACGCTGGTGGCGGTGGCGACCCTGGCCCTGGGGATCGGGGCGAACAGCGCCATCTTCACGGTGGTGCAGACGGTGCTCCTCCGCCCGCTTCCCATGCGCGACCCGGCGTCGCTGGTCATGGTGTGGGAGGACAACCGGAACACGCCGCCCGAGGCGGCGAACAAGCACCGGAACGTGGTCAACCCCGGGAACTTCCTGCGCTGGCGGGAGCGGAACCAGGTCTTCGAGCGGATGGCGGCGTACACCTCGTGGAACGCCAACCTGACGGGGACCGGCGAGCCCGACCGTCTGGACATCGCCGTGGTGAGCGGGAGCTTCTTCTCCACCCTGGGCACGTCCGCAGCACGTGGCCGGACCATCCAGGAGCCGGACGGCGTCACGGGTGCACCCGACGTGGTGGTCCTCAGCGACGCATTCTGGCGCGCGCGTCTCGACGCCGACCCCGGCGTGGTGGGGCGCACGCTGACGCTCGACGACAAGCCGCACACCGTGGTGGGCGTGCTCCCCGCGGAATTCGATTTCCCCGGAGGGGCCCAGCTCTACGTCGCCCTCACCGAGCACCCGGCATGGCGGGATTCCCCCGGCCGCTGGATGGCGGTGACGGCGCGCCTCAAGCCCGGCGTCTCCCCCGAGCAGGCGCAGAAGGACATGGACAGGATCGCCCTGGCCCTGGAAAAGGAGAGGCCGCAGCAGGACACAGGGTGGGGGGTCAAGGTCACCCCGCTGCACGCCGACGTGGTGCGCGAGGTGCGCCCGGCCCTGCTCGCCCTGGCGGCCGCCGTGGGGTTCGTGCTCCTCATCGCCTGCGTGAACGTGGCGAACCTGCTCCTGGCCCGCGCCGTGGCGCGGGAGCGTGAGCTGGCCATCCGCAGCTCGCTGGGGGCGAGCCCTCTGCGCCTGCTGCGGCAGCTCTTCACGGAGAGCCTGCTCCTGGCCGCGCTGGGCGCCGGGGCCGGCCTCTTCGTCGCCACCTGGGCGCTCGCCGGCTTGCTGGCCATGCTGCCGGTGGACGTGCCGTCGCTCCCGCAGGTGAAGCTCGACAGCACTGCCGTGCTGTTCACGCTGCTCCTGTCCGTGGTGAGCGCGATCGTGTTCGGGATCGTCCCCGCCTGGCACGCCATGCGCCCGGCGGTGGCCGGGTCGCTGCAGGAGGGAAGGACGGTGGCGGGTGCAGGCCGCGGGCGCCGGAGGATGACGAACCTGCTGGTCATGGTGGAGACGGCGCTGGCCGTCGTGCTGCTGGTGGGCGCCGGCCTCTTCGCCAAGAGCTTCTGGAAGCTCTCCCATGTCGATCCCGGCTTCGACCCCAGCCAGGTGCTGACCTTCCAGATCTCGCTCCCCAATGCACGCTACGACACCGCGGAGAAGCAGCTCCGCTTCTATCGCGACGCCGTGCACCGGCTGGCCGCGCTTCCCGGCGTGGAGGCCGTGGGCGGCATGAGCTGGGAGCCCATGGGCATGGGGTCCGCGACGGACTGGAGCATCCCGGGCCGTCCCCCGCAGCCACCGGGACAGGAGCTGGTGGCGGACGTGCGCATGGTCACGCCGGGCATCTTCGAGGCGCTGCACATCCCCCTGAAGCGCGGACGGTACATCAAGGACACCGACACCGCGGACACGCCGAGAGTGGTGGTGATCGGCGAGGAGACCGCGCGCCGGCACTGGCCGCTGGAGGACCCGATCGGCAAGAAGATCGAGATGGAGTGGTACGAGACCCACACCTACGAAATCGTGGGAATCGTTGGAGACGTCTATCTGAAGTCCTTAGAGGAGAAGCCGCGGGAAACGCTCTACTTCCCGGTTTCGAACATCCCCAACGACTTCATGAGCATGATGGTGCGCGCGTCGGGGAAGGCGGGTCCCGGCCTGGCCGCGATCAAGCGCGAGATCGCCGCCGTCGATCCCAGCCTGCCCCTGGCCAAGGTGCGCAGCCTGGACGAGGTGGTGTCCCGCTCGCTCGCCATCGACCGGTTCCTGCTCCTGCTGCTCGGCGTCTTCTCGGGCGTGGCCCTGCTGCTGGCGGTGATCGGCCTCTACGGCGTCCTCTCCTACGCGGTGGGCCAGCGGCAGCCGGAGGTGGGGGTGCGCGTGGCCCTGGGCGCAGGCCCAGCCGACATCCGGCGCCTCTTCCTCAAGGAAGGGTTCCTGCTCGCCGTCTCCGGCCTGGCCGCGGGTGGCCTGGGCGCCCTGGTGCTCTCGCGCCTCTTCACCCGCTTCCTCTACGAGGTGCACCCCACCGACCCCGTGGCCTACGTGGAGGTGGCGCTCCTCCTCCTGGGAACGGCGCTTCTGGCAGCCTGGCTTCCCGCGCGCCGCGCGGCTCGGATCGACCCCTCGGTGGCGCTCCGGGCGGAGTGAGGGGGGGCCAAGACCAAGAGTGGAGGAGGTAAGTCCGAAGCCTGGGCTCCTGATCTCTCTGGCGCTGTTCCACCGCCCAGGTTCAGGACCACCAAGCGCTGCGCCTTCGCCGTCGGCGACGGTGCCCTGGGGGTGACCTGCATCCACGGCTGCCTCGGCCAGTAGCTCAGACGCGGAGCACCGTCCCTCCGCCCGCCTCGTGCACAATGGCTCCATGCCCCTGATCCCCGGAAAACTCGCCTCTGCCCCGGCCGCATCGCAGGAGCCGATCCGCGGCGAGCTCTTCAGCATCGAGCGGCTGGAGGAGCGGGCGGAGGAGCTGGCCACCCAGCACCGGCTGGCGGACGGGGTCCGGGGCGGCATCCCCCTCACCCCGCGCCTGCTGGAGAACGAGCGGGTCCTGCTCGAGTGTCACCGCGCGCTCGCCGCCGCCATCGTCGAGGAGCGGGCGATCACGCCGGCCGCCGAGTGGCTGGTGGACAACTTCCACGTGGTGCGGGAGCAGCTGCGGGAGATCCGGGAGGATCTTCCGGCAGGGTTCTACCGCGAGCTCCCCAAGCTGGCGGAGGGGCCGCTGGGCGGCTACCCGCGCGTTTACGGCCTGGCCTGGGAGTTCATCGCCCACACCGACAGCCGCCTCGAGCCCGAGACGCTGGGCCGCTTCGTGCGTGCCTACCAGCGCCGGGGAGCGCTCACCATGGGCGAGATCTGGGCGGTGGCGATCGTGCTCCGCGTGGCGCTGGTGGAGAACCTGCGCAGGCTGGCGGAGCAGATCGTGCAGCGGCGGGCCGCCCGGGGAGAGGCGGACGCCCTGGCCGACGCCCTGCTCGGGGTGTCGGGGACGCCGGCCGAGCCTCCCCAGCGGGTGCTCCGCCGCTACGACGCGCTGCCGTTCTCCGAGTCCTTCGCCGTCCATCTCATCCACCGTTTACGGGACCAGGAGCCGGCCGGTGCCCTGGCCCTGCAATGGCTCGACGAGAGGCTGCTGGCCGCGGGAACCACGGTGGACGCGAGCGTGCGCGCCGAGCACCAGCGCCAGGCGGCCACCAACGTCACCGTGCGCAACGTCATCACCAGCATGCGCCTGATGTCCGCCCTGGACTGGACGGAGTTCTTCGAGAGCGTGAGCCTGGTGGAGCAGGAGCTGCGCCTCGACCCCGGCTACCGCGCCATGGACTTCGCCACGCGCGACCGGTACCGCCACGCCGTGGAGGAGCTGGCGCGGGGCACCGGCCGGACCGAGCTCGAGGTGGCCGGCCACGCCTTGCAGCGGGCCCGCGCCGCCGCCCAAGCGCTGGGCGAGGACAGCCACCAGGCCGATCCCGGATACTCCCTCATCTCCGACGGCCGCTACGCGCTGGAGCGCGACCTGGGGTTCCGGGTCTCCCCGAAGACCCGGCTGCTGCGCGCCTACCTGGGCGCGGCCACGCCCGGCTACGTGGGCACGATCGTGCTCCTCAC
>DASUFT010000006.1:0-11163 GCA_036274395.1 Candidatus Polarisedimenticolaceae bacterium | reverse complement strand
GGCAAGTACCGGGACAACATGCGCGACTTCTGGCGCGGCGAGGAGCGCACCCTGGGCGAGCTCGCCTTCCGCTTCACCGGCTCCTCGGACCTCTACGCCACCAACGGACGGCGTCCCTACGCCAGCGTGAACTTCGTCACCACCCACGACGGGTTCACCCTGGCCGACCTGGTCTCCTACAACGAGAAGCACAACCAGGCGAACGGCGAGGAGAACCGGGACGGCGAGTCGCACAACCGCTCCTGGAACTGCGGGGTGGAGGGGCCGACCGACGATCCCGCCGTCCTCGCCCTGCGGGCCCGGCAGCGCCGGAACTTCCTGGCCACGCTGCTCCTCTCGCAGGGGATCCCCATGCTGCTCCACGGCGACGAGATCGGGCGCACCCAGGGGGGGAACAACAACGCCTACTGTCAGGACAGCGAGGTCTCCTGGCTGGACTGGGAGCACGCCGACCAGGAGCTCCTGGCCTTCGTGCGGGACCTGGTGGCGCTCCGGCGCGCCCACCCCATCTTCCGGCGCCGGCGCTACTTCCACGGACGGAACGTGCGCGGCTCACGGGTAGGGGACATCGACTGGCTGCGCCCCGACGGCGACGAGATGACGGAAGGGGACTGGAACGCGCCCTTCGCCCGGTCCCTGGGCGTCTTCCTGAACGGGCAGGCGCTGGAGGGAGTGGACGAGCGCGGCGAGCGCCGCACGGACGAGAGCTTCCTCATCCTCATCAACGCCCACGCGGAACCCGTCCCCTGGAAGCTGCCCGGGAAGGAGTGGGCGCCGTCCTGGAGAGAGATCCTGGACACCACGCACGGCACACTCGATCTCGAGGACGGCACCGTGCGGCAGGCGTCGGAGGTGGTCACCCTGGCGCCCCGCTCCCTGCGCGTGCTCATCGAGGGCAAGGGCTGAGCCCGTCCGGGTGCATTACACTGGAGGCACCTGACGCCTCCCGCGATGTCCAGCAAAACCTTCGCTCGCGTCCCCGGCGCCACCTACCGGGTGCAGCTCCACGGCGGCTTCGGCTTTCGTGCCGCCCGGACGCTCGTCCCCTACCTGCAGAGGCTGGGCGTCACCGACCTGTATCTGTCTCCCGTCTTCCAGGCGCGGCGGGGGAGCCGGCACGGGTACGACGTCACCGACCCCACGCGCCTCAATCCCGAGCTGGGCTCGGCACGCGACTTCGAGGCCCTGACCTCGGATCTCCGGGAACGTGGGATGGGGGTGGTCCTCGACCTCGTCCCCAACCACATGGCCATCGGCCCCGAGAACCGCTGGTGGATGCACGTGCTGGAGAACGGCCCCTCCTCTCCCTATGCCGCCATGTTCGACAGCGACTGGGACGAGGACGAGCTGCTGGGGCCGAAGGTCCTCCTCCCCTGCCTGGGACGCCCTTACGGGCGGACGCTGGAGGCGGGCGAGCTGGAGCTCGTCCAGGAGGACGGCCAGTTCCTCCTCCGCTACTTCGACTGGAAGTTCCCGGTCGACCCCTCGACCTGGAACGTGGTGCTCGGCCAGGGGCTGGGGCGCCTGCGGGACCGCCTGGGCGCCCAGCACGACGTGGTGCGCCGTCTCCTCCGGGTGATGGCCGCGGTGCGCGCCCTTCCTCCCCGATCGGACGAGAACCCCGTGGCGGCCGCCGAGCGCGTGCGCGGCAAGCAGGAGATCGTCCGCCAGCTGGAGGAGCTGCGGCAGAGAGCGGAGGGCGCGCGCCACCTGGAGCAGGCGGTGGCGCGTCTCAACGGCCGGCCGGGGGACCCCGAGAGCTTCGACCTCCTGGACCGCCTGATCCACCAGCAGGCCTACCGGCCCGCCTACTGGAAGGTGGCCACGGAGACCATGGAGTATCGACGCTTCTTCGACGTCTCCGACCTCATCGGGATCAGGGTGGAGCTGCCTTCCGTCTTCCAGGCCACGCACGAGCTGGCGCTGCGGGTGGCGGCGGAGATCGGTGTGACGGGGCTGCGCATCGACCACGTGGACGGGCTGTACGACCCGGCCGGGTACCTGCGCGATCTGCAGGCCGCCCTCCCCTCCCGGAACGGGAGTCCCTTCTACGTGGTGGTGGAGAAGATCCTGGAGGACGGTGAGAGGCTGCCCGCGCGCTGGCCCACCGCCGGCACCACCGGCTACGAGTTCTCCGCCGCCGTGACCGCCGCCCTCTGCGATCGGCCGGGGATCGAGCGTCTCACCCGCGCCTGGCGCTCGTTCACGGGGACCCGCTCCTCCTTCGAAGCCATCCTCCTGGACTGCAAGCGGCACGTGCTGCGCGAGCTGTTCCAGGGCGAGCTGACGCGTCTGGCCGCGGATCTGGCGCGCCTGGCCCGGCGGGACCGTCACGCCCGCCACCTCTCCCGGCGCACCTGGTTCGGCCTCCTGGGCGAGGCCACGGCCTCCCTCCCCGTCTACCGCACCTACGTGCGCGACCCCAACGTCTCCCCGGAGGACGTGCAGACGCTCGATGCCCTCATGGACGAGCTGCGCGGCCGCAACGCCTTCCCTCCGGTGGCGGTGGAGTTCCTGCGGCTGGTCCTCCTCCTGCGCTACCCGTCGGCGGTGCCGGAGGAGCAGCACGCCGTGTGGCCGCGCTTCGTCATGCGCTGGCAGCAGCTCACGGGGCCGGTGATGGCGAAGGGGTTCGAGGACACGGCGCTGTACGTCTACACGCCGCTCCTGGCCCTGAACGAGGTGGGCGCCAGCCCGCAGCCGCCCGGGGATCCCGTGGCGGCGCTGCACGAGAGGCTGGCCGAGCGGGCGGGGAGCCACCCCCACGCGCTCAATGCCTCCTCCACCCACGACACCAAGCGCAGCGAGGACGCGCGGGCCCGCCTGTGCGTGCTGTCCGAGATCCCGGCCCAGTACCGGGCTGCCCGCACGCGCTGGTCCCGCGCCAACGCGCGCTTCCGGACCGAGGTGGCGGGCGGGCGTGTCCCCGACGCGGTGGAGGAGGACTTCCTCTACCAGACGCTCCTGTCCGCCTGGCCGATCGACCTGGCGCGCCTGTCCCCCGTGCTCACCAAGTCGGCGCGGGAGCGGAAGGTGCGCACGTCGTGGCTGCGTCCGGACGCGGAGCACGAGGCGGCCCTGGCCGCGTTCGCCTCCCGGATCCTCGAGCACCCACGCTTCCTGGACGACTTCGAGCCCTTCGCCGCCCGGGTGGCCTGGCACGGGGCGCTGAACTCCATCTCCCAGCTCCTGCTCAAGGTGGCGGCACCGGGCGTCCCCGACTTCTATCAGGGGACGGAAACCTGGAACCTCCAACTGGTGGACCCCGACAACCGGGGTGACGTGGACCACGAGGCGCACGCCCGGTTGCTCGCCCAGGTGGAGGGCGCCGATCCCGGGAAGCTGTGGAACACCTGGCGGGACGGAGGGATCAAGCTCTGGACCACTTCCCGCGCCCTCGCCTTCCGGCACGGGCGCGCGCGTCTCTTCCGCGACGGCCGCTTCCTTCCCGTCCACGCCAGCGGCCGCCGGGCGCACCACGTGATCGCCTTCGCCCGGAGGCTGGGCCGGGCCTGGTGCCTGGTGGCGGTGCCGCGCCTCACCGTGGCGCTGGCGCCGGAGGGCGTGCTCCCCGTGGACCCGAAGATCTGGAACGGCACCCGACTGGAACTCCCCGAGAGCGCGCCCAGGAAGTGGACGCACGCCCTCACCGGGTACGTTGTGGAGGATGCGGGCGACCTGGCGGCCCTCTTCGCGCGCCTGCCCCACGCGCTGCTGGACGGGATCGGAGGCTAGCGGGAGCTCGCCGCTCTCCGCCTCCTGCGCCGCATCACCGGCGCCAGCGCACGTAGGGCATCGTTCACCGATTCACCGTCGGGAAAGACATCCAGCACGTCCGGATCGATGTCATGACATTGGTTCCCTGGGCATACCGTGCAGCCGTCACACCGCGCGCCCCTTTGGAGAAGTCGTATTCAGGACGCGTGGTGTCGCGTTCGCGAGGTGTCCTTCGCTTTTCCCGCGAGGCCATCAGGACCGACGGGCCAGACGCTTGAGCCTCTGCTGCCGCAGCAGCGGCGCAAGGGCGTGCAACGCGTTGTTCACCGACTTGCTGTCGGGGAACACGTCCAGCAATTCGGGATCGAGCGCGACGACGTTCTTCCCCTTCGCGAAGTGGTAGGCGCTGACGCCGCGCATGGCTTCCGAGAAGTCGTATTCCGGACGCATGGTGTCCCGGTCGGCCGGCTTCGAGTTCCGCACCTGTCTGCTACTGCTCTTTCTCTTCATATCGGCTCCGCTCAGATCTGGTTGCGCGGCCCCCGCGGAGATCAGCCGGGTCCCCGATTCCCGTTCGGCAAAGGCCACGACGAGCAGCCGCTGCCGCTCGGACATTCCAAGCACAAGATAGCGTCTTTCCCGCTCGGAGTGATCCAAGTCCACTCAAAACCTGGCCCACACGTCCGTGAAGACGGTGCTCGCTTCTTGGAACGACACACCATGCTTCCAACGGTTGAGCGGGGCCTTCCTGGGATCCCATTCGAACAACGGCGGCGCCACGTGGCGAACGTAGAGAGGGAAGCAACGCAGACCAGACCGGCCGTTGTCCTTCGGTCACCCTCCAGGTAGCCTGGGTGCAACCCACCGCGGAGCATCCCATGGCACAACCAGGACCCGAGCGGCAGCGCCCGCCCAAGGCACCCGATCCCAAGGATTCGCCCGTGCAGGTGGACCGGCCGGTAAGGCCCGATCCCCCGCATCCTCCCGATCACCTGCCGGGACGGCAGTACCCCGGCTAGCGGGCGCAGGAGGGGGCGGACGGGCGGGGCGTGCCGTCGCTGCGCATCCCCCGGCTTCCCTCGACCGCATCCTCCTCGGTCACGAGGTAGTAGCGGATGCCGCCCGGCGGGAGCGAGGAGACCTCCGCGTAGGCGGGCGAGACGAGCAGCGTGGCCAGGCACGTGCCGCCGTCGGTGGGGAAGGGACTGCCGGTGCTCCCGTACACGTTGAACCGCGCCGCGGGGTTGATCGAGCCGTCCCACTGCAGGGTGGCGCGGCCGGCCACGCGGTCGTAGGTGATGCTGAGCCCGGTGGCCTCCCCCAGGCTCTCCAGCGCCCCGATGTCCCCCGCCGTCGTGCCGTTCACGTCGCCGTCCTTCGCCGTGGCGGTCCCCGCCAGGTCGGCTCCCGCGGGCAGGCCCGCCTCCGCCGCATCGATGGCCGGCGAGTCGGAGCGCGGCCAGAAGGCGAAGCGCTCCCCCCCTCCCAGGCGGGGATCGGCCTCGCGGTTCGAGGGCGGCAGGTGCCAGGCCGCATTGGAGTCGGAAGGGTCGGGAAGGTTGGCGTGGAGGAGGTTCGTCGTCGCGCTCGGGACGTCGCCGTTCCCCGTGACCCGCTCCACGAACAGCCCCCCGCCCAGGGAAGCGCTGTTCCCCGCCAGGATGGAGGAGGCGATGCGCGGCTCCGAGGCGAAGACCAGGATGCCGCCGCCCTTGCCTCCCGGGCCGGTCACCACGTTGTCCACGATCGTGTTCTGGGCGAGGACCGGACAGCACGTCCCCGGGGTGGAGGAGCCGCTGTAGTAGACGTCGATCCCCCCGCCTCCGTCGGCGGCGCGATTCCCCCGGATCACGTTGTGCGTGATCAGCGGGGCCGCGCCGTAGATCTCGATCCCGCCGCCGTAGCCGTACCCGTAGGCGCCCCCGGTGGCCTCGTTCCCCTCGATCACGTTGCGCGTGATCACCGGTGCCCCACCCACCACGAAGATGCCGCCGCCGGTCTGGTCGCTGCCGTTCCGGAGGGTGAAGCCCTCGAGACGGGTGGCGGCGCTCCGGTTCTCCAGCGTGACCACCGAGCCCCCCTGCTCGGCGTCGAGGATGGTGACCGCGGGCCCCTTCTCGGACCGGATCACCAGGTTCTTGGCGGAGAGGTAGACCGTCTCGCGGTAGGTGCCGGGGCGCACCAGGAGGGTGTCGCCGGAGAGGACGTAGGCGGCGTACACGGCGGCCTGCACGGAGCGGAAGTCGGCCGGACCGTCGTCGTCCACGATCCAGGTGGAGGCGGCGCTGGCCCCGGCGAGCAGCGTGGAGAGCGAGACGGCCGCGATCGCCCCCGTGCGCCTCATCGGCTCAGGAGACCCGGACGCCCGCGATCCGGGCCTGACCGAAGGTCACCACGGCGCGGTCCCCCTTGCGCAGGCGGTGGCCGTCGTTCGTGAAGATGATGAACTGCGGCCGGCCATCCCTGGTGGGCCGCTGGCGCAGGGGGCCCAGCCGGCCCGTGGAGAGGACGCCCAGCGGGCGGTCCGTCCCTTCGCGGAAGAGACGGACCTCCCCCTGGAGCGTTCGCTTGGCCGTGTCGTAGTCGACCACCCTGTAGTTCAGCCGTGCGATGTCCCCCCCCGCCATCAGCTGCACGCCGAGCACCTCGATGCCCGTCGGGTTCGCCGGAGGCGCGGGTGCGCAGGAGAGGCCCATCAGGGCGAGCCCGATCAGCAGGACCGCGGTGGCTCTCATGGGCCCTCCTCCTCGTGCCTTACTTGGCCGGGGCCGCGCAGACGGGACGCTGCACGCGCACGGGAGCCACCATGCCGCCGGGGTACACGCCCTGGTTGGTCACGTGGTAGTCGTCGTGGCAGTGGGCGGCGTACCAGTAGGGCCCCGCCGGGTCATACAGCGGTCCCGTGTCGCCGGGGAAGGGGGAGGCCTCGGGCTCCGGCACCTGGGACTGGCTCATGCACAGGTGCGCCGAGGTGAAGTTCACCAGGGTGTCGTAGGTCTCTCCCGACCCGATGTTGATCGTGAACTTCTCGAAGCGGCTGCTCACCCCGCGCCGCCCCGTGTTCTGGATGTGCGGGAGGGCGCGCGCGTCCTCCCCCAGGATCTCGTAGTGCGTCCCGTGCAGGTGGAAGGGGTGCGACTGGAACCCCATGTTCAGGACCCGTACCAGGATGGGCTCGTCGGGGTTCGCGTCGAGCAGCGTCGCCTGCTGCAGCCCGGCATGGGGGGCCTGGCCGTTGGCCACCACGATGCTCCCCTGGATCCCGGTCACGAACGTGGGGTCGTCGGGGTCGTAGGTCAGCAGCGGCAGCTCCGAGCCCGTGCGCAGCGTGTCCGGGAAGGCCATCCCGTTCACCATCCAGTAGTCTGGCCGGTAGTTGATGCGCAGCCACTCGGCGTAGCCCACGGGAGGAGAGGTCTGCAGGATCTCGGGCACCTCCAGCTCCGGGGCGCCGGGCTCCAGGGCCTTGTGCCAGCGGCTGTCGAACTCGGAGAGCAGCCAGATGTACTCCCGGCTGTAGTTGCGGCCGTAGATCCTCTTCTGGGCCCCGCCGTAGACCACCAGCGGGCCGTACATCCCCATCTGCACGTGCTCCACCGCCTCCACGTGGCAGTGGTACATGTGCGTCCCCTCGTACTCCGCCGTGAACTTGTAGGTGAAGGACTGCCCCATGGGGATGGCGAAGGACAGCTCGGGGAACCCGTCCATGTAGGGGACGGAGTGGATGCCGTGGAAGTGCAGGGTGTGCGGGTCCATCAGATCGGGGCGGTACTTGAAGCCCAGGTTGACGAAGTTGATCTCCACCTGGTCCCCGAGGTTGGCCCAGATCAGGGGAGCCGGGAACATGATCTGTCCCATCACCCCCGTGTCGTTGAACCCGAAGGCGTACATCACGTTGCCGTCGGGCATCGTGACCCAGCCGTCGGTGGCGTAGATGGTGTAGCTGCGCACGGCAGCGGATGCGGGTGCGGCGGCCGCCAGCACGAGCAGAACGGCGCCGCACAGCGTGAGCGATCTCGCGATTCGGTACATGGGCCCTCCCCCGCGGTCTTGCGGACCGAACCGGTCCGGACCCCGATGGTGGAGGCAGACACGGGAGAACACCAGGGATGGAAGCGGACAAGAAGGACGGTTTTAGGCCGTTGAAGACAGGGAAGAGCTACCGGCGGTCCGCCTCCCTGTGCCCTCCCACCGCTCCGCTCTCCGTCCCCGTCTGCGGCTTCTCCCCAGCCTGCCCGGGGGCGGCGTTGCTGAAGCGGGCGGGCGGGTAGAGCACGGGGACGAAGGCGGGATCGCGCAGCGCCACCTGCCCCTGGCGGGCGATGTTCATGGCCTCGCCCAGGATCCGCTCCGACTCGCGGGGGGCGTGGAAGCCCATGGAGTTCTCGGCCTCCACGAAGTCGATGCGGAACTGGGCCTTGCGCTGGAGGTCGCGGGCCAGCGCCACCTGCTCGTCGGTGCGCCCGGCGTCCTCCGCGGCCTTCAAGTCCGCGATGAGCGCCACCAGGGCGTCCATGGCCTGGTTGCGGAGGCGGAAGACGGTGTCCTGGATCCCCTCCGCGCGCGCCTTCAGCTCCGCCTCGGGCAGGGGATGGCAGGGCTGGCAGGCGCGCTGGATGTTGAGCAGGGGACTGCGCACGTGGTGGTCGCTGATCTTGGCCGCGCCCTGCCGCAGATAGGGCATGTGGCAGTCGGCGCAGGCGACACCGGCGCGGGCGTGGATCCCCTGGTTCCAGGTCTCGAACTCCGGGTGCTGCGCCTTCAGCACCGGAGCACCCGTCTCCGCGTGCACCCAGTCCTTGTGCCCCACCTCGTCGTAGTAGGCCAGGATGTCGTCCACCCGCAGGCCCTTGGCCCAGGGGTAGACCAGACGCTTCTCCGGCCCCTTGAAGTAGTACTCGACGTGGCACTGCCCGCAGACGAAGGAGCGCATCTCCTGCCCGGTGGCCATGGTGTTCACGTCGTAGTTGGGCACCCCCAGGAACGCCTTGTAGGCACGGATCCCCTCGATGAAGCCGGGCCGGGTGACGCGCAGGGCCATGGTCTTCGGGTCATGGCAGTCGATGCAGGCGATGGGGTGGGAGACGAGCTTCCGGGCCTCGGCATAGGGCATCTGGTTCATCTTCTCGAAGCCGGCGGCGAGGTCCCCCCCTCCCAGCTTCTTGTAGGGCACCACGATGGAGGCGTGGCAGTGCAGGCAGGTGCCGGGCTGGTGGGTGACCTGCTGCCGCTCCGTGAAGGTCTGGTCCTCCAGCATGTAGGCGTGGCCGCGCTCCTCCCGGAAGTCCTTGGCGAAGGCATATCCCGCCCACATGGTCTTCAGGCGGGGGTCCTCCTCCAGCCTGGACTGGGCGACCACGGTGCGAGGGTCGGCCTCGCTGGGGGTGCGGGGCACCGCCTCGCTGCCGCCGTACCGGGTGCGCACCTGGTCCACCGTCTTCCTGTAGAGGTCGTACTCGGAGCGGAAGTTCCTCCCCCAGACCTGCGGGTCCTCCGTGTTCTCCCCCAGCTCGACCACGCGGCGGAAAGGGTTCCTCGCCTCCTGCTTGCGCTCGTAGATGTTGACCAGGAGCGCGGCCACCCCCGCGGCCACGGCAGCCGTCACCACCACGAACAGCACCAGTACCGAGACCCGGATCTTCATGCGTCCCTCACCGATTGGCGTGTCCGACACCACGATGGCACCGGATGCAGGAGACCTCGCCCCGCCCCTCGTCCATGCCCAGCAGGGCGTGCACCATGTCCGCGTGGCAGCGGCGGCACGCCTGCTCGGCCACCCTGCGGTTCAGCGGCGTGATCTGGATGGGCTCCGGGAACTTCCCCCGCGTGAAGTAGTAGGAGTGCCAGAAGCCGTTCCGCGCCTTGATCGCGTACTTGGCCACGGGGTTGTGGGGCGTGTGGCAGTCGTTGCACACGGCCACCGCATGGTGCGGCCCCTTCATCCAGGCGCCGTACTCCTCGTTCATCACGTGGCAGTTGGCGCAGGCCGCCGGATCGTTCGTGAGGTACGACGCCCCGTGGGCGTACACGAAGGTGAAGATGCCGATGCCCGCGGCCAGGCCCAGGGTGACGGCCAGCAGCAGGACCGCGGCGTCGAGGGCGCTCGGCCTCGCCATGCCGGCGCATTCTACGCCGCCGGCCCGTGATAGATTCGGCGACGGGGCGATGGGCTCTCCCAACCGGCTGCTCTGGCTTCCCGACACCCACCTGTTCGCGTGGCTCCGTCGCCGTCAGGCCACGGAGAACTGGTTCCTGCTCCTGGTACCGGTGACCGGCCTCGTCACCGGCCTCGCCGCCGTGCTCCTCATCCGCCTCATGGAGCTGGTGCAGGCCCTGTTCTGGGGAGCCAGGGGGGACATCCTCGAGGTGGCGCAGACGGTGTCGCCCACGCATCGCGTGCTGGCGCTCACCGCCGGCGGAGCGGTGGTGGGCCTGCTCCTGCTCCTCTTCCGGGACAAGGTCCAGGACCGGGGCACCGCCGGCATCATCGAGGCCATCACCCGGGAGAAGGGCTACCTCTCGTTCCGGCGCCTGGCCGCCGAGGTGCCGACCATCGTGCTCACCGTGGGCTCGGGCGGCTCCCTGGGCCGCGAGGGCTCCCTGGTGCAGACCGGGGCCACGCTGGGCTCGTGGCTGGGCCGGCGCGTACACCTGGCAGGGAACCGGTTGAACGTGCTGGTGGGCTGCGGCTTCGCCGCCGGCATCTCCGCCGCCTACAACGCCCCCATCGGGGGTGCCCTGTTCGCCCTGGAAGTGATCCTGGGCAACTTCGCCCTGGAGAACTTCGGCCCCATCGTGGTCGCGTCCGCCATGGGGACCGTGGTGTCGCGCCTGCTCATCTCGGCGCAGCCCGCCTATCACCCGCCACCGGCGGAGGTCATGGTCTCGGGCTGGGAGATCGGGCATCACCTCACGCTGGGCATCTTCATCGGCGTGGGGGCCGTCCTCTTCATCAGCACCCTCCAGACCTCGCGGAGCTTCTTCGCCCGGGTCCCCCTTCCCGTCTGGCTCAAGCCCGTCCTGGGCTTCGCGCTGGTCGGCGCCATCGGGATCCGCTTCCCCCAGGTGTTCGGGAACGGCTTCGGCACGGTGGACCTGGCGCTGCGGGGGGCGCTTCCTCTTGCCCTCGTCCTCGTCCTTCCCCTGGTCAAGGCCGCCGCCACCTCGATCACGCGAGGATCGGGAGGGGCGGGGGGGATCTTCACCCCCACGCTCTTCCTGGGCGCCATGATGGGCTCCGCCTACGGCACCTGGGTGCATGCCCTCTTCCCCAACACCTCCGCCGATCCCGGTGCCTACGCCCTGGTGGGGATGGGGGCGATGCTGGCGGGGACGACCCAGGCGCCGCTGACCGCCATCCTCATGATCTTCGAGCTGACCGGGGACTACCCGATCATCCTCCCCCTCATGCTGGCCTGCACCACCGCCATCATCACTGCGCGCCTC
>DASUFT010000005.1:0-11823 GCA_036274395.1 Candidatus Polarisedimenticolaceae bacterium | reverse complement strand
GTCGGTCATGATGGTGGCGGGGTTCGAGTTGACGAGCACGACCTCGTAGCCCTCCTCGCGGAGGGCCTTGCAGGCCTGGGTGCCGGAATAGTCGAACTCGCAGGCCTGGCCGATGACGATCGGCCCCGACCCGATCACCAGGATGCGGCGGATGTCCGTGCGCTTGGGCAAGGGCCGGTCACTGACCGCGCTGGCCGCCCTTGCGGCCGACGCTCTTCCTCCCGGAATCCCCCGCCGCCTTCTCCTTGGCCTTCTCGGTGGGCTTGGCCTGCCTGCTGCGCGCGGCGCGCTTGGGCTTCTCGGCCTGCTCGGCCGGTGCCGCCGCCTCCCCCGTCTTGGCCCGGCCGCCGCGTCCCTTGGCGGGGGCGGCGTCCTTCTCCTTGTCCTTCTCCTGCTTCTGCTGGGGCTCGTAGCCCACGAGCTCGATGATGGCCATCTCCGCGCTGTCCCCGCGGCGCGGCCCCAGCTTGACGATCCGGGTGTAGCCGCCGGGCCGCTGCGCGTAGCGGGCGGAGAGGGTGTCGAACATCTTGGACACCACCTCCTTCTCCCGGATGTGCCGGAGCACCTGCCGCCGGGCGTGGAGCGTCTCCCGCTTGGAGAGCGTGAGCAGGCGCTCGGCGAAGGGCCGCAGCTCCTTCGCCTTCATGAGCGTGGTCGTGATCCGCTCCTTCTCGAACAGGGAGGTGGACAGGTTCCGGAGCAGCGCCAGGCGATGCGCCGACGTCCTTCCCAGCTTCCGACCCACCACGCGGTGCTTCATCTGTCGTTCCTTCCTAGGTCGCGCGCGCCCGGAACTTCTTGAGGTCCACGTTCATGCCCAGGGAGAGGCCCATCTCGGCCAGGATCTCCTTGATCTCGTTCAAGGACTTGCGCCCGAAGTTCTTGGTCTTGAGCATCTCCGCCTCGCTCTTGGTCACGAGGTCGCCGATGGTCTTGATGTTGGCGTTCTTCAGGCAGTTGTAGGAGCGGACGGACAGCTCCAGCTCGTCCACCGAGCGGTTGAGCTGCTCCATCAGGCGCTCGTCCTCGTTGGCGGAGAAGTCCTGCTCGTCCTCCGGCGCCTCCTCGAAGTTGATGAAGATCGCCATGTGGTCCTTGAGCAGCTTGGCCGCCAGGCCCACCGCGTCCTGGGGGGTGACGGCGCCGTTGCTCCAGACCTCCAGGGTGAGCTTGTCGTAGTCCGTGGTCTGGCCCAGGCGGGCGTCCTCCACGATGAAGTTCACCTTGCGCACCGGGGAGTGCACGGAATCCACCGGGATGTAGCCGATCCCCAGGTCCTCGTCGAAGTTCCGGTCGGCCGTGACGTAGCCGCGGCCCCGCTTCAGACGCATCTCCATCACGATCTTCCCCTCTTCGGAGAGGGTGGCGATGGGGAGGTCGCGGTCCAGGATCTCCACGTTGCCCGAGGCCTGGATGTCCCCGGACCTCACGGTGCCCGGGCCCTCGGCGGTGAGGGTCAGCGTCTCCGGGTGGTCACTGTGGATCCGGAAAGGGATCTGCTTCAGGTTGAGGATGATGTCGGTGGTGTCCTCCACCACCCCCGGGATCGAGGAGAACTCGTGCAGCACACCCTCGATCTTGACGGCGGTGATGGCCGCTCCCTCGATGGACGAGAGCAGGATGCGGCGCAGGGCGCTGCCGATGGTGGTGCCGAACCCCCGCTCGAAGGGCTGGGCCGAGAACCGGCCGAAGGTGGGCGACAGGCTGTCGCGCTCCGCCTCCAGCCGCTTGGGCTTCTGAAAGTTCCTCCAAGACATCCAAGGTCCTCCGTTACCGGCTTACTTCGAGTAGAGCTCGACGATGAGCTGTTCCTGGATGGGCATGGTGACGTCCTCCCGCGCGGGGAGCGCCTTCACCGTGCCCCGGAAGTTGTCGGCGTCGAGTTCCAGCCAGGCGGGCACGCCCCGCCCCTTGGCCGTGTCCAGGCACATCTTGATCTCCTCGTTGTCGCGGCTCCCCGGCGACAGCGAGACCGTGGCCCCCACCCCCACCAGGGCCGCGGGCACGTCCACGCGCTTTCCGTTGACCAGGAAATGGCCGTGGGCCACCAGCTGCCGGGCCATGGCGCGAGAGGAGGCGAAGCCCAGGCGGTAGACCACGTTGTCCATCCTCCGCTCCAGCATCTGCAGGAGGTTGGCGCCCGTGATCCCCTTCCGCTGGCTGGCCTTGGCGAAGTAGTTGCGGAACTGCCGCTCCAGCACCCCGTAGATGCGCTTCACCTTCTGCTTCTCGCGGAGCTGGATGCCGTAGCCCTGCACCTTGGAGCGGCGCCGGCCGTGCTGGCCGGGGGCGTAGCCCCGGCGCTCGATGGCGCACTTCTCCTTGAAGCAGCGGTCTCCCTTGAGGAAGAGCTTCATGCCCTCCCTGCGGCAGAGCCTGCAGACCGGACCGGTGTGTCGTGCCACTTCGCTGTCTCCTAGACCCGGCGCCGCTTGGGGGGGCGGCATCCGTTGTGCGGGATGGGGGTGACGTCCTTGATGGACCGGATCTCCATGCCCGCCGTCTGCAGGGCGCGGATGGAGGACTCGCGCCCCGCCCCCGGGCCGTTCACGCGCACGTCCAGGGTGCGCACGCCGTGCTCCCGGGCGGCGTTCCCCGCCGCCTGGGCTGCCGTCTGGGCGGCGAAGGGCGTGCCCTTGCGCGATCCCTTGAAGCCCTGCACGCCCGACGACGACCAGGCCAGCACCCCTCCCATGGGGTCGGCGATGGTGATGGTCGTGTTGTTGAAGGTGGCCTGGATGTGCGCCACCGCGTGCGGGACGTTCTTCTTTTCCTTCTTGCCGCCCTTCTTCCCGGGCGCCTTGGTTGCCTTGGCCATGCTCTAGCCCTTCTTCCCGCCCTTGGCGATCTTCTTGCCCGCGATGGGACGGCGCGGACCGCGGCGCGTGCGCGCGTTGGTGTGGGTGCGCTGGCCCCGGCAGGGGAGGTTGCGCCGGTGCCGCATGCCGCGGTACGACCCGATCTCGATCAGGCGCTTGATGTCCAGCGACATGCTCTTGCGCAGGTCGCCCTCCACCCGGCCCTCCTGGTTGATCACGCGCTGGATGCGCACGATCTCGTCCTCGGAGAGGTCACGCACCTTCACGTGCGACGGGACCTGCGCCTTCTCCAGCAGGCCCAGGGCCCGGGCGCGGCCGATCCCGTAGATGTAGGTCAAACCGATCTCCACCCGCTTGCTGGGGGGAAGATCGACGCCGGCGATGCGTGCCACGAGAGACTCCTTCTCAGCCCTGACGCTGCTTGTGCTTGGGGTTGTCGCAGATCACGCGCACCACCCCCTTGCGCTTCACGATCTTGCACTTGTCGCACATCTTCTTGATGGACGCCCGCACCTTCATGTCCTCTGCCCTCTCACTTGTACCGGTAGATGATGCGGCCCCGCGTGAGGTCGTAGGGCGACAGCTCCACGAGCACGCGGTCCCCGGGCAGGATGCGGATGAAATGCTTGCGCATCTTGCCCGAGATGTGCGCGAGCACGCGGTGCTTGTTCTCCAGCTCCACCTTGAACATGGCGTTGGGGAGGGAGTCGATCACCGTGGCCTCCACCTGGATGGCCTCTTCCTTCACCATGGCCGGGCCTCTCCAGGCAGCAGTCCCAGCACGCGAGGGCCGGCCTCGGTCACCGCCACCGAGTACTCGAAATGGGCGGAGAGGCTGCCGTCCCGGGTACGGGCGGTCCACCCGTCCTCGGCCGAGAGCAGCACGTCGGGGGCGCCCGCGTTGACCATGGGCTCGATGGCCAGCACCATGCCCGGGGACAGGCGCATGCCCTTGCCGGGGGGGCCGTAGTTGGGGATCTGAGGCTCCTCGTGCAGGCGGGCTCCGATGCCGTGCCCCACGAACTCGCGCACCACCGAGAACCCGTGGTGCTCCACGTGGGCCTGGACGGCGTGCCCGATGTCGCTCACCCGGTTTCCCTCCACCGCCTGTCCCACGCCCCGCTCCAGCGCCTGGCGGGTGACCGTGAGCAGGCGCCTGGCGTCCTCGCTCACCTTGCCCACGGCGAAGGTCTCGGCGGTATCGCCGTAGTAGCCGCGATACAAGACGCCCACGTCCACGGAGAGGATGTCCCCCTCCCGCAGGACCACCCGCGCCGAGGGGACCCCGTGCACCACCTCGTCGTTCAGGGACGCGCAGATGGTGCCCGGGAAGTCCGGCCCCAGACCGGGGTGCGGGTAACCCTTGAAGGCGGGCTTGCCCCCGGCGGCCAGGAGCCGCTCCTCCACGAAGCGGTCCAGGTCGAGGGTGGTCACGCCGGGGCCGATCCGGCTCCCCACCTCGCGCAGGATGCCCCGGAGCAGACGATTGGCCTCGTCCATGATCTCGATCTCGGCCGAGGACTTCAGCACCATCGCGTTCACGCTTCGGCCAACCCCGTCTGGAGACGCGCGAAGACGGCCTCGGGCTCGCCCGAGCCGTCCACCTCCTGGATCAGACCCCGCTCGGCGTAGGCGGCGGTCACGGGCATCGTCTGCTCCGCGTAGACCGTGAGCCGCTGCCGGATGACCTCCTCCGCATCGTCCGCCCGCTGCACCAGCGCCGAGCCGCAGACGTCGCACACCCCCGCCGACCGCGGGGGCCGGCTGTCCACGTGGAACACGGCACCGCAGTGGGGACAGGTCCGCCGCCCCGCCAGGCGCCGGACGATCTCCGCCTCGGGGGCGGTGAAGACGAACACTCGATCGAGCACCACTCCCAGCCGGGCCAGGACCGTGTCCAGGATCCCGACCTGCTCCAGCGTGCGCGGAAACCCGTCCAGGACGAAGCCTGCCCGCGCATCGGGCCGGGACAGCCGCTGCGCGATCAGCTCGCCCATGACCTCGTCGGGCACCAGCTGGCCCGACTCCACGAAGCTCTTCACCCTCCGGCCCAGCGGCGTCCCTGCCTGCACCGCCTCCCGGAGGATGTCCCCCGTGGAGACGTGGGGCACCCCGAGGAGGGCCTTCAGCTGGCTCGCCTGGGTCCCCTTCCCCACCCCGGGAGGACCGATGAGGACAACCCTCATGGGCGCGAAACCTGCATTCTAGCAGAGGCCCCCATCACCCGCGCCGTCCCCGGATGCGGGTCCCCTTCATGAACCCCTCGTAGTGCCGCATGATCAGCTGCGACTCGATCTGCTGGACCGTGTCCATGGCCACCCCCACCACGATCAGCAGGGAGGTCCCCCCGAAGAAGAACTTCACGTTCAGCCCCTGGGTCACGAAGGGGGGGAGCACGGCGTCCAGCCACGGCCCCACCGGGTCGGGCAGCACCTGGAAATGGATGCCGGTCATGAGGAACACGGGGAGGACGGAGATCACCGCCAGGTAGACGGCACCCCCGAAGGTGAGCCGGGTGAGGATCTTGTCGATGTACTCGGCGGTGCGCTTCCCGGGCCGGATGCCGGGGATGAAGCCGCCGTACTTCTTCATGTTGTCGGCCTGGTCCATGGGATTGAAGATGATGGACACGTAGAAGAAGCAGAAGAAGATGATGAGGGCGACGTAGAGCAGGTTGTAGATCGGGGTGGAGTAGCCGATCTGCTGCAGGAGCCCCTGCAGCCAGACCTGGTTCTTGGCCCAGCTGAACTGGGTGACGCTCTGGGGGATGGCCAGCATGGAGGAGGCGAAGATCACCGGGATCACCCCCGCCGTATTCACCCGCAGGGGCAGGTAGGTGGAGGCGCCCCCGTAGACCCGGCGTCCCACCACCCGGCGCGCGTATTGGATGGGGATCTTGCGCTGCGCGCGCTCCACGAACACCACGCCCGCCACCACCGCCACCATCAGCGCCAGCAGCACCAGCACCGAGAGGGCGTTGAGCTGCCCGGTCTGCAGGTCCTGCACCGTGCTCACCACGGCGTTGGGCAGGCCCACCACGATCCCGGCGTAGATGATGAGGGAGATGCCGTTGCCGATGCCCCGCTCGGAGATCTGCTCCCCCAGCCACATGATGAAGGCGGTGCCCGTGGTGAGGGTGAGCACCGTCATGAGCTGGAACCAGATGCCGGGGTGGTGGACGATGGCGCCCACCTC
This sequence comes from Candidatus Polarisedimenticolaceae bacterium, assembly GCA_036274395.1. Taxonomy (GTDB): domain Bacteria; phylum Acidobacteriota; class Polarisedimenticolia; order Polarisedimenticolales; family DASUFT01; genus DASUFT01. Next base: position 5,806 of record DASUFT010000005.1, on the reverse strand, counting down.
GCTCCCCGCCGAGGCGGACTGCAGCCAGAGGGCGATGCCGAAGGACTGGACGACGGACAGCAGCACCGTGCCGTAGCGCGTGTACTGCGTGATCTTCTTGCGGCCGGCCTCCCCTTCCTTGCTGAGCTTCTCCAGGTAGGGCCACATCACCGTGAGCAGCTGGAGGACGATGGAGGCCGTGATGTAGGGCATGATGCCCAGCGCGAAGATGGTGAAGCGCTTGAAGTTCCCCCCCGAGAACAGGTCCACGAAGCCCAGGATGGAGCCGGCCTGGCGCTCGAAGAGGTCGAGCAGGGCGCGGTTGTCGATCCCCGGGGTGGGGATGTGCCCGCCGACCCGGTACACGAGGAGCAGCCCGAACGTGTAGAGGATGCGCTTCCGGAGGTCGGGGATGCTCCAGATGTTCTTCAGCGTCTGGATCATGCCTGGGCTCCGATGGCCTCCGCCTTGCCGCCCGCCGCCTCGATCTTCCTCGCCGCCTGGGCCGTGAAGCGGTGGGCGTGCACGGTCAGCGCCACCTTCAGGTCGCCGTTCCCCAGGATCTTGATGGGGTCCTTCCCCTTGCGGAGGACCCCGGACTGCTCCAGGGCCTCGGGGGTGAGCACGCTTCCCGCCTCGAACGCGTTCAGGCGGTCCACGTTCACCGTGCGGTACTCCTGGCGGAACATGTTGTGGAACCCCCGCTTGGGGATGCGGCGGTGGAGCGGCATCTGGCCGCCCTCGAAGCCCCGCTTGCTGCTGTAGCCGCTGCGGGACTTCTGTCCCTTCTCGCCGCGCCCGGCGGTCTTGCCGTTCCCGGAGCCGGTTCCTCGGCCCACGCGCTTGTTGGCCTTGCGGGCGCCCTTGGCGGGCCTGAGATCGTGGATCTTCATCCTTGAACCTCTTCGAACTCCACGAGGTGGGGGACCGTGGAGAGCATCCCCCGCATCTGCGGGGTGTCGGGAACCAGCCGCTCCCTGCCGATGCGCTCCAGGCCCAGGGCCTTCAGGGTCGCCTTCTGGTTCTCCTCGAAGCCGATGCCGCTGCGGATCTGGCGGATGCGCAGCTGGCCGCCCGGCTTCCCGCCCTTGCCGCGGAAGGCGGGCGTGGTGGCGGAGGAGCGCAGCTTGCCGCTCATCGCGTCCCCTCTCCGGCCAGGCTCGCCTCCTCGAGACCGCGCGTGCGCGCAACCTGGTCCGCGCTCTTCAGGCGCTGCAGGCCGTTCAGGGTGGCCCGGATCACGTTGTAGGGGTTGGTCGTCCCCAGCGACTTGGTGAGGATGTCCTGGATCCCCGCCGACTCCAGCACCGCCCGCACCGGTCCGCCCGCGATCACCCCCGTGCCCGGGGCGGCGGGCTTGAGCAGGACCCGGCCGGCGCCGAACCGCCCCACGATCTGATGGGGGATGGTGGTGCCCTTCAGAGGAACGGCGAGGAGCTTCTTCTTGGCGTGCTCCACCCCCTTGGCGATCGCCGAGGGGACCTCGCGCGCCTTCCCGGAGGCGAAGCCCACCCGGCCGTTGCCGTCCCCCACCACCACCAGCGCGGAGAAGGAGAAGTTCTTCCCTCCCTTCACCACCTTGGTGACGCGGTTGATGTGCACCACCCGGTCCTTGAGCTCGCCGGGTCCCTGCTGTTCGCGTTCGGCCACCGGAACCTCCTCCTAGAACTTCAACCCGGCCTCGCGGGCCGCATCCGCCAGGGCCTTCACCCGGCCGTGGTACAGGTAGCCCCCGCGGTCGAAGACGACGGTCTGCAGTCCCGCCGACTTCAGCTTCTCGGCGATGGCCGCGCCCACCACCTTGGCGGCGGCGACGTTGCCCCCGCTCTTCAGGCTGGCGCGCAGGACCGCGTCGCGGCTGCTGGCATGGGCCAGGGTCCGCCCCGCCGCGTCGTCCACCACCTGGGCGTAGATGTGCTTGTCGCTGCGGAACACGGCCAGGCGCGGCTTCTCCGCCGTCCCCTGCAGGCGCTCCCGGATGCGATGGCGGACGCGCCGCCGCACCTCGTCGCGGTTGATCTTGCTCTCCATTACTTGGCCCCTGCCTTCCCAGCCTTCTTGCGGACCACCTCGCCCGCGTAGCGGATGCCCTTCCCCTTGTAGACGTCGGGGGGACGCAGGGAACGGATCTCCGCCGCCACCTGCCCCACCTGCTGGCGGTCGATGCCGGCCACCGTCACCTTGGTCTGCTTGTCCACCGTGATCTGGATCCCCTTGGGGACCGCGAAGTCCACCGGGTGCGTGTACCCCAGGTTGAAGGTGACGGTCTGCCCCGAGAGCTGGGCCCGGTAGCCCACGCCCTGGATCTCCAGGTCCTTGCTGAACCCCTTGGCCACTCCGTTGACGGCGTTGGCCAGCAGCGCACGCATGAGGCCGTGCAGCGCCTTCTGCTTCTTGCTGTCGTCCTTCCGCTTGAGGACGAGGCGACCGTCCGAGAGCTCGGCGGTGATGCCGTCGGCCAGGGGGTGGGTGAGCGTGCCCTTGGGCCCGGCCACGGTGACCACGCCGGCATCCACCTTCACCTGGACGCCGCCCTGAAGCGGGATGGGAAGCTTGCCGATTCGAGACATGGCGCTCTCCGCTCTCCTTCCCCTACCACACGTTGCAGAGGACCTCGCCGCCCACGCCCGCCCGCTGGCTGGCCGTGCCGGTGAGGACCCCCTTGGGGGTGGACAGGATCGTGATGCCCAGGCCGCCCAGCACCCGGGGGATCTCGCCCTTGCCGCAGTAGACGCGGCGCCCGGGGCGGCTCACCCGCTCCAGGCCGGTGATCACCTTCTCGCCCGTGCTCCCGTACTTGAGCTGGAGCCGCAGCACGCCCTGCCGGCCGTCCTGCACCAGCTCGTAGCCGGAGAGGTAGCCCTCCTCCGCCAGGATGCGCGCGATCTCCGCCTTCATCTTGGAGGCGGGCACGTCCACCGTCTTGTGCCGGGCCATGAGCCCGTTGCGGACCCGCGTCAGCAGGTCGGCGATCGGATCGGTCATGCTCATCGTGCTCGACTCCTCACCAGCTCGCCTTGGTCACCCCGGGGAGCGCTCCCTCCAGGGCCAGGTTCCGGAAGCAGATCCTGCAGATCTGGAACTTGCGCAGGTAGCCGCGCGCCCGTCCGCAGCGCCGGCAGCGCGTGTGCTGCCGGACCACGAATTTCCGAGGACTGGTTGCCTTCGCCATCCACGCCTTGGTCGCCATCGTCTCCTCGCCTACTGCTGCTTGCGGAAGGGCATGCCCAGGCCGGTGAGAAGGGCCCTGGCCTCCTCGTCGGTCCGCGCCGTGGTCACGATGCACACGTTCATTCCCTTGACCTTCTGCACCTTGGCGTAGTTGATCTCGGGGAAGATGAGCTGATCGCGGATCCCCAGGGTGTAGTTGCCGCGCCCGTCGAAGGCACGGGCGGACACTCCCCGGAAGTCCCGCACCCGGGGGAGGGCCAGGTTCATCAGGCGATCCAGGAACTCGTACATCCGACGCCCGCGCAGGGTGACCCGGCACCCGATGGCCATCCCCGCCCTCAGCTTGAAGTTGGCGATGGACTTGCGGGCCCGGGTGATGGAGGGCTTCTGGCCGGCGATCGTGCCCAGCTCGTCCGCCGCCTGGTCCAGCAGCTTGGCGTCGCCGATGGCGTCGCCCACCCCCATGTTGATGACCACCTTGCTCAAGCGGGGCACCGCCATCGGCGTGGAGTACCCGAACTGCTGCATGAGGGAGGGGGCCACCTCGTCCTTGAACTTCTCGTGGAGCCTGTTCATTTCTCGGCGCTCCTGCGGACGGCCTTCTTGGGCGCTGCCTTCTTCTTCGGCTCCGCCTTCTCCGGCGCCGCCTTCCTGGTCGCCGCCTTGCGGGCGGGCTTGGCGGGCGTGGCGGCGGGCGCCGAGGGCGCGGGGCCGCGGCCGCGCCGCTCCTGCTCCCGGCTCAGCGCGCCCAGGGCGGCCCCGCTGCGGCGGGCGATGCGCGTCTTGGTACCGTCCTGCTCCACCTGGTACCCCACCCGCGTGGGCCGGCCCCCGTCGGGATCGATGAGCATGACGTTGCTGACGTGGATCGGGGCCTCCTTCGACGCGATGCCGCCCTTGATGTTGCGCTGCGGGTTGGGCTTGGTGTGGCGCTGCACGATGTTCACGCCTTCCACCAGGGCCCTCCCCTTCCCGGGGTAGACCTCGAGGACACGCCCGCGCTTGCCCCGGTCCTTCCCGGAGATCACCACCACCTGGTCGTTCTTCCGCACGTGGAGCTTCGCCATCAGAGCACCTCGGGCGCCAGGGAAACGATCTTCATGAACTTCTTGTCGCGCAGCTCCCGGGCCACCGGTCCGAAGACGCGGGTGCCGATGGGCTCCTTGTCGTCCTTGATGAGTACGGCGGCGTTCTGGTCGAAGCGGATGTAGGAGCCGTCCTTCCTGCGGGTGGCGTTCACCGTGCGCACCACCACCGCCTTCACCACCTGCCCCTTCTTGACGGTGCCGTCGGGGTCCGCCTCCTTGACGTTGGCGGTGATGATGTCGCCCAGCTCGGCGTACTTCCCCTGCGACCCGCCCCGGATGGCGATGCAGGAGATGCGCTTGGCCCCCGAGTTGTCGGCCACCTCGAGGATGGTCCTCATCTGGATCATGGCTGGCCTTCTTCACCGGCCGGGGCTTCCGCCCGGGCCACCTCCGCCGCGCGCTGCACCACCCGCTGCACCCGCCAGCGCTTGCGCGCGGACAGGGGACGGGACTCCACGATCTCCACGACGTCGCCGGGCTTGCAGGCGTTCTCCTCGTCGTGGGCCAGGAACTTGGCCGAGCGCTTGACGTAGCGCTTGTACAGGGGATGGAGGACCGTGCGCTCCACCTGCACCGTCACCGACTTGTCCATCTTGTCGGAGGTGACGACCCCCACCTTGGTGGCGCGGCTGCCGCGCACGTCCGTGCTCTCGCTCATCGCGCTTTCTCCGAGGCCTGCTGCCTCTTCACCGTCAGCACCCGCGCCAGGTCCCGCTTGGCCTCCCGGACCTTGTGATGGTCCTGGAGCTGCCCGGTGGCCTGCTGGATCCCCTGCGCCCACACCTTCTTCCTCAGCTCGGCCGCCTCGCGCTCGAGCTCCTGGGCGCTCATGCCCCGGAGCTTCTTCAGGAGCTGCACCGATTTCATCTCCGGCCTCCTAGGACACCTGCCGGGCGACGAAGCGCGTCTTCACCGGCAGCTTGTGGGCGGCCAGGCGCATGGCCTCGCGGGCCACGCTCTCCTCGACACCCTCCATCTCGAACAGGACGCGGCCGGGCTTGATCACCACCACCCAGGCCTCGGGCGCGCCCTTCCCCTTCCCCATGCGGGTCTCCGCCGGCTTCTTCGTCACCGGCTTGTCGGGGAAGATGCGCACCCAGATCTTGCCCCCCCGCTTCACGAAACGGGTCATGGCCACGCGGGAGGCCTCGATCTGCCGGGCCGTGATCCACCCGTCCTCCATGGACTTCAGGCCGTACTCGCCGAAGCTCACGCTGCTCCCGGTCTGGGCCTTGCCGCTGCGGCGGCCCCGCTGCTGCTTCCTGAACTTCACCTTGCCCGGCATCAGCATGGCCTTCTCCTACCGCCTGGCGTCTTCCGGAATGCGGATCTCCCGGGCCTCGCCCTTGGAGATCCAGACCTTGATGCCGATCACCCCGTAGGTGGTGCGGGCCTCGGCGAAGCCGTAGTCCACGTCCGAGCGCAGCGTGTGCAGGGGGAGGCGTCCCTCCAGGTACCACTCGGAGCGGGCGATCTCCGCCCCCCCCAGGCGCCCGGCCACCCGGACCCGGATGCCCTTGGCCCCGAAGCGCATGGCGGACTCGATGGCCTTGCGCATGGCGCGGCGG
>DASUFT010000004.1:0-12440 GCA_036274395.1 Candidatus Polarisedimenticolaceae bacterium | reverse complement strand
GCCGCCGGAGATCGCGGCGCTCGCCGGGAAGGACACGAAGGTCACGCTGAGCCTGGAGAAGACCAGCCTCGATCGCGTCTTCAAGGCGCTGGGAGAGCAGGCAGGGTTCAAGCCGACGTTCCGAGGCTACACGCCCGTGGTGAGCGTCAATTTCTCGGGCCGCGGTCTGGAGGACGTGCTCGGTGATCTTCATGCGCTCTACGGGCTGCTCATTCGTGCACAAGGGCCGGATCGGCTGGACGTGCGTGCGCCCTTGGCCGTTGGAGTAGCCGGAGTTGGTCGACCCACCATCAAGCGCAAGAAAGACCCAGAACTTGCGGACGACCGCACGCAGAGACTCTTCGGCAAGGTCGTGCTGCAGGTCGTCGTCTGCGAGGACGGCAGCGTGGGGGCGATCGCCGTCGGACCGGGCACGCAGGAGCCCAAGCTCATCTCGCCTGCGCAGGATGCGGTGCGTCAGTGGATCTTCGAGCCGGCGCAGAAGGATGGCAAGCCGGTGGCGGTGTCCCTCACCACGAGCGTGGAGTTCCTGCCCGAGTAGTCAGTAGGCGGCCAGCAGCCGGGCCGCGCGCAGCACGCCGGCCTCACCGGGAAGGAACGCATCTTCCAGCGTGGGGGAGTAGGGCACGGGCGTGTCCAGCGCGCCCACCACGCGCACCGGCGCGTCCAGCTCCTCGAAGGCCTCCTCCTGGATCACGGCCGCCAGCGACTCGCCGATGCCGCCGGTGCGCGAGTCCTCGTGGCAGATCAGGACCTTGCCACAGAGGCGCGCCACTGTGATCACTGCCTCGCGGTCGAGGGGGGCCAGGGAGCGGAGATCGAGCACCGCGCACTGCACGCCGTCTTCCTTGGCGAGGGTCTCCGCCACCCGCAGCGCCACGTGGACGTAGGCGCCGTAGCTGATCAGCGCCAGGTCCTCGCCCGCGCGGCGCAGCGCCGCCTTTCCCAGCGGCAGCGGTTCCGGTGCGGCGTCGGGGAGGACCTGCTTGATCCGCGGGTCGCGGTAGAGCGCGATGTGCTCGTAGTAAAGGACGGGATCGGGGTCGGCCACGGCCGAGGCCATGAGCGCCCGCGCGTCCGCCGGGGTCGAAGGCACGACGATCTTGAGGCCGGGCGTCCGGTAGAACCAGGGCTCCGTGTTCTGGCTGTGGTAGGGACCGGCGCGCCGGAGGCCGCCCCAGGGCATGCGCACCACCATGGGGACCGAGCCGCCCCAGCGGTAGCGGATCTTGGCCGCGTTGTTCACGAGCTGGTTGAACCCGGTGGCCACGAAATCGTTGAACTGGATCTCGCCGATGGGACGCTGGCCGCACAGGGCCGCGCCCACGCAGACGCCCAGCGTGCCCGCCTCCGACAGCGTGGAGTTGAGGATCCGCTCCCCGAACTCCTGCAGCAGCGGGCGCAGGAGGAGGAAGGCGTTCCCGTACTTCCCTCCCACGTCCTCGCCGTAGACGAACACGCGGGGGTCCGCGCGCAGCGCGTCCCCCACCCCCAGCATCACCGCTTCCAGGAACGTCTTCCCCTTGGGATCGAAGGCGGGGCCGGAGTCCACCGGTGGCAGGGGAGGGATGGCAGGACGCCGCGCGGGATCGCGTCCCTGCAAGGGCTCCAGATGCACCCGCGGGGCCTCACCGGCCAGCACGCCCGTCCCCACCGTGGCGGGATCGGGCCAGGGCGCGGCGATCACCGCACGCGCCTCGGTGTCCACGAGGGCTTCCGCCTCTCGCTTCAGCTCCTCCAGGTCCCGCTCCGCCAGCAGACCCTGGGCGCGGAGCTTCGCCGCGTAGCCCGGGATGGGGTCGCGCGCGGCCCAGAAGGCGTGGCGTTCGGGATCCGCGTAGCCGGGAGAGACCGGCGTCGGGTAGTTCCAGGACGCGGCCGGCTCCTTCCCCAGGTAGAGCATGTCGTCATGGTGGGCGTGGCCGCACATGCGCATGGCCACCAGCTCGAGCAGCGTCGGCCCCTTCCCTTCCCGCGCGCGCTCCGCCGCCCAGGCGAAGGCGGCGGCGATCGCCTCGGGATCGGTGCCGTCCACCGTGAGGCCGAGGATGCCGTACCCCGCCGCCTTGTCCGCGAAGGTGCGCACCGCCGATTGCTCGTGCACGGGGGTGGAGAGGGCCGTCTGGTTGTTCTGCAGGCAGAAGACCGCCGGGAGCTTCCGCGCCGCGCATAGGTTCACCGCCTCGTGCCACTCCCCCAGGGACGCGCCCCCCTCGCCGATGAAGGTCACGGCCACGCGACCGCTCCCGTCGCGGGCGAAGGCCATGGCCGCCCCTGCCAGCGTCATGGCGGAGATCGTCAGCGGTGCAGAGGCAGGGAGGATGCCGTGCTCCCAGTCCCCCACGTGGAGGTCGCGGCCCTCCATGGGAGGGCCGGCCTTCCCCATCTGGGCGGACAGCACCATGCGCACGGTGGCGGGCTCCGGCCGCATGGCCAGCACGACGCCGAGGTCGCGGATGATCGGGCCCACCACGTCCCCGCCGGGACCCCGGCGCAGGCGCAGGGCGGCGCCGTAGATCGCCTCCTGCCCCAGGGAGCGGAAACCCTTTCCCTGGAAGGAGGCGCCGCCGAACCGCACCTCTCCCCCCAGGAACAGCGCCTTCAACCGGTTGTCCACCGCCCGCGTCAGCACCATGCCGCGCAGGAGGTCCCGCTTCTCCTCGGCAGTGAGCGAGGCGAGCACCGCCTCGCGCGCGAGGAAGCCCTCCGCCTCCTCGGCGAGCGCCTCGGCGGCCTGCCGCAGGCGCTCGGGGGCGGAGGTCCCGGGGGCCGTCTCCGGGAGGTCGCGCGCGTCCGTCTTCTCCACCGCCTGGCGCAGGGCGCTGGCCAGAGGTGCGCGCAGGGCGCGCAGCCCTTCGGCCCCGCTGACGTCCTTGCCGCGCAGGACGCGCCGCAACGTGTCGCGCGCCAGGTCGAGCGCGAAGGGAAAGCGCTCCGCGGCGAAGGCGGCGAAGCGGGACTCGAGGGAGATGGACGCGGCTGCCAAACGGGCCATGGAGAGGCGATGCTAGCAGCTTCCATTGGGGGCGTTTGCCTGAGACCCGCTCCCTGCGGCAGACTAGCGGGCTATGTCGCCGCACCGTTCTCAACTGGATCGTGAGCCCGCGGACGCGGCCGTGGAAGCGCTGGCGCCGGCCGATCCCGTGCTGCTGGAGGCGGACCTCGCGGCCTGGGCCGGAGAGGCGGTGGCGCAGGGCGGCCGGAAGCTCGCGCTGCTGGGGAAGGTGGACAAGGTGCGCCTGGGGGCGGATGGGCGCACGGTCGAGGGCCAGGTGCGCGGCACCGGGCCCTACGCCTACCGGGTGGACCTCGCCGTGGAGGGGGGCGCGCTGGTGTCCGCCTGCTCCTGCGGCGACCAGGAGCACGCGGTCTGCGTCCATGCGGTGGCGTTGTTGCAGGCCGTGCGTTTTCCGCCGCCCACGCTGAACCAGGTGAAGGCCGCGGCCTCCCGCCGGCCTCCCCCGGCCGGGAAGGCCCCCGCGCAGGACCGGACGGTGTACGCGCTCCAGGGGGCCGATCAGCACGTGCTCGGCCGGGACGACCGCGTCGCCCTGGCCTGGGACCACGAGATCCTGGAGCGGCGGGGCGCGGCCCGGCGCGAGCGCGCCAAGGTGCGCCGCCTTCCCGTGGAAGGCCCGCCCACCTTCGCCGTCTCCCGCCGGGGCGGCCCGGAGGACGTGGTCGTCTTCCGCGGCGCCGGCCTGGAGCGCGCGTCCTGCACGTGCGCCGACTTCGCCGAGAACGAGCTCGGCACCTGCAAGCACGTGGAGAAGGTCCGCACCTGGTTTTCCCGGCGCAAGCGCGTCCCCGTGCCCCGTTTCGTCTCCGTGTGGTGGTGTCCCCGGGAATGGCCGACGCAGGTGCCCGATCCCGTGCAGGAGCTGAGGATCGATTTCCCCGGCGGGGAGATCCCCGTGGAGGCGGCCGCCCTCGTCGATGGAGCGGGCTGGCTCCGGGAACCGCCCGAAGGCACGCCCCGCAGTCTGTGGCTGCGGCATCTGGTGGACGCGGCCTCCGCCGCCGCGGCGCGCAGCGAACTCGGCCTCGACCTCGACCCCGCGCTCGCGCGGTGGCAGGCGCGCTTCGCGGAGGAGGAGGCCCTGGCCGCCACCACCGGAGCGCTCGCCGTGGGACATCCTCTCTGGGTGGAGGCCACGCGGAACCTGGGATTCCAGCTCCACCCCTACCAGGAGGAGGGGGCGCTGTTCCTCGCCCGCCGCGGGCGCGCGTTCCTCGCCGACGACATGGGGCTGGGGAAGACCGTGCAGGCCATCGTGGCGGCCCTGCTGCTGCGGCGCGCGGTGGGGGCGGGGAAGGCGCTCGTGGTCTGCCCGGCCTCGCTCAAGCACCAGTGGCGCCGGGAGATCGAGAAGGCGTGTGGCGAGCGCGCGGTCGTGGTGGAGGGTCCGCGCGCGCAGCGCGCCGAGGCCTACCGCTCCTTCGGGGGCGGTTTCCTCGTGATCAACTACGAGCTGGTGCTGAAGGATCTGGAGGTGCTGCGCGCGGGCGGGGTGGACCTGGTCGTGCTCGACGAGGCGCAGCGGATCAAGAACTGGGACACCAAGACGGCGCAGGCGGTGAAGCGCCTGGAGACGCCGCTCGCCTTCATCCTCACCGGCACTCCCCTGGAGAACCGGCTGGTGGAGCTGCACTCGCTGGTGGAGTTCCTGCACCCGCGCGCCCTGGGCCCGCGATGGCGCCTGCTGCCGTTCCACTCCGTGACCGACCCGCGGGGGCGCGTGCTCGCCTACGAGGGCCTGGACGTCCTGCGCGAGCGCCTGCGCGGCTTCTTCCTCCGCCGCGAGCGCCGCACCGTGCTGCACCAGCTGCCCGACCGCACGGACAACGCCTTCTGGACGGGGATGACCCTGGCCCAGCGCCGGCCCTACCGCGAGCACGCGGGGACGGTGGCCTCGCTCCTGCAGAAGTCCCCGGTGCTGGGTCCCATGGAGGTGCGGCGCATGCTGCGCGCGCTGACCAGCATGCGCATCCTCTGCAACGCCTACGCGCAGTACGCCTGGGAGCGCTTCGAGCCCCGCGTCCTCTCCGGGGAGCCGGCGACCGAGAACGACCTGCGCCTGGCCGGGTCACCCAAGCTGGAGGAGCTCTGCCACGTCTTCGAGGACCTGCTGGAGGAGCAGGGCGCCAAGGTGGTCGTGTTCAGCCAGTGGGAGCGGATGCTGCGCCTGGCCCACTGGGCCCTGCGCGGACAGCTCGACGCGCGGGGGGCGCGGGCCGAGGTCTTCCACGGAGGGCTGGACAGCCGGGCGCGCGGGCGCATGCTCGAGGACTTCCGGGAGGACCCGAGCTTCCGCGTCCTGCTCTCCACGGACGCCGGCGGGCTGGGCCTGAACCTCCAGGAAGCGGCCTCCATCGTGGTCAACCTCGAGGTGCCCTGGAATCCGGCGGTGCTGGAGCAGCGCATCGGGCGCGTGCATCGCATCGGCCAGGTACGCGGCGTGCGCGTCCTCCACTTCGTGACCAAGGGCGCCATCGAGGAGCGCGTGCTCCGGGTGGTGGAAGGCAAGCGCGCGCTGTTCGAGGGACTGCTCACCGACGAGGCGGACACCGTGGTCTTCGATCCCACGGGCCGGGACAGCTTCGTCGAGCAGGTGCGCACTCTGGTGGCGGGCTAGCCCCTCACCATTCCACGAACTCCCGCGTCAGGCGCACGCCGAGCCGCTCGAGCACGACGCGCTCGACGTGCTCGACCAGGGCGAGGACATCGGCCGCCGTCCCTCCCCCCACGTTGACGAAGAAGTTGGCGTGCTTGGGCGAGACCTCGATCCCCCCCACGCGGTATCCCTTGAGCCCCGCCGCCTCGATCAGGCGGCCGGCAAAATCCCCCTCCGGCTTCAGGAACACGGAGCCGCAGGAGGGGAGCTCGGTGGGCTGGTTGGCCTTGCGGGAGGCGGCGAAGCTCTCCACCCTGGCGAGCAAGGAGGGAGGATCGTCGTCCGCGGTGAGCGTCAGCGCAGCCTCCACGAGGATGCCTCCGTGCTCGCGGAAGAAGCTCCCCCGGTACCGGAAGGCGCAGGCCTCGTTGTCCAGGACCCGCATCCCGCCCTCGGGGGAGAGCCAGGTCACGTCCTCCACGGAGGGGCCGATCTCCCACTGGTGCCAGCCGGCGTTCATGACCAGCGCTCCTCCCAGCGTGCCGGGGATGCCGGCGCCGAACTCCAGGCCCGCGAGCCCCCGCCGCGCCGCCAGGTGCGCGAGCACGGGGAGGAGGACGCCGGCCCCGGCGCGGACGCGTGTCCCGTCCCAGGCGACGTCGTCGAGCACCTTCCTGAGGTGCAGCACGAGCCCGCGCACCCCGGCATCGGGCACGAGCAGGTTCGAGCCGTTCCCGAGGACGCGCCAGGGGAGGCCCTGCTCCCGCGCCCAGCGCACGGCGAGGATCAGGTCGTCGCGATCCCTGGGGACGGCGAGGATCTCGGCCGGTCCACCGATGCGCCAGGTGGTGTACGGCGCGAGGGGCTCTTCGAGACGCAGCGTGCCGCGGAAGCCGGGTGGAGTCATGCGGGGAGGTTGCCGGCACGCACGGTCAAGGGCCAGCGCACCAGCTGCCGCCTCTCCGGCGATCCCCAGACCGCGGCGAGCTCCGGCTCGAAGGCGACCACGGGGTCCTTCCCCGAAGCCTCCGTCGCCGTGGCCACCGCGGACCAGGAGCGGAGGTAGCCGACGAGCTCCCCCCGCGTCCAGCGGCGCTCGAGCACGAAGGCCGGCGCCTTCGCCTCGGGAAAGGGGAAGGGGAGCTGGCGGTAGCCGTCCCGGATGTGCTCGCGTCCGGGCTGCCACCACACGTCGAGCGTCTCCAGGTCGAAGCGCCGCACCAGCTCGGTGAGCCGTGGGTCGGGAAACTCCGGCTCACCGTACGTCCACACGGCGAGCGCGCCGCCGGGAACCAGGACGCGGGTCACCTCGGCGTAGAAGCGGGGGAGGTCGAACCAGTGAAGGGCCTGCGCCACCGTCACCAGGTCCGCGCAGGAATCCGGCAGCCCGCTCTTCTCCGCCGCGGCACGGCGGTAGCGCACGCGCGGGTGAGGCCGGGCCTGCTCCAGCTGGCGGTCGCTGAGGTCGGTGGCCACGACCTCCTCGAAGTGCTCCGCCAGGGCCGCCGCGGCCTGGCCGCTGCCCGTCGCGCAGTCCCAGGCGAGGCGGCGCGCCGGCGCCAGGGAGGCGACGAAGGCGATGAGGGCCTGGGGATAGTCGGGGCGGAAAGCGGCATACGCCGAGGCGCGGGGGCCGAACGTATCGGGACCGCTCATCCAAGGGACTCTGCCACAACCGGGGAACGCTCGGGGTGCCGTCCGGTCCAACGGGCTCGATGGGTCTATCCTCTCGCGCCATGGACGCTCCCGCCCTGCGCAGGGACGAGGACGAGGCAGGCCTGCTGGCCCGGGCCCGCGGGGGGGAGCGTGTGGCCTTCGATGCGCTCGTGGAGCGGCACCTCTCCCAGGTGTGGCGGGTGGTCTGGCGGGTGGTCCGCCACGACCAGGACGCCGAGGACGTGGTGCAGGACACCTTCCTCACCGCCTGGCGGAGCCTGAGAGACTTCCGCGAGGAGGCGGCGTTCTCCACCTGGCTGCACCGGATCGCGGTGACGCGGGCTCTCCACCACGTCGAGCGCGCCAGCGAGCGCGTGCGTCGTGCCTCGCGGTCCATCGACGACGAGGAGACCGGCGCCACGGCGCTGATCGCCCTGGAGGGGGGGCGCACCCGGTCCGCGTCGGAGTCTCCGCTGCGGCAGCTGGAGGCCAAGGAGCTGCTGAACCGGCTGCAGGAGTGCCTGGAGAAGCTGCCCCCGGCCTGGCGGGCGGTGCTGGCGCTGCGGGACGTGGATGCCCTCGCCTACGAGGAGATCGCCCGAGCGCTGGAGGTGGCGCTGGGCACGGTGCGCTCGCGGCTGGCTCGGGCGAGGATGGCGCTGAAGGAGTGCGTGGAGGGCGCCCCATGAGCGCCGAGACCAGCCGCCACCCCTCGCTGGACGAGCTGTCCGCCTGGGTGGATGGAGAGATCGCGGACACGTTCGAGCGGCAGGTGCTGGCGGAGCACGTCGCCGCCTGCGTGAGCTGCGCTTCCCTGGTGCAGGATTTCATGGCCCTCGCCGCCGCCCAGGTCTCGGCACCGGTCCCCCCGGTGCCATTCCATCTGCAGGGTCGGGTGCTCGATCGCCTGGCGGGGGAGCGGTTCGGCCGGCGTCCGGTGCGGCGCTTCGTGCTCCCGCTGAGCGCCGCCGCTACCCTCCTGATCGGCCTGGTCGCCCTGTGGCTGTACCGGCAACAGCCGGCTTCCCCGCAGGTCGCGCTGGACCGCGGGGGTCGCGTGGAGTCGCACGAGCCGGAGCGCGAGCGCCCGGTTGTTCCCGTGTCGCCGAACCCCACGCCCCAGGCCCCCGTCCTCCAGTCGCCACCCGAAGCCGAGCTGGCGCAGCCGACGGAGAAGGCGGCCCCTCCGGCCCCGGCGATCGTCTCGCCGGCGCCGCCGCCTCCAGAGCGAGCGAAGACGTTCGCCCCCGTCCCCCCCTCCCTGCCGCGGCAGCAGCCGGTGGCGCTCCAGGGGTCCTCGGCGCGCTGGATGCGGCTCCCGTCCGAGCCCCTCGCCAGGTCGCGGCGGGACGAGGCATCCGCGGTGGCCGGCGCTCCCGCTGCCGCCGAGGCGAGCGCCCCCGGTTGCGCCGCACGCGACCTCCTGCGCCCCCCGCTTGTCTGGGAGGGCATGGACGCCGAGCGGGCGCGGGAGCTCGCCGACCGCGTCCGGGCAGCGGGCACCAGCGAGGTGATCCTGGCCACCGCTCCCGTGCTCCGGCTCACCGTCGTGGTGCCGGTCGCCGCCTGGCCCGCCCTGCAGGAGGTGCTCGCCGCCAGCGGCATGTCCATCCCGGACCCGGTGCGCGACGCTCCGGAAGGTGGGGATTGCCTGGAAGTGGCGATCGATCCCGGCCCGTAGCGGTCCCGCGGCGCCACGCCTTCAGAGCTTTGCCCCCGGCACGACTCCCGACTAAGGTGGTGCCAAGCACTCTCCTGCCTTTCTGCTCTCTCGAGCGCGAGGGGACCCTGATGAAGCTGATGGACGTGATGACCAGTCAGGTGACGACCGTGGAGCCGGACGCCAGCCTGCGCGACGCCGCGGCCGTGATGGCCGACCTGCAGCTGGGCGCCCTGCCCGTCCACGACGGTCATGTCCTGCACGGGATGATCACCGACCGCGACATCGCCTGCCGGGCCGTGGCGCGGGGCCTCGACCCCACGCGCACCGCCGTGCGCGAGGTGATGACGCCTCACGTCGTCTGTTGCCTGGAGGGCGACCCCATCGCCCACGTGGCCTCGCTCATGCGCGGGAAGATGATCCGGCGCGTGGTGGTGCTCGACGGCGAGGGCAAGCTCGCCGGCATCGTCTCCCTGGCCGACCTGGCCCGGCGCGGAGGCCGGGAGGCCGTGGCCTTCGACGTCCTCCACGATGTGAGCGAGCCCACCACCGAGCCCAGCACGCTGGACGGGCAGACCGCGCCCGGGGCGCGCAGCAAGATGCCGGGGCGGGGCGCACACACGCGAGGGAGGAGCATCGAGCATGGTCACGCGTGAGGAGATCCGCATCCTGGCGCGGCTGCGGCACCCCGAGGGAGTGGTGTCCGCGTACGTGGCCGTGCGCCCCAATCTCATGTACGAGCCCATGCACCCCCTGGCTGCGTTCAAGAGCGCGGTGAGCCGGTACCTGCATCAATCCACCGACCCCGCCTGGCAGAGGGCGCTGGCACGGGAGCGGCCGCGCATCCAGCGCTGGCTGGAAGGACGGCGTCCGAACGGCCGGGGGATCGTGTTCTTCGCAAGCAAGCCGCTGGGCCTGTGGGAGGCGCGCACCCTCGCCTTTCCCATGCCCACCCTGGTGGTGGTGGACAGCGCGCCCTACACGGCGCTGCTCACCCAGGCCCTGGACGAGGGGGAGGCCATGGTGGTCGTGCACATCCAGCGGGACGGCGCTCACCTCTGGATCTCCGAGCAGAACGAGGCGGAGGACGGGGGGACGTTCGCCGGTCAGGTGCAGGGCCGGCACGCGGCGGGAGGCTGGTCGCAGGCGCGCTTCCAGCGGCACATCGAGGTGCAGGCGGCGCAGCACCGGGCACGGGTGCTGGAGGAGCTCCTGCGCGTGAACGCCGAGCGCTCCATCCGCCGCCTGGTGGTGGGTGGGGCCGAGCCAACCCTCTCGGACTTCGTGCGGGAGCTTCCGGCACCGCTGCCCTCCCGCCTGGTGGGGACCTTCCCCGTGGACGCGAAGCACGACGGCGAGGACGAGATCCTGGCCCGGGCCCAGCAGGTGGTGGAGGACGCGGAGCGCGCCTCGGAGAAGCGTCTGGTGCAGGAGATGCTGGAGACGTCCGCGGCGGGAGGTCCGGGCGTGCTCGGCCTCGACCGCACGCTCTCCGCGCTGCTGGAGGGCCGGGTGCGCACCCTGCTCGTGGCGGAGGGGGAGCGGCAGGAGGGAGCGGTCTGTTCCAACTGCGACTACCTGGCGGCGAAGCCCTTCCAGAGCTGCCCCCTGTGCGGGGCTCGCGCCGATCGCACGCCCGACGTGGTGGGTGTGGCCATGGAGCGCGCCCTCCTCTCGGGGGCGCACGTGGAGTCGCTTCTCGGGGAGGCCAGGGAGGAGCTGCTCCGGCGCGGGCACCCGGTGGCGGCGATCCTCCGCTACTGAGCGCGACGGCGGCGGACGGCCGCCCGCTGCGTCTCCACCTCGAATGCGTAGGTTTCGCCGTGCCGGAGGTAGCGCACGCGGTCCTCGAGCCCGGCCGCTTCCACCGCGGCCTGGAAGTCCCGGAGAGGGGACTTGAACACACCGTAGTCGTCGTAGTGGATGGGGATGACCTTGCGTGGCTGGACGATGCGCATCGCCTCCACGCCCTGCGCCGCATCCATGGTGAGCAGCACGCCGAGGATCCGTGTCCCCCCGAGGTGGAACAGGGCGAGGTCGATGGCGGGAAACCGGCGCGGGATCTCACGCAGGGCGTCGTGGACGAGCGTGTCGCCGGTGATGTAGAGCCGGAGGAGGATGCGCTGGTGGGCGTCGTGAAACTCGAGCATGCTGCCCATGACGGGAGGGAGGAGCCCGTTCACCAGGGGAGGCCCGTGCTTCCCCGGCATGGCGGTGAGCACCACCCGCGCGTTTCCCTTCTTCACGACCGCCGTCTGCCAGGTGGAGAGACCGGAGGCGGCGGCGAAGCCCGCGCCTGCCAGCTTCCCGGCGGCATGGGGGGTGGTGAGGATGGGCAGATGACGAGGGAGCTTGGCCTCGGCGATGCGGTCGAAATGGTCGCCGTGGTAATGGGAGAGCACGCAGAAATCCACCGGCGGCAGCGCGTCGATGTCGATCGCGGGATCGGTGAGCCGCTTGGAGGTCAGGCCGTAGCCGAGATGCACGTGGTCGCCGGCGTGCAGGAAGTTGGGGTCGGTGAGGATGGTGAAGCCGGCGTAGCGCAGGAGCACGGTGGCGGTCCCCACGAAGAAGATGGAGCCGTGCGCGAGGTCGGGAGGACCGGCCTGCCCTTCGGGGAGGGAGAGTGCGACCTTGTGCACGAAGAGTCTCCGCATGATGGGTCCGGGGGGGCGTGGCGGCGGGTACCACGACTCTAGGCCGCGGCGCCGCCCCTCGCCAGCGTCAGCTAGGTCCCGAGGTGGCGCTCGATCCACTCCGTCCAGCGCGCCATCTTCCCGTCGTACGCTTCCTGGGTCATGGCGGCGATCTCCCCGTTGCCGAACTCGGACAGACCCACGAAGGCGTACGTGGTGGAGACCTCCGTGCGGTCGCTGGCGGAAGCCCGGCACACGACGTCGATCCTGGCGACGTAGCGCCCCGGCTCGACCCGGTAATACGTGACCTCGTGCGTCGCGCGATCGAGGCGCGCCACCACCCACACCGCTTCTCCGCGCTCCTCCCGGGTTCGGAAGATCTGTCCCTCCTCCCACGACGGGGCGGGCGGGTCCACGAACTCCGGATTCCAGCCGGGGACCCAGTGCACCTCGCCGGGCGGGGAGAAGAGGGGGAACGCCTGCCCGACGGACGCGCGCACCTCGAGCTTGCCGGAGAACGTCGCCTTCCCTCGCATGCTCACTCCTTGAAGTTCGAGACGTTCCCCACTCGCAGCCACCGTCCGTTCCGCCGCGCGTAGAGCTCGATCCAGGCGCAGGTGAACTCCAGCGGCTCCACCGTGCCGTCGTCCTGGCGCTGGGTGCCGCGAGCGTACACCTGCGCGATGACCCAGCCAAGGGTGCCGTCGCGGGAGACGGCGACCACGGGATCGATGAGGTCCCGGTACTCCCGGAACGTGGTGGCCGCGAGATAGGGCCCGAGATGCCGGCGCGCGTCGGCCTCGCTGGTGCGCGAGACGACACCGCGATTGGCGATGGTGCCCTGGGGCGCGCCGTCCTCCAGGAGGAGGTCGA
>DASUFT010000003.1:0-72731 GCA_036274395.1 Candidatus Polarisedimenticolaceae bacterium | reverse complement strand
TGTTCGAGATGCCGGCTTGCTGGAGAGCGCGCTGTTCCGCCCGCAGACCGGTTACTACGAAGATCTGCCGGCGATGGCAGCGGCGCTTTTCGAGTCGCTCATCATGAATCACCCGTTCCTGGACGGGAACAAGCGCGTCGCGTTCTTCGCCACGGACGTGTTCCTCCGGCTGAACGGCTGGAAACTCGAGGTCGTTGCCGACAAGGCTCACCGTTTCCTGGTCGGCCTGCTGGAACGTGGGACGTGCGACTACGATCACCTGCTGCCCTGGGTGCGGCGCTCCCTGTCGAAGACGACCATGCGGGCGTGATGCCCTTCGTCCCTCTGAGCGCCTCGCCGCTCAGCGATATTCCATGAGCGAGTGCGCTGTGTCTCTCTCGATGGTGCCTTGCGTGGACTCCAAGGGTGTCCGGTCCACCCCATTGACCGTGACGCTTCCCGAGGCCAGGGCGCTGACGACCGTCCCCGACGAGAGGGAGGAGAAGCTGACCAACCCCTGATCACGTTCGTCGCGATCTACCGTGTGCTGTCTCTGGCCTGTGGAGATCCACACGAGGTCGATCGCGATCGGCACCGGCTCGTCGTACTCGTTCAGTCCTTCGAGGGTGGCGCGAAGGCTCGCGGTCCTGAGGTTGTTGCTGACGTGGAAGTCATCGGGCACCCCCGACCCGGTGATGGAAGATACCTCGGCCCCGAGGCACCGGTCGTACACACGGACGGCCACGCCCACGAGGTTCGTCTCTATGTGAGTGACGTTGGTGTAGTGGCCCCCGCCACGTCCGCAGCGATCCGTGATCCTTCTCGCTCCTTCGCTGCTCTCGACGTGGACCGTCGTCTCGATCCCCAGCGCACAGGTGCTCGTGTCCACGCTCGAGAAGTCGGCAAACGCGCCGTCGCCCTCGGATTGAACACGGATCCTTTCGAGCTCGCAATAATTCTGTGCCATGGCCTCGCTCGCGGCGGCGAGCCACGCGATCACGATGGCGAGAACAACCTTGGAGTTCATGGGTCCCCCCTCACCGTCCCACTACGCCCACCCTCGCGGAGTGTCAAGGGAGGATTCCGGGTGCGCCTCCGGCGGCGGTCCGGTTGACATGAGGCAGAGCCTATCGGAACCTCCGCGCCGGAGCCGTACCGGGAGCAAGTCCACGCCCGCGGCGAGCGGCCTGGGCTCGCGGCGGAGCTGATCGGAGTCCCCGAAATGATCGAACCCTTCACTGACAGAAGACCGGAATCCGAGCCAGTGGCTCGGACAGGCTCCTAGCTGCACCTCCTGCATCCCGCGCTCGTGCACTTCGCGCTGGCCTTCGCGGTGTCGGTTGCGCTCACGGAGGCGGCGGGCATCCTCGGGGGGCGGGACCGCCTGGAGAGATTCGGAAGCACGCTGGTGCTCCTGGGGACCGCGGCCGTCGTGCTCGCGGTCGCCACCGGCTACCTGGCCGCCAACACGGCGCCCGGCCTCGTGGAAGGGGTGGAGAGCGCGGCCCTCGACCGGCACGAGCGCTTCGCCCTGCTCGGGGCAGGCTCCCTCCTGCTGGCCGTGGTCTGGAAAGGACTGGGAGGAGGACGCATCGCACCCGGGCAGCGCCGGGTCTATGCGCTGGCCTTGATCGTCGTCGCCGCGCTCTTGCTGTGGGCCGCGCTCCTCGGCGGCACCCTCGTCTACGAGCTGGGGGTGGGAGTTACGGCGCCGGGTTGAGCTTCGCGAACTCTTCCAGGATCTCCCGGGAGCGCGCGTCCAGGGCGCGGGGAGGCACGATCTGCACCACGGCGAAGAGGTCCCCCGCGGGGCGTCCTCCGTTCGCCGGCACCCCACGACCCTTCAGGCGGAAGCGCTGGCCGCTCCGGGTGCCGGCCGGGATCGTGATCGTGGCGCGCCCTTCGGCTGTGGGGACGTCCGCATTCCCTCCCAGCCCGGCCTTGGCCAACCCGATGGGGACGTCCACGAAGAGGTCGCGCCCCTCGCGCCGGAGCAGCGGGTGCGGCTCCACGTGCACCGTGAGGAAGAGGTCGCCGGCAGGTCCGCCGTGGAGCCCCGCGCTCCCCTGCCCGGCCAGGCGAAGGCGCTGCCCGTCCTCCACCCCCGGGGGGATGCGCACCTTGACCGGCTCCTGCGTGACCCGCAGGCCGCTCCCGCCGCAGGCCGGGCATGGCTTGGCGGGCAGCCGTCCCGAGCCGCCGCAGCGGTTGCAGGTGAGGGAGACCTGGAGGCCCTTGCGGCGCTGCACCTTGCGGCCGGTGCCGCCGCAGTCCGGGCATTCCTTCTCCTCGGAGCCCGCCGCCTGGCCGGAGCCGCCGCAGACCGCGCAGGTCGCGCGCCGGGGGATCGTGAGCTGCAACGTCGAGCCCTGGAGGGCGTCGAGGAACGGGACCGTGACCTCGGCCTCCAGGTCCTCCCCCTGCACGCTGCGCCTGGCCGCACCGCGGGTGCGGCCGGCGCCGAACATGTCGAAGAGGTCGCCCAGGTCGCCGAAGCCGAAGTTCCTGAGGTCGAAGCCCTGGCCCTGGAAGGGATCGAACTCGGGGCCGAATGCCTGGTGGCCACCCTGGTCGTACTTGGCCCGCTTCTCGGGATCGGAGAGGACGGCGAAGGCCTCGGCGACTTCCTTGAACCGCTCCTCGGCCGCCTTGTCCCCGGGGTTCACGTCCGGGTGGTGCTTGCGCGCGAGCTTGCGGTAGGCCGCCTTGATCTCCTTGTCGTCCGCGGTGCGGGACACGCCAAGGATCTCGTAATAGTCCTTCTTGGGGGCCATGGCCGGACCATAGGATCTGAGTGTAGGGGTGTCAAGTTCACCGCAGGCTAAGATGTCCGCCGTGCGCGGCGCCCTGGTGTTCCTGGCCTTGCTCCTGATCCCCCCGGCGGTCCGGGCCCAGGCCCGCGAGGAGGGGCCGGTCACTCCGGAGGTGCCGCCGCTGGGGCGCCCGAACCCCAATCCCGAGGTCACCCCTCCCCCCGCGAAGGAGCCGCCCCCCAAGGAGGCCCCGAAGGCGGCACCGGACGACCTGCTCTTCGACCTCCAGGGGGAATGGGGGCTCGCCCCCGATCTCCTGAACAGGCTGGCCCAGCGCGCGGAGACCTATCGCTCCTACGCGAACCGCGTCACCTGCGACGAGACGGCGCGGATCGCCTCCTACGACCAGGGCGAGGCGAGCAAGGAATCGGTCAAGCGCTACGCCTACTTCCTGGAGCGGGATCGCGAGGGGATCAACCTGCGCGAGTCGCGGCAGCGCATGACCGCCGAGGGGAAGCCCAAGGGGGACGAGGTCGAGGACGAAGGGAAGTTCCCGCCCGCCTACGCCTGGGTGTTCCTCTTCTCCACCTTCAACCAGCCCTACTTCGCCTACCGGGACCTGGGCGACCGCTTCGAGGGGTTCCAGTGGGTGCGCGTGCTCCAGTTCAAGGGGGCGCTCCCCTTCACCGACGGCAAGGACGTCCGGGAATGGGAGGGCCTCGCCCTTTTCGACGCCGTCAGCCTGACCCCGGTGCAGATCCAGGCCCGCCCCAGCGCCCAGCGGGAGCGGATCCAGGCCGAGTTCGACCGCTGGGCGCAGGCGTTCAACATCGTGGGGTTCCATCTGGCCCCGCGCCCCTTCGGCTACTACGGCCGGGTGGAGTTCCGCCTGGTCCGCGAGGGGCTCACCTTTCCCACCGAGCTGCGCTACGACACCTTCCGCGCGGTGGGACGCCGGGAGACGGTGCCCATCAGCGCGGCAGTGCGGACCTACGACGACTGCAAGTTCTTCGAGGTCACCCCCAACGAGCAGATCCAGGCTCCCGCCTCGAAGTGAGGGACGAGGAGACCGATCCCGAGGTGCCGGTGGTCCTGCCGGTGGAGGAGCACCTCGACCTGCACCCGTTTTCTCCGAAGGACGTCCGCGACGTGGTCGCCTCCTACCTGGAAGCGGCGCTGGAAGCCGGCTTCCGGGAGGTGCGCCTCATCCATGGCCGGGGGATCGGGGTGCAGCGGGAGAGCGTGCGGGCGCTCCTGGCGCGCCACCCCAACGTCCTCTCCTTCGCCGATGCGCCGCCCGACCGTGGGGGATGGGGCGCCACGGTGGTCCGCCTGAAGCGCGCGTGACAGAATGCGCGGCGGAGATCGGAGCATGGCCGCGAACAACCTGACCGTCACCTGTCCTTGCTGCGGCGACGTCCTCACGGTGGACGCCAAGACCGGAGATGTGCTCGGGGAGCGCCGCCCGCAGCTCAAGCCCACCGTGTCCTTCGAGGACGCCCTCGGCCACGTGCGCGGCGGGGAGGCGCGCCGGCAGGACATCTTCGACAAGGCCTTCGACCGCACGCGCCGCCTGGACGACCTCCTCGACAAGAAGTTCGAGGAGGCGAAGAAGAAAGCGGCCGAGGACCCCAACAAAAAGCCGTCGAACCCGTTCGACCTGGAGTGAACCTCCGGCGCCTTGGCCGGAGAGGGAGGCCCCTGTGATGCGTAAAGCTTGTCTGGCCGCCGCCTGTCTCCTCCTCGCCCTGCCCGCCTTCGCGCAGGCCGGGGGGAGCAAAAACCCGACGTCGGGCCAGGATCGTCTCTTCCTGACCTTCGCCGAGGAGGCGGCCGTGGTGCCGCATCAATGGTGGGAAGGACAGCTCGAGTTCCGCGACGGCAATCCCATCGATGCCACCATCGCGCGTGGGATCGTGGCCCTGAAGCCCTGGGACAACGTGGAGGTCGGCGGCCGGGTGGGCTTCGGCAACACCGACTCGTCCAACGATCTCCCCGATGGATCCGGCGCCACCGACCTCGACGTGTGGGGGAAGTTCCACTTCGGTGCCGCCAATGCGCAGACCGAGTTCGCGGCGGGAGCACTGGTCACCGTCCCCACCGGGGACGACACCGCCGGCCTGGGGGACGACTCCTTCGACCTCTCCGGCTTCGGCTCCGTGCGCTTCCACACCGACCAGCTCATCCTCTCCGGCGTGGCCGGGGTCCGCTTCAACGGGGACGGGCAGGTCTTCGGCGGCGACGACTCCCCGCAGGGGTTCGACACCCAGGGGAAGACTTCCGTCCTCCTCTCGGGCGGGGCGATCTACCCGGTCTCGGACGTGTTCAGCCTCACCGGCGAGGCCTACTTCGAGAGCGAGCGGATCGAGAATGCGGACTCCGACTTCCGACTGGGGGCAGGCGTCAACTGGCGCCCCTGGAACCGCGGCATCCTGCGCGGCGCCCTGATCGTGGGTTTGAGCGACGGCGCCCCCGACGCCCAGGTGCTGGCCTCCTACGCCTACACGTTCTGATCCCACGATCCCGGCGCGGGCGAGCGCGCTCTGGCCCCTGATCGTCGCGCTCCTGGCGCTGGCGGTGTACCTGCCGGCCCTGCATCTCGGGTTCGCGCTCGACGACGTCCCGCTCGTGGAGCGCGATCCGCGCCTGGACCATCCCGGAGACCTCGGCGCCTTCTTCCTGCGGCCGTACTGGCCGGAGGGGGAGGGCGCCGCCGCCGGGCTCTACCGTCCGCTCACCACCTGGTCCTTCGCCCTGAACCGCGCCCTCACCGGGGATGCTCCGCACGGCTTCCATGCGGCGAACCTGCTCTTGCACGCGGCCGTCTGCGCCATGGCCTGGTTCGCGGCGCGGCGCGCGGGCGTCCTTTACGGGACGGCCATCCTGGCCGCGCTCCTCTTCGCCGTGCACCCCGTGCACGTGGAGGCGGTGGCCAACGTCGCCGGCCGCGCCGAGCTGCTGGCCGCGGGCTTCGCGCTGGCGGCGTGGCTTGCGCACCGGAGAGGCCGATCTGTCCTCGCTCCCCTCCTCTACCTCCTGGCCGTGCTCTCGAAGGAAGGCGCGGTGCTCGCGCCGGTCTTGTTCCTCCTCGACGACCTCCACCGCGAGCGCAACGACGACGCCCGCCCGCGCTGGATCGCCTACGGCGGCTACGCCGCCGCACTCGCTCTTGCGCTGATCCTGCGCGCCGCAGCCCTCGGTGGACTCCGGGGCGCCGAGGACGCGGTGTTCATGGACAACCCCGCAGCCTTCGCGGGCGTCGGGGTGCGCATCGCCACCGCGCTCTGGGTGGTGGCCAAGGACCTCTGGCTCCTGCTCTGGCCCGCCCGCCTGGTCTCCGACTACTCGGTGGACGCGATCCCGCTCGTGCGGTCGGCGAGCGATCCCCGGCTTCTCGCCGGTTTCCTCGCCGTCATATGCTCGATCGCCCTCGGAATCCACGGCTGGCGCCGCTCGCGCCCTCTGCTCCTCGGCATGGCCGCCTTCGCGCTCTTCCTGCTCCCGGCGTCGAACCTCCTCTTCCCCGTGGGCACGCTCATGGCCGAGCGCCTCCTCTACCTTCCATCCTTCGGTTTCTGCTTGATCGCTGGCCACCTCGGAGCCGACCTGGCGCGACGCAGGAAGCCGGCGCTCGTGGCCACCCTGGTGGCCGCCGCGGCGCTCCTCGGTCTGGGAGCTGCACGCACCTGGACGCGCATCCCCGCCTGGCACGACAACGCCACCCTCGCGCTGGCGGACGTGAAGCTCCAGCCTCGCTCGGCCAAGCTCCAGGCCGGTGCCGGCATCGCGCTTCATGCCGCCGGACGCGAGGCCGAGGCCGAGGCCGCCTATCGGCAGGCGCTCCAGATCTGGCCCGATTACGCGCAAATCCACTACAACCTGGCCTTGCTTCTCGAGAAACGTGGCGCAACGGAGGAGGCGATCACGCACCTGCAGCAAGCGGGACGGATCGCGCCTCACAACCCGCAGCCGTTCAAGCTCCTGGCCCCGCGCCTGGAACGCATGGGGAGGACGGAAGAGGCGCTCACCGCCTATGCGGCAGGAGCCGCCGCCGATCCGAGGGATCTCCCCTTCCGCTTCAACCACGGGCGCGCCCTCCTGGCGGCGGGGAAGACGCAGGAGGGTCTCGCGGTCCTGGAGGGGATCCGCACCGAGGCGAACCAGAGCTACCTCGGGATCCTCGCCCAGGCCCTCACGGCCGACGCCCGCGGGGAGGTTCGGGAGGCCGCCGCGGCCTACCGGCGCGTGCTCGAGCTTCCGGACGTGCCGGACGGAATCCGGGAGCGCGCGCGGGCGCGCCTGGCCACTCTCCCATCCCCCTAGTTCGCTCCCGCCATAGCGCACAAGGGCGCATCCACGTCGCTCTGCGCCCTCCAGCACCGCTGCGGCGCCACGTCGTGCAGCGCCTCGGAAGCGCGCTCAATCTCATTGTGGAGTTCCAGGGTTGGTGCACAGGCCGGTAGCATCCGTGGAAACGTCAGGGGAAGCCATGTGCACACGACTCATGTCGGCCGCGAGGGCCAGCGCAACCGGCATGGCGTCCACGCGGTGTGCCGCGAGCAGCGTAACCGGCGAGGGGGACCGCTGCAGCGTGCTCTGAGGCAGCCGCACCTACTCTTCCACATCCTCGAGTTTGACGCCGTGTCCCGCGCGCAGGTTCTCCCGAGCGGCTGCCACACGATGCAGGAAGCGCGGGTCGTTCTCGAGACGGTAGTCGAACCAATCGTCTTCCGACTTGAATCCGATGAGAACTCCCGCCGCCTTTCCATGTCTCGTGATCACAACTTCTTCCTTCTCGGCGAGCCGAAGAAAGCGGGACAGGTCGTCTTTGACTTCGGAAAGAGCCACCTTCTTCATGATCGCTCACCTGCTTTCGCGAGCCATGCGTTGGCGTCAGCCTTCGTGACGATGGCCAGAACTTCGACCTTGCGTCTGCGTACGTCGTAGAACACCCGCACGTCGTCCACTCGCAGACGATACTGCGGCTTCGACACTCCGCGGAGTCGCTTGATCCGACTCTTGCTCGTCTTCGTCGGTTCGTGCCGAAGATGAGTCTCCATCGCATCCTTCACCTGCGCCCGAAGATCGGCTTTCAGTCGCTTGAGGTCCTGTATGGCCTCCGGCGCCAGCTCGATCTCGTGACGCATTCTGGCTATATTATGGCCAGAATCTAGGACTCCGTCAAGCCGGGAGCGTCTTCCCGGTGCCTGGGCGTGCGCGCGCAACCGCCAGCAGGCTGGCGCGACGCGTGCCCCGCACGGGGCGTCACACGAATGGCCGGCGAGTGCGCCCGCGGCGAGGTTCGGGAGGCCGCTGGGGCCTACGGGCGCGTGCTCGAGCTTCCAGACGTGCCGGACGGAGCCGGCCCCCCGGATGGTACGGTCCGGTACCCCGAATGAGGAGGCGTCCATGGCCGAGCCGCCCAAGGTCACCCTCCGCGAGGTCGCCGAGTCCGACCTCGAGACCTTCTTCGAGCAGCAGCTGGACCCCGAAGCGGCGCGGATGGCGGCCTTCCCGTCTCGGGACCACGACAGCTTTCTCTCGCACTGGAGGACGAGCGTGCTGCCAAACCCCACGAACAGCCCGAGGACGGTCCTCGCCGACGGGCGCGTCGCCGGCTACGTCACTTCGTGGGAGCAGGACGGCCGGCGGCTGGTGGCGTACTGGATCGGCAGGTCGTTCTGGGGTCGTGGCATCGCGACGGCGGCGCTGGCGGCGTTCGTGGAGGTCGAGCGGACCCGTCCCTCTACGCCTTCGTCGTCGCGCACAACGTGGGCTCGATCCGGGTGCTCGAGAAGAGCGGCTTCACGCGGTCGAGCGAGGACCCGGGCTCGCCCACCTTCGACGGCTGGGTCGAGGAGCTGCTGTACGAGCTTCGGACCTGACCGGTTGCCCGTGATCGCACGCGTCGGGGCCAAAGATGCGGAAGCACGACCTTTGGCGCAGCCATTCCAGGTCTCAAGAGCTCGACTGCGGGGAGTCTCGCTTGGCTCGTGCGTGAGCGGCGAGCCCCGGGAAGGAGCCGAGCCGAGGCGTCTCAGTCGGTTTGATGCTCTCGAATTCGTCGGCCCTGAACGATCCAGAGCTTGCCGCGTGGGTCCCTTCCCACCAGTGCGGCGATCAGGGCGTCGATCGCTGCGTCGATGCTCTCGGGGGCCAGCCGGCCTGGCATCCGCAGGACGCCCCCCCCGCACAGGTCGCGGGCACGTATCGAACGCTATCGGCGAATCCGAGGTCGAGGGTCACCAGACGCCGGCTTTCGCTCCGGCACAACTCGACGAGCTGCTCGTCCGTCGAGCCCTCCAGGCGCTGCTCTTGAACGGTGGCGGTGTCGTGACCAGCAGATCTCAGCCGCTCGGCCACGCGGGGGGAGCCGAGGTTCTCGTCGAGCTTGATCCTCAACCCGTCCCCTCGGCTAGGATGCCCCGCATGCTCCTGGCACTGCTGCTGGCGTGATTCCGGCCCTCGAGGACTCCGTCGCCTTCGAGTACCGACCGCTGGAGGGGGATCGGGTCCGGGCGGCGTACCAGGAACTGACCGCGCTGGATCCTCCGCAGCTCCCGGACCCCGCGCTCGCTGCGGAGGCTCGGGTCGCCGCCGTCCGCCATCGCGACATCGTGCGCATCCCGTAGCTGTTCGGCCGGCGACCTTGGCGCCGGGCCCGGCGTGTTGCCCCCCGGGCGGAGTTTGGGGATACCGGGATTCTCTCCCACAGCCGATGCTGTCGTTCATCTACCGGCCTCCCGCTCCTCCCACCAGGGCGGGCCGGCGAATCAGAGTTGGACATGGAAGCCTGGCAGCTGCTGAAGAACACGGCCTTCGAATGGTGGAAGGACAACACGTTTCGGCTGGCCGCCTCGCTGGCGTTCTACACCATCTTCTCGCTGGCGCCGGTGCTCCTGATCGGGCGTGCAACTATGCGAGAAACTTTCCGAGGGGCGCGTCACTATCTCTGCGTCGGAGCTAGGTACTCCGGCGACGCCGTCCAGGCGACGAGGTTTGTCATGCGCGCGATCGCCGTGTTCGGAATCACCGTCTGTCTTAACGTAACCCTCATCCAGGCGGCGCCAGAAGGCCGTGAGATCCAGTGGCGCTCGGGACCGGCGACGCTGTCGGCCGGAACGAACGCGCTGGACATGGCAGCCAAGGGTGGAAACCGGCACGTGGTAGTTCAGTTCCGCGCCCCCCTGTCCGAAGACGACAGAAAGGAGTTGGAGTCGCTGGGCATCCGCCTCGGTGCCTACGTCGGAGCCGACGCCTACTTCGCGGCGCTTCCCGCCGGGGCCGACACGGATGGCCTGCGTGCGCTCCCATCCCTGCTCGCGGTCGATGCAATCCAGCCACAGTGGAAGCTGCACCCCCAGCTCCTCGGCGGAAACGTACCCGAGTTCTCCATCGTGGACGCATCCAAGAAGGAAAGGGTCGCCGCCGTCTACGTTGTCTTCCACCCAGATGTGGATCTCAAGGGCGAGGGCCTGCCTCTGATCGATGCAATGGGCGGGACGGTCCGCAGCACAATGAGCGTCATCAACGGGGCCGTAGCCGAACTACCGGAGAACCGGATCCCAGAGCTCGCGGCTGACGATCGCGTGCAGTGGGTCGAGCCTCCGCTCTCCCTGCTCCAGGGGAACAACTTCGAGAACGCCGTGGCCATCGAGGCGCGGGACACCACGACGCCACTCGGCACCCCCTTCGGGCCCTACCCCTACAACCTCAACGGGACTGGCATCATGGTGATGGTCTACGACAATGGGACGGCGAGGGGGACCCACAACGCCTTTGCCGGCCGTTTGGTCGTCGGAGAGCCCGGCGTGAATCCGAGCCCAGGCGCCGAGCACCCCACGCACGTCGCCGGCACCATCGGATCGAACGGCGGGAACACCAGGAGAAAGCAACACGCGGGCATGGCACCGAACGCTCTGATGGTTTCCTACGGTTTGCAGCCACGCGGAAGCGGCATCAGCCTATACACCGATCCAGGAGACATCGAGACGGACTATGGAACCGCGATTGAGAACTATCACGCCGACATTGCGAACAACTCTATCGGCATGAACATCGAATCGTCTACCGCGAGTCCCGCGGATTGCGCAATGCAAGGAGACTACGGCGTCACCGATGGGTTGATCGACGGAATCGTGCGCGGAGGTCTGGGGAGCCCGTTCCGGGTCGTTTGGGCCAACGGGAACGAGCGCAAGGGCAGCGTCTGCAACATCGAGGAACACAGTGGCGACGGCTACTACAGCATCGCTCCTCCTGCCGGCGCCAAGAACCACATCACCGTGGGAGCGGTGAACGCCCCTCTCATCCTTCAGTTTCCCGATTCTCTCCCCATAGTCTTCCCCGACGACTCGATGACGTATTTCTCCAGTTGGGGTCCGACCGACGACGGCCGCATGAAACCCGACGTGTCTGCACCGGGTTGCCAGGCGTCTCTCCCTCTCCCCGACTGCCTCGCCTTTCAGCTGGACGACCGACCCAACGAGTGCGGCGTCATGTCCGTTAGCAATGACTCTGACAGCAAACACACCCGGGTGCTCTGGGGCACCTCCATGGCGGCGCCCACGGTCACGGGCGCCCTGGCCCTGCTGCTCCAGGATTACCGAGCGGATTTCCCGGCACCGCATCCACTTCCAAGGAACTCGACCCTGAAGGTGCTTCTGGCTCAAACGGCAGTGGACCGCGGCAACGTCGGCCCCGATTACCAGTTCGGCTACGGGTCGATCCGCATCAAGCAGGCCATCGACCAGAGGCGCGCAATCGGGAGGTTCCGGGAGAGCGAAGTCACGCAGGGAGGGCTACAGCCCTACTACATGACCGTCGCCAGCGGCACCGCAGAGCTCAAGGTGACGATCGCCTGGGATGACTATCCAGGTACTCCCAATACGTCGGGCGACGCGGCGCTGGTCAACGACCTCGACGTGATCGTTCGTGCGCCCAACGGGGTGGTCTACTATCCATGGACGCTCGACCCGTCGTCTCCCGCCTCCCCTGCCGTGCGCACCGCGCGCAATACTAGAGACAACATCGAGCAGGTCCTGGTGGACAACCCCACCGCTGGCACGTGGTCGATCGAGGTGACCGGCTACAACGTGCCCCAGGGGCCGCAGTCCTTCTCGATCACTGCCTCCAGTGCCCTCTGCCCCACCGCAACGCCGCTCCTCTCGGCACCGCCCGACGGCGCCACCGGGCTTCCCACAGCCCCCGTCCTGGACTGGGAGGACCTCCCGGACGCTCTGTCCTACCAGGTGCAGGTCGCCACCGACGCCGCATTCACGAGCGTCGTGGCTTCCCCTTCCGTGACTGCGGGCTTCTGGAACGTCACACCGGCCTTGAATGCCGGCACGACCTACTACTGGAGGGTGCGCAGCGTCGATAGCTGCGGAACCACCTCGCCCTGGAGTGCCGCCCGCAGCTTCACCACTTGCTCGGCCCCCGCTGCTCCGCTGGCCCTAACACCCTCCAACGGCGCCGTCCTCACCACCGTCACAGCTCCGACCCTCGACTGGGCCGACGTCCCGGGGACGACCTACGAGGTCCAGGTTTCGACCAGCGCGACGTTCGTTCCCATCACCCGCTCGGCCTCGAACCTCGCGGCGAGCACCTGGAACGTCTCGCCTGCTCTGGCGACAGGAACGCGGTACTACTGGCGTGTGCGTGCCATCGGCACTTGCGCGCCCAGCGCGTGGAGCACCACCCGCACGTTCGACCTGGGCTGCATCCCCACCGGGGCCGCGTTCGACCCGGCGCGGCAAGCCCCGGCCTGCGCGGCTTCGGCCTGCGGATGCACGACCGGGAACGACTTGGTGAAGAGCCGCGACAGCATCTCGGGGACGCAGGAGCAGAACCAACCCAACACGATCAACGACTCCTGCCCCGACGGGACCTCAGGGTCGTTTCACAACCTGGCCGACGGCGACAGCGTCGATCGCATCGACGTGCTGGCCACCGACGGCCTTCGTTTGAGGCCAGGAGGTACTGCGAGTGTCAAGGTGACGGTTTGGTGCCGCAGTGAGGTCAGCTTCGTTCCCCCGACGCCCTCCGACTTCGTCGACCTCTACTACACCTCGAACGCGAGCAACCCGAGCTGGACCCAAATAGCCAGCAACATCAGGTGCGATTCGGGAGGAACCATCTCGTTCACCCGAAACTTCACCCTGGCCAACGTGATCGGGTCGCACGCGGTCCGCGCCCAGGTTCGTTACGAGGGGACCGCGGGGGCCTGTGTGTCCGGTCCGACCAACGACCGGGATGACCTCGTCTTCACGGTCGAGGGCGTCCCGCAGGAGCCCATCCCGATCGAGGCCGGGTACGCGCACACCGTGGCCGTGTACCAGGGCAGAGTCGTGACCATGGGGCTCAACGACCAGGGGCAGCTGGGAGACGGCTCCACCACGACTCGCTCCGAGCCACGCGCCCTCCCGGACATCACCAACGCACTGGCCGTGGTGGCCGGCACCTCGCACACGGTGACGCTCCTTCAGGACGGGTCCGTCAAGGCCTGGGGAAACAACAGTGACGGCCAACTCGGCGACGGCTCGACCGCGCAAAGGACCAGCCCGGTTTCCATTCTCGACCCATCGGTCGGTGTGGTGACGATCGCCGCGGGATCGAGGCACACGCTCGCCCTGAAGCGCGACGGGACCGTGCTGGCCTGGGGGGACAACACCTACGGCCAGCTCGGCAACGGAGACCCGACGCACACGGATCGGCTGGTGCCGACTGCGGTGAGCAACCTGACCAATGTCGTGGCAGTGGCGGCTGGTTTCTATCACAGCGTCGCGGTGAAGGGCGACGGCACGGTGTGGACCTGGGGCCTTAACAACACGGGACAGCTAGGGGACGGCACGCACACCGATCGCGACTCCCCCGTCTTGGTCCCCGGCCTCACAGGGGTGCGGCGCGTGGCCGCGGGCGCCTACTTCAGCTTCGCCGGGCTCCAGAACGGTACCTTGAAGGGCTGGGGACACAACGCCTACGGCCAGCTCGGCGACGGGACGGCCCTGGAGCGGCCGGTGCCGGTTACCATCCCCCTGATCGCCGATATCCTGCGGATCGCCCCCGGATCCGGCTTTACCCTGGCGTTGCGGGCCGATGGCACGGTATGGAGCACGGGCCAGAACGTCTCGGGCCAGTTGGGGAATGGAACGACGGCCCCCCGCGCCAATTTCGGGCCCGTCGTGGGCCTTCCCGGCGGAGTGACCTTCGTCGGTGCCGGCGAGGATCACTCGCTCGCCAGCGTCAATCTGAATGCCTACGGCTGGGGCAAGAACCTCAACGGGCAGCTCGCCAACGCACCCAACAATCCGCAGCTGCAGCCCTGGTTCCTCTGGGCCATCATCGTGGGCGTTCCCTGATCGGCACGAACGCCGCGCGGGCGCCGGAACTCGAGTCCGGCGCCCGCCTCGCGCTCCCGCCCTGGCCAGCGAGCGGCCGTCCCTGATCCCCGGCCCACGCTGATTCCTTTGCCGAGGTTGCAACCACGACGTGCTCGCCCCCGCCGCACGCGACCGCCCGCACGTGGTGAAGAAGGTGCGGCACCCGCGGGTGGAGTTCGCGGGCCCGCATTGCGGCGGCTGTCGCGGAAAGCCGCCCGCTCCGCTCTGAAAAGAGAAGCAAGCCTGACCACCTTCCCGGCCCCGTTTGCGTGAGCGAACGGCCTCGACTCGGAGGGTCCCGCGATGCGACGTGCCCTCTTCCCCGGTCTCGCTCTCCTCCTGCTCATGGCTGCGCCCGCGCCGGCGATCCGCGCCGAGGACGGGTCTTGTTCCTCCTCGACGACCTCCACCGCGAGCGCAAAGACGACGCGCGTCCGCGCTGGATCGCCTACGCCGGCTACGCCACGGCACTCGCTCTTGCGCTGATCCTGCGCGCCGCTGCCCTCGGCGGACTCCGGAGCGCCGAGGACGCGGTCTTCATGGACAACCCCGCGGCCTTCGCCGGTCCTGCCGTGCGGATGGGGACCGCTCTGGGTGGTGGGGAAGGACCTCGTCCTCCTCGTCTGGCCGAGGCACCTGGTCTCCGACTACTCGTTCGACGCCGTCCCGCTCGTCCGGTCCTGGAGCGATCCCCGCCTCCTCGCCGGATGCGGTGCGCTCGCGCTCCCCTCCGCGCTCCTGCTCTGGGGCTGGCGCCGTTTGCGCCCGCTGCTGCTCGGCCTCGCCGCCTTCGCGCTCTTCCTGCTCCCCGCCTCGAACCTGCTCTTCCCGGTGGGCACGCTCCTGGCCGAGCGCCTGCTCTACCTGCCTTCCTTCGGGATCTGCTTGATTGCCGGCCATCTCGGGGCCGGCCTCGCGCGTCACGGACGACCTGCGCTCGTGGCCACGATCGGCCTCATGATCGCGCTCCTTGGACTGAGCACGGCGCGGCACGATCACCCACATCCCGGCGTGGCACGACAACGCGACGCTGGCCCTCACCGACGTGAAGCTGCAGCCGCGCTCCGCCAAGCTCCAGGCCGGTGCGGGGATCGCCCTGCACGCCGCCGGGCGAGATCAGGAGGCCGAGGCTGCGTACCGCCAGGCGCTCGCGATCTGGCCCAACTACGCGCAGATCCACTACAACCTGGCGCTTCTCCTGGACGAGCGCGGCGCCGCGGAGGAAGCGATCGCGCATTTGAAGGAGGCCGGACGCATCCCGCCCCACAATCCGCAACCGTTCAAGCTCCTCGCCCCACGCCTTGAGTCCGAAGGCCGACAGAGGAAGCCCTGGCCGCCTACGCCGCGGGATCCGCGGCCGATCCCCGGGACCTGCCGCGGCAAGGCGCTGGCGGTGAGGAGGCGCGGCGGTACGTGGAGGAGCGGTTCCGCGACGGGGACCGGCAGCGGACTCCCCATCCGCGGGAAGGGATGCGGCTTTGATTCGTTTTCCCCAGTCTTGACGGTATATTCGGTATATTCCAAGAAACAGACGGCATTCGCCGGGGGGTGGGTGTTGCGCGATCACGGAAGATAGACGGCGTTCCTCCTTCTCCCCTTTCTCTTCTCGCTCGCGCACGCGATCCCACCGCGTGAGGTGCCTCCCTCCTTCCAGTCCGGCGCCGTCGACCGAGCGGACATCGTCGTGAAGAGCATTCGCCTCACCGACAACGGCGACGACGACGGGTTCGCCGATCCCAACGAGACCGTCCTCCTCTATGTCACCCTCCGGAACAGCAGCGGAGCCGATCGCGAGGGCATCGTCGTCACGGTGGCGAGCACCGACCCCGCCGTGGACTGCATCTCCTCCCCCGTGGTGGCATTCGGCTCCCTGCTCGCGGGGCAGGAGCGGGAGTCCACGGTCGCTGCCGTCTTCCACGTCGCCAACGTGTCCCGTTCCGACCCCTTCGCTTCCCTCACCGCCACCTTCGACTTCCAGATCGCGGGGAACGACTTCGGGGGCACCGTCCGGCCCCAGCAGCTCACGGTCGATCTCGATCTCAACGTGAGCGGGGGACTGTTCCCCAGCACGTTCACGGAGGGCTTCGAGGGCGCCAGCTTCGGCACCTTCACGACCATGACCCTGGATACGAACATGGCAAGCCTGGCACTGTCCGACGGCTTCCGCTGCCAGTACAACGACCCTGACGGTCCCAATTCGAACAGCAACAACAACTCGTTCTGTTACCTGGGATTCACGAACGGGACGAACAACGGCTACGACTGGCACGTGCACGGCAGCAGTTCCCCGGACGGGGGCCGCGCCTACCTGGGGGGGCAGTCCCTGCACTGGGGCATGCACCCGGGCATGGCCCCGGTGGACACCACGCGTCTCCAGCAGCTCGACGCCATTCGCACGCTCAATCCCATCAATCTGGGATGGAATGGCGTGACATCCGTGCTCAGCTTCAAGCACCAGGTGAGCTTGACCAACAGCGATTACATGTCGGGCTGGGACCAAGCCGTGGACCGGGGCGTCGTCCACATCCAGCTCGCAGGCTCTTCCGGCGCCGCCATCGGCGCCTGGCGGAAACTCTACCCGTACGAGAACGTCTACGACATGGCGGGACAGGACAATTTCACGAACTGCATGTTCGATCCCACGGACGACGGCAACACCGAAGACAGCTTCTTCGATCCCACCGATCCAGAGCGGAGATACGGTCCCTCCTCCACCTGTGGGCCCGAGTTCGTGTTCTCCGGACAGGGATCGACCTTCTGGAGCGCTCCCTTCTCCGCCACCGACATCCGCCATGCCAGCGATGGCCCGGGGCTGCAGGGCGTCCTCGGCCCCGGAACCTGGGTGCAGAGCAGGTTCGATCTCTCGCGCTATCGCGGGCGGCGCCTCCGCCTGCGCTTTCTCGTCAGCACGATCGAGGTTTTCGGCACGGTCACCTTCGAGCAGGTCTACAACTGGAACCCGATCGAGGCCGACGACGGGTGGTACATCGACGACATCCAGGTCACGAATACGCTGACCGCCGCCGCCACCGTGAGCGTGGACACGTCCGACCGTTCTGCCCTGCCTGCCTGCGGCCCCGTTTGCACGAGCGTCGCTGCCGTGCTCAGCCCCACGCCTTCCACCACGGTACACGCGGACGAGGAGGTGACCCTGGACGCGTCGGGCTCGGCGCCCGACCAGTGTCCCGGGGG
This sequence comes from Candidatus Polarisedimenticolaceae bacterium, assembly GCA_036274395.1. Taxonomy (GTDB): domain Bacteria; phylum Acidobacteriota; class Polarisedimenticolia; order Polarisedimenticolales; family DASUFT01; genus DASUFT01. Next base: position 55,429 of record DASUFT010000003.1, on the reverse strand, counting down.
GACCCTGCACTTCCGCTTCTGGCAGGACCCGGACCAGGACGGCGTGCTCGACCTGGGGGAGACGGTGGTGCAGGAGTGGAGCTCGAGCCCGCTCGCCACCGACGTCCCGAACCGGACGATGGGCTACGCCGTGGACGTGCGCTGCTCGACCCATCCGGTCTGCACCGGCCGCGCCTCGGTGGTGGTCCCGCTGGTGTGTCAGTCCATCGACCCCGAGCCGTTCCCTCAAACCATTACCTGGGCCAGCAAGAGTGAGGTGGTGTGGACCTACACCCTGAACAGGGTCAACGCCATCCGTGGTGATCTCGATGCGTTGCGTGCCAGTGGTGGGCAGTTCGAGGGAACGGTCCAGCTGTGCCTCCTCGACCGTTACGACCAAAGATTCACGGATGCCACCCTGCCGAACCCAGGCCAGGCGTTCTACTACCTCGTCAAGCATTTCGACTCGTCCCCCGTCTGCGGCTTCGACTCCTGGGGAACGGGCTCCCCGGCGGAGGTCCCCGGCCGCGACACGGAGATCCCGCTCGACCCTGACACGTGCCCGTAGCCGTCTGCGCGCTGATCGACAACCTGTCGATTCCTGAGCAGCTCCGACTGTAAGGCTGCGCGTTCTGCCGCGTTTTCCTTGCTGGGATGCCCGTTGAAGGAGGGCGCTCCAGCAACCGGCGGGCCGACATCTGCTGCTTTCACATCTTTGTGCGATCGCACCCGGAATGGTGGGCGCGTATACCCCGATGCGATGCACCGCATCGGGCGGATCCTCCTCCTGGCCGCAATGGCCGCCGCCCCGGCCCGGGCTGCCACCCTGGACCTCGACGCCAGGGTGAAGGCCCACCGGGCAATGGAGCGCGTCCTCTGGGAGCGCAGGATCTGGCCGGAGTCCAATCCGGGACCAAAGCCGGCCCTCGAAGACGTGCTGCCGGAGAGCGCGCTGCGGGCGCACGTGGAGGAGGTGCTCCGCAAGTCGCGCGCCCTCGAGGACCTCTGGAAGCGTCCCATCGGGAGCGTGGAGCTGCAGGCGGAGCTGGACCGCATGGCCCAGGGCTCCCGCGATCCCGAGACGCTCCAGGCCATGTTCGACGCGCTCGAGCACGACCCTGTCCTGATCGCGGAGGTCCTCGCCCGGCCAGCTCTCGTGGATCGCCTGCTCCGGTCCTGGTACGCGCGCGATCCGCGCTTCCACGAGAGCGAGCGGCAGGAGGCGGAACAGGGCCACGCCACGGCGCGGGCGGCGCGGGACCTGGAGCGCGTGGCTCCTCACGTCACCGAGACCGAGGTGGACACGCTGGATCGGGTGCCGGTCGGGCAGGTCGGAGCCCTGCAAGAGACCGACGACGCCTTCACGGCCGAGACCGTGCTTGCCCGGTCCGAGAAGGGAGTGCGTGTCGCGCTGGCTTCCTGGCCGAAGCGGACCTTCGACACCTGGTGGTCCATCGAGCGCGAGAACCACGCGCCGGGCTTGCCGGACCCCGAAGGCGAGTCCGCGATCACGGTCCCCGACCTCTCCGCCTCCCTTCTCATCCCCACCTGCACCGACAACACCTGGACACGAACGGGCACCGGGGCGGCGAGCGCGCGTTTCGGGCACGGGGCCGTCTGGACGGGGACGGAGATGATCGTGTGGGGAGGCGCGGAGGGCGGCGGCCGGTACAACCCCGCGACGGACACGTGGGTGACCGTGAGCACGCTGGGGGCGCCCGGTGAAACGATCTTCGGTGCGCTGGTCTGGACGGGATCGCGGATGCTCGCCTGGGGAGGGGGTGGGGCGCAGGGAGGGCGATACGACCCCGTGACCGACGCGTGGACCCCCATGACGACCGTGGGTGCCCCGACCTTCGACCCCAACCCCCATGCCGCCTGGACCGGAACCCGGCTGCTCGTCTGGGACAGCTTCGCGGCCTACGGGTCGACCCTCCAGGGAGCACGCTACGACCCCGTCGCCGACGTCTGGACCCCCACCACGCAGAGCGGAGCGCCCACCGTGGAAGCGCAGCTCGATGGGGTCTGGACGGGATCCGTTCTCGTCCTCTGGCCGGGAAAGCGCTACGACCCGGCCGCGGACGTCTGGACCCCGATCGCCACCGCGGGTCAGCCCTCGCCTCGCGGCGGTCACACGTTCGTGTGGACGGGATCGAAGGTGATCGTCTGGGGCGGGTCCTCGAACGTGAACTCCGACCTCCTCAACGACGGCGCGCTGTACGACCCGGCGGCCGACACATGGACCCCCATGACGACCGCCGGGGCGCCCGTCGCGCGAGACCGGCACGGAGCGGTGTGGGTCGGCGGCCGCATGGTGGTCTGGGGCGGGAACGACCGCGTCACCTTCCCCTACACCGCGACGGGCGGGCGGTACGACCCTGCGACCAACACCTGGGCGCCCACGTCGCTCACCGGAGCGCCCACTGGACGCGCCTACGAGACGATGATCGCTGCGGGCAGTCGGATGATCCTCTGGGGTGGGTCGGGCGTGTCGTTCACCCCGTACAACACGGGCGCCGTGTACGACCCGGCGACGGACACGTGGGTCCCCACGCGCGCGGGCGCCCCCTCGCCCACCGCGAGGAACCTTCATACGTCCGTCTGGACGGGAGCGGAGCTCGTCCTCTGGGGTGGATCGGGCGACTCCGGCTTCCGCGGCGACGGCGCCGCCTACATCCCCGCCACGGATACATGGTTCCCCACGAGCGGGGCCTCCGCTCCCACGGCGAGGGTGGGCCATACCGCCGTCTGGAGCGGGACCGCGGTGCTCGTCTGGGGCGGAATGGACGCGAGCGGCTATCCCATCCGCGGCGGCCAGTACAGCCCCGCCGGGGACACGTGGAGCGAGATTACGTACTGGCAGGCGCCCTACCGGACCGACCACGCCGCGGTCTGGACGGGATCGCGCATGATCGTCTGGGGCGGCAGCGACGGCTCGGGGAACCTGGCCACGGGGGCCAGCTACGATCCCTCCACCGACGTCTGGAATCCCATCTCGAGCGGCGGCGCGCCGACCCCTCGCCTCAAGCCCACGGCGGTGTGGACGGGGGCGCAGATGATCGTGTGGGGCGGCCTCGGTCCCGGAGGCTACCAGTCCAGCGGTGGAGGCTACGACCCGGGGACCGACGCCTGGACCGCCACCTCCACGGTGAACGCTCCGGCGGGCCGGCGGAGCCACGCGGCCGTCTGGACCGGCAGCCGCATGCTGGTCTGGGGCGGGTACAACGGCGCACCGCTTGAGACGGGAGGCGCCTACGATCCGGCGGGGAACGCGTGGTCGTCGATCTCCTCCACCGGCGCACCGGCGGCGCGGTTCTCCACCAGCGCCGTCTGGACGGGCAGCGAGATGATCGTCTGGGGGGGCGAGACGGGATCCTCCTCTCTCGACACCGGCGGCCGCTACCTCCCCGCCCTGGACAGCTGGAGATCCACCACCCAGGCGGCCGCGCCCCGCGCACGCGCCTTCCACTCCGGGACCTGGACCGGCGGAAGCATGGTGGTGTGGGGCGGCGTGACGAACGGCGGCGCGTGGAACGACGGCGCCGAGTACTGCGCCTGCGTGACCTGGTATCCGGACCTGGATGGAGACGGGTACGGCGGCGGCTCCGGCACGGCCGTGTGCGACGGGAGCCATCCCGCCAACACCATCGCTCGCGGCGGCGATTGCAATGACGGCAATCCCGCCGTCAACCCAGGCGTGCTGGACACCACGTGCGACGCGGTGGATGACGACTGCGACGGGAACTACAGCGACGACTACCTGCCTCAGCCCACGGTGTGCGGCCTCGGCGTCTGCCGCGCCTTCGGGTCGCTGGAATGCGCCGCCGTGTACACGTACAACACCTGTGTGCCGGGAACGCCCAACTCCCCGGACGACGCCGGCTGCAACGGCCTCGACGACGACTGCGACGGCGGCGTGGACGACGACTTCCCCATCTACTACACGGATCACTGGGTGCCGCTGCCCAGCGCGCCCTCCGCCCGCACCAACTACACCGCCGTCAATTCCGGAGGGGAGTTCCTGGTCTTCGGGGGCGACAACGGTTCCGGCACCGTGCAGACGGGAGGGATCGCCTACAGCTTTGCCGGCAACACCTGGCGCACGCTGCCCGCCGGTCCGGCCAAGCGCTGGCACCACACCGCGGTGTGGGCGGACAGCCAGATGATCGTGTGGGGCGGCGACGACGGCGCCACCACCATCTACAACAACGGCAGCCGCTATGACCCGTCCACGGACAGCTGGACCGCCACCAACAGCAGCGGGACTCCCGCTGCCCGGGGCGGTCACGTGGCGGTGTGGACCGGCTCCGTCATGGTGATCTGGGGTGGGCGCGACGTGACCACCTACATGAACACCGGCTCCCGCTACAGCCCGGGCAGCAACAGCTGGTCGGCCACCACGACCACGGGCGCGCCCTCGGGACGCTGGCAGGCGACGGCGGTGTGGACGGGGACGGAGATGATCGTGTGGGGCGGGGTGGCGGCGGCGGGGACCGGCCTGAACACCGGCGCCCGCTACAACCCGTCCACCAACTCCTGGACCCCGGTGACGACCACGGGCGCTCCCTCCGGGCGCTATGGCCACGTCGCTCTCTGGACCGGCGCGGACATGCTGATCTGGGGAGGCACCAGCGACGGCAGCAACTACCTGGCCGGCGGCGCGCGTTACAACCCGGTCAACGACAGCTGGACTCCGATCTCCACGACCGGGCAGCCGTCGCGCCGGGCCTGGGCCTCCGCGGCCACGTTCGGCGACGAGGTGTGGATCTGGGGCGGGACCTACCGCACCAACGAGGATCCCAACACCGCTCTCGGGGACGGCATGCGCTACCTGAAGACCAACAACGTCTGGGTGCCCATGAATCCCTACGTCGCACCGGCGGCGCGCGCCCGGACGTCGGCGGTACTCACGGGGGGGGACATGATCGTCTGGGGCGGCGATCCCAACGGGGCCGCCAAGTCCGACGGAGCGCGCTACGTGTCCGTGGTGCCCTGCGGGACCGGGAGCTGCCTGCGGGTGGGGGCGATGGTGTGCGTGAACGCCTCCGTCTCCTTCCAGTGCACGCCGGGGACGCCGCAGCCCGAGGTGTGCGACGGATACGACAACGACTGCAACGGAAGCAGCGACGACAACGTCCCCGTCCCCACCGGCGTGCCCACCGTCTACGGCACCAAGCTGATCGACAACACGATCGTGCTCGACTGGAGCGCCACGCCCAACACGTCGTTCTACGACATGACCCGGGGGAGCCTGAGCGCGCTGCGGGGCAGTGGGGGCGACTTCACGGGCGCGACCTGCCTGCAGAACGACAACCCCCTGACGCAGGGATGGGATCCCGTGACCGCCGGGCCGGGTGAAGGCACCTGGTATCTGGTGCGTCCCGCCAACGCCTGCTCCGGCGGGGGAAGCTGGAACGAGGCCTCTCCGGCCCAGCAGGGCTCGCGAGACGGCGAGCTGGCAGCGTCGTCGCTTCCCTGCCCGTAGGCCCGGCGGGGAGGGTGTGCCCGCTCCTCGGTTTCAGCCCGTCCCCCCTCGAGGACGTGCGGCTCATGGCCATCGACGTCTGCAACAACTCCACGGCGTCCGACCCCTTCGACGTGGGCGTGTGGCACGACCGCGGACACGGGCCGAGCGGAGGCACGGTTTATGGGGCGGATGTGTCGGACCGGAGCGACGAACGCGCCGGCACGAACGGCACCTACGGTACGGGATGCGGGCCGGGGAACAACGGGTGCGGGGAGATCGGCCTCCCGCGCGACGATTCCGATGCCCATCCCGACATGGAGGTCGCCCAGAACGCCTCCATCGGCGTGGACGATCTCCATCTCGAAAAGGGGAGCAGCGGGAGCGTGATTCTCCGGTGGAGCGAGCCGGCGCACGATGCCACGATCCACGTCACGCGGTTCCACCTCTACCGCCTGGATCCCGTCACCCTGGAATGGGCGTTGATGGCCGAGATCCCACGATCCGCGACGTCGTTCCAGGACCCGAGCCCGAACGACGTAGGAACTGGCATTACAAGGTGACGGCCCTCATCAAGTAAGCGGTGGGACGCAGACCCTCCGCCCCCCAGCCGTCCCCTGCTCTTGCTGGTCCGACGTAATCTCCCAGGCACTTCCAGGAGGAGGTCGGTCATGCTTAGATTCGCCGCATGGGACTCTTGACCTTCAGCATCAACCTCACCCTGGACGGCTGCGTCGACCACCAGGAGGGAATCGCCGACGACGAGACACACGCCTTCTTCACCCGCCTCATGGACGAGGGCGGGGCGATGCTGTGGGGCCGCGTCACCTACGAGATGATGGAGAGCTACTGGCCGGCGGTCGCCCGAGGCGACGAGGAGGCGCCGCCGGCGATGCGCGAGTGGGCGCTCAAGCTGGAGGCCAAGCCGAAGTACGTGGTGTCGTCGACGCGCAAGGACTTCCCGTGGACCAACAGCCATCACATCGCCGGCGACCTGCGCACGGGCGTGCAGAAGCTCAAGGACGCGACCCCGGCCGGCGTCCTCCTCGGGAGCGGCAAGCTCGCGACCGAGCTGGACCGGCTGGATCTGATCGACGCGTACACGTTCCTCGTCCACCCCAGGATCGCCGGCCACGGCCCGACCCTTTACCAGAGCGGGCTGCCCCGCACGCGACGCCTCGAGCTGGTCTCGGTGAAGCCGCTCCGCAGCGGCGCGGTCGCCATGCACTACCGGCGCGCGCGCTGAGATCGCGGGACGTCTGGTTCGCGGTCGCGCCTTGCGATCGAGGGTCCGGCGAGTCTCCCTCAGCGGGCGCGCTGGATCGCCCGCACCAGCTGATCCTTCTTCATCCGGCTGCGCCCCTCGATCTCGAGACGCGAGGCGAGGTTGCGCAGCTCGGAGACCTTGCGCTCCTGCAGGGACGTGGTGGGGTTCCCCGTTCCCTGGGTGGTCTTGTTGGGGGTTCGTCCGGACCGTCGCCGCGACTTGTTCACGGTGCGGCCCGCAATTTCCTTGGCTCGCCGCGTGGACTTCCCGCGCTTCTTGGCGCTCTCCTTGATGTGCTCGTACTGCCGGCGATCCTTGCTGCTCCACGAGGGCATGAGTACCTCCTGAACTGCGAGACAGTGGGCTGGGAACTCGGGAAAGGGCTTTCCCCCAGTGTAGGGGCGCGGGGCGGCCGCGCAACGCCGCCGCTCATCCAGGTCGGCCGCAGCGTTCGGCAGCACGCGCGTGAGGCTGGCGGCCCGGAGGTCGCCGTCATCCTCAATCGCGACGGAGCGGAAGCTCCGCCCCCCCGGGGACTGCCTGACGAGAACCGGGGCCGGGGAGTACCAGAAGATGAAAGGCGTGACCCGGTGAGGGCCGCAACCTCGTCCGCCATGGCGCCGAGATCGAAGACATTCAAGTCGTCGGCGCCTCGGAGCATGTGGCTGTAGCCGAGTCTCATCAGGATCTTTCGATATGGACCTGTCGTGCGTGCTTCCCGTCCCGCCCACGCGGCCCGAGGAGCGGTCCCGGGAGTCGAGAACGATGGCGTCGACGAAGCCCTCGATCTCTCGTGCGCGCGCCGCAGCTCCAGACCCGGCGCTTGCTGCGGAGGCTCGTACGCATCCCGTAGCGTGTTGCTCCCGGGCGGAGTTCGGGGATACTGGGATTCTCTCCCACGGCCGACTCCTTCTCCAGAGCGGGCCGGCGCATCAGAGTTGGACATGGAAGCCTGGCAGCTGCTGAAGAACACGGCCATCGAGTGGTGGAACGACAACACCTTCCGGCTCGCCGCCTCGCTGGCCTTCTACACCATCTTCTCGCTCGCGCCGGTGCTCCTGATCGCCGTGGGGATCGCCAGCTTGTTCCTGGCCCGGGAAAACGCGGTGCAGCAGATCGTCGAACAGGTCCGGCAACTGACCGGTCCCGAGGGAGCCGAAGTGGTGCGCCAGGTGCTGGACTCCGCCAGCGGCATCGGAAAAGGCGCGTGGGCCATCACCATCGGCTCCGTCACCCTGTTCCTGGGTGCGTCGGCCGTGTTCGCGGAATTGCAGGCCGCCCTCAATCAAGTCTGGGACGTGAAGCCGGAGCCGCGGCGCGGCCTAATCCTCAATCTCGTCCTCGATCGACTCCGCTCCTTCTCCATCGCGCTCGCGGTCGGTTTTCTCCTCCTGGTGTCCCTGGTGATGAGCGCGGCCCTCAGCGGCCTGCAGGACTACATGACCGCCTGGATGCCCGCGGTGCCGTGGCTCTGGAAGGGGGCGAATCTCGCGCTCTCCTTCCTGCTCATCACCCTGCTCCTGGGCGCAATCTACAAGTACCTCCCGGACGCGGTCATCGAGTGGCGCGATGTCTGGGTGGGTGCGGCCGCCACGTCGGTCCTCTTCACCGGCGGGAAGTACCTCATCGGGCTCTATCTCGGACAGACCGCGACCGGCAGCGCCTTCGGGGCGGCGGGCTCCTTTGCCGTCCTGCTCCTCTGGATCTACTACTCCGCGCTCATCAGCTTCTTCGGTGCCGAATTCACCCAGGTCTATGCGCGGCGGCACGGGCGCAGGATCGTGGCCCAGGCCCACGCCCGACGTGCCGGGAACAAGCCCGACGCCTGACCGGCTCCGCGCCCAGACGCCGGGAGCAATCCCGGTCATGCGCGCCGGCCCGGAGGAGGGCATGCTCGGCGCATGCGGGTACCTCCGGACCGGCTGAGGGACGTCGTCGACGCCGTGCTCGAGGCCCTGGACGAGGGTCTGGACGGGCGGGCACTGGCGGCGCGCGCGATGCTGAGCCCGTTCCACTTCAACCGCCTCGTGCGTGCGGGCGTGGGGGAGGCGCCGGCTGCATTTCGAAGGCGGCTCCTGCTCGAGCGCGCCGCATGGCGGCTCGGGCGGGGTGCGCGCGTCACCGAGGCCAGCCTGGAGGCGGGCTACGACGCCGTGGAGGCGTTCTCCCGTGCCTTCAGCCGCGCCCACGGCGTGCCGCCGAGCCGGTACGCCGACGCCCCACGCGACTTCCGGATCGCCGCGCCGAACGGCATCCACTTTCACCCGCCGGGCGGCCTGCTCCTGCCCGGCGAGGCGAGGACCACGACCATGGATCTGTCCGATCGTCTCGTCGAGCACGACCACTGGCACACCGTGCGGCTGCTCGAGCAGGCCGCCACCCTCTCCGAGGCGGATCTGGATCGCCACGTGCGGCCGGGATTCGTCATCCACGCCTTCGAGGGACCGGAGCCCGACGTGCGCACGATGCTCGATCGGCTCGTGTTCACGAAGGAGGTGTGGACGGCCGCCATCGGCGGGCGCGACTTCCCGGCCGACCGCGATCGCAGCATCGCCGGGCAGCAGGCGCGCCTGGCGGCGGTGCAGCCCCAGTTCACCGCGCTGGTCCGGCGGATCCGCGAGCGCAACGAGTGGGACGACGTCTTCGTGGACGCCCTGTGCACGCCGCCGGTCAGCTTCACCTTCGGCAGCGTGATCGCCCACATCCTGACGGTGGGCGTCGTCCGCCGGCAGACGGTGATCGAGGGGCTGCGCGCGCTGGGCGTGAGGGCGCCCGAGGTCCGCGATCCCATCGAGTGGGAGCGAGAGGTCGCGGCGCGCGGCTAGTTCGGTCCCGCCAGCCAGGCCTCGAACTCCTCGATGGACTGCACCCGGGGCGCATCCACGTCGGGATAGAGGTCGTGGCGATCCAGCAGGACCGGGGCGATGCCTGCGGAGCGCGCGCCCTCCACGTCCACCGAGGGCACGTCGCCGAGGTAGAGGGCGTTCTCGGGAGCGGCGCCGATCCGCTCCAGGGCGATGGCGAAGATCGCCGGGTCGGGCTTCTCCACCCCCACCACGAACGAGTCCACCACCGTCTCGAAGAGGCCGTCGTAGCCCGCGGACAGGAGGTCCTGCTCCACCCGCCCCTCGGCGTTGCTGATCACGGCCATGCGGTAGCCCTGCTCCTTCAGGCGCCGGAGCGCCTCCGGCGTGCCGGGGATGGCCACGGTCCAGAGGCCGAAGCGCCGATGGGCGTCCCACAGGTGATCGATGATCTCCTCGAAGGCCTCCCGGGGAGCCTTCACCTCCCCCAGGACGAAGCGGAAGTAGTCGCGCCAGGCCTCCCCCACCCTGCCGCCGCCCCGCACCCTGCGGTGGATCTCGGTCCGCGCGTGCGCCTCCGCGCGGGAGAGGTCCTCGGTGTCCGGGTTGCACGCATGGAGCGAGAGCAGGCGCCGCAGGAAGTCGTAGTCGAGGTCGAGCAGGACGCCGCCGGCGTCGAAGAGCAGGGTCCGCACGTCCCTCACGCGTCGAACCGGGCGCCGCAGTGGGGGCAGACGTCGGCGTCCCCCTCCACGTCCTCCCCGCAGGCGGAGCAGGCGAAGGTCTCGCTCTCGTGGACCTCGCCGTTCCCTTCCTTCTCCTCCCGCTCGGCCGGCTCCTCGTGCAGGACGTCGGCCACCTCCGCGAAGCGGCTGCGGGGCACCCGGATCCAGTACTCCTCCAGCGTCTCCTCCGCCGTCTCCGCCTCGCGGATGAGGATATCGGCCGGGATCCCCGACTCCCGGAGCTGCTCCCGGGCGTGACGCGCCTCGTCCAGCGTGATGAAGCCGCAGAAGGGGAGGAGCTCGGCCATGGTGGCCGCGTCCATGGTGACGTGCGCCGCGTGGCGCACCGGCTCCGGCTCGGCCAGCGCCTCCGCGTCCACCAGGTCCACCTGGCAGGTGGCGCAGCGGGTGAAGCCGGGCCGGTACTCGTGCTTGCAGCGGGGACAGATCACGGGCGCACCTCGGGGGCGAGAGGCTAGCAAGGCGGCGCCTAGGGAAGCAACTCCGGCCGGGTGTGCTCCTGGCAGGGCATCTCCCGGCGCGTCCGCGCCACGAGGTCCAGGTCGATCTCCGCCAGGACCACGCCGGTGCCGCGCGCGCGGCTGGCCACGACGCGTCCCCAGGGATCGATCACGCTGGTGTGCCCGTAGGAGCTCCGCCCGGGGTGGTGGCGGCCCCACTGGGCGGGAGCGACGAGCCAGCACTGGTTCTCGATGGCCCGCGCCCGCAGGAGCACCGTCCAGTGGGCGGCTCCCGTGTAGGCGGTGAAGGCGGAGGGGACGAAGAGGACCTGTGCCCCCGCCCGGGCCAGGCGCCGGTACAGCTCGGGGAAGCGCAGGTCGTAGCAGATGGTGAGACCGAGCTTCCCCAGCGGCGTGTCGGCCACCACCACGTCCTTTCCCGGGGCCACCAGGCGCGACTCCTCGAACACGGCCCGGCCGCGGAGGCGCACGTCGAAGAGGTGGAGCTTGCGGTAGACGGCAGCGATGTCCCCCCTGGGGGAGAGGAGGAGCGAGGTGTTGTAGATCCGCTTTCCAGGATCGCCGTCCGCCTTCTCCGGGATGGACCCGGCCAGGACGTGGCGGCGCCAGCGCCGGGCCAGACGCCGCAGACGCTGGACCAGGCTCCCCTCGAGCCCCTCCGGCTCCGGCATCGCCGTTCCCTCCCGCAGGAAGGCCATGTTCTCGGGGAAGGCGACGAGGTCCGCGCCCCCCTGCACCGCCTCCTCTCCCAGAGCCTCCGCCCGGGCGAGGTTCGCCGGGAGGTCCGCGGTGGAGCGCATCTGCACGGCGGCGACGGTGAAGCGACGGCGCAACGCGGGTCAGCGCTCCCGCAACCGCGCCGCGCGCGAGCGGAAACGGCGCGCGGCGAAGATGAGGAAGACCCCGCTCAGGGCGACGCACAGCAGCAGGAGGAACGGCACCACCAGAGCCATGAGCGTGCCGATGGTGGAGAGGAAGTCCTCGGCGAAGGAGAGGAAGGGGTTCCCCAGCCCGGCGGTGGTGAACGACGACGCCAGGCGCACCTTGGCCTTGATGGCGTGGACGACGCCGGCGGTGCCGCCTCCCGCCACCAGGCCCAGCAGCAGCTTGTGCTCGGGGGCCACGTCGCCGAAGGCCGCCATCGCCAGCACGGCGCCCGCGGCGGGCTTGATCACCGCCTGGATCACGTCCAGGGCGTGGTCCACCAGCGGGATCTTGTCGGAGAGGACCTCGACCACCACCGCCACCCCGAGGGTGATCAGGGCGGGCCAGGTGCCCAGCCACCCGAACGGGGCCGCCGGTTCCACCCACCCGAAGCGGGCGGCGGCCGAGACCAGGAACAGGGGAAGGAATGCGCGCAGGCCGGCGCAAGCCGCGAGGCCGATCCCCGCGGCCACCTGGAAGGCGACGCTCGCGGTCTGGTCCATGTGCGGGGATTATCGCAGATGGCCGAGGCGGGACACGACCGTCTCCAGCTTCTTGCGGTAGGTCTTCAGGTCGGCCTGCCCCAGGGCCGCCGCCGCCTCCTCGACACAGGCCGCCAGATCGTCGCGGCCCAGCGCCTGGCAGGCCGCTTCCGCCTCCGTGAGCTTCAGCCTCAGGGCTTCCAGGTCCCCGAGCTTCAGCGCGTGGAGGAACGCGATCAGCTGGCTCGGCGTCATGCCGGGCTCACGCCTCGCGCGGCTCTCCGGCCACGGCGCGCGAGACGTCGAGGCTCGAGACCATGCCCGTCACCTTCCCGTGCCGGACGATGGGGATGTGGTGGATCCGCAGCTGCCACATGAGCCGGCAGACGTCGGCGAGGCTGGTCTGCTCGGTGGCGAAGACCGCGGGGGAGGTCATGATGTCGCCCACCCGGGGACCGTCCGAGGGGTCGCCCTCGCCCCCGCCCGACCCCATCATCCCGAACAGGACGTCCTCCTGGCTGACGAAGCCCACAAGCTCGTCCCCCTCGTCCACCACCGGGGCACCATGGACGTGCTCCTGCTGGAAGAGGTCGACGAGGTCCCCCACCGGGAGGTCGGCCCGCACCTTGACCACCCCGAGGCTCATCACGTCCCGGGCGAGAAGATCCACGTTCACGCGGGGAAGGTACCGGGGATCAGGACCGCGAGCAATCGCTTCCGGCCGGCCCCTCGCCTTCTTGGTATATTGCGCCCGGAAGATGCTGAAGCGAATCCGCGACCTGCTGTCGTTTGGCACCCGTTCCAGGGAACTCGAGGACGCCGCTCCCCTCGTCACCGCTCCCCCGAGCCCGGAGCCGATCGCCGTCCCGGCGCCCCCCGTCCATCTGGGGCCGCGGGTCGTCCACCAGCCCATCCCCGAGGAGGACCTCGACCCCGACGCGGTGAAGATCGTCCGCCGCCTCTCGCGGTTCGACCACACCGCCTACCTGGTGGGGGGCTGCGTCCGCGACCTCCTGATCGGGCGCAGGCCCAAGGACTTCGACATCGCCACCACCGCCACGCCCCGCCAGGTGCGGCGCGCCTTCAGCAACTGCCGGATCATCGGCCGCCGCTTCCGCCTCGCCCACGTGTACTTCCAAAACGGCAAGGTGATCGAAGTGGCGACCTTCCGGGCTCGGGACGTGCGCGAGCCCGAGGAGTTCGCCGAGAACGGCGGGGAGGGGGAGGACGGGGACGCCGACCTCCTCATCCGCGACGACAACGTGTTCGGGACCCCGGAGGAGGATGCCCTCCGGCGCGACTTCACGATCAACGCCCTCTTCTACGACGTGAACAGCGGGAACGTCATCGATCACGCGGACGGTCTTACCGATCTCCGGCGCAAGCTGGTGCGCACCATCGGCGACCCCAAGGTGCGCTTCCGCGAGGACCCCATCCGCATCCTCCGCGCGGTGAAGTTCGCGGCGCGCCTGGGATTCACGATCGAGGCCGAGACCAGGGCGGCCCTGCTGGCCACCCGCGCCGAGATCCCGAAGGCGGCTCCGCCGCGCATCCTCGAGGAGATCAACCGCTTCTGCCGGGGCGGGGCGGCCCGTGCCTCCTTCGACCTGCTGCACGACACCGGCGTGCTCGAGATCCTCCTTCCCGAGCTGGCGCCCGCCTACGCCGAGCACCGGGAGCGGCTCCCCGAGCTGCACGCCCTGCTCGACGCCATGGACGCGCGCATCGCCGCCGGGGGCGAGGTGGAGACGGGCTGGATCCTCGCCGCCCTCCTCTTCCCTGCGCTGGCGGAGCGGCTGGGCTTCCATGCCGACGGCCGGGTTCAGGGGCGGCGCGGGCTCCAGGTGCGCGAGATGGTGGAGCCGTTCCTCCGGCCGCTCTCGCTGCGCCTCAGGGTGTCGCGGCGGGACCAGGAGCACGCGCGCCAGATCCTCTTGGCGCTGCAGCGCATGGTCCCGGCGCGGCAGGTCCGGCGCTCCCTGGTCCACGCCCTCGTGCGGCGGCCGGCCTTCGCCGATGCGCTGGCCACGCTCCGCTGCCTGGGAGCCCACCTGGGGGGCGAGGTGGCCGAGACCGCCGCCTTCTGGGCCGAAGCCGCTGCCGGCCGCGAGCCGGCCGCTCCCCCGCAGGCCAGCCCCGGCGGGGCGGACGCGGGCGCTGCGGAGCCGCGCCGCCGCCGCCGCCGCGGGGGGCGGGGCCGGGGCCGGGGTGGAGAAACCGGAGGGGCCGAGACCAGCGCCGAGGCCGCTCCGCCTGTGCGGCGTGAGCGGGTCCGGCCTCCGCGCACGGAGGCCCGCCCCGGAATGCCGCCTCCCTGGGACGACAACTACTTCTTCGCCGCCCTCCCCACGGTGCCCGACCTGGGCGACGCCGATCCGGGGGACCGGTACGGCGCGACGACCGTGGCCGCCCCCGCCGAGGAGGCCCCCGCGGAGGGCACGGCCGCGCAGGCGGACGCGCCCGAGAACGCGGGCAATCGCCGCCGCCGACGCCGCAGGCCGCGCCGTCGCCGGCCGGCCGGCGACCCCGGCCACACCACGGAGTAGCCGCCGCCCGCGCCCATGCGCGCTCCCCGCCTGGCCGCGTCGGTGTCGCTGGCCCTGGCCGCGCTCGCGGGCCTGGGGGTGCTCGGGACCGCTGCCTCGGGGATCCACGTCCTGCGCCGGCTCGCCGCCGATCAGGCCCGCGCGCGCGTGCGGGCGGGCGCCGCCGCCGCGGTGGAGAGCGCGCGCGTCGCAGGGGACGCGCTCGCCGCCGGCGCGCGCGTGCTGGCGGAGCGTCCGATGCTGGCCCGGCTCCTCCAGGGAGGCGACCCCGCGGAATTGCGGGCGTATCTCGCGCGGTATGCCGCGGCCTGGGGACTGGACGGCTGCGCCGTCCTGCGCGGGGAGACGGTGCTGGCGCGCACGGGGGACCTTCCCTCTCCGGAGACGATGCCGCCGGGGGATGCCTGGACGGTGGGAAGAGACGGCGCCGGTCTCGTGCTGGTGGCCTGCCGCGCGCTCCCCGCCGGCGAGGGCGTGCGCGCCGTGACCGTCCGGCGCATGGACCCGCGCTTCGCCGCGACCCTGGCGCGCAGCGTCGGCCTCGCCGTGCGCGTGCTCGCTCCGGACGCTTCCCCGCCCACCCAGGAGCGCTCCTCCACCGCGTACCTCGCCTCCTGGCCGCTGCGCGTGGAGGGACGGGTGGCGGCGCTGCTGCAGGCGGAGCTGCCCCGGACCGAGGTGGAGGGCCCGCTGCGTGCGCGCGTGCGCGGGCTGGCGCTCTGGGCGGCCCTCGTGTGCCTCCTCGCGGTGGGGGCGGGCGTGCTCCTGGGCCGGAGGGTGGCCCGGCCCATCGAGGGGCTCACGCTCTCCGCCGACCGCATCGGCCGCGGCGACCTCGTCACCCCCGTCCCCCGCGCCGGAGGCCGGGAGATCGGCACGCTGGCGGAGACGATGGAGGAGATGCGCGCGCGCCTGATGACGCTGACGGCCGAGCTGCGGCGGCGCGGCGAGGAGGTGGAGGCGGTCCTCGGCGGGATCGTGGAGGGTGTCTTCACCGTGGACGCGGACCGGCGCATCCATTTCCTGACGCCCCAGGCCGCGGCCTTGCTGGGGACGACCCCCGAGGAGGCCATCGGGCGGTTTTGCGGAGACGTTCTGAGACCCTTGGAGGAGCGCGCGGGCCGTCCCTGCGAGCGGGACTGCCCGATCCTGCAGGCGCGCTTCCGGGGCTCGGTGCGGAGGGTGGAGCACCTCACCACCCCGGCCGGCCGCCGGACGGTCGTGATCACGAGCGCCTCCCCCGGCGAGGAAGGGCGGCAGGTCCAGCTCATCCGCGACGAGACGGAGACCGAGGCGGTGCGCCGCCTGCGCGACGGGGTGCTCGCCAACCTGTCCCATGAGTTCAAGACGCCGCTCTCCGCGCAGCTGGCTTCTCTGGAGCTCTTGCGCGAGCGTCTGGGACACGACGTGCCGGAGGACGCGGAGGAGCTGCTCTCCGCCCTGGAGCGAGGGACCCTGCGCCTCACCCGCCTCGTGGACAACCTGCTGGAGAGCGTGCGCCTGGAAGCGGGGGTGGCCGCCATCCGGCGGTCCCCCGTGCAGCTGGACGAGGTGATCGAGGATGCCGTGGAGTCCACGACGCCGCTGCTCCGGCAGCGCGGGCAGTCCATCGAGGTGGAACTGCCCTGGCCGCTTCCCCCGCTGGTGGGGGACGCCACCCGCCTCACCCAGGTGTTCGTGAACCTGCTGGCCAACGCGAACAAGTACGCCCCCGAGGGCTCCACCGTCCGCGTGGGGGGCAGCGTGCGGGACGGGCACGCCCTGCTGTGGGTGGAGGACGACGGCCCCGGCCTCCCACCCCAGGCCACGCGCAACCTGTTCGAGCGCTTCGTGCGCGGACGCTCCGCGGCGGGAGACGAGCCGGAGGCGGGGGGCATGGGCCTGGGACTCTGGATCGCGCGCTCCATCGTGGAGCGGCACGGGGGCACGCTGCAGCCGCAGGGCGAGGGGCCGGGGACCCGCATGTGCGTTGTGCTCCCCCTGGCCGGAGACGGGGCGTGAAGATCCTGGTGGCGGACGACGACCTCGAGCTGCTGGGCCTGGTGGCCTTCGCGCTGCGCCAGGCGGGCTACCTCACGGTGGAAGCGCCGGACGGGCCGTCCGCGCTCGAGGCCTTCGCCCGGGAGCGGCCGGACCTGGTGGTGCTGGACGTGTCCATGCCGCGCCTCACGGGCTTGGACGTGCTGCGCCGCATCCGGGAGGAGTCCCGTGTCCCCGTGATGATGCTGACCGTGCGCTCCTCCGAGGAGGACGTCGTGACCTCGCTCGACCTGGGGGCGGACGACCACCTGGCCAAGCCCTTCAGCCCGCGCACGCTGCTGGCCCGCATCCGCGCCCTCCTCCGGCGCTCCTCGGGGGAGACGGCGCCCGTCACCGCCGTGGGGGACCTGGCGCTCGACCTCGCCCACCAGACGGTGCGCGTGCGGGGTGGGGAGCCCGTGCGGCTGACCTCGCTCGAGGCCCGTCTCCTGCAGGCGCTCCTCGCCCAGGCGGGAACGCCGATCTCGGCCGACCGCCTCACGACGCACGTGTGGGGCCTGCGCGGCCTCGGGGACAAGCAGCTCCTGAAGCAGCTCGTCCATCGGCTGCGGCGCAAGGTCGAGCCGGGGGGCGAGCCTGCCTACATCGTGACCGTGGGGGGCGTCGGCTACATGCTGCGCCCGACGCTGTCGGGCTAGAGGACGGTCACGCCCACGCGGTGCACTGCGTTGTTCCCGTAGCCCAGCCGGTTCCAGACCGGCGTCAGCGGCTGCGTGGCCCCCGTCCCGTCCGTGGCCCGGGCGAGCAAGGTGTAGGTCCCCGGTGCGGGCGGGGTCCACGTCCCTCGCCACAGGCGCCGCAGCCAGGGTCCGTCCTCGGCGTCGAGCTGCACCGGCGACCAGGAGGCCCCTTCGTCGGCGCTGAGCGCGACCGCGACGACCGGACCGCTTCCTGACCAGGCTGCGCCCGAGACGGTCACCGGCCCGTGTGGCAGCGCCGCCCCCTCGCCGGGGGAGGTGATCAGGGCGCGCACCCGCATCGGTCCTACCGGCGTCCCCCGCGGCAGCCCCGCCTCGCCGTCGTAGACGTAGGTGCTCCGCTGGAACCAGCCGGTGAAGGGCGCCCGCAACACCTCCAGGTGCGTGAGCCATTTCACGGAGGCGACGCCGTACCACCCGGGGACCACCAGGCGCACGGGGGCCCCGTGCTCGGGCGCGAGGGGGACCCCGTTCATCGTGTGGGCCACCAGGACCTCACTCCGGCGCAGCGCGGCCAGAGGCAGGCTGCGCTCGAAGAAGACGACGCTGCCGGAGGCGACCTTCCCCCGGTCCGCACCGGTCGCCAGGACCTCGACCGCATCGTGCGCAGGCCCGCTCTCGTCCAGGAGCTCCTGGAGGAAGACACCCTCGAACACCGCGGAGCCGGTCGCCCCCAGCTTCCAGGGCGTGCCCGGAGGCTTGGGCTCCACCAGGCTGCGCCCGTTCCCCGCGCACTCCAGAGTCACCGCGAGCCGGGAGGACGGCCGCGACCGCAGATCGGCGAGCGACCACGCGCGCGGCCGCGCCACCGCACCGCGGACGTGCACCACGTGGCTGGTGTCGTCCAGGTCGGGCATGGGGAAGTGCGAGCGCACGAAGAGCGCACCCTCGCCGGGAGCCCGGGCCACCTCGGTGAGCGGGACCTCGGCGTTGAACGGCTCCGTTTCCAGCACCAGGCGTCGAGGGTCGCTCACGCTGCCGCCCTCCCCGGACGGCCGCGCCACTCCACCCAGCTCTTCACGACCAGCGTGGCCAGGGCGAGTAGGGTGAGGAGGGAGGAGACGGCGAAGGCGGAGGAGAACTGGTAGTCGTTGTAGAGGACCTCGATGTGGAGGGGAAGCGTGTTCGTGACCCCCCGGATGTGGCCAGAGACCACGGAGACGGCGCCGAACTCCCCCATCGCACGCGCATTGCAGAGCACGATCCCGTAGAGGAGCCCCCAGCGCATCTTGGGAAGGCTGACGTGCCAGAAGGTGCGCCAGCCCGACGCTCCCAGGGTGAGGGCCGATTCCTCCTCCGTCGTCCCCTGCGCCGACAGCAGCGGGATCAGCTCGCGCGCCACCAGCGGCGAGGTGACGAACAGCGTCGCCAGCACGATCCCCGGCAGGGCGAAGATGATCTTGACGTCATGGGCCTGCAGCCACGTGCCGAAGAGGCCGGAGGCCCCGAAGAGCAGGACGAACGCCATCCCCGTGATCACCGGGGAGACGGAGAAGGGCACGTCCAGCAGCGTGATCAGCCACGCCTTCCCAGGGAGGCGGAAGCGGGTGAGGAGCCACGCCGCGGCGATGCCGAAGGCGGCGTTGAGGGGCACGACCACGGCGGCCGCGATCAGGGTGACCTTCAAGGCGGACAGCGTGTCCGGCTCTGCCAGGGCGGCGCGGTAGGCGGCGATCCCCTTCCCGAAGGCCTGCACGAACACGGCGAGCAAGGGAACGAAGAGGATCAGCAGGAGAAAGACCAGCGACACCAGGATGAGCACGATGCGGACCGGCGCAGGCTCGGTGCGATGACGCTCCACCCTCACCTCCCCCGCTCGGCCGCGGCCTGGCGCCGCCGGCTCATGTAATTGGCCAGCAGCAGCAGGAGGAAGGACGCGAGCAGGAACACCACGGCAATCGCCGCCGCCCCGGCGTAGTCGTACTGCTCGAGCTGGACCATGATGAGCAGGGGCGTGATCTCGCTCTTCATGGGCATGTTGCCGGCGATGAAGATGACGGAGCCGTACTCCCCCAGCGCGCGCGCGAAGGCGAGGATGAACCCGGTGAGGGCCGCCGGGGCGAGCACCGGCAGGATCACGCGCCGGAGTGTGGCAAGGCGCCCCGCCCCCAGGCTGGCCGCCGCCTCCTCGATCTCCGGGTCGAGGTCGTGCAGCACTGGCTGGACCGTGCGCACGACGAAGGGCAACCCCACGAAGACGAGGGCCACCACGATCCCCAGGGGCGTGAAGGCGACCTTGACCCCCAGGGGTGCGAGCCAGGACCCGATCCAGCCGTTCTCGGCGTAGACCGAGGCCAGCGCGATCCCCGCCACCGCGGTGGGGAGGGCGAACGGGAGGTCCACCAGCCCGTCCACGAGACGCCGCCCGGGGAAGCGGTAGCGCTCGAGCACCCAGGCCAGCAGCATGCCGAACACCAGGTTCACGAGCGCCGCCACCGCCGCCGCACCGAAGCTCAGCCTGTAGGCGGCGAGCGTGCGCGGCGACAGCACCACGCCACGGAACCCCTCCCACGTGATCCCCGAGGCCTTCAGGAAGACGGCGGCCAACGGAAGCAGGATCACCACACCCAGATAGGTGACGGTGATCCCCAGAGAGAGGGGCAGCCCCGGCAGCACGGCGCGGCGGCGCCGCCGGCGGGCGGGGAGGACGAGCTCCTCCACCTCAGCGCCCCACGCCCATCTGGTCGAAGGTGCCGCCGCGGTCGAAGTGGACCTTCTGCGCCCTGGCCCAGCCGCCGAACGCCTCGTCGATGGTGAAGAGCTTGATCTGCGGGAACTGCGCGGCGTACCTGGCCGCCACCTGCGGGTTCCGGGGACGGTAGTAGTGCCTGGCCGCCAGCTCCTGCGCCTCCGGCGTGTAGAGGAACTCCAGATACGCCCTGGCCACCGCGGCGGTCTTGTGCTTCCCCGCCACGCGGTCCACCACCGCCACCGGAGGCTCGGCCAGGATCGAGGTGGACGGCGCCACGATCTCGAACTTCCCCTTCCCCAGCTCGCGCACGGCGAGGAGCGCCTCGTTCTCCCAGGCCACCAGCACGTCCCCGATGCCGCGCTCCACGAACGTGACGGTGGCCCCGCGGGCGCCCGTGTCGAGGACGGGCACGTTCTTGAAGATGCGCTGCACGAACTCCTTTGCCTTGGCGTCGCTCCCCCCGGGCTGCCGCAGCGCATACCCCCAGGCCGCGAGGTAGTTCCAGCGCGCGCCCCCCGAGGTCTTGGGGTTGGGGGTGACCACGGCAATCCCGGGCCGCCCCAGGTCGGGCCAGTCCAGGATCTTCTTCGGGTTTCCCTTCCGTACCAGGAAGACGACGGTCGAGGTGTAAGGGGCGCTGTTCTGGGGCAAGCGCTTCTGCCAGTCCTGGGCGAGCAGCCCCCTCTTGGCGATGGCGTCCACGTCGTAGGCCAGGGCGAGCGTGACCACGTCCGCCTCCAGGCCGTCGATCACCGAGCGCGCCTGCTTTCCCGATCCGCCATGGGACTGGCGGATCGTCAGATCCTGTCCGGTCTTCCCCTTCCAATGCTTGGCGAAGGCGGCGTTCACGTCCTGGTAGAGCTCTCGCGTGGGATCGTACGAGACGTTGAGCAGCGTCAGCGCGGCGAGTACCCAGGCGTTCATCCGTTTCCTCCTGCGCGCACGACGAGCACGGGCCGGCCTGCCTCCTCCACCAGGTGCGCCACCACGCCGCCGACGCGGCGTGCGGCTCCGCCGGGGGACTGGGGCGCACCGAGGACCAGCATCTCGTGACGGCCTTCGTGGAGCTCCGCCCGGATCTCCTCCTCCACCTGCCCGAAGCGGATGCGCGTCGCCGCCTTGCACCCGGCAGAGGTGAGGGTCCGCGCGGCGG
Organism: Candidatus Polarisedimenticolaceae bacterium; assembly: GCA_036274395.1. GTDB lineage: Bacteria > Acidobacteriota > Polarisedimenticolia > Polarisedimenticolales > DASUFT01 > DASUFT01. The sequence goes on along the minus strand of DASUFT010000003.1, from coordinate 34,173 downwards.
CGGCCAGGTAGCGCTCCGCGCCCCGGACCTGCGGGTCCCCTTCGGGAATGGGAGGGAGGACGGCGAGCACCGTCACTTCCGCGGCGAGGTGGCGGCAGAGACGGCCGGTGAAGGCGGCGTCCACCTTGCCCGGCTCCCCCAGCGCCAGCGACAGCAGGACGCGCCGGGGCACCGGGGAGGGACCGGGAACGATCAGCACGTGGTGCGCCCCCACCGCGAGCGCCGCCTGCAGGACCGCCACGGCCTCGCCCCTGGCCGCCCCCGCCACGAGGAGATCGTAGGGGCGGTTCTCCGCCTCCTCGCGCACCGCGTGGTCGAGCTCGTGGGGCACGGCATCCAGCGTGAGCTGGGCGAGCCCCTCCCGGAGGCGCGCCTGCACCTCCTCCAGGTACTGCGTGGCCGGTCCATCCCGGTGGGCATAACGGAGCACGTGCACGCGGGCCTGCGCGAGCCGTGCCAGGCGCCCGCCCACGTCGATGCCCACCGCCGCCTGGGGGGACCCATCGTCCAGGAGCAGGAAGCTCATCCCGGGATGGGCCAACGCATGGAAGCGCCGCACGCCCACCCAGGTGGCATCCCCCGGCCGCAGGGGGAACCGCCGCGCCTGGTGCTGCGAGCGCACCGCCTCCACGAGCATGCTGTCGCTGCCGAAGGGAGCGGGAGGCGAGATCGCGCGGACACCGGGGAGCGCGGGGATGCGCACGCGCAGCTTCTCCAGGGTCCCCACGAAGGACGTGCTCTCCACGACACCCTGCCCCAGGAGCGGCCAGCCCAGGGCGTCCTTGGTGTCCTTCACCGCCACGTCTTCCGGGCGGAAGAGGACCTGCACGCGCCGCACACCCCGCACCTCCTCGGCCTGCCCGTTCAGGGGGAGCTCCACCGGCCCCACCTGCACGCCGGTGGGCGAGGTGGAGCCCACCATGAGGTTCGCGCTCCCGAGGAACGAGGCCACGAACTCGGTGCGGGGATGGAGGTAGAGCTCGCGCGGTGAGCCCGACTCCAGCACGCGCCCGGCGTCCATCACCGCCAGCCGGTCGGCCAGCTCGAAGGCCTCCTCCTGGTCGTGGGTGACGAAGATGGTCGTGAGCTTCAGCTCCCGCTGGATGGTGCGGATGGTGCGCCGCAACTCGGTGCGGATACGCGCGTCCAGGGCGCCGAAGGGCTCGTCCAGGAGCAGGACCTCGGGGGGGTGGGCGAGCGCCCGCGCCAGCGCCACCCGCTGCTGCTGGCCGCCGGACAGCTCGCCGGGACGGCGATCTGCGAATCCTGCCAGGTCCACGAGACCGAGCAGCTCGTCCCGCCGCCGCCGCCGCTCCCCCGCCCTCACCCCGCGGATGCGCAGGGGGAACTCCACGTTCTGTCCCACCGTCATGTGGCGGAAGAGGGCGTAGTGCTGGAACACGAACCCCACCCCGCGGCGCTGGGGCGGCATCTCGGTGACGTCGCGCCCGTGCAGCAGGACCGCCCCCTGGTCGGGGACCACCAGGCCGGCCACGATGCGCAGCAGCGTGCTCTTCCCGCTTCCCGACGGACCCAGCAGCACGAACATCTCCCCCTCCGGGATGGTCAGGGACACGTCGCGCACCACGGTCTGCCCGCGGAAGCTCTTGCTGATGCGCTCGAGCTGGATGGACATGGGGCCCTCGGGTGCTTCCTTTCTAGCCCGATTCCGGTCCCAGGGCGGTCCCAAACCGGTTATAGGGCTATAACCTTGCAACCGGCCGGTTCCCGTGCAGAATCTTTCGGCCATGAGCTCTCGGGAAAGAACGCGCCTGACGCTGACGGTGAACGGCGAGGCGCAGGACGTGCTGTTCGCCCCCTACAAGACGCTCCTCGAGGTGCTGCGGGAGGACCTGGGCCTTCCCGGGACCAAGCACGGATGCGAGCTGGGGGAGTGCGGCGCCTGCGCGGTGCTGCTCGACGGGGAGCCCGTCCTCTCCTGCCTGGTGCTGGGCGTGGAGTGCGCGGGCCGCGAGGTGGTCACCGTGGAAGGGCTCGCTTCCGGCCCCGAGCTCCACCCCCTGCAGGAGGCGTTCGCCGACCTCGGCGGCGCCCAGTGCGGGTACTGCACCCCCGGGATCCTGGTCACCGCCAAGGCGCTGCTCGACCGCAACCCCGCCCCCTCGCGCGCTGAGATTCGCGAGGCCCTCTCCGGGAACCTCTGCCGGTGCACGGGGTATCAGCAGATCTTCGAGGCCGTGGAGGAGGGGGTGCGCCGCTGCGCCCGCGGCGTGCACGGTCCGTCCTCGCCGGAAGCTCCGGGGGACGACTCGCCTCTGGTGGACAGCAACGAGCCGGGAGTGGTGACGGAGTGAACGTCGTCGGCAAGCCGCGCCGCCGGGTGGACGGGCGCGCCAAGGTCGTGGGCCAGACGCGCTTCGCCGACGACCTGGTGCTGCCCCGCATGCTGCACTGCAAGCTGCTGCGCTCGCCGCATCCTCACGCCCTGATCGTGTCCATCGATCCGTCCCGCGCCCTGGCCCACCCCGGCGTGCACCTGGTCCTGACCGGGAAGGACGTCCCCGTGGAGTACGGCATCCTCCCGGTGAGCCAGGACGAATCGGCCCTCTGCGTGGACAAGGTGCGCTTCGTGGGGGACCCGGTGGCGGCCGTGATCGCGCAGGACGAGCGCACCGCCCAGGACGCGGTCGACCTGGTGGACGTGACGTACGACGTGCTCCCCACGATCGCCGACCCCGAGGAGGCGCTGGCCCGCCCCGAGCCACGCATCCACACCTACGGCGACGGCGGGAACGTGCACAAGGCGGTGGCCTTCACCTTCGGGGACGTGGAAGAGGCGCTCCGTTCCGCCGATCACGTCTTCGACGACACCTTCTACTTCTCCGGGAACACGCACCTCCCCATCGAGCAGCAGGCCTCCCTGGCGGCGGTGGACGGGGACGGCAAGCTGACGCTCTGGTCGTCCACCCAGACCCCGCACTACGTCCACCGCGCGCTGGCCAAGGTGCTGGGCATTCCGCCGGCGCGGATCCGCGTCATCGCCTGTCCCAACGGGGGCGGCTTCGGCGGCAAGAGCGACGTGCTCAACCACGAGGTGGTGGTGGCGAAGGCGGCGCTCCTCCTGGGGAGGCCGGTGAAGATCGCCCTCACCCGGGAGGAGGTCTTCTACTGCCATCGCGGCCGTCACCCGGTGCTCATGCGCTTCCGCACGGGGGTGAAGCGCGACGGCACCCTGACCGGGGTGCACCTGCAGACGCTGCTCGACGGCGGCGCCTACGGCTCCTACGGTGTGGCCAGCACCTTCTACACCGGCGCCCTGCAGACCGTCACGTACAAGATCCCCCGCTACCGCTTCGAGGGCTGCCGCGTCTTCACGAACAAGCCCCCCTGCGGTCCCAAGCGCGGGCACGGCACGCCCCAGCCACGCTTCGGGCAGGAGGTCCAGCTCGACAAGATCGCGGAAGCGCTCGAGCTCGATCCTGCCGCACTGCGTCTGAACATCCTGGAGGAGCCGGGCGCGCTGACCGCGAACTACCTGCAGGTGCGCACCATCGGACTGGCCGAGTGCATCCGGCAGGTGGTCGCGTCCTCACGCTGGACCGAGAGGTTCCGCCGGCTGCCGCAAGGGAGGGGTGTGGGCCTGGCCTGCTCGTCCTACCTCACGGGGGCCGGGCTCCCCATCTACTGGAACCGCATGCCGCACTCCGGGGTCCAGCTCAAGCTCGACCGTGGCGGCGGCGTGACGGCCTTCTGCGGAGCGACGGAGATCGGCCAGGGCTCGGACGACGTGCTCGCCGCCTGCGTGGCGGAGGTCCTGGGGATCGATCCCCTGGACGTGCGCACGGTCACCGGAGACACCGACCTGGGTCCGGTGGATCTCGGGTCCTACTCCAGCCGGGTGACGCTCATGATGGGGAACGCGGCCATCGAGGCCGCGCAGCGCGCGAGAGAGATGCTGGCCCAGGCGGTCTCCCGGAAGCTCGCCGTCCCCGTGTCGCGCCTGGTGTTCGCGGAGGGACGCGTCTTCGACGCGGAGGACCCGAACACCGGCCGGAGCTTCGCGGAGGCGGTGGTGCTCGCCGAGGAGGCGTTCGGCACCGTGGGAACGGTGGGCTCGTACGCACCGCCGGCCTCCGCCGCCCGCTTCAAGGGGGGCGGCGTCGGGCCCTCCCCCACCTACTCCTACACGGCGTGCGTGGTGGAGGTGGAGGTCGACCCGGCCACGGGATGGATCCATGTGCCGCGCGTGGACATCGCCCATGACATCGGACGCGCCCTGAACCCCACCCTGGCCCGCGGGCAGGTGGAAGGCAGTGTGTACATGGCGCTGGGAGAGGCTCTGATGGAGGAGCAGGCGTTTCGCCGCCTGCCTCCCCGCCTGTCCTCGGCCCTCGTCCACAAGATCCCCTCCATGCTCGAGTACAAGAGTCCGGCGAGCCACGACATGCCCGAGGTGCACTGCATGCTGGTGGAGGATCCCGATCCCGCCGGGCCCTTTGGGGCCAAGGAGGTCGGGCAGGGGCCGCTGGCCCCGGTCATCCCGGCGCTGGCCAACGCGGTGTACGACGCGGTGGGCGTGCGCATCGACGAGCTCCCCATCACGCCGGAGAAGATCGTGGCCGCGCTCGAGGCGAAGGCCAAGGGGAAGCCGGCACGCTTCGGCCCCGAGAGCTTTCCGGAGGTCCCCTACCCGGAGCCGCTGGTCGTGCCCCCGCCGCAGGAAGGCGGAGACGGCCGGGCGATCAACGATCCGGAGCGGCACGGCACCACGAAGCTCGACCCCCGCGCCGCGGAGGAGCTGCGGCGGCAGAGGGACGTGCCGCGATGATGCGCCTCCCCGACTTCCGCTACCTGGCGCCGAAGACGGCGCATGAGGCGGCGCTGCTGCTCGCGTCGGAAGGAGCCGCCGAGGGAGCGGCGCTCCCCCTGTCCGGAGGGACCGACCTCCTCCCCAACATGAAGCGCCGGCAGCAGACGCCCGCCGTCCTGGTCGGCCTGCGCGGCGTCGCCGGTTTGCGGGCCATGGAGAACGGAAGCGGACTGCGCCTGGGCGCAGGGCTCACCCTCACCTCGCTGGTGCGCAGCCCTGTCGTGCGCGCGGAGTGGCGCGCGCTGTGGGAGGCGGCGGTGCAGGTGGCCACCCCCCACCTCCGGGCGATGGGCACGCTGGGCGGCAACCTGTGCCTGGACACCCGCTGCAACTACTACGATCAGACCTACGAGTGGCGGAAGGCGATCTCGTTCTGCATGAAGAGGGACGGCGTCACGTGCTGGGTGGCGCCGGCCAGCCGCCGCTGCCTGGCCGTGTCCTCCACCGACACGGCGCCCGCGCTCCTCGCCCTGGGCGCCCGCGTCCGGCTCACCGGTCCCGGGGGGGAGCGCGTCCTCCCCCTGGAAGCGCTCTACGCCAACGACGGCATCCGCTACCTCACCAAGCGGCCCGACGAGATCCTCACGGACGTGCTGCTGGATCCGCACCCGGGCTGGCGGAGCACCTACTGGAAGCTCCGCCGCCGCGGCTCCTTCGATTTTCCCGTGCTCTCGGTGGCCGCGGCTGCCCGTCTCGGCCGGGGCTCGGTGGTCGAGGAGGCCCGCCTGGTCCTGGGCTCCGTGGCCAGCCGCCCCCTGGCCGTGCCGGAGGCGGCGGCGCTCCTCGTGGGACGGGAGCTCACCGACACCTCGATCGAGGAGGCCGCCCTGGCCGCGGCCGGCCCCGCCAAGCCCATGGACAACACCGATTTCACGCTGCACTGGCGCAAGCGCGTGGTGCGCGAGGTGGTGGGCTGGGCCCTGCGCGACCTGCGGGGGGACGACGTCCGCGACGTGCGGCGCCGCGTGGCACGGCACGTCCTGGACGAGGGAGTGGCCTAGCCCCCTTGTGCGAAGGGCCGGAGGAGGCCTATCCTCCTCGCAAGTCCATGGCCCGCGTCCCTACCCAGAGCAGCCCGGCCGTGCGCGAGCCCGTGTTCCTCGCCCGGCAACCGATCTTCGATCGGGGAGGACGGGTGCGCGGGTACGAGATGCTGTTCCGGGACGGCATCGAGAGCACGCTCCTGGGCCAGACCGATCGCCTGACCGGCTTCGACTGGCCGGTGCTCACCCGGGGCAGGGATGCCTGGATCAACTGCACCCGCGACGTCCTCCTGGCAGGCTGGTACGAGGCCCTTCCCGCCGATCAGACCGTGGTCGAGCTGCTCGAGGACGTCGAGCCGGATGCGGCGGTCCTGGACGCCTGCCGCCACCTGAAGGATGCGGGCTACCGGCTGGCGCTGGACGACTTCTCCTGGCGGCCGCAGATGGAAGCCCTGGTCGAGCTCGCGGACATCGTGAAGGTGGACGTCCTGGCCAGCGAGGATGCGGAGGTGGTCCGGTTGATGGAGCGGCTGCGCCGCGCCGGACGGATCCTCCTCGCCGAGAAGGTGGAGACGCACAAGCTCTGGAGGCGTGCCCGGGAGCTCGGCTACGACCTCTTCCAGGGCTTCTTCTACCGCTCGCCGGAGAATGCCCGCGCCCTCACGGAGGACGAGCGGGTGTGGATCGACTGGCTGCGGGACGTGCAGGGGGACACGCCCGAGGTGCGGCGCTGGGGGACGCTCGTCGCGGTGGCCCGCCTGGCACGGGGGAAGCCCCGCGAGCTGCTGCGCACCGGCCTGGTCCGGGCTCGCATGACCGAGAACCTGGGGGACGGCGACGGCCTGGGGGACGACCGCTTCGTGACCGGGCTCCTCTCGGTGCTCGACGCCGCCCTGGACCGGCCCCTGCCCGAGGTGGTGCCGAGCCTCGATCTTTCGCCGGAGCAGTGCGAGGCGCTGCTGGCGCACCGGGGTCCGCTCGGTCCGCCGCTGGCGGCGGCGCTCGCGTACGAGAACACGGACTGGCCGGAGGTGAACGAGGCCTGCCACCGGGCGGGGCTGCCGGAGGCGCGGGCCATCTCGGCCTACCGTCAGGCGCTGGCCTGGGCGGAAACGGTGCTGCAGGATCCGGAAGAGCTCTGACTCAGGCCTTGGGCGGCGCCTTCTCGATCGACGCCACCTTGAGCACGCCCTTGGCGTCGAGCTGCCCGGTCACCACGACCTCGTGCCCCACGTTGGCCAGGGCCGCCTTCTGGTCGGACAGCCCGTAGAGCTTGTCCCCGGCGGAGAGGACCAGGGGCGAGCCGCTCTTGTTGCAGGAGAGGACGCAATCCTTCCCCCCGGCGTTGGCGTTGGCTTTCCCGCAGCTCTGATCGACGATCCAGCCGGTGAGGGTCACCTGCTGAGTGTCGGCGGCACCGGCGGAGCCGAGGGCGAAGGCGGCAATCAGGACGGCCACGGTCAGCGCGAGGATCTTCTTCACGGCGTTCCTCCGCCATCAACGTACTGCGGAGACCTCTAGGACGCCAACTGGGTCTCCGGCAGGAGCGGCTTCCCCTGCAGCCAGTGGTCGAGCCAGTTGAGCACCGTGCGGTGCCACAGCATCGAGTTCCGCGGCTTCAGCACCCAGTGGTTCTCGTCCGGGAAATAGAGGAACCGGCTCGGGATCCCGCGCCGTTGCAGGGCGGTGAAGGTGGCCATGCCCTGGGTGTCCACCACGCGGTAGTCGAGGCCGCCGTGGATCACGAGCATCGGCGTCTTCCAGCGGCTCACGTACTCGATGGGGGCTTCCCGGTATCCCTCCGGGTTCTCCCAGGGCGTGCCGCCGTGCTCCCACTCCGGGAACCACAGCTCCTCGGTGTCGTAGTAGGCCATGCGCTCGTCGAGGTTGCCGTCGTGGCTGACCAGGCACTTGAACCGGTCCGGCCACTTCCCCTGGATGAGGTTGATCATCCACCCGCCGTAGGAGGCCCCCAGGCCGGCCACGCGGCCGCCGTCCATCCAGGGATAGCGCGCCAGCGCCGCATCCAGCCCCTTCTGCAGATCCTCCAGCGGCTTCCCGCCCCAGTCGTTCCGGATGGCGTCGGTGAAGGCCTGCCCGTACCCCAGCGAGCCGTGGAAGTCGACGGCCACGGTGGCGTAGCCGGCCCCGGCATAGGCCTGCGGGTTCCACCGGTAGTGAAAGTCGTCCCCGAAGCTCCCCTGCGGCCCCCCGTGGATCAGGAAGGCGACCGGGTACTTCTTCGCCGGGTCGAAGTCCGCAGGCCGGAGCACCCAGGCGTGGACGGGATCGCCGCCGGCCCCCGGGAAGGAGAACTGCTCGGGGGTCCCGAACCGGACCTTGCGCAGGCGCTCGGCATTGAACTGCGTGAGCAGGTGCATCTCTCCGCCCGCGACCGGGACGGCAGCGATCTCCGCCGGCCGGGTCAGGGTCTCGTGCGTGAACACGGCGCGGTCGCCGGCCGCCACCGCGGCCTTGGCGGTTCCCTTCGCCACCAGGGTCCGGGGCTTCCCGGTCGCGGCGTCGATCGCGAACACGGCCGTGTTCCCCAGATCGTGTGCGGTCGCCAGCAGCGTCTTCCCGTCGCCGGTCCAGGCGATCCCGTCGGGCGAGCGGTCCCAGGCCTGCGTGAGCACGCGGGGCGCACCCTCGGGCCAGGGGCGCACCACGATGCGCTGCCGGTCCGCCTCGAACCCCGGCCGCTCCATGGCCAGCCAGGCCAGCGTCTTGCCGTCGGGCGAGAACACGGGTGCGGTGTCCGTGGCCGGGTTGGCCTGGGTCAGGTTCCTCGGGGGGGCCGAGCCGTCCGAGGGCGCGGCGAAGAGATCGAGGTTCGTGGACCAGGCTTCCTCCCGGCCCGCGTCGCGGGCCGTGAAGACCAGCGTGCGGCCGTCGCGGGAGAACGCCGCCTCCTCCGGTCCGCCGAAGGGCTTGGTGGGCGCGTCCGCGTCCATGCCGCGCATGACGTCCACGGCGGGACCGCCCGTGACCGCCCGGACGAACCAGTGCGCGCGGGTGCCGTTGGCCCAGGTGTCCCAGTGCCGGATGAACAGACGGTCGTACAGGCGGCCGCTGCTCTTCCGGGCGGCGGTGGCGTCCAGCCGCGCACGCGTGCACGCAACGTCCGCGCAGTCCGGGAAGACCTCCATGGCGTAGGCCAGGCGGCTCCCATCGGGGGAGAGGAGGAGGGCGGTGACGTCCAGCGGCTCCGAGGTGACCTGCTCCGCCTCCCCGCCGTCCGAGGGGATGCGGTGCACCTGGCTCCCGCCCGACCGCGTGGACAGGAAGTAGACGAAGCGCCCGTCGGCGGACCAGCGGGGATTGCTGTCGCTCGCCTCGTGGGTGGTCAGCCGCCGCAGGCCGCTCCCCTCCACCGAGACCAGCCAGAGATCGGTGCGGCGCCGGTTCTTCTCCAGGTCCAGGGCGCTGGAGACGAACACGATGCGCCGCCCGTCCGGGGACGGCTGAGGATCGCTCACCCGATCCATGGCCACGAGGTCGTCCACGGTGAAGGGGTGCGTCTCCGGCGCCCCCGGCGCCTGGGCCGGGATGGCCAGCGCCCCGGCCAGGATCCACGTCGCGAGCGAAGCCAGGGTCCGGCGCATGCGAGCTCCTCCCCGAAGCGCCGGATGCTACCGCAGACCGCTCCCCTCTCCCAGGATCTTGGAGGGCCGGGGCGCCGCCTCCCACTGCAGCCCGAACTGGGTCCGGGCGGTGCCGAGGATGGTCTCCACCGCCTCCGCGGGGTCGTCGGTCACGGTGAGGATGTCAGGGTCCTCGGGGCTGATCGTGCGCGCGGGCAGCATCGTGTCCCGGATGAAGTCGAACAGCGGCGCCCAGTAGTCGCTCCCCATGAGCACCACCGGGAACTGGCGGATCTTCGCGGTCTGGATGAGCACCACGGTCTCGAAGATCTCGTCCAGGGTGCCGAAGCCACCGGGGAGCGCGATGAAGGCGTAGGAGTACTTGACCAGCATGACCTTGCGCACGAAGAAGTGCGGGAACTCCACGAACAGGTCCAGGTAGGGGTTGGGGCGCTGCTCGTGGGGAAGCTGGATGTTGCACCCGATGGAGCGCCCCCCCGCTTCCCGGGCCCCGCGGTTGGCGCCCTCCATGATCCCGGGGCCACCGCCGGTCATGACCGTGAAGCCGGCACGCGCCAGGCGCCCTCCCACCTCTCGGGCCAAGCCGTAGTAGCGGTGGTCCTCGGGAAAGCGCGCGGAGCCGAAGACGGTCACGCAGGGCCCCACGAAATGCAGGGCCCGCAGGCCGCGGAAGAACTCCCAGAAGATGCGGAAGGCTCGCCGGAGCTCCTCCGAGCGGGACCGGGGCCCGGAGAGGAAGTGGCCTTCCTCGGGGTTCCGGGTACCCTTTCCCCAGCGCTCGGGCGGGGCACCGCCGGTGAGACGCTCCTCGTGGCCCGGCCGCTGCGTGCGTGCAGGATCGGCCTGCCGCAGATCCTTCTGCTTCTTGACTTCCACCTAGGGCTCGATGATGGACAGTCCTTCGAACACTTCGCGAGCGAACCCGCGATCTCGCGTCAGCAGAGCGTCGGCTCGGATCATCGCGTGCGCTCCGATGAGGAGGTCCGGGAGGACTCGAGTGCGGGGGCTGCGCTGAAGGCGACGACCTCGATGGTAGTCCCCCCAGAGACGACCGGCGAGTTCCGCGGCATCCGCTTGGAGGGGGTCGAATCGGATCTCCAGCACGTCCATCACGTGTTCGAAGGTCGGGGTGTCTCGGAGTGCCGCCCGCACCTCGGCCCACACGACATCGCAGGCCACGACGGAACCGTGATCGATGGCCCGGCGGAGAGCCGCGCCGGCCGCTCTCGCGTTCTCCGCACCTCCCCGGAGGACGTCCAGGATCACGGAGGTGTCCACCGCCGTCCTCAACGGCGGGTTTTCTTCCGTCGCAGGTCTTCGGGGACCGGTCCTCTCATGGCATCGAGGAGTTCATCGGTGGACTCGATGTAAGGAGCGATCCCATAGACGAGGTCCACGGGGTGCACAGGACCGGTTCCCTTCTTGAGGATGGCCGCGCCCTCGCGGAGCTCGAACACCACTGGGGTTCCCGGCTTGAGCCCGAGCTTCTCCCGCACCTCGACGGGAACGGTGATCTGGCCCTTAGAGGAGATCCGGCTTCGCATGAAGTAAAGATTGATCCGCTTTACCCTTTACGTCAAGCCGCCATAGAACTTGGGCACATCGGTGCCCCAGTAGGTGTCGCTCATGTTCGGCCAGTCGTCCTTGTCGAAGCCGGGGGCGTCCTTCAGCTTCTCCCGGTCCACGTCCATGACGAAGCGGTCCTTCTCGGGGTCGAGCTCCAGCGAGACCCAGGGCACCGCGAAGAGCTTCTCGCCCAGGCCAAGGACCCCGCCGAAGGACATGACGGCGTAGGTGACGCGGCCGTTCTTGGGATCCACCATCAGCTCCTGGATGCGGCCCACCTCGTGGCCGGCCCGGTCCACCACCTGGTTTCCCAGCAGCGTCGAGACCGACAGGGCCTGCGGAGGGGAGGGTTTGCTCGTGCGTCCGTCATCCATGACGTGCTCCATCAATTCTTATTGGTGCCTGTCCCCATCACCGCCCTCTTCATGGCGGCCGTGATGGGCTGGCGGGTGGCGTAGAAGTCGGCCCAGGGGTCCGATCCTCCGAGCTGCTCCGCCGCGTTCTCGACCGTGAAGACCGACGGCTTCAGCGTCTCGGTCAGCTCTTCCCAGTGGAGCGGCATGGAAACCGTGGCCCCGGCGCGGGCGCGCATGGACCAGGCCGAGATCGCGGTGGCGCCGCGGCCGTTCCGCAGGTAGTCGAGGAAGACCCGCCCCTTGCGGCGGGCCTTCAGGATGTTCGACGTGTACTTGTCGGGCTCGCGGCGGACGATGTCCTCCACCAGCGCCTTGGAGAAGGCCTTGACCTCGTCCCAGTCTTGCCTGGCCGCCAGGGGCACGCAGACGTGGAGGCCCTTGCCGCCCGTGGTCTTGAGCCAGCTCCTGAGGCCGAGGTCGGCGAGCCTCTCCCGCATGGTGAAACAGGCCTCGAGGACACGCGCCCAGGGGAGACCCACGTCGGGGTCGAGGTCGAAGATCATGAGATCGGGATGCTCGACCCTGGCGGCGCGCGATCCCCAGACGTGAAGCTCGAGCGCGCCCAGCTGCACGAGCTGGAGCACGCCCTGGATGGTGGTGGCGTAGAAGTAGGTCCCCCGCTCCCTCTCCTTTTCCACATCCTCCAGCGAGATCCCCTCGATTCCCGGGGGGAGCGCGCTGTCGATGTGCTTCTGGAAGAAGCAGAACTTGTGGTGCCCGTCCGGACAGCGCACGATCGTGAGCGGCCGGTCCTTCAGGTAGGCCATGAGCGGCACCTGCACCTGGAGCACGTACTCGGCGAGGTGCCGCTTGGTCACGCCGTTCTCCGGGTACATGACCTTGTCGGCGTTGGTGATGCGCACCCCGCCCACCTCGGCCTCCCCCTTCTTGAGCTTCAGGGTGGACGCGGCCTTGGAGGGAGCGTCCAGTGCCGTGCCCTTCGCCTCCCCCACGATCTCGTGCGGGCTCTTGTCCTCGCGGAGGCCGCGGAAGGTGGGGTGGCGGAGGATGCCGTCCCGGGTGCGCTCCGTGAACGCCACCTCGGCCACCAAGGCGGGCTTCACCCAGTGCGCGCCTTTGGCGGCCGCCCCCTTGAGCGGCGGGGTGAACGGGTTGTCGTCCTGGGCGAGGTCTTCCAGGCGTTTGGTCAGGTCGCGGAGCTGCTTCTCGTTGAACCCCGTTCCCACCCGTCCCACGTGCGTGAGCTGCTTCTTCTTCCCCTCGTACTCTCCCAGCACGAGGGAGCCGAAGCCGGTGCGGCTGCGCTCGGGATCCGTCCACCCCGCGATCACGAACTCCCGGGTCTCCAGGCATTTCACCTTGAGCCAGTCCCTGGTGCGCTTCCCCACGGCGTAGGTGCTGGCGGCGCGCTTGGAGAGGACACCCTCCAGCCGGTGGCGGCAGGCCTGCTCGAAGAAGGCAGGCCCCTGCCCTTCCACGTGGTCGGAATATCGGATGCGGCCCACCTGTCCGAAAGCGACGTGCAGCAGCGTGGCGAGCACGCGCTTCCGCTCGGTGAGCGGCACGCCCGTGAGGTCGAAGCCGTCGAGATAGGGGACGTCGAAGAGGAAGTACTGGAGCGCATCCGCCTTCCCCGCATTGCCCAGCGCCTCCTGGAGGGCGCCGAAGCTGGTGCGCCCGTCGGGACTCAGGGCCACCACCTCGCCGTCCAGCCACGCCTCTTTCACGGGGAGGCGTGCCGCCGCTTCGCCGAGCGAGCCGAAGCGATCGGTCCAGTCGTTCCCCTGCCGCGTGATCAGCCGTGCCTCTCCATCCTGGATGCGGCACAGGGCGCGGTAGCCGTCGTACTTGATCTCGTGGATCCAGTCGTCCCCACCGGGCGCATCCTCCACCAGCGTCGCCAGCTCCGGAGAGAGCATCGCCGGGAGCTTGGCCGCGCGCGCGCCGGGAAGCGCCTTCAGGGCAGCCGTGGAGACGGCGCTCGCCGCCGCGTCGGGCACGGGAGCCGTCTTGCGCGCGCGTGCCTTGCTCGCGGGCGCGGCTTTCTTGACCGCCGCCTTGCGGTGGAACGACGGGCCGATCTCCTCGATGGTGCGCCCGGAGACGACGCTCTCGGGGAGCGCGTCCACCACATCCGTCTTCGCGCCCGGCTCCGCCGCGTCGTCCCTGTGCTTGATGAGGAGCCAGGACTCCTTGCCGTCCCGGCCGCGGTTCCCGAAGTTCGTGCGGACGAGCGCCCAGGACCCGTGCAGCTTCTCCCCCTCCAGGCGGAACTTCAGGGTGCCCTTCTTGTACCCCGCGCGCGGGTCCTCCTCCGGGATCCACCGGCCGCGGTCCCACAGGAGCACCGGCCCCCCGCCGTACTCCCCCTTGGGGATGACGCCCTCGAAGGTGTTGTATTCGATGGGGTGGTCCTCCACGTGCACGGCCATGCGCTTGACCGCGGGGTCCAGGCTCGGGCCCTTGGGGACCGCCCAGCTCTTCATGACACCGTCCAGCTCCAGGCGAAAGTCGTAGTGCAGACGGGTGGCGTCGTGCTTCTGGATGACGAAGGCGAGGTGCTCGTCGTCTCCGGCGCGCGGCTTCGCGTCCCCCTCGGGCTCGGGGGTGCGGTCGAAGCGGCGCTTCTTGCGATAGGTGTCGAGGGCCATGGCGCCGTGTACGGCAAGAATACCAGGTGTTAGACTGCCCGAAACGCGGCCCCTCCGTGCAGACGTTCTCGAACCCTGTCCTCGGCCGGTCCTTCCCCGACCCGTTCGTGCTGGAGCACGACGGCCTCTACTGGGGGTTCGCCACCGGCCGCGCTCCCGACGGGAGGTGCTTTCCCGTCGCTGCCTCGCCCGACCTCGTGCACTGGGAGCCGCGCCCTGGAGCCATGGAGCCGCTGCCCGGAAACGCACCGTGCTACTGGGCGCCCGAGGTGGCACGCGCGGGCCGGGAGTTCGTCCTCTACTACAGCGTGGGTGACGAGGACACGATGCAGATCCGCGCCGCCGTGTCCCGGGAGCCCGGCGGCCCCTACCTGGACGCGGGGCGCAGGCTCACCTCCGAACCCTTCGCCATCGACCCGCACGTCTTCGAGGACGAGGACGGCACGCGCTGGCTCTTCTACGCCACCGACTTCCTGACGCATCCGCACGTGGGGACGGGCACGGTGCGGGACCGCATGCTGGACACGTTCACCCTGGAGGGGAAGCCCCGGCCCGTCACCCGGGCCCGCCACGCCTGGCAGGTCTACGACCCCGCGCGAAGGGAGAAAGGAGGCGTGCGCTGGCACACGGTGGAAGGTCCCTTCGTCCTGAAGCGCCGCCGTCTCTACTACCAGATGTTCAGCGCCGGGAACTGGAAGAACCTGACCTACGGGGTGTCCTACGCCACCACCCGATCCCTGCGAGCTCCAGGGGAGTGGTCGCAGCACGCCGACGGGGAGCGCGCGCTTCCCATCCTGCGCACCGAGCCGGGAAGAGTGATCGGCCCCGGGCACAACTCCGTGGTCCTCGGCCCGGACGGCCGGCAGCTCTACTGCGTGTACCACCGCTGGGCCATGGAGTCGGGAGAGCGGGTCCTCTGCATCGACCGGCTGGACTGGGCGGGGGACCGCTTGCTGGTGCTCGGGCCCAGTGACGCGCCCGTGCCCGCCCCGCTCCCCCCCACGCGTGTCCTCCATGCCCGACCGAGCGACCGTGTGCCCCTCCCCGCTCCCGTCTGTCTCCTGCGCTGGACTGCCCCTCCTCCGCTGGCGCTCCAGCTCCTCGCCGGGGCCGAGACGGTATGGAGGTGCGAGGTGACGGATCAGCTGCGGGTGCAGGACGCGGTGCTGGCGCGGAACACGGAGAACGACTGCAGCCTGCGCGTCGAGGTGAGCGTCCGGCGTGTCGCGGTGGAGCTGCGGGGCGAAGGCTTGCGGTGGTCCGGAGAGATCGAGTGTGCGCCCGACACGCTGGTGTTCCTCGCCGGGAGCGGGCGAGCGGCCCTCACCGTCGGGTTCGAGGATCTGTTCGACTCCCCGCTTCCGGCGGTGGGGTGGGCACCCGCCTCCGGCGGATGGCAAGCCGTGGAGGATGGTCTCGCCTGCAGGGGCTCGGGGGAGATCCTGAAGAAGGCCTCCATGGTGCCGGCCGAGGTGGTGGTCAGCGCCCGGGCGCTCCCCGGCGGCGGCTACGGGCTGACTCTCGGGGAGGACCTCTGGCTTCGCATCTCCGAGGATGGGGAAGGCTTTCGTCTCGATGGCACCGGCGGGACGGGATGTCCTCTTCCCCGCGGCTTCGCGGGGAGGGAGTTCCAGCAGCTGCGCCTCTGCCTGGACGCGCTCGGCACGCGGGTCTTCTGGGAGCGTGCCTTCCTGGCGAGGCTGCCGCCCGTGAGCGGGCCCCTGGCGCTCGCCTTGCAGGCGCAGGGACGAGGTGCCGTCTTCGACGCCGCGCGGGTGACTGCCCGAACCGAGGAGGATGCGTGAAGCTCGGAACGTCTCCCGCGGAATTCATCTGGGCGACCGGGGTGGAGAACACCTTCGTCCCCCAGGAGCGTCCCGGGCACCGCTCGCTCGACGAGTACATGCTCATGGGGCACTACGAGCACTGGCGCGAGGACCTCAGCCTGGCCGCGGACCTCGGCCTGCAGGCGATCCGCTGGGGCGTGCCCTGGTACCGGGTGGAGCCCTTTCCCAACGAGTTCGACTGGCGGTGGACGGATGCCGTGGTGGACTGGCTCCTGGAGCGCGAGATCTGTCCCATCGTCGACCTCATGCACTACGGCTGCCCGTACTGGCTGCGCCGCGAGTTCGCCAGCAGCGAGTACCCCGCTGCCGTGGCCGCCTACACCTCCGCCTTCACGCGGCGCTACGGCGATCGCATTCGCTGGTACACACCGCTGAACGAGCCGCTGGTGAACGCGCTCATGTGCGGGAAGCTCGGCCAGTGGCCGCCCTATTTCCGCGGCGATTCCGGCTACATCCGCGTGCTGCTCCAGCTCATCAAGGGAATGCAGGCCACGGTGGACGCCATCCGCGCGCAGGTCACGGACCCCGTCCTGGTCTGGGTGGAGGCGGTGGGGCTGCACGTGGCGTTCAGCGAGGCGCTCGAGGTCCTGGCCGCCGAGGACCGCCGACGCGGCTACATCTCCTACGATCTCCTCACCGGGCGCGTGGACACGGCCCATCCCCTGTTCCCCTGGCTGATCCGGAACGGCGCCTCGCTCCACGACCTGGAGGAGATCGCCCGCAACCGCGTCACCCTGGACGTGCTGGGGATGAACTTCTATCCCCAGTGGTCCCGCCAGTCGGTGACGCTGGACTCCAGGGGCCGCCTCGCCTACCGCAATGCCGAGGACGACGGCGCCGCCTTCGGCTCCATCCTCCGCGACTACCACGCGCGGTACGGGGCGCCGGTGATCGTGACCGAGACCAGCGCCTTCGGCACCGACGAGGTGCGGGCGCGCTGGCTGGCGGGATCGGTGGCGGAGGTGCGCCGGCTGCGGTCGCAGGGGGTGCCCGTGCTCGGCTACACCTGGTTCCCCATGCTCACCATGATCGACTGGAAGTACCGCCTGGGAAGGAAGCCCCGCGAGGCCTACCGCATCGATCTCGGCCTGTACACGATGCGGGAGCCCGGGGACCCCGGGGCGGGACGCTGGCGGCCCACTCCGCTGGTGGAGATGCTGCGCGCCTTCGTGGCCGATCCGGTCGCGTCGGTGGGACCGCTGGTCCCGGCCGCGGCGTCCCAGGAGTGGCGGCGTTGACCCTGGTGCGCGCGCCCGGCCGCGTCAACCTCATCGGCGACCACACCGACTACAACGACGGCCTGGTGCTTCCCGTGGCCATCGGTCAAGCCACCTTCGTGCGGGTCCGCGCACGGGACGACCGCCGCCTCTCCATGCATGCGCAGGACGTGGGAGAGCGCGCCGAGGCCGACCTGGATGGGCCGGTCCACGCCGGAGGGTGGCGCAGCTACGTGGAGGGAGTCGCCCGCATCCTGCTCGAGCAGGGCTTCCCCCTCCGGGGCGCCGATCTCGCCGTGCGGTCGGATCTGCCCATGGGGTCGGGCCTGTCCTCGTCGGCGGCGCTCACGGTGGGCACGGCGCTCGCGCTCCTGGCCGTCGCCCGCCTCGCCGCCGAGCCCGTCCCGATCGCGCGCGCCGTCCAGGAGACGGAGCACCGGTTCGCGGGGGCCCGGGTGGGGATCATGGACCCCCTGGCCATCCTGCTCGGGCGCGCGGGGTGCGCCCTCCTGCTGGACTGCCGGTCGCTGCAGCGGCGGCACGTGCCGCTCCGCCTGGGAGAGCACGTGTTCGTCCTCGCCGATTCAGGCGTACGGCACTCCATCGGCGCCTCCGGCTACAACACCCGCCGGGCGGAGTGCGAGGAGGCGGTCCGGCTCCTGGGCCGCCGCTCCCTCCGCGACGTCGGGCTGGAGGAGCTGCCCGGCCTCTCCCGCCTCCTCCCCGATCTCCTCGGGCGCCGCGTGCGCCACGTGGTGACCGAGAACGCGCGCACCGAGGAGGCGGCGGAGGCGCTGGAGGCGGGTGATCTCGGCCGCGCCGGCACGCTGATGCTCCAGTCCCACCGCTCGCTCCGCGAGGACTACGAGGTCACGGTACCGGAGCTCGATCGACTGGTGGCCGCGTTCCTGGAGGCGGGCGCGCTGGGCGCGCGCATGACCGGCGGCGGCTTCGGCGGATCGGTGGTGGCGCTGGTACCCCGTGACGCGCTCCGTGAGGTGCGCGTGCCCTTCCGGGTGGTCGAGGCGTCCGACGGCGCACGAGAGATTCCGGACAATCCGGGAAACCTCTGGTAAACTCCTCTCAACGACGTCCTGACGCCGCATCTGCCAGCGCAACACCACCGGAGCCCCAATGAGCCACGACCCCGCCCTCCGTCTGCCCGCGCATCCTCCGCAAAGCCGGCCCCTGGATCGAGTGGACACGCGGGAGCGCAGGAGCGCTCCCCGCGCCCCCGGCGAACTCCCACAGGACCTGGCCCTGGTCTGTCTCTCCCACCTGCGATGGGATTTCGTGTTCCAGCGTCCGCAGCACCTGATGACGCGCTGGGCCCGGCGCCATCCCGTGCTCTACGTGGAGGAGCCGGTGGCGGCGGAGCTGCCGTCGTGGCGCGTGGTGGAGCGCGAAGAGGGGGTGCGGGTGGCCATCCCCCAGCTCCCCCAGGGAACGGATGCGGGGACGCGCGCCGTGCTCCTGGACGCGCTCCTGCGCTCGGAGGGGATGACCTCGTACGCGCTCTGGTACTACACGCCCATGGCGCTCCCCTTCTCACGTCACCTGAAACCGGAAGTGGTGATCTACGACTGCATGGACGAGCTGTCCGCCTTCGCCTTCGCGCCCCCCGAGCTGCGCGGGCTGGAGGACGAGCTGTTCCGGAGGGCGGACGTGGTCTTCACGGGCGGCGTGAGCCTGTACGAGGCCAAACGTGACCTGCACGCAAACGTGCACGCCGTCCCCTCCAGCATCGACGCCGCACATTTCGGCCTGGCCCGCGCCCTGCGCGACGATCCTCCCGACCAGGTGGACATCCCCGGCCCCCGACTGGGCTTTTTCGGTGTGCTCGACGAGCGGCTCGACATCGCGTTGCTCGACGCCGTGGCTTGCCTCCGGCCGGACTGGTCCTTCGTGATGATCGGGCCGGTGGTGAAGATCGACCCCGCGCGGCTCCCCCGGCGGCCGAACCTCCATTACCTGGGGGCGCGCCCCTACACCGCCCTTCCCCGGTACCTGGCGGGCTGGGACGTGGCGTTGCTCCCCTTCGCCCGCAACGACGCCACCCGCCACATCAGCCCCACCAAGACGCCGGAGTACCTGGCCGCGGGGAGGCGCGTGGTGTCCACCTCCATCCGGGACGTGGTGCGCCCCTACGGCGAGAAGGGCCTGGTGGAGATCGCGGATACGCCCGAGGCGTTCGAGGCCGCCTGCGCGCGCGCGCTGGCCGCCGGCGAGGACGAGACCACGGCCTGGCTGGCCGAGGTGGACGCGCTCCTGGCCCGCACCAGCTGGGACCGCACCTTCGGCTTCGTGCGCCATCAGGTGACGGAGGCGCGTGCCGCGCGCCGCGCCGCCTCCGCCCGCACGGCCACGCGCCGTCCGGTGGCGCTGGGAGGGCCTCCGGCGTGTACGACTACCTGATCGTCGGGGCCGGCTTCGCCGGCTGCGTCACCGCGGAGCGCCTGGCCGAGGACGGCGGCAAGCGCGTGCTCCTGGTGGAGAAGCGCAACCACATCGGCGGCAACGCCTACGACCACTTCGACCCCTCCGGCCTCCTCGTCCACAAGTACGGCCCGCACATCTTCCATACCAACTCCCGCGAGGTCTTCTCCTATCTCTCCCGCTTCACGGAGTGGCGGCGTTACGAGCACCGCGTGCTGGCCAGCGTGGACGGGCAGTGGGTCCCCCTCCCCATCAATCTGGACACGGTCAACCGCCTCTACGGCCTGAGGCTCACCTCTTTCGAGCTGGAGGAGTGGTTCGCCGCCCAGGCGGAGCCGCGCGAACCGGTGCGCACCAGCGAGGACGTGGTGGTGAGCAAGGTGGGGCGCGATCTCTACGAGAAGTTCTTCCGTGGCTACACCCGCAAGATGTGGGACCTCGACCCCTCCGAGCTGGACGCCTCGGTCACGGCGCGCGTCCCCACCCGCACGAACCGGGACGACCGCTACTTCACGGACACCTACCAGGCCATGCCCCGGGAGGGGTACACGCGGATGTTCGAGCGGATGCTCGCGCACCCCAACATCCACGTCATGCTCCACGCGGACTACCGTGAAGTGGCGGGGCTCATCCGCACCCGCGAGGTGATCTGCACCGGTCCCATCGACGAGTACTTCGAGTTCTGCTTCGGCCGGCTCCCCTACCGCTCCCTCGAGTTCCGCTTCGAGACCCTGGACGAGGAGAGCTGCCAGCCGGTCGGCACCATGAACTACCCCAACGAGCACCTCTTCACCCGCACCACCGAGTTCAAGCACCTCACGGGACAGCGCCACGGCAAGACCACCGTCGTCTACGAGTATCCCCGCGCGGAAGGGGACCCCTATTACCCCATCCCGCGCCGGGAGAACCAGGAGCTCTACCGGAAGTACCAGGAGCTGGCGGCGGCCACCCCGGGCGTGCACTTCGTGGGGCGCCTGGCGACCTACCGGTACTACAACATGGACCAGGTGGTGGCCCAGGCGCTGGCCACGTACCGCAAGGTGCTGTGCGGAAAGGCGACCACCCAGCTTGCGGAAACCTGATCCCCCACTCTTCGGCAGCTTCTTCCTCGGCGGCTTCGAGTGCACGACCGGCCACCACGCCCGCGGCGGGTGGCTCGACCAGGTCGCGCGCACGCAGCACGACCGCCTGGCGGAGGAGGACTATGCCCTGCTCGCGTCCGTGGGCATCTCGGGGACGCGCGAGGGGATCCGCTGGCCGGTGGTGGACGACGGGCGGCGCTTCGACTTCACCTCCGCCCTCCCCGTGCTGGAGGCGGCCAGGCGTCACCGCGCCACGGTGATCTGGGACCTCTTCCATTTCGGCTACCCCTCCGCCCTGGAGCCGGGAACTCGCGCCTTCCGCCACCGTTTCGCGACGTACGCGGCGGCCGCCGCCCGGGTGGTGGCGGCCGAGGGCGAAGGCCCGCACTGGTTCACGCCCGTGAACGAGCCCAGCTACCTGGCGTGGGCGGGGGGCGAGGCGGGGGTGTTCCAGCCCGGCTGGCGAGGGCGCGCGCCGGAGCTCAAGCAGGCTCTCCTGGAGGCCGACCTCGCGGCGCGCGAGGCCATCGTCGCCGCCTGCCCCACCGCCCGCTTCGTGGACGTGGACCCCATCGTGCGCGTGGTCCCTCCGGCGGACCGGCCCGACCTGATCCCGGCGGCCGACGCTTACAACGAGGGCGCGGTGCTGGAGAGCTGGGACTTCCTCCACCGGAACGGGGCGCTCGACGTGGTGGGCGTGAACTACTACTGGACGAACCAGTGGGAGCTGGGGGTTCCCGGGCACCTTCCGGTGGACGACCAGCGCCGCACTCCGCTGTCGCGCCTCCTGCGTGACGTCTGGGAGCGCTACCGCCGTCCCATCCTGGTCTCGGAGACGAGCCACGTCGGTGTTCAGCGCGCCTCCTGGATGCGGGAGGCGGCGCAGGAGGTCGCCCTCTGCCTGAGGGAGGGGATCCCCATCCTGGGGCTCTGCTGGTATCCGATCCTGAGCATGCCCGAGTGGGAGGACCCCTCCCAGTGGACGCTCATGGGCCTGTGGGACCTCGCGCCCGACGAGGGGCATCTCCGCAGGGTCCCCTGCAGCGAGGCGCTGGCCGCGCTCGAGGAGGCGCGCAACATCCTGGCCCCCTGGCTGGGCGAGAGAGAGCGGGCGCTCCCGGCGCAGCCCTAGGTGGGTTTGATAGTCTCTCGCCGCTCATGGCAAAGCACACCATCTGCCTGATCGAGGGAGACGGGATCGGACCGGAGGTCACCGCCGCCACCGTCCGCGTGCTGGAGGCCTCGGGCGCGTCCCTGGAGTGGCTGAAGCTGCCGGCGGGGGCGGCGGCGGCGGAGAGCGAGGGGGACGTGCTCCCCCAGCGGACGCTGGAGGCGATCGCCCACCACCGCATCGCGCTCAAGGGGCCTGTCACCACCCCGGTGGGGAAGGGGTTCCAGAGCGTCAACGTGCAGCTCCGGAAGCGCCTGAACCTCTACGCTGCGCTCCGGCCCGTGCGCTCGCTCCCCGGCGTGCGCACGCGCTACGAGGGAGTGGAGGTGGTGGTGGTGCGCGAGAACACGGAGGGGCTCTACTCCGGCATCGAGCACGAGGTGGTCCCCGGCGTGGTGGAGACCTTGAAGGTCACGACGCGCGTGGGATGCGAACGGATCGCCCGCTTCGCCTTCGACTACGCGGTGAAGCGCGGCCGCCGGAAGGTCAGCGTCTTCCACAAGGCCAACATCATGAAGATGGCCGACGGCCTCTTCCTCGACTGCGCGCGCAGGATGCACGCGGAGATCGCCCCCGCCCTTCCCTACGACGAGCTGATCATCGACAACGGCTGCATGCAGCTGGTGCGGGACCCCGGGCAGTTCGACGTGCTGCTGCTCGAGAATTACAACGGCGACATGGTGTCGGATCTGTGCGCCGGCCTGGTGGGGGGCCTGGGCGTGGTCCCGGGCGCCAACATCGGGGAGGACTGCGCGGTCTTCGAGGCCGTGCACGGCAGCGCCCCCGACATCGCGGGAAAGGGCCTGGCGAACCCGCTGGCCCTGCTCATGAGCGGCGTGATGATGCTCAACCACCTGGGGGAGACCGGGGCCGCGGACCGGGTGAAGGCCGCCTACGACGCCGTCCTGGCGGAGGCCGATCCCGCCGTCCTCACCCGGGACATCGGGGGGCGAGGAGGAACGGAGTCGTTCACCCGCGCCCTCCTCGCCCGTCTCTAGAGCCGTTCGATCAGGCGTGGCCCTCGCGATCCCAGCGGGCGAAGAACTCGTCCGCGTTGCGCTGCGCGTCCTCCTTGGTCCAGCCGTAGCGCTCCTGGAGCTTCCCTAGCAGGCGATCCTTGTTGCCGCCGATCATCTCCCAGTCGTCGCCGGTCAGGTTGCCGAAGTGAGCGCGGGCCTCCCCGCTGATCTGCTTCCATTTGCCCTTGATGACGTCCCAGTTGGCCATGGATTTTTCTCCTTGTTTGCCCGGAAAGGGGCCTGAATCCAGTCCGTTGCCGGAGTGGAGTGCAAGCCCCGTTCCGGCGGCTGCCCCCTCCGCGCGGCAGCCCCCGGGTTATCCTCGCTCCATGCCACCCCGCTCCCGTTTCCTCGTCGTCGCCGTGGTCCTCCTCGCCGGCTGCGCCGGCCTGATGAAGTCCGGGATCGGCCGCCCCAGGGTCTCGGTGGACAGCGCCCGGCTCGCCTCCCTCTCCTTCCAGGGCGCGACGCTCCAGTTCGGCTTCGGCATCGACAACCCGAACCCGGTGGGACTCCACCTGGACGGCTTCGATTACGCGCTCTCCGTGGAGGGCGCACGCATGATGGAGGGGAAGCAGGACAGCAAGCTGGAGCTCGCCGCCAACGCCAAGCGCACGGTGGAGCTCCCCGTGACCCTCAAGTACCAGCAGCTCTGGTCCGGCCTGCGCCAGGTGGTGGAGAAGAAGGAGGCGGCCTACGTCGTGGAGGCGGGGTTCGCCTTCGACGTGCCCGTGCTGGGCCGGGTGCGCATCCCCGTCCGCAGGGAAGGGAACCTGCCGCTGCTGCGGCTTCCCAAGATCCGGCTGGAGCGCGTGGCGGTGGCCGGGCTCTCCGCGCGGGCGGCGGACCTCGCCCTCTCCGTCGCCGTGGACAACCCCAACGACCTGGCGGCCGAGCTCCAGGGGATCGACACCGGGCTCACCCTGAACGAGAGGGCGGTGGGGCGTCTCGTCCACCAGGGCACGGTGCGCCTCCCCGCCAACGGCACGGAGCGGCTCACGGTGCCGCTGCGCCTGGACCTCGTGCAGCTCTCGAGCGCGGTCGTCCGGATGCTGTCGAACGGGGGCGTCGTGGACTACGGCCTGGAGGGGAACCTCTCCCTGACGAGCCCGGAGCCGGCCTTCGTCCCCGCGGAGGTGCCGTTCTCCGCGCGCGGCCGGGCCCAGCTTTCTTCAGGAGCTTCAGGGACGCGCTGAGGAGTGCCGCCACGTCCGGCGCCGGTGCCTTGCCCCCGTTCCTCTCGAGCAGGGTGAGGACCGCGGATTCGTTGCGGGAGAGGCCGGGGCGGCGCTTCACGCGCCCCAGAGCCCGGAAGAGACCGCCGTGGAGGAAACCCTCCACCACCGCCGGATGAACGTAGTACTTGCGGCAGGTGGTGGGACGGTTTCCCAGGCGCGCCGCCACCTCCTGGACGGTGGCGACCACCGCGGCCCTCGCGTCCTTCGCGGTCTCCTGGGGCCCAGCCGCCGCCAGCAGCGCCGCCGCCTCCACGGTGCCCGCCCAGGTGCGGAAGTCCTTGGCGGTGAAGTCCTCGCCCATGGCCTCGCGCAGGTAGGCGTTCACGTCGCCGGAGCCGATCGTGCGCGCCTCCCCCTCCTCGTCGTAGCACTGGAAGAGCTCGTAGCCGGGGATGTCGCGGCAGCGGCGGACGATGCGGGCCAGGCGCGGGTCCTCCACCTCGATCGTGTGCGCCACCCCGCTCTTTCCCTTGAAGCTGAAGCGGAGGCGCTGCCCCACCACCTCGACGTGCTTGTCCCTGAGCGTGGTGAGCCCGTGCGACTGGTTCTGCTTCACGTAGGCGGGATTGCCGATGCGGATCAGCGTCGTCTCCAGCAGACGCACCACCGTGGCCAGCACCTTCTCCCGGGGCAGCTCGGAGAGCGCGAGGTCGCGCTCGGTCCGCTTGCGCAAGGGCACGAGGGCCGTCCCGAACCGAAGGAGCCGCTCGTACTTGGTCTGGTTGCGGAGCGCCATCCAGTCCGGGTGGTAGCGGTACTGCTTGCGCCCCTTGGCGTCGCGGCCGGTGGCCTGGAGGTGCCCCTGCGGGTCGGGGCAGATCCACACGTCCGTCCAGGCGGGAGGGATGGCCAGGCGCGCCACGCGCTGGAGCACGGCGCGGTCGCGGACCTTGCGCCCGCGGGCATCGAACACCGCGGGCCGGCCGGAGACCGTGCGGCGGGTCAGGCCCGGCCCACGTCCCGTCACATAGCGCAAGCCTCCTGCGGTGGCGGACGCCTGGGGATCGAGGGGAAGGGCGCGGGCTCTGGCCAAGGGGAACTCCGGATAGACTTGCAGCGACCCTAACAGAGGTCGTCGCCGATGCGCAAAGCAGCTCTCCTCGCTCTCCTGATCCTGGGAGCCGCCTGCACCGGCGGCAGGCGCGACGAGGGGCTGCCGCCGCTGCGGTCGCACGTGTACCGCTACACGGCCTGGGCCGAGGACGGGACGACGGTGGTCGTGCGCGGCTGGATGCACCTGGACAAGACCAAGGGCGGCGTGGTGGGCGAGTGGTGGCTGCAGCCGGTGGGGAACCCCTACCCCATCGGCCCCCAGCGCGGGCAGGGACGCCTGGTGGGCGAGTTGCGCGAGGGACGCCTGGTGATGGAGCTGCAGCCCGACCGCCGCGACGACAACGTCTTGCTCGTGGAGACCGGCGAGGGCAAGAACCTCTCCGGCACCTGGGAGTGGTCGGGGTTCGCCGGCGTGCAGGGCCGCGGCACCTGGCGGGCCAGCCGCGACTGATCGGCGACTCTTTTCCTCCACTAATCGGGGCCGTTTTGCGTTGCCTTCCCGGGCACCGGGGGATAGGAATCCGGTGTCCGAATTCCGTTTCGAGAAGGAAGGCGCGCCATGCGGATCACGGGCTGGATGGCCGAGAAGCAGGGTGGGCCCATGGTCCTTTCGACCTACGAGGCGCATCCGGCTGCGGACGAGGTCGTCGTGCGCGTCGCGGGCTGCGGCGTTTGCCACACCGATCTCGGCTTCTACTTCGACGGCGTCCCCACGCGGCACCCCTTTCCCCTGGTGCTCGGGCACGAGATCGCCGGCACCGTGGTGGAGGCCGGGGAGGGCGCCGACGCGTGGCTGGGGCGCGAGGTCGTGGTCCCTGCGGTGATCCCCTGCGGCACCTGCCCGGCCTGCCGGGGGGGGCGGGGGCAGGTCTGCGCCCGGCAGATCTTTCCGGGGAACGACGTGCACGGAGGCTTCGCCTCCCACGTGCGCGTGCCCGCCCAGGGGCTGTGTGGGGTGCCGGCGCGCAACGGCCATGACCTGGCGGCGCTCTCCGTCATCGCCGACGCCGTGTCCACCCCCTATGCCGCCGTGCTCCGGAGCGGTCTCGGGAAAGGGGAGCTGGCCGTGTTCGTGGGGGCGGGAGGGGTGGGCGCCTTCGGCATCCAGATCGCGGCCGCGCGCGGCGCCGCCGTGATCGCCATCGAGCCCGACCCGGGGCGGCGGGCGCTGGTGCTCGCTCACGGAGCGGCGCTGGCGCTCGATCCCGTGGCCCTCGACTTCAAGGCGGTGAAGCAGGCGGTGGCGGCCTTCGCGCGCGAGCGCGGCATTCCCGGCTTCCGCACCCGCATCTTCGAGACCTCGGGGACCCGCCGCGGCCAGGAGACCGCGTTCGGCCTCCTCGGGCAGGGAGGTTACCTCTCGGTGGTCGGGTTCACGCCGGAGAAGCTGGAGCTGCGCCTGTCGAACCTCATGGCCTACGACGCCACCGTGCAGGGGAACTGGGGCTGCCTCCCCGAGCACTACCCCGCGGTGGTGGACCTGGTGCTCTCCGGCAAGGTGGTGCTGGAGCCGTTCCTGGAGCGGCGGCCCCTGGCCGAGATCGAGTCCGTGTTCCACGACCTGCACGCGCGCCGGATCTCCCGCCGCGTGGTTCTCCTCCCGGAGGCCTGACATGGAGCTGAAGAGCCACGACCTCCTCGATCCCCGCGGCTTCACGGGCGTGCGCTACGAGCACGTGCCGGTGAAGGAGGCGGACGACAAGCCCGTTCCCGGCGTCCACGCCGTGCGCATCACCCTGGACAACCCGGCGCAGCTCAACTCCTACACCACCGAGATGGTGCGGGGGGTGATCGCGGGGATGCGCGCGGCCGGAAACGACCGGGGGGCGGTGGCGGTGATCTTCACGGGAGCGGGCGACCGCGCCTTCTGCACCGGAGGGAACACGGCCGAGTACGCGACCTACTACGCGGGCCGGCCCGAGGAATACCGGCAGTACATGCGCCTCTTCAACGACATGGTCACCGCCATCCTGCACTGCGACAAGCCGGTGATCTGCCGCGTCAACGGGATGCGCATCGGGGGCGGCCAGGAGATCGGCATGGCCTGCGATTTCTCCATCGCGCAGGACCTCGCCCTCTTCGGCCAGGCCGGTCCCAAGCACGGATCCGCACCGGACGGCGGCAGCACGGACTTCCTTCCCCTGTTCGTGGGGATCGAGCAGGCCATGCTCAGCTGCACGGCCTGCGAGCCCTGGAGCGCGCACAAGGCCCTCCGCCTGGGGCTGCTCACCGCGATCGTCCCCGCCCTCCGCGTCGACGGCGCCTTCGTGCCCAACCCGCTGGTGGTGACCGACCGCTTGCTGGACGGCTGGGGGCGAGTCGTGCACGGAGAGAAGAGGAGCGGCGACGCCCTGGCGCTCGCCAAGGCGGAGCTCGCCCGGGGAACGGTGGACCTCGCCCTCCTGGATGCCGAGGTGGATTCCCTGGTGGGGAAGCTCGCCCTCACCATGCCCGGCTGCCTCACCAAGACGATCGAGAGCGTGCGCCGGCACAAGCTTGCCCACTGGGACAGGAACCGGGAGGGGAACCGGGCCTGGCTGGCGCTCAACATGATGACCGAGGGTCGCGCCGGCTTCCGGGCCTTCCACGAGGGCACCAAGGCCTGCCGCGAGGCCGACTTCCTGCTCCTGCGCCGGCGTCTGGCCGAGGGCGCCGCCTGGGACGACGCGCTCACCGAGGAGGTGCTGGGGAAGGCGCACGGTGAGGCGCCGGTCCCATGAGCGTCGCCGCCCCCACGCTCGTCCTCCGCATCCGCGACCTCGAGCCGTCGGACCTCCCGGACGTGATCCGCATCGATGCCGCGCATGCGGGGAGCGAAAAGCCGGAGTACTGGGCGTCGGTCCTGCGCGACTTCCGGGGGCGCGATCGCGTCCGGCTCGCCGCCGAGACGGACGGTCGCGTGGTCGGCCACCTCCTGGGCGAGGTGCGCGCCTTCGAGTTCGGCTCCGAGCCCTGCGGCTGGGTCTTCGCGGTGGGCGTGGACCCCGATCACCTGCGGCGGGGCGTGGCCGCGACCCTGCTGCGCGAGGCGTGCCGCCGGTTCGCCAAGGCGGGGATCAGGCGGGTCCGCACCATGGTCCGGCGCGAGGACGTCCCCATGCTCTCGTTCTTCCGCTCCGCCGGGATGGTGGGCGGTCCCTTCGTCCAGCTGGAGCGGACGCTATGAGCCTCGATCTGGCCGAACAGGCGGAAGCCCTGTGGCGCGATCTCTCCTTCCGCGCGGTGGCGCGGTGGAAGGAGGAGACGGGAGGCCTGGCCATCGGCTACCTGCCGGTGTGGGCGCCGCGCGAGCTGCTGCACGCGCAGGGCTGCCTTCCCGTGGGCATCTTCGGAGGAGGCCAGGACCTGGAGATCATCCGCGGGGATGCCTTCTACCAGTCCTACATCTGCCACATCCCGCGGAGCACGATCGAGCTGGCCCTGAACGGCAGCCTGGACGTGCTGGACGGCATGATCTTCCCCGCCACCTGCGACGTCATCCGCAACCTCTCCGGGATCTGGAAGCTGAAGTTTCCCGGGAAGCTCGCCCGCTACCTCGACGTCCCCCAGAACTTCGATCCCGGGGTGGGCGGGGCGTTCTTCCGGCACGAGCTGCGGACGCTGGCGGACGAGCTGGCCGCCCGGGGAGCGACGCCGTACACCCCGGAAGCCCTGCGCCGGTCCCTGGCGCTCCACAACGAGAACCGCGCCGTGGTGCGGGAGCTGCACGCGCTACGGGCGGCTTCGCCCTGGAAGGTGCCGGCCTCCGAGGCCTACAGCCTGCTCCGCGCCGCGCTGCTGGTCCCCATCGAGGAATCCACGGCCATGCTGCGCAGCTACCTGGAGGCGGTGGCGGCGGACCCCTCGCGCCGGCCCATGGACCAGGCCCGCGTCCTCCTCACCGGGTCGTTCTGCGAGCAGCCGCCGCTGGGGCTGATCCGCACCTTGGAGCGCTCGGGCTGCTACATCGTGGACGACGACTTCGTGCAGGTCCACCGCTGGATCCCCGGGGACATCCCTCTCACCGGCGATCCTCTGGACGCTCTGGTGGAGGCCTTCCTCTTGAACGGCATCGAGAGCCCCGTGCGCTTCTGCGCCGACGGGAGCAAGGGCGCGGAACTGGTCGAGCGCGTGCGCCTCACGGGAGCGGAGGGGGTGCTCTTCTGCGCGCCCAGCTTCTGCGACCCCGCGCTCCTCGACCAGCCCATGGCGGTGGCGGCGGTGGAGAAGGCCGGCATCCCCTGGACCGCCTTCAAGTACGCCGAGAACAACGGACAGTTCCAGGTCATCCGCGAGCAGGCGGGGACCTTCGCCGATGCCCTCAAGCTATGGAGCGGAGCATGAGCGTCTCCAAGGACGACAGCCAGGTCCGGCAAAAGGACATGATCGCGGCGCACTACACGCGGCTTGCCCGCTGCCCGGAGACGGGGGAGAAGAACGTGTACACGTTCGTCCCCGGGAACCTCACCGAGCTGCTGCGCTCCTTCGACCTCCTCCCGGTGCTCCCCGAGATCAACGCCCTGCAGTCCGCCATGCGCGGGAAGTCGCGGGACTACATCGCCGCCGCCGAGAAGCTGGGCCACTCCGAGGACGTGTGCACCTACGTCAAGTGCGACCTGGGGATGATGAAGTCGGGGAACGTGGGTCCCACCGGCGAGCGCCTCCCCTCCCCCGACCTCCTCCTCCTCTCCTACACCGGCTGCTTCACGTTCATGAAGTGGTTCGAGATCCTGCGGGAGGCGTACGGCTGCCCCGTGGCCATGCTGCACGTCCCCTACCAGGGAGACGGGGCGGTCACCCCCGCCATGCGCGACTACGTGGTGCGCCAGCTCCGGGAGACGGTGATCCCCATGCTGGAGCGGATCTCCGGCCGCAGGTACGACGAGGACCGCCTGCGGGAGCTGCTGGCGCGCTCGGCCGCCGCCGAGGACGACCTGGTGGCCGTCCTGGAGTCGGCGAAGCACCGGCCTTCCCCCATCGACGCCTACTTCGGCGGCGTCTACTACATCGGACCCATCTTCACGGCCTTCCGCGGCACCGAGGAGGCGGTGGACTACTACCGGCTCCTGCGCGCCGAGGTGGAGGAGCGGGTGCGGCAGGGAAAGGGACCGGTGACCCCCGAGGGGGACCTTCCCGCCGAGCGATTCCGGGTGGTGGTGGAGGGACCACCCAACTGGACCAGCTTCCGGGCCTTCTGGAAGATGTTCACCGACGAGGGCGCGGTGGCCGTGGCCTCCACCTACACCAAGGTCGGCGGCGTCTACGACACCGGCTTTCGCCACGATCCCACGCGCCCGCTGGAGACGCTGGCCGACTACTGCATGGGCTGCTACACGAACCTCAACCTGCCCTCGCGGGTGGACATGCTGGTGCGCTACGTGCGCGACTACGGGGCGGACGGCCTCCTCATCAACTCCGTCAAGAGCTGCAACTCCTTCAGCGCCGGCCAGCTCATGATCCTGCGCGAGGTGGAGAGCCGCACCGGCCGCCCCGGCGGCTTCATCGAGAGCGACCTCGTGGACCCGCGCTACTTCTCCGCCGCCAACATCAAGAACCGCCTGGAGTCCTATTTCCAGATGCTGGAGCAGAAGCGGGCCGGTGCGGCATGACCCTCCCCTACTGCGTGGGCATCGATCTCGGGTCCACCACCACCAAGGCGGTGGTGCTGTCCGAGGACGGCGACGTGCTGGGACGCGGGATCACCAACAGCCGGAGCAACTACGCGATCGCCTGTCAGGTCGCCCTCTCGGAGGCGCTGATCGCCGCGCGCTTCGGCCTGCTGGCCCGGGAGATGGACGAGGGAAGGCTCGCCGCCTTCGGTCTTCTCTTCCGCCGCGCCCAGTACCGCGGCCAGCTGGATGTCCTCCGGGCCGTCCTGCTCCGCATCACCGACGGCAGCGGCCTGGAATCGGCGGTGGAGGCCATCCTGGGGAAGATGGACGGGGAAGCCCCCGAGCTCTTCGCGGAGGGTGTCAGCCGCAAGAGCGACTTCTTCCGCGATCTGGCGGGAAGCCGCTACCTCGCCCTGGCCGAGGAGGGGGCGCGGGAGGAAGGGCTTGCCTTCGATCGTCTGGCCGGCCTCTTCGACAAGGCCATCCTGGAGGCGGAGAACGTCCCCGCCCCCGAGGAGAGCTTCGAAGCCCACGCGCGCGAGGCGCTCGATGCCCTCGCCGGCGCCGGGGCCACGGTCTCGGAGGCGGTGCGGCGCGCCGCCTCGGTGCAGCTCGAGCAGGTGGGGAGCGTGGGCACCGGCTACGGCCGGCAGACGCTCCCCTTCCCCAAGGAGCAGATCCGCTCCGAGATCCTCTGCCACGGCCTGGGGGCCCACGCCATGTTCCCGGGGACGCGCACGGTCCTGGACATCGGAGGGCAGGACACCAAGGCCATCCAGGTGGACGGGGAGGGCATCGTGACCTCCTTCCAGATGAACGACCGCTGCGCCGCCGGGTGCGGCCGCTATCTCGGATACATCGCGGACGAGATGAATCTCGGCCTGCACCAGCTCGGACCCATGGCCTGCGCCTCCACGCGGCCGGTGCGGATCAACTCCACCTGCACCGTGTTCGCCGGCGCCGAGCTGCGGGAGCGCCTGTCCCTGGGAGAGAAGCGGGAGGACATCTTGGCCGGGCTCCACCGGGCCATCGTGCTCCGCGCCATGTCCCTGCTGGCCCGCTCGGGCGGGGTGGCGGACGAGTTCACCTTCACCGGCGGCGTGGCCAAGAACCCCGCGGCGGTGGCCGCCCTGGCCGGTCTGGTGGAGGAGAACTACGGCCGCCTCACCACCAACATCTCCCCCGATTCGATCTACACGGGGGCCCTGGGCGCGGCCCTCTTCGCCCACCGGGAGTGGAGGGCGCGCGCGTGATCACCGCCGGCATCGACGTGGGCTCGGCCTCGATCAAGCTCGCCCTCCTCGAGGAGGAGCGGGTCCTGCTCTCGCGCACGGAGAGGATCCGGCGCCGGGACCCCCAGAAGATCGCGGAATCGCTCTTCGCCGCCTCCCTGACCGAGCTGGGGCTCACCTCCGGCGACCTCGCCTACGTGGCCACCACGGGGGAGGGTGAGATGGTCCCCTTCCGCACGGGCCACTTCTACGGCATGACCACCCACACCCGGGGCGGCCTGTTCCTGGAACCGGAAGCGCGCGCCGTGATCGACATCGGCGCCCTGCACACCCGCGCCGTGCTGATGGACGAACGGGCCAAGGTCCTCGCCTACCGCATGACCAGCCAGTGCGCCTCGGGCTCGGGCCAGTTCCTGGAGAACATCTGCCGGTATCTCGGCATCACCCTGGAGGAGATCGGACCCCTCTCCCTCCGCGCCGACAACCCCGAGACCTGCTCGTCCATCTGCGCCGTCCTCTCCGAGACGGACGTGATCAACATGGTGTCGCGAGGCATCACCGCCCCCAACATCATCAAGGGCATCCATCAGTCCATGGCCGGGCGGTACCTGCGCCTGCTCACCTCGGCCGGCGCCAAGGGCACCGTGCTCGTCACGGGGGGCCTGGCCGCCGACGTGGGCCTGGTGGCGGCGATGCGGGAGGCGGCGGAGGAAGGGAAGGCCGCGGTCGAGATCCGCACCCACGCGGACTCGGCGATGGCCGGTGCCTTTGGTGCCGCGCTCTGGGGCGCCTTCCGCGCCCGAAAGCTCGCGGAGAAGGCGTCCGCATGAGCCTGCTCGCCGGCCGCTGCCTGCTGGTGACGGGTGCTTCCGGAGGGATCGGCGCCGCCGTCGCGCGCCTGGCCCGGGAAGAGGGCGCGCAAGTGGCCGCCGCCGACCTCCCGGGCCGGCCCGCCCCGGAGGGCACGATCGCGCTCACCGCCGATCTCGCGAACCCCGCAGGTGCCGCGGCGCTCTTCTCCGCCTACGATGCGCAGCTGCCGCGCCTGGATGCCCTCGTCCACTGCGCGGGGATCGTGCGCGACGGCGTGCTCTGGAAGCTCTCGGACGAGGCCTGGTCGGACGTGCTGCGGACCAACCTGGACGCCGCCTTCTGGGTCCTGCGCGAGGCAGCACCGCGCCTGCGCAGAGAGGGGGGGGCGGTCGTGCTCCTCACCTCGATCAACGGGGAGCGGGGGAAGCTCGGGCAGGCCAACTACGCGGCCAGCAAGGCCGGCCTGATCGGCCTCGGGCGCACCGCCGCCCGGGAGCTGGGGCGCTTCGGCGTGCGGGTCAACCTGATCGCGCCCGGGCTGATCGACACGCCCATGACGGCGTCGCTCCCCGCGGAGGCGAGGCAGCGCGCGGTGGAGGAGAGCGTGCTGGGCCGGGCGGGAACGCCCGAGGACGTGGCCCACGCCGCCCTCTTCCTGCTCTCGGACCGGGCGCGTCACATCACGGGACAGGTGCTGCGGGTGGACGGCGGCCAGCTCATCGGCTGAGGAGACCCCATGGAACAGACGAGCGAGACGGCGGTGACGGTGCGCGGGCTCAAGCCCGGAGACCTGGACGCGGTGATCGCGCTCGACGCGCGCAACGTCGGCCGCCGCCGGGAAGCCTTCTTCCGCATCAAGCTGCAGCAGAACCTGCAGGAGACCGGGATCAAGGTGTCTCTGGCGGCGGAGGTGGACGGGATCTTCACCGGCTTCCTCCTGGCCCGGGTCTACTACGGCGAGTTCGGCACCCCGGAACCGGTGGCGGTGCTCGACACCATCGACGTGCACCCCGACTTCCGGGGCCGGGGCGTGGGAACGGCCTTGATGCGCCAGCTCCAGGTCAACCTGCACGCGCTGGGGGTGGGCACGCTCCGCACCGAGGTGGGCTGGGACGAGCAGGGCCTGCTCCGCTTCTTCCACCACACCGGGTTCAGGCCCGCCCCCCGCTTCTGCCTGGACCTGATCCTGCACCCGCTGCCGTGAACCTCACGAAGTCGTCCCGGTACGCGCTGCTGGCCGCGCTCGAGATGGCGGGTGCCGCCGACCATCCGGTCACGGCGGCCGACGTCGCCCGCCGCCACGGGACTCCGGAGGCGGTGGTGGCCAAGGTCCTCCAGCGTCTGGTGCGCGCCGGGCTGGCGGTGGGCACCCGGGGAAGCAACGGAGGCTACCGGCTGGCCCGGCCTGCCTCGGGCATCACCGTGCTGGACGTGCTGCGCGTGTTCGAGGAGGAGCTGGCG
>DASUFT010000002.1:0-21742 GCA_036274395.1 Candidatus Polarisedimenticolaceae bacterium | reverse complement strand
GAAGCTCATGTCCTGGGAGCCCACGTTGGCGATCTGCTCTCCCTTGATGGTGGCGAGCTTGTCGATCCCGGGCACCGCCGCCAGCATGGCGTCGATGGTGACGGCCCCCGAGGTGTAGCCCGACTGGGTGCCGCTGGCGGCGGCGCCGGCGATGGTGCCGCCGGTGGCCAGGATCACCAGGTTGGGCTTCTTCTGGGCGAAGGCCTGGGCCGACAGCGCCAGCACCGCGGCCAGGATGACGACGAATCTCGTGCGCGACATCGACATGGTCTCCTCCAGAGAGGCTCAGAGAGGCCTACTTGGGATACTTGGTCTTGTCCAGATTGGTGAGCTTGGCCGGGTCGAGGAGGTCCTTGATCTGGGCCTCGCTCAGGATCTTCTTCTCCCGGATGATCTCCAGCAGTCCCTTGCCCGATTTGTAGGCTTCGTTCGCCAGCTCGGTGGCCTTCTCGTAGCCGATGACCGGGTTGAGGGCGGTGACGATGCCCACCGTGGTCTCCATGTAGTGGGCCAGGACCTTCTCGTCAACCGTGATCCCGGACACACACTTGGTGCGGAAGGTCTCCGCGCCCCGGCGCAGGATCTCCTGCGACTCCAGGATGACCAGCCCCTCCAGCGGCTCGTAGGCATTGAGCTGGAGCTGCCCGGAGTGCGCGGCGTAGCCGACGGCGGCGTCGTTCCCCATGACCCGGAAGGCGATGACGTTCATCAGCTCGGGGATCACCGGGTTGACCTTGCCCGGCATGATGGACGATCCCGGCTGCACGGCCGGGAGGTCGATCTCGGCCAGGCCGGCGCGCGGCCCCGAGGCGAGCAGGATGAGATCGCTGGCGATCTTCGAGATCTTGATGGCCACGCTCTTCAGGGCCGACGAGTAGTTGACGAATCCCTGCTGCTCCCAGGTGGCCGCGAACATGTCGGCCGCGGGGACGATGGGCTTCCCGGTGAGCTTGGCCAGCTCGGCGGCGCAGGCCTCCGCGTACCCCTTGGGGACGTTGATGCCGCTCCCGATGGCGGTCGCCCCCATGTTCACGGCGTAGAGGCCCTTCTCGGCGTCCTTCAGGAGCTGGATCTCGCTCTCCAGCGCGGCGCCGAAGGCGTGAAACTCCTGCCCCACCGTCATGGGCACGGCGTCCTGCAGCTCGGTGCGGCCCATCTTGGGGATCTCCAGGTACTGGTTTCCCTTGGCCCGGAAGGCCTTGGCGAGCTGCTGCAGCTCCGCGATCAGCTTCTCGTTGCGCAGGATGAAGGCAACCTTGATCGCGGTCGGATAGGAGTCGTTGGTGGACTGCGACATGTTCAGGTCGTCGTGGGGCTCCAGGGAGTGGTAGTCCCCCTTCTGCTTGCCCGACAGCTCGAGACCGATGTTGGCCATCGCCTCGTTGGCGTTCATGTTGGCCGAGGTGCCCGCGCCCCCCTGGTACCAGTCCACCAGGAACTGGTCGTGGTACTTCCCGGCCATCACGGCCTGGTAGGCCTTCTCGATCATGGCCAGGCGCTCGGGCTTCATGGCCCCGACCTTGGTGTTGGCCCGCGCCGCCGCCAGCTTCACGATGGCGAAGCCCTGGACGAACTCCGGGTAGGTGTTCATCTTCACGTCGGAGATCTGGAAGTTCTCCAGCGCGCGCGCGGTCTGGACGCCGTAGAAGGCCTCCGCCGGCACCTGCTTCTCGCCCAGGAGGTCACGCTCCGTGCGGGTCGCCGCCGCCTGCGCGAGCAGGCCGCCCGATACCGCAAGGACCAACCCCGAAGCCCACACCGCTCGCCTCATACGGAAGCTCCTTCCCCGGATACACGCGTCCCTCTGCCTGCCATGTCGGGAAGACCCTACGCCAGGCTTTTCTGCGCAGCTATTGGACGAAGGTCCTACTTCATGGACAGATGCGCCGCCGCCTGGACGCGGGATCCAACCGCCCAAGGCTAAAGTTCTTGCAGCCGGTTGCCCCTCTCCCGCCCATGCCTAGATTCGGGGACGTGAGGGGGTTTCTCGCTTCCTTTTCCCTTGTCGTGGTGGCCGCCCTGCTGGCCCCCCCGACCCGCGCCGTCGTGCTCAAGACGATCGCGGTGGACGGCAACATGGCGGACTGGGTGGAGGTGCTCGCCGACCCCACCCAGAACTGCACGGACGGCATCCCGGACAGGGATGCGCCGGTGCCCACGACCGGCCGGGATCTGGACCGGTTCGCCTGGACCTTCGACGCCAGCTACCTCTACCTCTACACCGCGCGCGCGGGGAGCGACGCCAACCGGCAGCGCTTCTGGTTCTACCTCGACACCAACGACGACAAGAAGATGCAGACCGGCGAGCCGGTGATCCTCGTCTCCTGGTTCGGATCCAACCGGCGCACCGACATCGAGCGGCACAGCTACGTGGCCGCCTCCCCCGCCGGGGACGCCATGACCGACGCGGCGGGGTTCGCGGACGGCTACACGATGCCCGGGACCACCGGCTCCATCGTGGCCCTGGAGAGCCTGTCCGGAGGGTCGGCGAGCGGGCGCGAGATGGAGGTGCGCGTGTCCTGGGCCGCGCTGGGCGTCCCCTACGGCACGCCCATGCGCTTCCACGAGTCGGCGTCCGCCAGCTCGAACCTTCCCTCTCAGGTGCACGACAACATGGGCGGTCCCGGAGGTGGGCTCGGCTACATCCGCGCCACCGCGGTGCGCATCGATCCCGACCGCAACGGGACCATCATGCCGGGCTCGATCGCCTGGCTCCCCCACGTGGTGGTGAACGCGGGCGTGGCCACGGACACGGTGGAGCTGAGCTGGACGTCGTCCGGCGGCTTCACCCCCGCCTCGGTGAGCTGGTACGCCGACCTCGACGGGGACGGCGTGCTCGATCCCGGCGAGCCCCTGCTCACGGACAGCACGGGGGACGGCGGCGTGGACTCCGGGCCTCTGCTCGCCGGCGCCACCACGAACGTGCTGCTGCGCGTGACGGCCCCGGCCGGCGTGGCGCAGGGGCAGACGGTCACGCTCGTGCTGTCCGCGGTGTCCGCCGCGCTTCCTCTGGCGACCGAGACCGCGACGGACGTCCTCCGCGTGGCCATCCCCTCGCTGACGCTGCTCAAGAGCGTGGACCGGGCCAGTGCCACACCTGGAACCGCGCTCCTCTACACCATCGCCTACACGAGCGGAGGCACCACAGACGCCTACGGCGTTGTGGTCGTGGAGCCCGTTCCCTCGCAGACGCTGTACGTGAGCGGCTCCACCACGGCGAGCGCCCCCGGCACGCTCGTGGAGTGGAGCCACGACGGAGGCGTGACCTTCGATGCCTCGGAGGCCGCCCCCGTGACCCACGTCCGCTTCCGCCTGCCCGCCGCCCTCGCCCCCGGCGCCACCGGGAACGTCTCCTACCAGGCCAGCGTCCGCTAGAGCTTGAAGGGCTCGCCTCGCGGGCCGGGCTTGTTTCTCAGTGTCTCGTGGTCGGGCGGTTCGAGGCTCTGCAGGAAGCGGACGTACTCCTCCCACGTCATCTGCGGATAGCGCAGCGCCCGAAGGGCCGCGACATCGCGCGGCGACGTGGGGAGACCGCGCTCGAGATCCAGCCGGTCAGATCGATCGCTCGAGCTCACGGAACCGCTCCAGAAGCTCCGCGTCCGCGAAGTAGCCGCGAATCTCCTCACGGTCCACGCCGGGAAGCGTCATCAAGTACTGGATGTCCGCCATGTCGCGGAAGGTCCGCGTCGGATCGTTCCTCATGGCGTGCACCTTCATCGCCACCAGGTGCTCGGGTTTCGGCACCCTCAGCTCCCTCGTTGCCAGACGGACCTGGCGCGAGGCGGAGCCGATCTTGTCCCAGGTCTCGCGATCCACGTACACGACGTCCACCCGGCCACGAGAGGGATCGGGGTGGAGGTGGTTCGAATAGCCCTCCGACCGATGCAGTGTCTCGAAGCCTTCCGATTCCAGGAACGGGACGA
Organism: Candidatus Polarisedimenticolaceae bacterium; assembly: GCA_036274395.1. Taxonomy (GTDB): domain Bacteria; phylum Acidobacteriota; class Polarisedimenticolia; order Polarisedimenticolales; family DASUFT01; genus DASUFT01. The sequence continues at coordinate 17,819 of DASUFT010000002.1, read as the reverse complement.
GTCGATCCTGGGCGTCTCGGACGACCAGGAGGTCCAGGTCGTTCGTCGCCCTCGAGTGGCCGTAGGCGTGCACGGCCAGCGCGCCCACCAGCGCGAACGAGATCCGTTCGTGCTCGAGGAATCGCGCGATGTCCGCCAGCGCCGCGTCGAGATCCACGGCGAGGATGCTACTACGCGCAGACCCGGAGGCGGCGGAGAGCTCACGCCCCCCGCCGCTCGACACGCTAATTCTTCTTGGTGCCTGTCCCCTCCACAAAAACATACTCGTGCTGGGCGTCGCGGGTGACGAGCCGGCGCTTGCCGTCCTTGTCGCTCACCACGAACTCGAAGCCGGCCACCGCCGGCTCGATGGTGATGAAGGACACCGTGCCGTCGTCGTTCTTCCTCGAGGCCACGGCGCTCTTCCACTCGCCGGTGTCGAAGACGGTGGCGCCCCCTTCCTTCACGATCTTCACCTCGCCCAGCTCCTTGCTCGAGTAGCGCTTGCCGAGCCTGGCCACCAGCTCCGGGTCGGCCGGGACCACCAGCCGCTCCCGCTCCTTGGCGATGGCCGCCTTGCGGCGCTCCACCACGCCCTTCAGGTTCTCCTCCGCCTCCGGCTTCCCGTCGAAGAGGACCTCCAGCAGGCGCCGCTGCAGCAGTCCCCGCAGAGGCACACCGGAGTCGGCGTTGGTGAGGATCACCGCCCCCACCCCGTACTCGGGGAGCCACATCATGTCGCTGTGATAGCCCGGCAGGTCGCCCCCGTGGTGCACCACGGAGACGCCGTAGCGCTTGTCCACCATGAGGGCCATGCCGTAGGTGGCGTCCTCCCCCAGGGCCACCTTCTTCTCGTAGCGGGCCAGCAGGTTCTTCTCCGAGACCAGACGCTTTCCGCCCGGCAGCATGCCCCTGGCCAGCTCCATCTGGACGTACTGCGCGAGGTCCCGCGGGCTCGTCCAGACGCCGCCGGCGGGCCGGACCGGGTAGATGGAATCGTGGACCTCCATCCGGTCGCGCCGCACCTTGCCGTCCACGTCGTCCCCGTGGGGCAGGGCCACGTCCCCCTTGAGCGCGGTGGGGTAGTCGAAGGTGGTCCGCGTCATGCCCAGCGGCTCGAACACCTTCTTCTTCATGGCCTGGTCGTAGGCCTTCCCCCACTCCGTGCCCGGCACCGCCTTCGCGCCGCCGATGAACCCGGCCGCGGCCGCCATGAGGTTGCTGTACTGGAAGACCTCGCCGAAGCCGGTGGTGGGCTGCATCGTGCCCAGGAGCTTCATGGCCGTCTGGGGGGTCTGGTTCTTGTACTCGAAGAGCCACTCCAGGTCCTGGCGCGGCATGCCCGTGCAGGCGCAGATCAGGTGCTCCACCTTCACCTGCCTGGTGGTGGCCTCATCCCCCAGCTTGAAGTCGGGAAAGAGCTCGGTGACCGGCTGGTCCCAGCGCATCTTCCCCTCGTCCACCAGCTCGGCCAGCAGCAGCGTGGTCAGCGCCTTGGTGTTGGAGGCGGCCATGAACAGCGTGTCCGCCCCCACCGGGGCGGGCTTCCCCAGCTCCTTCACGCCCAGGCCGCCGGCCCAGACCACCTTGCCGCCGTCCAGGAAGGCCAGGCCCACGCCGGGCACGTCCAGCATCTTCATGCCCTCGAGCAGGAAGTCCTTGAGCACCGCCTGGCGCTTCTCGTCCAGCGGGTTCGCTTTCTTCCCCGCGAAGGACTCCCGCGTGTAGCCGCCGGGGCGCACGCTGGCCAGCGCCAGCCCCGCCGGCGCCCCCCTCTTCTCGAAGGTGGGCTCGGTTCCGTCGATGAGGAGAACCGTCCACTTCTCGCCTGCCCGCAGGGCCAGCGCCTGCACCACCACGCGCTCGTTGGGGGAGGTCTCGTACTGGAACACCTTCCGCTCGTCCCAGCCCTGCCGGGCTTCCACCGTCTGCGCGATCTTGAGCGGCCGCGCGAAGCCGGGCTTGTAGGCGGCCCAGGCCGCGGTCACCGCCGCCTCGGCATCCTTGGCGGCCACGTCGACGAGCGCGATGTGGGTGTCCGGCTCCGGCGGCTCCAGGATCACCATGTTGTCCCTGGTGGTGGTGGACCACCCGCCCGGGATGGTGAAGGTGGCCCCGCCCGGCGTGGCCGAGGGCGTGTCCTTGTCCACCCTCTCGGCGCGGGCGGGGAGAGCGGAGAGCAGCAGCACGGCCGCGGCGGCGGCGCAGAGGCGTCGGAGCATGGGATCCCCCTCTCTCTCGAGCGGTGCGGGCGAGGGTTAAGACGGAGGGAGGGGCTCCGGGTTTCAAGCACCTAGGTCGGCGGCGGCCCCGTCTTGTCGATCAGCCGCATCAGCGCCTTGCCGTCGGGCTCGAGCAGCTCCCCGATCCGCTTCCTGTCCACCTCGGCGACGATGATGTGCCCGACCTCCTGGTGCACCTCGCGGAAGATCCCGTGCGCCTTCATCTTGCTCGCCTGGTACGCGTTGTCCTCGGTGGGGTCCACGTAGTGGACCGACACCGCCCGGTAGCGGTGAACGAGGAAGAGCGTGACCAGCGTCATGAGCCTCTTCTTGCGGAGCGCGTGGTCGAACGTGTTCTGGTCGCGCACGGAGAGGAGGCTCCGGTCCCGGCGGTCGTGGATGTGGGCGAAGACGACGTTGGCCTTCTCCTGGCCGTCCTGGCCGAAGACGCCCAGCTCCAGGACCTCCGAGCCCGGGGTGTGCGGCCGCAGGTGGACCCGCAGCTCCAGCGGAAGCCCGTAGTGCTTCGCCCAGAGATCGAGCCAGCCCGCCAGCAGCTTGGGAGGGACCTCGGTCTGGACGAGGTGCTGGACTTGCGTGGAGCCCTTCCCCATGGCCTTGGTGGCGGCCGTGTGACCGGTGGACGCCATCAGCGCGCTGTCCAGGCGGGGGCCGCCGACGAGGGTCTGCGGGGTCCGGTAGGGCGATTCCACCAGGCGGAACTTCCGCTGCAGCCGGGCCAGGGCCAGCATGCCGTCCTGCCGCAGCGCCCCCGCGAACTCCTCGGCGGCCAGGCCGTCGATCTGGTGCCCGCCGTAGGTGACGAAGTTGAAGACGTAGCCGAGCTTCCCCAGCTCCTCCGGGAAGTGCCGCATCTCATCGTCGCTCATGCCCGTGGTGTCCCAGCTGAAGGAGGGGGAGAGGTTGTACGCGAGCATCTTGTCCGGGTACACGGCGTGGATGGCGCGCGCGAAGGTGCGCGCGTCCGCCAGGTTCGCGGTCTTCGTCTCCATCCAGATCAGGTCGGCGAAGGGTGCCGCGGCCAGCGACTTCGAGGCGGCGTAGTCGATCCCGTTCTCGACCTGGTAGTAGCCCTCGGGCGTCTTCGTCAGCTCGCAGTCCCAGAGGACGTGGATGCCGAGAGACCGCGCGCGCTCGCGGGCCTCGTAGAGGGAGACCTTCCGGGCGAAGGCCTGCCACTCCTCGACCTCCATGTCGAACTTCTCCCCTTCCCCGGCACGGGACGCCATGACGTCGGCCACCGCCTGGCCGTAGGTCTTGAGCCCCGCCTCGGCCTGCCAGGCTTCCATGCAGCGGCTCAGGACCACGTCCAGGGCGGGCTCCAGGATCGAGGAGGGCGTGCTCTTCAGCGCCGCCGCCGCGTCCTCGACCAGGGGCGTGACGCCCACGCGCGCCAGCCAGGCGAAGGCGGCGTCGTACTCGAGGTCGGAGATGGCATAGAGGAGGTGCCCGCGGGATTCCTCGATGCCCAGGTCGTGGAGCATCTTCAGGATGGCGAGATTGCAGACCTTGTAGCTGGGAAGCTCCACGTTGCTGGCGCCGAGCAGGAAGGGCTGGTCCCGCTCGTCACCGCGTCCGTCGATGAACGTCGCGGCCTCGGCATCGGTGCGCGCCACCAGGATGCCGGGCACGCCCATGATGTCGAGCTGGAACCGGGCCGCGTTCAGGCGCTTGATCTGCTCGTCCTGGGGGACCAGGACCTTTCCTCCCTGGTGGCCGCACTTCTTGACCCCCGGCTTCTGGTCCTCGATGTGGTAGCCGGGGATCCCCACCTCGACGAAGCGGCGGATGAGGTTCCTCACGTGAGCGTCGCCGCCGTGCCCGGTGTCGGCGTCGGCGATGATGAAGGGCCGGTAGTCCACGGTGGGGGTGCTCGCCCGCTGCTTGTCGCTCATGCGGGCGCGGGCGAAGTGCTGGTTCTTGTCGGCGGCGAGGAGCGCCCGCACGATGGGGGCGGCCTCGTCGGGCACCTGGCTCAGGGGGTAGCTCGCCAGGTCCGCCCCCGGGTCCTCGGTCCGCGAGCCCTTGGCCGAGGTGGCCCAGCCCCCCAGGTAGATCCCCTCGATGCCCAGGCGCTTCATGGTCACGGCCTGTCCCGGCGAGTAGGGGCCGAAGGTCGTGATCTGCTTCCGCTGGGAGAACAGCTCCCTCAGCCTGGCATGGAACGCCTCGGCCGCGACCCGCGCCACCGCATAGTCGGTGGCGATCGTTCCCCGTTGCTCGGCAACCTCGCGCGGCGTATGGAGGCGCACGATCCCCGCGAAGCGGGGGCTCGCGAACCACCGCGCCACCTCGTCCACCTGGCGCTCGAACGTGCTCATGGTCTTGCTCACGGATCGCCTCCCGCGGCCACGAAGTCCAGGCTCTCCGTGATCCGCCTGCCCTCCCCGGCGAACGTCTCCATGTACAGCGCGATGCGGCGCCGCGCCTCCCCGAGATCGTGGTTGTTCAGGTTGAGGTTCAGGAGGTCGATGTACCAGGGGGCCTTGACCTCGCTCCGCACGTAGCAGTCCACGATCTCGCGTGCGATGGGGAGCGTGGTTTTCTTGGAGTCGTCGTGGACGTCGCGGTCGCCGGCGGCACCGAGCTTGGCGTACTCGGAGGCGAGCAGCGTCTCGAAGAGCGCGGGGGTGAACGGGTCGCCGGCGCGCATCCCCGTGGCCGCGTCCGGCTCGGTCAGGCGCGCGCCCTTGTGCAGCCACTCCCAGAGGATGCTGAGTCGGATCTCCCCCGTGGCCATGTCCTCCATGAGGTAGAGGACGTCGTCGTTCCCGAAGAAATCCGCGGGCTTGAGGGCGGCCGCCTGGAACCCCTGGCCGAAGGCGTTCCCGTACTGGAGGGCGACGCTCAGGAGATCCCGCGCCCCCCGCACCGTGCGCGGCGCTTCCTCCAGGAGGGTGAGCCCGGCCCCATCGGCCGCGGTGTAGGTGAGCGGGGGGAACGGCCGCCCGAGCTGGTTGTCCTCTCCCGCGCGCTCCCAGACCGGGCGCACGATGTGGACCATCTTCCAGTGCGCCACCCACTTCCCGCTGGCGCCCTCCCGCTGCTCGCGCTCGGCACCGGCCAGCGCCCGCTTCATGCCCGCTTCCACACCGGCCTTCGAGCCCACGGGGATGTTGGGCTCCATCCCTCCCTGCCAGAGGGCATGGCGCCCCTCCCGGTCGGGCGTGTTGACGGCGCGGCGCACGCGGTCCTCGTAGTTCCGCATGTAGCCGTAGGTCATCGTGATGGCGTCGATGTTGGGGTTGTGGAAGTCCCGGTCCCAGCGCATGGCGTCCGAGACGCTGTTGATGTAGTCCCAGCGGCCGGTGTTGAAGCCCACGAAGTGCGGGGCCAGGGCGGCGCGGATCTCCATGAGCTGGAAGCTGGCCTCCAGCTGCTCCACCAGCACGTAGACCTTGATCGCGCCCACACCCATGCCGAGGTGCCCCTCCAGCGCGGAGAGGAGATCGTTCCAGAGCGCCGCCTCCTCCGCCGTCTGGATCTTGGGCAGGTACAGGACCACGGAGGCGCCGGCACGGCGCAGGGCGGCGTGGTGGTGGACGACGTAGAGCACCGTGTCCACGATGGAGGCGGAGAACCCCGTCCCGTCGCTCCAGCGCACGTGCCGGTCGTCCAGGTGGAGCCCGCGGGCCCGGAAGATCCGGGTGGTGAAGCGGAGCTGCTCCCGCCAGTCGGCGATGATGCGGCGCCCGAGGAATCCCTCCGCCCAGGCGTTCATCTCCGCGGCCACAGTCTCCGCGACCACCATGAAGAGCGGGGCGTCCTCGATCGCGAGCTTCAGGTTCCGCTGGTTGTCGAGGGCCATGGTGGTGATCTGGCCCAGCGCGTCCTCACCGTCGAACATCCAGCCGTCGGCGCCCGAGAGCAGGGCGTAGGCGGCGTTGCGGATGCTCTTCTCCAGGGGCTCCCGGGGCTTGGCGGCGGGGCCGGTCCCCTGGATCCACTGGCGCCTGAGGTCGGCCGGGATCTCGGAGCCCGAGAAATTGCCTTCCCTGGCGTCCCGCACCCGGATCCCCGTCCCCGGGATGGTGGACTGCGGATCCAGGAACCCGATCCGCTGGCCCAGACGCGCCCGCTCCTCCCGGCGGCGCGTGCGCGCGTCCATCAGGGCCTTTCGCGGAGCGTCGAAGAGGGAGAGCGCGGCGAGCGCCGCCACGGCCTCGGACGTGAAGATGTCGGCGTAGTCCTGCGCCACACCGGCACGGAGCTGAAGCACGCGCGCGGAATCCAAGAGGCCCCCGGATCGGTGAACCCTGTCCGCAGGGCACTATACGACGATCGGATTAGCGCAGGCGCAGCTCCCGGAGGATGGGAAGGAGCCGGTGCCCGAGCTGCGGCTTGCGCAGGCAGCCGTCCGCGCCGGCCAGGATGGCGGCCACGCCAACCGTGGTGCGCCGGTGCGCGGTCAGGAGCAGGACCAGGGGAGGGCGCGGCAGCCGTTTCAGCCTCGGCACGGTCCGGAGGCCGCTGGTGTCGGGGAGCTCCAGCTCCAGGAGGACCAGGTCGGGCCAGAGCTCCGCCGCGCGTGCGACCGCCTCGGCCCCGGTGCGCGCCCAGCCCACGACCTCCAGGTCCGCGTCCTCCGCCAGGAGCGCGTGGATGGCGGCGAGCCAATCGCCGCTGGGATCCACCAGGAGGACGCGGCTCAGGGGCTCTCCCATCGGCACGCGTTAACCGAGCGCACCAGGTAGACGTGGAGGCCGGGGAGCGTCTGCGCGCCGGTGTCCACCCACGTGGCCGCGCCCCCGGTCGCCCCGTCGAAGGTCGCCTTCGAGAAGGCGGGGTCGCTCGACCGCCAGACGTTGTAGTTCGCGGCACCCACACCGGTCCAGCTCAGCTGCACGTCGCCCGTGCCCGACTTGTTCACGGTCAGCGTGTTCCCCACGGCGGGAGGCACGGCCTGGCCACAGGAGACCGGGTGGCAATTGAAGGGGGCGGTGCTCTTGAGGTGCAGCGTCCAGTTCTGCAGCGTCCCGTTGGTGTTCCCGGTGTTGACGGCCTTGAGCCTCCAGCTGCCCATGGGCTCGCCGCCGATGAAGTCGTCCAGGCTCCCGGGGCCGTCCGGCAGGGTCTGCTCGTCGTAGTTGGTGTGGATCCCGGAGACCCCGGGCTGGGTGTTGTTGTGCAGGTAGACGGGCGGATTGGTGGGACCGGGACGGTAGAAGAGCACGTCCAGATCGGCAATGTTGGGGTGATCGATGTTCACGGTCACGTCCGCCTCGGTGAGAGGGAAGGTGACCGGCACGTTGATCGTCGAGGTGACCCCGGTGGTGTTGTTCCGGGGGATGGTGACGGGAGTCCCCGTGGACGGGTAGTCCTTGGCGAAGGTCCCGATGTTCGTCGTGAAGGCGCTGCCCACGTCGAACCCCGTCCCCGTCACCTGCATGGTCGCGCCCAGGACCTGCCCGCACGAGGCCGATGGCTCCAGCGTCACCTCGTAGTGCGGCGAGGTGGAGTTGCCCTGGGCCCCCACCGGCATGTCGGGGTAGGACGCGGCTCCGTCGTAGACCTTGAGGGTGCCGGGATAGGCCGAGTACAGCTGCCCGAGCACCGAGGTGGCGGCGGCATCTCCCGCATTGCGCAGCGTGACCTGGATCTTCGCCGTCTCCCCTGGGTCGAGCACGCCGTCGCCGTTCCCGTTGGGGCCGGAGTCGTCCACGACGTGCGACCAGTAGCTGGGGTGGGGACCGGAGGTCACGGTGAACGACCCGCCCGTGACCACCAGGGAGAACGACTGCGGACCCGCGGGGATCGCGTGCGGCGAGATCTGGATCGAGTAATTGCCCGAGGCGGGGTTGGCGATGAGCACCTGCTCGAGGTTGTTCAGCCGGTCGGCCGTTCCCCCGCCCCGGGAGACGCCCTGGAAGAACTGGTTCCCCCAGAAGCCGCCGCTGGGTCCGTCCACGCGCAGATCGAGGTCGTTGACGAGATTGGTGGCGGCGGGCGTGGAGGGATAGTCCGTCCAGGCCAGCGTCACCTTGAGCGGCTCGCCGGTCGCCGTCATGTTGAGCTGGATGACGATGGGGGCGTCGGCCGGGGAGGTGAAGCTCCCTGCGTTGTCCTGCACCCAGAGTCCGCGCTTGTCTCCGGAGAAGTGGAGGGCGTTGTCCAGCAGCACCCGGCCCCATCCCTGCTCGTTCCCCGGGATGGTGATGGGGCGCCCCTCGGCGTCGAACTGGATCGCGACCGCCGAGTTGACCAGCATGGCCTTGAGCAGAGCGGCGCTGGGCGTGAAGCCGTCGCCCGGCACCGGCGCACCGCTGGGGTACCAGCCGTCCATGAAGTACTGGCGGGTGAGGAGGGCCATCCCCGACACGCCGGGGGCCGTCATCGAGGTTCCGGTCCTCCCCTGAGTCGAGCAGTTGTTCGTGGTGACGTTGCTGTCGTTCGCGGCGGACGCGATGCTCGCCCCCGGGAAGAGCACGTCGGGCTTGATCCGGCCGTCGGCGGTGGGGCCCCAGGCCGAGATGTCGGACAGGTAGATCGCGGACGGACCGTTGTAGGTCGCGCCCGTCGCCATCCCGTTCTTGGCGGTGGACGGGCTGCCGATGGTCCCGAAGCCCCCGAACGCGTTGTTCCCGCACGCGAACACGATCAAGAAGTCGGGATGGCTCCACATGAACGCGTCCACGTCCACCGAGGCGTCGCTGTAGAAGTTCTGGACGGGGGCGTTCTCGTTGTCGTTCCACGAGTTCGAGTGCACGCGCGCGCCCTGATCGTAGGCCTGCTGGAAGACGGGCGTCAGGTCGGAGACGGGACAGCCGATCCCCGGAAGGTCCCCACAGGCATCGGCCGCGTAGCCGGCGTCCTGGATCACGAGCTTGGCGGCCGGGGCCATGCCGTCCCCGGTGTCGTGGAGGATGGGAACCCCGAAATCGCCCGCCAGGGTCCCGGCCACGTGGGTGCCGTGGCCCTCGCTGTCCCAGCGGGTAGGATTGGCGGGGTCGTCGGCGGTCCAGAGGAAGTCGACGGCCAGCACCTTGCGGTGGTTCGGGTTCACGGCGGTGCCGTTCCCGATGTTGGTGAGCGGCAGCCCCACCACGGCGTCGCGGAAGTAGCAGGCGTCGGCATCGAGACCGGTGTCGAGCACGGCGGCGATCTGCCCGGCGCCGTAGATCCCCTTGCTGAAGATGGGCGTGGTCATCCCGCCGTTGAGGCCCGACTGACCCACCCAGACCGAGGTGTCGTTGGCCAGCGTGCGGCGCCCCCGGGCCCCCACCCAGAAGACGTCGTTCCGCTCGGCGATCCGGGTGGCGACGGTGCCGGCGTCCGATGGAGCGGCCAGCAGCACGACGCGGCCGAAGCGTCCGCCTCGGCCGGCACCCGTCACCTCGAGCCCTGCCGCCGACAGCTCCGCCCCCACCGCATGGGGATCGACGTCGGGGAACAGGTGGACCACCAGCGCCATGCGGTCCTCGTTCCCGGCCGCGGCGCGGACCTCCTCGATCTCGGGCCCGATCTTGTCCTGCGGCAGATACGGTCCCGCCCACTGCACGCCGGGGATCTTCGACAGAGCGATCGTGCGCCCGGCAGGAACGTCCACCAGGAAGGCGTCGCCCGACAGCGGGGCCACCACCCGGGCGCCGGCGGCCTCCAGGGCGCTCCGGTCCGACCATCCGGCAGCCTGGCGGAAGCGAACGATCCAGCGCCCCGGCTGACCGGGCACCGCGGGCTGGGCCACGGCGGCGCGGTCGGTCCCCACGATGCCCGAGCGCAGCGCCACGCCCCCCGTATCCGTCCCGGCGTGGACCGCGGTCCAGGAGAGGGCCGCCCATCCGACAGCGTTCGCCAGACTCTTGAACATCGAGCTCCCCCTCAGTGGCACGCCGTGCCCTGACGTGGCGTGCCGTTGGTGCTGCTGCCCATGGCGGCCGTGCCGCAGTCGCTGCGCACCCGCACGAGATAGAAGAAGACCTGGCCTGGGGTGGGATTCACGTCCCACGCCGACGGCACCGAGGTCTGCGCCGTCCCCGAGGCGACGCAGGTCGCGTTCCAGAAGTCGCCGGCCGCGCCGCTGCGCAGCAGGTCGTAGACGGCGCCGCCTCCGCTGACCGGCTGGGACCAGCTGAAGCCCGTGACCCCCTTGGAGAGGGTGAGGTTGCTCACCGGCGAGGGCGCGGTCCAGGCCGTGGCGTCTCCGGGCACGCAGTCCGCGCCGTTGGCGACGCCGTCCCCATCACCGTCGACGGAGGCGGACGCGTCGCACCACTGCAGGAACTTGAGCAGCGCCTGCTGCCGGTTGGCCGCCGTGAACAGGCGCTCCAGGCCGAATCCCAGGAAGGCGGTGCGGTAATGTCCGCCGTTCCTGTCCACGCCGGCGTTCCCCAGGTTTCCGGAGAAGGCCAGCTCGGCCCCGGCCGCGGGAGACACCCGGTCCGAGTAGTCGTCGCTGATGTTCTTCAGGGTGATGGTCCCCAGACCGTTGAACACCGTGCCCTGACCGGTCACCTGGCCCTGCCCGGTGTCCTCGACGATGGAAGCGACGCCCAGGCGCTGCGTCATGAAGCTGGTCAGCGATCCGCGTGCGAAGCGGTAGTCCGCGCTGCTGAGGAGCAGGCAGCCTCCGCGCCGATCGAGCCACTTGGTCAGCTCCATCTCGCCGAGATCGGTCGGTCCGGCGTAGAAGTCCTCCCGTCCCGACCACCAGATGGCCTTCTTGTAGAGCGCGAGCGACGCGTAGTCCGGCTCGGCCTGCTGCATCACGGCGTAGACGTCCCAGACGTCGTAGGTGACGGGATAGTTGTAGGGACTGAGGGGCAGCGCGTTCATGGCCGCCGTGTAGTCCGCCTGGAAGTTGCCGTAGATGTCGTAGTCGTCGTCCACCAGCAGGACGTCGGGGACGTTCTTGGTGGTGAAGCTCGCGGTCGCCGAGAAGGCGCCGAAGCCGCAGGCGTTGCGCGCACGCACGCGCCAGTGGTAGGTCGTGGTCTCGGCCAGGATGCGAGCCACCTTGTGGCTGGTGGTCTCGGAATACCCGCTGTAGAAGATGCTCTGGAAGGTGGGATCGGTGGAGATTTCCACCACGTAGCTGGCCGCCCAGGGAACCGCCGTCCATCCCAGGGTGGGCTGGGGGGAGACGTTGACCGCACCGGGCGCGGGTGCACTGAGGGTGGCCGCACCGGGCACCGCGGTGCGCACCCGGAAGTAGAGCGGGTGCGACCGGCTCAGGCTGCCGGACTGGCCCTGGAGCTGCAGGTTGTAGTTTCCGTTGACGGCGGAGCCGGGGGAGACCGTCAGCACCGACATGGCGCCGGGCGCGACCGGGTTGACGCCGAACCCGGAGCCGGCGCCCGCAGGCACCCCGGTCACGGACAGCGCGACGGGCGTCGTGTAGCCCGTGTGCTGCTCGACGTCGATCGCGTAAAGGGCGGCGCCGGGCGCGCACACGTCGGCGGTGACAGGGTGCGGGTCGAGATCGAATCCCGGGGCGAAGCTGCAGTTGCGGCACACCAGCGCGAAATCCTGATCGGTGGCGTCGCCCACGCCCGGCACGCCGTCGGAGTTGATGTTCGAGGCCAGGACCCGGATGGTGACCTGCCCCGGCGGCACGGCCAGGAAGACCCCCTCGGCGTTGTTCTTGACGTCGGCCACGCCTCCCGTGGCCGACCAGCCGTTGCTTGCGAAGACGTTCCCCCGGTAGGTGTTGCCGCCCGCGTCCACCGCCAGGTCGAGATCGTTGTTCCAGGCCGGCGTCGTGCCGCCCAGGCCGTGTCCGGGAGCATCGGTCCAGACCAGCATGATCTGCATGGGCAGGGCCGGGTTCACCGGCGTCACCTCGCGCAGCCAGTTCTCGCCGCTCTCCTCGAAGACGCGCGCCTGGTCGTAGTAGATCACGCTGCCCGCGGGCGGCCTCACCAGCGCGTCCAGGTCCATCCGTCCCCAGCCCTGCTTGCTGTCGGGCCGGTGCCCGAGGACGGCGTTGTCGGCGTCCTGATGTCCGGAGAGGTCGCGCGTCGTGCTCAGCAGCGCGGCCTTGACCAGCGCCGGGCTGGGATCGGAGCCGCCGGCGAGGGCGCGGTAGTACTGGGTGAAGAGGGCCGCCGCTCCCGACACCTGCGGCGCGGCCATGGACGTGCCGCAGCGCGTGCCGTGCACGTATCCCTCGCCGATGTCGGGCAGCGTGGAGTCCACCCTGCATCCCGGGGCCACGAGATGAGGGATCCTCCGGCCGTCCAGGGCCGGCCCGTGCGCACTGTTGTCGGAGACGCTGTCGTAGTCCGCGCCCTGGTTGCCGTCGAAATCGAGACCGCGCGTGGAGCCGACGACGATCGAGTTCTTGGCCTCGTCCGGGGCGCCCTGGGAGGAGACGCCGCCGTTCCCGTTGTTGATCGCCTGCACGTAGATCAGGGGCTGGTTTCCCGGCTCCGTCGGGTTGGCATCGCGCACGCCGGCGTCGATCATCAGGGCCTCGGCGTTGTACCCCTTGGCAGTGGTGGAGCTGCCCCAGCTGTTGTTGGAGATCGTGGCCCCGCTGCGCTTGGAGTCGGTGATCAGCTCGAAAACACCGCCGGGAAGGAAGCGGAAGAGGGCGTACTCCTGCTCCAGGATCTTCGCCTGGGGGGCGACACCCAATCCACGAAGGAAGCCCTCACCATCGAGGGCACCGCTGGCGCCGCTTCCGGTGACGATCCCCGCCACATGGGTTCCGTGGATGCTCCCCGCCACGGTGCAGCTGGCTCCCGTGCAAGGGAGGAGGCTTCCGGCAAGATCGGGATGCTCGTCGTCCACCCCCTCGTCCACGATGGCGACGGTCACGCCCGTTCCGCTCAGGCCCACGAAGGTCAGCCAGTCCTGGTAACCCGGGTAGGCGCGGCCCAGCTCGTTCACGCCGTTGACGTTGATCTGATCGGAGACCTCGGCGCGCGAGTGCCACCCGTCGCCGATGGCCTGGATGGAGTAGACCCCGGGAATCGCCGCCGCCAGACGCATCCGCTCCCCGGGGAGCCGGAACCCCGCGATGGTGAGGCGCTCGTCGACCACCGTTCGACTGCCGATCTCGGAGCCGAGCTGCGACAGGGCCGCCGCCACCGTCTCCACGTGGGCGCCGGTGTAGATGAGGACGCGCACGTCGAGCATCTCGCCGCGGCGATCGCGCAGCTCCGGCCTCACGCGGTAGGCGGGGGCGAAGTCCCCCGTCCAGCGGACGCCGGCCCGGCCGCGCAGCCGCTCGCCGTCGGTGCTTTGGCCCCAGGCGATGTAGGTGTCGGGATAGATGTACTGGACCGGCTCCATGCCGGCCGCGCGCAGGTCGTCGAAGGCGTGCCCGGGGATCGGTCCCTCGAACTGGACGAGACGGAGATCGGGCACCGCCTGCGCCGCCCGGTCCCAGCCCGCCGGGAGCACAGGCTGCTGCACCAGCGGATCGAAGGCGAACTCGGCGAGGCGCAGGGTGTGGTCGGGCCCGGCACCCTGAGCGGCGCCGACGAGGGCGGCCGCGCACGTGACGGCGACGAGCATCCGGAATCGGCTCACGAGATCGCGCTCCTCAGAAAGAGCGGCGGCGGGCCGTTTCCGGCCCGCCGCCTCGGTCCTACCCTAGTGCTTCGCGATCAGTCGCGGCCCTTCCCGCGTGCCTTGTCCTGGCCCTTGCCCTTGCCCTTGCCCTTGGTGAGTTCCACCGGAGCCAGGTCCCAGGCCGAGGAGGCCTCGTTCACCAGGCTCTGCCGGAAGTGGTCCCTGTACTTGAAGGACAGCTCCTTCTGCGTCTCCACGGCCCGGGAGAGTGCTCCCGAGGCCTGGAACTCGCACGTGCCCAGGAAGTCGCCGTGGGCCACGTGGTCGGCGGCGCTGTCCAGGTCGATGCCCAGCGTCCGCGAGCTGTTGCCCGAGGTGTGGCACACCCAGAGCTTGCTCATGTCGACGACGAAGCCTTCCTGCCAGCCATCGGGATTGAAGCCGTAGCCGGCGATCACCTTGCCGTCGGCGCTCACGGCATTCACCTGGGCCAGGAACCAGAAGTGCAGCTCGTCCAGGCCCTGGGCGATGAGGAAGGTCTGGAGGTCGAGTGGCCCCACTCCCTCGATCCACAGGTAGCTGGAGGTCCCGGTGAGGAACGATCCGGCCCTGCCCCCGATCACCTTGCCGTTGTCGCTGATGTCGAAGGGATCGACGAGTCGGTCGGGGAAGTCCGGAACGACGTCGAGCTTGGTGAAGGTGCCGTCCGGGTTGGCGCGGTAGCCGGCGGGGCTCGCCGTCCCCAACAGGGTGTTGTAGTCGAAGCTCCGGCCGCAGGCGTACTGGCCGTCGTCGCTCATGTCGTAGGTCTCGCCCTTGTACATGTCGGCGGTCCAGTCAGGGTTGTCGATGCAGACGAGCGTGTCCGGGCAGGTGTTTTCCGAGGTGCAGACGGCGCCCGCGTTGGGGCCGGTGCAGGTCCCGGCGCAGGTATTGTTGCTCGTGCACTGCGTGCCGTCGTTGGTCCCCCCGCCGCAGACGCCGGGGCACTGGTTGCTGTTGGTGCAGCTGTTGCCGCCGTTGGGCCCGCCCACGCAGACATTGGACACGCAGGTGCCCCGGTCCTGGCAGGTGCCGCGATTGGCGCAGAGGCCGTCGTTGACGTACTCGGCGCAGCCGGTGGTGGCGTTGGCGCTGTTGTTGGTGCAGGGGTTGCCGCTCTGCGCGCAGATCTTGGGCTCGTGGTTCCCCGGGTCGCCCAGGAAGCTCCAGGACCCGTTCTGCCAGGCGATGCCGCGGCGCAGCCCCTGCAGCATCGTGCCGAAGCCGACCACCTTGCTCCCGTCGGTGGTCACAGCGTTGCCGCGCGTGCTGCGGTCGTTGTAGCGACCGAGGCCGATCGAGGTGTCGGTGGCCTTGTCCCAGAGGAAGCCCTGGGCGAAGGCGCAGCCCTGCCAGGTGAGCCCCGTGACGTAGTCGCCCTCGCCGGCCATGTCGAACTGGGACAAGCGAGAGCTGCCACAGGCCGCGTAGCCCGGGTCGGACGGGATGGGGCTGAACGAATCCACGGTGCCGGTCCAGGTGCCCGGCCACAGGTAGGCGGGGTTCGATCCCGGATAGATGCCGTTCCCCATGACGGTGTTGCCCGAGGGGGAGACGATGTAGCTGTTGGCGTTGCCGATGAGATCGCCCCAGCCGTTTTCACGCGTCCAGAAGGCCGCGTAGGCCCCGCTTTGAGCCGGGCTGACCAGGAAGACCGAGCCGGCGGCATCCATGTCCCAGACCGAGGAGGACGGGACCTGGCAGCGACTGCTAGGGCACTGCGCATTGGTGGTGCACGGTTGTCCAGCGTTCGGGCCCGCCACGCACAACGGTCCGGAGATGAACCCGGTGCCGGTGAAGGAGACCCCGCGGTTCGCCGCGGAGGCCGAGGTGGCCAGGAGGACGGCCACCGCCGCCAC
The DNA here is from genome assembly GCA_036274395.1 of Candidatus Polarisedimenticolaceae bacterium. Lineage (GTDB taxonomy): Bacteria > Acidobacteriota > Polarisedimenticolia > Polarisedimenticolales > DASUFT01 > DASUFT01. The sequence continues at coordinate 2,239 of DASUFT010000002.1, read as the reverse complement.
ACCCAGCAGAGCAAGACACTTTCTCATGAGACCCCCTGTTCCGGTTTCGCCCGCCGCCTACTCGACGACATCTTCGGGTCGTACCGGCCGCGTTAATGGGACGGACCCCTGTTCCCCGACGGTGATCGATCGCCCGTGGAGGAGATCCCCCACCAGCGGTTTCAGACGTGTGGTCGTCTCCGACTTGGGCACGAAGCAGTCCGCGCCCGCCGCCAGCGCCTCCAGACGGATGGTCCGGGTGTCGTAGAAGGAGAGCAGGACCACGAGGGGTGCCCCCGCGCGCATCTTCATGCGTCGTGTGACCTCGAACCCGCTCATGTCCGGCAAGCTGACATCCATCAAGACCAGGTCCACCCGGAGCACCGCGAGCTGATCCAGCGCGTGAGCCCCCGAATGCGCTCGGCCGACAACCTGGAAATCCGCATCCCCCTCGATCCAATCGACGATGCCGTCCAGGAAGTCGTCGTTGCCGCCGACCAGGAGCGTCCGTGCCCGATTCACCCGTGCTCCTTTGAACAGGCAGGAGTATCCGAGGGGCGGCCCGTCGCCGCCTTCAGGGCGTTCCTGACATCGGGAAGAAAAAACCCTTAAGGGCGGATAGCGGTGGGACTCAGGTATTCCCTGACGGCGGTCCGTGGAGAGGAGGCATATAAGGAAGCCCGCGCTCGAAGAGCGGGGGTTTTCTTGCTCGCCACCCGACGGATCGCCTGCACTCTCCTGGCGCTCGCGTGCCTTCCCGTCCATGCCGCGGAACCGGCAGCGGAGGGCGGTCGCATCCCCATCGTCGTCCTCATGGACGCGTTCCCCGACCGTGACCAGCTGATGGACGAGGTCCGGGGGATGGGCCGCGCGCAGCGCCGGGCGCACGTGGTCGCCACCATGCAGGCGCTGGCACGCCGCACCCAGACACCGCTCCGAGCCTTCCTGGCCGGAGAGGAAGCTCGAGGGCGGGTGCGCGACGTGCGCGTCCTCTGGGGCATCAACGGTCTGGCCCTGGAGGCGACGCCCGACGTGATCGAGCGCATCGCGGAGCGGCCGGACGTCCGCTCGTTGATCCACGACCGCGCCACCGCGCATGCCGACGTGGCAGCGGAGGAGGCCTCCGGACCCAACCTTGCCGCCACCGTGCGCCCGGACGTGGTCGCCCACGGGGCGCCGCAGGTCTGGAGCGATCTCGGCTACACCGGGGCCGGCGTCCTCGTGGCCGTCATCGACACCGGCTTCGACCGGACACATCCCGATCTGGCCGACCACGTGTGGCAGAACCCGGGCGAGGTGCCGGGAAACGGCGTGGACGACGACGGCGACGGCCATGTGGACGACACCTGGGGATGGGACTTCTGCGCGAATTCCCAGCCCGTCGTGGGCACGCACGGCACGCAGGTGGCGGGACAGGTCGCGGGCGACGGCACGGACGGCAGCGTCACCGGCATGGCCCCGGACGCGGTGATCATGTCGCTCGGGATCGACTGCGACACGCCCTCGCGCGCCTGGGAGGCGAGCGACTACGCCCTCGCCCACGGCGCCGACGTCGTCACGCAGTCCTACAGCTGGTGGTGGACGGACCGGCCCGACTACGCCGCGTTCCGCCGGCAGACGGACGTCGAGCTGGCCGCGGGAGTCCTCCACACCAACTCCGCCGGGAACCAGGGCGGGGCTCCCGGCACCTATCCGATCCCGTACAACATCTCGACTCCGGCAAACGTCCCCGCGCCGTGGATCCACCCCGACCAGACCCTGGCCGGCGGGGTCTCCTCCGTGCTGGCCGTGGGGGACGTGAACTGGGGCACGAACACGATCGCCTCTTCCTCGTCGCTGGGGCCCGCTGCCTGGGAGAGCATCCAGGCCAACACCGATCCCAGCTACCCCAACGTCATCCCCCCGGAGTACCAGGACTACCCGTACCAGAACGGGGCGCAGATGGGCTTGATCAAGCCCGATCTCTCGGCCTATGGGACGGGCACGATCTCCACCTGTCCCGGACCCTCCTACTGCAACTTCAGCGGAACGTCGTCGGCCACGCCCCACGTGTCCGGAACCGTCGCGCTCATGCTGCAGTCGAACCCGGAGGCCACGCCGGCGGAGCTGGCCCAGGCGCTGATGACGACGGCGCAGCACCGGGGCACTCCAGGGAAGAACAACGTCTACGGAGCCGGGCTGCTGCAGGCGTACCCGGCCGTCCTGGCCGTGGAGTCGGGGGTCGTCTACCAGGCGCACGCGCTCGACGACACGGTCCTCG
>DASUFT010000001.1:0-14990 GCA_036274395.1 Candidatus Polarisedimenticolaceae bacterium | reverse complement strand
TCCGCTTGCCGCCAGCGTGTGATCAACGCCTGCCCGTTCTGATGCGCATCGGCCGGCTTGCTCTGGCGTGCCTGGGACTGGGTCTGGTGGTCGCCGGAATGCAGGCACGCGAGCTGTGGACGCTCTGGTCCACGCCCGAGGCGGTTCACCTCCGGAGCGGCGATGCCGCCCCGCCGCTCCGCTTCCGCACGGCCGAGGGCAAGGACCAGGACCTGGAGAGCCTCCGGGGCTCCCCGGTGCTCGTGACCTTCTGGGCTTCCTGGTGCGTGCCCTGCCGCGCCGAGCTGCCCGAGCTCGCGAACGTGGTGAAGGAGGTGAACGCGGAGGAGGGGCCGCCCGTGCACGTCCTCGCGATCAACACATCGGACGAGGCGCGGGATGCCGCCGCCGTGATCCGCGATCCCGCGTACGGAGCTTTTCTCTTCGGGGTGGATGGCGATGGGAGCATGGCCAGGGCGTGGGGCGCGAGCGTGCTCCCCACCCTGGTGCTGGTCCGACCGGACGGGAAGATTGCGGAAGTCCGGGAGGGGTACGACCCGCACATGGGGGGCCGGCTGCGCGGTTGGATCAAGGCCACGCGCAGGAAGCAGGCGGAATGACGATTCCCGCCGTCGAGATCCGAGGGCTGGTCAAGGAGTACAGGGAGGGCTTCCGCCGGAGGCGCACGTGTGCGCTCGACGGGCTGGAGGTCACCATCCCGCAGGGGATCGTCTTCGGTCTGCTGGGGCCCAACGGAGCCGGGAAGTCGACCGCCTTCCATGTCCTTCTCGGATTCCTTCGCCCCACCCGCGGCACGGCGCGCCTGCTCGGGCGCCCGATCGAGCAACCCGCGTCGCGGCGCTCGGTGGGGTTCCTCCCCGAGATCTTCGCCTTCGACGGGTTCAGCACGGCCGAGCAGCTCCTGCGACGGTTCGATGCCGTCGCGGGGCATGCGCTGGAGGGACGCGAGGCGCGCGTCCGGGAGGCGCTCCGGGCGGTGGGGCTGGAGGACGCGGCGCGCCGGAAGGTGGGCCGCTACTCGAAGGGGATGATGCAGCGGGTGGGCCTGGCGCAGGCCCTTCTGGGCGATCCCGACCTCGTCCTCCTCGACGAGCCGATGTCCGGGATGGACCCGGCCCAGCGGCTGGCGACGAAGGAGATGCTGCAGGCACGGCGCCGGCGAGGGAAGACCACGGTCTTCTCCTCGCACATCCTGGCCGACGTCGAGGACGTGGTGGATCGCATTCTCATCCTGCAGAAGGGGAAAGTCGTGCAGGAAGCGGCGCTGGATGCCCTGCGCGGAGGCCAGGGGATGAGGATGGTCGTGATCCGACTTCCCCAGGGCGCGGAACCCGACCTCGGTGAGGTCCATGCCCACGCGCGGGGCGAGGACGGCGCCTGGCGGCTGACCGTGCACGAGGACAGGCTGGAGCCGCTGCTGGCGCAGGTGATCGCCCAGGGAGCGAAGGTCCTGCAGGTCACGCCCCAGCGGCGCTCGCTGGAGGACCTCTTCCTCGAGATCACGGGCCAGGGGAGCCCGTCGTGAAGACCTTCCTCACCCTCGTGCGGCGGCACCTGGCGCGCCTGAGCGCCGATCGCGTGACGCTGGTGGTGATCGCAATGGCCGCGGCGTCGGCGATCCTGGGCGCCGTGCTCACCGCTTGGTCCATGAACCTCGCGCCCGGGGGATCGGGCGACCTCGGCGCAAGGGTGCGGACGGCGGCCTGGAATGACGGCACGGGGATGTTCAACACGCTGCTCTTCGTCCTCTGTGTTCAGCTCGGCGCCTCCCATCTCTCCAGCGAAATGCGCAGGGGAACGATTTTCTCCTGGCTGGCCCGTCCGCTCTCCCGAGCCACGTGGACCCTCACCTCCTGGACCGCGGCGGCGGTGCTGGTCCTCGCGCTGGAGGCGGCGCGGTCGGCGATCATCTACGGAACCTGCTGGTGGATCGACGGCCGCCCCCCTGCCGGGATGCTGCTGGGCGCGATCGCCCTCGCCGCCGACTCCATCCTCCTGCTCACGATGGTGTTCGCGGTGGCGGCGGCGGCTGCGGCGCCCTACGCGATCGCTCTTGGCCTGTCGGCGTACATCCTCGGCAACGTGGCCTGGCAGGGGGTGCTGCACGGGACGGGGAGCGCGGGAAGCATGGAGATAGCGGCGGTGGTGGTGCCGCTGTTCGCCCGCCACGGCACGCTCGTGGAGCACGCGCTCCTGGGCACGGAGGCGAGCGGTGGGCAGCTCCTGTGGGTGCTCGCCTACCGGCTGGGCTGGACGGCGCTCCTGCTCGCGCTGGCGGCCCTCGCCTTCACCCGCCGCGAGCTGTCGCCGCGGAATTGACGCATCCTTCAATTCTTCTAGGTGCCTGTCCCCTGCAGGGTCCACAGCGTGCGGTAGATCCCCTCGGGCAGGCGGAGCAGGGCGTCGTGCGCGCCCTCCTCCAGGAGCCGGCCGTGGTGGAGCACGAGGATGCGGTCCGAGGCCTGCACCGTGCCCAGGCGGTGGGCGATCGTGATCGACGTCCGTCCCTGGAGGAGGAGCTCGAGCGCCTCCTGGATGCGTGCCTCCGTGGCAGGGTCCACGGAGGATGTCGCCTCGTCCAGGACGAGCACCGCCGGGTCGAAGGCGATGGCGCGGGCGAAGGAGAGGAGCTGCTTCTCCCCCACCGAGAAGTTCGAGCCGCGCTCGCGCACCGGCTCGGCGTAGCCCAGGGGGAGCCGGTCGATGAACCGGTCGGCGTGCACGGCGGCCGCCGCCGCGCGCACCCGCTCGGGGGAAATGCGGGGATCGCCCAGGGACAGGTTCTGCTCCACCGTGCCCGCGAAGAGGAAGTGGTCCTGGAGCACGACCCCCACCGAGCGCCGCAGCTCGCCGAGGTCCCAGTCCTTCACGTCCACGCCGTCCACCAGGATGCGCCCTTCCTGCACGTCGTAGAGGCGCGCCAGCAGGCGGATGAGCGTGCTCTTCCCCGATCCCGTCCAGCCCACCACGGCCACGCGCTCGCCGGGACGGATGGAGAAGGACAGGTCGTGCAGCACGGGCAGGCCCGGCCGGTACGCGAAGGTCACCCGGTCGAAGACGATCTCTCCCCGCGGCCGCTGGGGGGGCCGGTACGCCTGCGGCGGGGACTGGATCGTCACCTCCGTGTCCAGCAGCTCGAAGATGCGCTCGGACGAGGTCATGGCCGCCTGCATCACCGTGTAGCGCTGGGACAGCTCCTGCAGGGGCCGGAAGAAGCGCTGGGCATACTCGATGAAGGCCACCAGCGTGCCGAAGGTGACGGCCCCGCCCAGCAGGCGCAGGCCCCCCGCCCACAGGATGGCCGCCAGGGTGAGCGAGCCCATCAGCTCCGCCACCGCGGAGAAGATCGACTCGTAGCGCACGCCCGAGAGCTGGTGGTCGCGATGCTCGGCGTTCAAGCCCTGGAACTCGGCGAAGGTGGCGCGCTCGCGCAGGAAGAGCTGCACCAGGCGCATCCCCGAGACGTTCTCCTGCAGGAAGGCGTTCAGACGCGCCACGGAGTTGCGGATACGCCGGTAGGCGTCGCGCACCCGCACCCTGACCCACCAGGAGATCCCCAGGATGGGGGGCACGATGGCGAAGGTCACCAGGGCCAGGCGCCAGTCCATCCAGACCAGGATGGCCACGATGGCGGCGAGCTTGGCCAGGTCGGCGAGGATGAGGACGAGCCCGGAGGTGAAGGCCTCGTTGAGCGACTCCACGTCGCTGGTGAGGCGCGTCATCAGCCTCCCCACCGGGTTGCGGTCGAAGAACGAGGAGGGGAGGCGCTGCAGGTGCGCGAAGACCGCCTGGCGGAGGTCGAAGACCACGTTCTGCCCGGTCTTCTCCAGCACGTAGAGCTGGAAGAAGCCGAGCACGAACTCGGCGAGGAGGGCGAGCAGGAACAGGCCGGCCGGGAGCAGCAGCCCCGCCGCCTTCCCCTGCACGATGTAGCCGTCGATGGCCAGCTTGAGCAGGTAGGGCTGGGCGAGCTGGGCGGCGCTGACGGTGGCCAGCAGCAGGAGCGTCAGCGCCACCAGGCCCCGATAGGGCCGCACCCACCGGGCCAGGCGCCGCACCATGCGAGCGTCGTAGGCCTTCCCCAGCCGGTCCTCGTGGTCCGAACTTCCAAGGCTTCCGGGGCGCGCGCTCATGCCGTGGTGTCCAGCTTCTCCTCCAGCTGGCCGCGCTGGAAGAGGCGGGCGTAGAGCCCGCCGCGACCCATCAGATCCGCGTGGGTGCCGTCCTCCACCACCCGTCCTCCCTCCAACACCACGATGCGGTCCACCCCGGCCAGCGTGGAGAGGCGGTGCGAGATCAGGATGAGCGTGCGCCCGGCCAGGCCATCCTGGAGCTGCTCCAAGATGGCCTTCTCGGTGTCGGCATCCACGCTGGAGAGCGCGTCGTCGAGCACGAGGATGCGCGGCTCCGGCAACGTGGCGCGGGCGAGGGTGGCCCGCTGCCGTTGCCCGCCGGAGAGCGTGTAGCCGCGCTCCCCCACCAGGGTGTCGAGCCCCTCCGGAAAGGCCTGCAGGTCGGAGGCGAGGTGGGAGAGGCGCACCGCGCGCACGAGCTCGTCTTCACTCGCTCCCGGACGGCCGAGAGCGATGTTGTCCCGCAGGGGCTTGGAGAAGAGGAACGCCTCCTGGGGCACGTAGCCGAGGCTGCGCCGCAGGCGCGAGACCGGGAGGTCGTTCACGTCGGTGCCGCCCACGAAGATCGTCCCCCGCGGCACCGGGTAGACGCGGGCCAGCAGGTTGGCGAGGGTGGACTTGCCGGAGCCCACGGGCCCCACCAGGGCGATCCGGCTGCCTTCCGGGATGCTCAGCGAGACGTCGTGGAGCGCGGGAGGTCCCCCCGGCGTGTAGGCGAAGCTCAGGTGGCGGATCTCCACGGCGCCGGACAGGGGCGCCCCTTCTTCTCTCTCGTCGGCCGAGGGAGGCACGTCCGGCCGTGCCTCCAGCACCTCGTCCAGGCGGTCCAGCGCCCCCGCCCCGCGCTGGAAGACGTTGACGATCCAGCCCAGGGCCACCGTGGGCCAGGCCAGGGAGCCGAGGTACGCGTTGAAGGCCACGAAGTCGCCGAAGGACATGCGGCCGCGGATGACGTGCAGGCCGCCCACGAAGAGCACGAGCAGGGTGGCGAGGCCCGCCACCACCCCGATCAGGCTCACCATGGCTCCACGCACGCGCGAGAGCGCGAGGTTCGACCGGCGGAAGGTGGCGTTGAGCTCGCGGAAGCCGTGGATCTCGCGGTTCTCCTGAGCGTAGATCTTGACCTGCTGGATCCCGCTCAGGTTCTCCTGCGCCCGGTTGCTGATCTCCCCCAGCTGCTGCTGGACCTGCATGGAACGGGCGTAGACGCGCCGGCTGATACGGTTCACCCCGAAGTAGAGGGGTGGGAACAGGGAGAGCGACACCACGGTGAGCAGGGGATCGATGCGCAGCAGCAGCGCCACCACCGCCACGTAGACGATGGCGGTGTTGACGATGTTGAGGAGGCCGGGGCCGTACAGCGACTGCAGGATCTGCACGTCGTTCACCCCGCGGGACATCACGTCCCCGGTGCGGTGGGTGTCGTACCAGGAGGCGGACAGGCGCTGGAGCTGCGCGAAGAACTGGTTGCGCAGGTCGTAGACGATCCGCCGCGAGGCCCCGAGGATGGTGAGGCGGGACCAGGTGCGCACGACCGCCTGCCCCAGGGCCAGCGCGGCCATGACGGCGGCGTACCACGCCACCGTGCGCGCGCTCTCCCGCCGCTCCAGGGCGTGGATGGCGTCCCGCAGGAGCCAGGGGATGGCCAGAGCCAGGGCGTTGGTGACGACGAGGAGCACGAAGCCGAGGGCGAAGGCGGCGCGGTAGGGCCGGGCGTGGGACCAGAGACGCGTCAGGCGCGACGTGCGGGGAGCCTCGTCCATGTCGGGTTCCAGGAAGATAGCATCGGGTAGGATGCGAGGCGGCATGCCCCGCCGCCCCGCCGGTCCTCCCTCCGCCGCCCGCGGCCGCTGGATGGCGGCGGCGGCGATCGCGCTGGTCACGGCGTTCGTCTTCTCGCCCCTGCTCTCCGCCCGCTTCGTCAACTACGACGATCCCGTCTACGTGTACGAGAACGCCGAGGTGCGCTCCGGCCTGCACGCAGCGACGCTGCGCTGGGCCTGGACCACCGGCGCGGCGGCCAACTGGCATCCCCTCACCTGGATGTCGCACCTGCTGGACGTCTCCCTCTTCGGCCTCAGTCCCGCCGGCCACCACGCCAGCAGCGTGCTGCTGCACGTGCTGAATGCGGTGCTCCTCTTCACGGTGCTCGACCGCGCCACCAGGCGGCGAGGCCGTGCCGCGGTGGTGGCCCTGCTGTTCGCCCTCCACCCCCTGCACGTGCAATCGGTGGCCTGGATCGCCGAGCGCAAGGACGTGCTGAGCACGCTCCTCTGGTTCGCCGCCACCCTGGCCTACCTGGGCTACGCCCGGGCCCCCTCGGCGGCCCGCTGGGCCGCGGTGACGCTCCTCTTCGCCCTCGGACTCACCGCCAAGCCCATGCTCGTGACTTTTCCCTTCGCCCTGCTGCTCCTCGACTTCTGGCCGCTGCAGCGGCGGGGATGGAAGGGTCTGCTCCTGGAGAAGGTGCCCTGGGTGCTGCTCGCCCTCGCCTCCAGCGTCGTCACCTACCTCGTGCAGCGCGCCGGGCGGGCGGTGGGCGGGTTCGAGCAGTACCCCTGGCCGGTGCGCCTGGGGAACGCGGTGCTCGCCTGCGGCACCTACCTGCGCAAGACGCTGTGGCCGACCGACCTCGCGGTCTTCTACCCACACCCGGGCGTGCACCTTTCCTGGGGAGCGGTGGCGCTGTGGGGGCTGCTGCTGGCCGGGATCTCGGTGGCCGCTCTGCGGGAGCGGCACCGGCTGCCCTGGTTCTTCGTGGGCTGGTTCTGGTTCGTGGGCACGCTCGTGCCCACGCTCGGCCTCATCCAGGTGGGGGAGCAGGCCATGGCCGACCGCTACACCTACGTGCCTCTGGTGGGCATCTTCCTCGCCGGGGTCTGGGCGGTGGCGGAGTGGGTGCCCGGCCGTTCTGCGCAGGCGGGGCTGGCGGCGGCGGCGGTGCTGGCGTGCGCCGGTGCCACGCGCATCCGGGAGCTTCCGGCGTGGAGGGACTCCGCGACCCTCTGGACCCGTGCCCTGGAGGCCACGGCGGACAACTACACCGCCATGCTGAACCTCTCGGCGCTGCGCATCGAGCAGGGACGCCTGCCGGACGCCGCCGCCCTGCTCCGGAGGGCGGTGGTCCTGCGGCCGGACAACCCGATGATCCGCTCCAACCTGGGGCTCGTGCTCACGCACCTCGGCCAGAGCGAGGAGGCCGCCGTGCAGTACCGGCGCGCGCTGGAGCTGGAGCCGAACTATCCGGAGGCCCACAGCAACCTCGGCTACTGGCTCGTCACCAAGGGGCGCCGGGACGAGGCCATCGCCCACTGGCGGGAAGCCATCCGCCTGGCCGGGGACTACGCGGCGCCCTGGTACAACTGGGGCTCGCTGCTGGCCCGAGAGGGACAGTGGGCGGAGGCCGAGACCAAGCTGCGGCGCGCTCTGCAGCTGCGGCCCGACTACGGCGAGGCGCACGCCAACCTGGCCGTCGTGCTCTGGAACACCGGCCGTCAGGAGGAGGCGCGCCGCGAGCTGCACCTGGCGCGCGAGAGCGGTTACCGGCCGCCTCCCGGCCTCGTGCGCATGGTGGAGGGAAGCGCTCCGTGAGCGTGCTGCCGGAGGGGATCGCTCCCGCCGACCCTCCTGTCCCGCGGGACAGCGCGCTGGGCGTGGTCGTGCGGCGCGCCCCCCACGGTCTGGAGGTGCTGCTGGGGCGCCGCGCCCGCCGGGCGCGCTTCATGCCCGGCAACCTCGTGTTCCCCGGGGGCGTGCTGGACCCGCAGGATGGACACGGGGAGGAGCGCTGGCGGTGCTGTGCCTCGCGCGAGCTGGCCGAGGAGGCGGGCCTCGTCCTTCCCCCCCAGGCCTGGGAGGACCTGGGGGAGCGCATCACGCCTCCGCTGTTCCCCGTGCGTTTCCGGACGCGGTTCTTCCTCGCCGAGGTGTCCTGCGCGATCGAGCTGCCGGCGCCCCCCTCGCCGGACGAGATCGAGGCGCTGGCCTTCCACCGGCCGGCCCAGGTCCTGGAGGCCTGGCAGCGGGGCGAGGCGCAGGTCCCACCGCCCGTGCTGCCGCTCCTGCGCGCCCTGCGAGACGGGCATGCGCAGGGATTGGCGGCGCGCCTGCGCGAGGTGAATGCCGGGGAGGCGCGCACGCCCCGGATCGAGTTCGTCCCCGACGTGTGGATGCTCCCGCTGCGCACGCGGACCCTTCCTCCGGCCACGCACACGAACGTCTGGATGCCGGGAGGCACGCGCTTCGTCGTGCTCGATCCCGGCACGGCGGACGGGGAGGAGCTGGGGGCGCTCGCCCGCGCCGTGGAGCGGCGGGTTGGCGAAGGCGCCACCCTGGAGGCGATCCTGCTCACGCACGGGCACCCCGACCACGTCGCCGGCGCGCACCTGGCCGCGGATCTCCTGGGGGTCCCGGTCCGCGCCCACGCTCTCGTCCTCGATGCTCTGGCCGCGGCGCTCGGGCCGCGCGCCGGAGAGCCGCTGGCGGAAGGAGACGTGCTGGACCTGGGCGGGCTGCGCCTGGTGACGCTGGAAACCCCTGGTCACGCGCCCGGGCACCTCGCTTTCCATCTACCGGAGCGGCGTGCCGCCATCGTCGGCGATCTGCTGAGCAGCCTGTCCACCATCCTCGTGGATCCGGAGGAAGGGGACATGGATGCGTTCCTGGCATCGCTCGCGCGCGTGGGCGATCTCCAGTGCCGCACGCTCTTGCCGGCTCACGGAGGCCCGCTCCCCGGGCGAGCGCTGGAGGACGCGCGCGCACACCGGCGCGCGCGCACACAGCGCATCGTGGAGGCGCTCCATGGGGGAGCGACATCGCTGCGCGCCATCGCGGAGGCGGCGTACGCGGACACGCCCGGCGCCCCCGCCCCGTTGCGGGAGCGCCAGACGCTCGCGCACCTTCTCGCGCTCGAGCGGGCCGGCCGGGCGTTTCGCAGGGGAGATCTCTGGCGGGCCTGAGCGCTGCCCCTGCGTTGCACGCCGTCAACGGAGGCGCGGATTTCGAAAAAGGGAAAATGCCGTACTCGCTCTCTTCGTGCCCCCATGGCATTCACGGGCGGGTTACCATGAACGCAACCTGATTGCGGAGGCCCCCATGACGTGGGACGAGCGCTTCGCGCAATTTCGATCGTTGCGGGACGCCGGGATGCTCGGTGAGTGGCGCAGTGCGCTCGAGCTGGAGCTGCGGCGGATCATGCTGCGGCCCTCCGCCGGGGATGTCGCGTGGCTCGAGGACGCGCTCGTCGATCCCGGTAGACGCCCATTCGCGGTCATGGCCGTGCGGCAAGCGTGGCGTGTCCCCGAGCCGCTGTTCATCCCCGTCGTCCGCGCCGCCGTGCTGGCCGGGGACGTGAGCCAGAGCCGCGCGCTCATCGAGCCCGCGGTGACCACCTTCGGCCACCGCTCCGTCAACGAGGTGCTGCTCGACATCTTCGCCTCGGGATCCACCCAGGAGAAGCTGGGTGCCGTGCGCGCGCTCTACTGGGCCCAGCCGCCGCTGGAGACGTGGGACCGCTCCCGCGGGACGGGTCTCGACGCGGCCTCGCCGGACGCCCGGCGGGCGTGGCTGGCGCTGTCCGATCTCTGGGCGCGCAAGGACAGACTCTACCTGGAGGAGTTCGTGCACAACGAGGCGCCGGAGGTCCGCTCGGCGCTCATTCCGCACCTGGACCTGGAGCCGCGGCGGCACCCGCCGGAGCTGCGGGCCCTGGTGCTGGAGGCCGCGCGCCTGGCCCTGGAGCACGACGACCCCTACGTGCGCCGCCGGGTGGAAGGGCTGTTCGGGATGGGAACCGAGCGCACGGTGCAGACCCGCTACCGGCGCGAGATCGCCGGCTGAGCGCTCACCCTCCTGAAGCGAGGACGGGCGCCAGCCAGCGCGCCATCACCTCCACCGTTTTCCCCTTGCGCCGCGCGTAGTCCGCCAGCTGGTCGGAGCCGATCCTGCCCACGCTGAAGTAGCGCGCCTGCGGGTGCGCGAGATAGAGCCCGCACACCGAGGCCGCCGGGTCCATGGCGAAGGACTCCGTCAGACGGATGCCGGCGGCCGCCTCCACGTCGAGGAGCCGCCAGAGCGTCTCCTTCTCCGTGTGGTCGGGGCAGGCGGGGTAGCCGGGGGCGGGCCGGATCCCGCGGTAGCGTTCCTTGATCAGGTCCTCGAGCGGCAAGGGCGCGCTCTCGCCGTAGCCTCCCTCCCGACGCACGCGCGCGTGCAGCATCTCCGCCAGCGCCTCCGCCAGGCGGTCCGCCAGGGCCTTGGCCAGAATGGCGCCGTAGTCGTCGTGGTCGGCTTCGAAGGCGCCCACCAGCTCGGGGAGCCCCACCCCGGCGGTCACCGCGAAGGCTCCCGCGTGGTCCTGCCGGCCGGCATCCCCGGGCGCGACGTAGTCGGCGAGCGAGAGCAGGGGAGCGTCGCCATTCCCCGGGCGCTGCTGGCGCAGCATGGGGAAGCGGGCGCCCCCGAGCACGACGTCCTCTCCTTCCGCCGCTGCCGGAAAGAGACCGTAGACGGCGCGGGCGCGCAGCAGGCGCTCGCGGACGATGCGATCGAGCAGGTGCCGCCCGGCCTGGAAGAGGTCGCGGGCGGCCTCTCCCCACTGCGGGTGCTCGAGGATGCGCGGGTAGACCCCTTTCAGCTCCCAGGCATGGAAGAAGGGCGTCCAGTCGATGAAGGGAATCACGTCTTCCAGCGGCACCTCCAGCCGGCGCACGCCGGTGAAGGAGGGCACGGGCAGGTCCACCACTGTCCAGTCGGTGCGGAGCCGGCGAGCCTGCGCTTCCGGCCAGGGAAGGAGCGCCTCCTCGGCCCGGCCGGCGAAGGCCGCACGCGTGCTCTCTTGCTCCGCGCGCAGGGCGGCGGCGAAGCCGGCCTGCTGGGCGGGGGAGAGGAGCGAGCCCACCACCTCCACTGCGCGCGACGCGTCGGCCACGTGCACCGTGGTGCCCGAGTAGGCGGGAGCGATCTTCACCGCGGTGTGCTTGGCGCTGGTGGTGGCCCCTCCGATGAGCAGGGGAAGGGAGAAGCGCAGCCGCTCCATCTCCCTGGCCACGTGCACCATCTCGTCGAGGGAGGGCGTGATGAGGCCGGAGAGCCCGATCACGTCCGCCCCCTCCTCCCGGGCCTTCTTCAGGATGGCGTCGGCGGGGACCATCACCCCCAGGTCCACGATCGCGTAGTTGTTGCAGCCGAGCACCACGCCCACGATGTTCTTGCCGATGTCGTGCACGTCCCCCTTGACCGTGGCCAGGAGGACCTTGGCCCGGGCGGAGGCGCCGTTGCCGCCCGCCGCCTTCTCCGCTTCCAGGAAGGGCTGGAGGTAGGCCACCGCCTTCTTCATCACGCGGGCGCTCTTGACCACCTGGGGGAGGAACATCTTGCCGGCGCCGAAGAGGTCGCCCACCACGTTCATTCCCGCCATCAGGGGTCCCTCGATCACGTCCAGAGGACGCCCCAGCGCGCGCCGCGCCTCCTCCACGTCCTCCTCGATGTGCTCGGCGTTCCCCGCCACCAGGGCGTGGGCCAGACGCTCGGCCACCGTCCCGCTCCGCCAGGCCTCGTCCTTTTCCCGCACCCTGCCGCCTCCCGAGACGGTGGCGGCGAACGCCACCAGGCGCTCGGTGGCGTCCGGGCGGCGGTGCAACAGGACGTCCTCGACGTGCTCCAGCAGGTCCTTGGGGATCTCCTCGTACACGGCGAGCTGTCCCGCGTTGACGATCCCCATGTCCAGGCCGGCGCGGATGGCGTGATAGAGGAAGGCGGCGTGCATCGCTTCCCGCACCCGCTCCTGCCCGCGGAACGAGAAGGACACGTTGCTCACCCCGCCGCTGACCTTCACGGCGGGGAAGCGCTCCTTGATGCGGCGCACGGCCTCGATGTACTCGACGGCGTAGGTGTCGTGCTCCTCGATGCCCGTCCCCACGGTGAGGATGTTGGGATCGAAGATGATGTCCTGGGGGAGGAAGCCCACCTCCTCGGTGAGGATGCGGTAGGCGCGCGCGGCGATCGCCACCTTGCGGTCGGCGGTGACCGCCTGGCCCTCCTCGTCGAAGGCCATCACCACCACGGCGGCGCCATAGCGGCGCACCAGGCGAGCCTGGGCGCGGAAGACGTCCTCGCCCTCCTTGAGCGACAGGGAGTTGACGACCGCCTTCCCCTGGGTGCACTTCAGCCCCGCCTCCAGCACCGACCACTTCGAGGAGTCGATCACGAGGGGGAGGCGCGCGATCTCCGGCTCCGAGGCGATCAGGTGCAGGAAGGTGGTGATGGCCGCCTCGGAGTCGAGCAGCCCCTCGTCCATGTTGACGTCCAGGAGGTTGGCCCCCCCCGCCACCTGATCCCGGGCCACGTCCAGGGCGGCCTCGTAGTCGCCGGCCCCCACCAGGCGGGCGAAGCGCTTGCTGCCCGTGACGTTGGTGCGCTCGCCGATGACGATGAAGTTCGAGTCTGGCCGGATCACCAGCGGGTCCATCCCGGAAAGGCGCGTACGCGGCGGAAGCGTCGGGATGCGCCGCGGGGGCAGGCCGGCCACCGTCTCCGCGATGGCCCGCGTGTGCTCGGGGGTGGTGCCGCAGCAGGAGCCCACGATGTTGATCTGGCCGGCCCGCGCGTACTCGCCCAGGATCGCCGCCATCTGCCCCGGGGTCTCGTCGTACCCGCCGAAGGCATTGGGCAAGCCGGCGTTGGGATAGCAGGAGGTCCAGCGCGGCGTCAGGCGGGAGATCTCTTCCACGTGAGGCCGCATCTCGGCCGCGCCCAGGGCGCAGTTGATCCCGGCGGAGAAGAGGTCGGCGTGCTCGATCGAGATCAGCGCCGCCTCCACCGTTTGCCCGGAGAGCGTGCGCCCGGAGGCATCGGTGATCGTGATGGAGGCCATCACGGGAACGCGCCGCGCGCCTTCGTCGAAGAGCTTGGCGATGGCGAAGAGGGCGGCTTTCAGGTTCAGCGTGTCGAAGGAGGTCTCGGGGAGCAGCAGGTCCACCCCGCCGTCGAGCAGCCCGCGCGCCTCCTCGTAGTAGGCCTCCATGAGGGCGTCGAAGGAGATGGCCCGGAAGGCGGGATTGTCCACGTCGGGGGAGAGCGAGGCGGTGCGGTTCGTGGGGCCCATGCAGCCGATGACGAAGCGCGGCTTGTCCGGCGTCCTCGCCGTGCAGGCGCGGGCGGCCGCGACCGCGATCTCCGCCGCCGCCCTGTTCATCTCGTACACCCAGGCCTGCAGGCCGTAGTCGGCCATGGAGACCGAGGTGGCGTTGAAGGTGTTGGTCTCGATGAGGTCGGCGCCCGCTTCCAGGTACCGGCGGTGGATCTCGTCCACGATCTCCGGGCGGGTCAGGGAGAGGAGGTCGTTCGCCCCCCTGAGGTCCTTGGGATGGTCCTTGAAGCGCTCGCCGCGGAAACCCGCCTCGTCGAGGCGGTAAGACTGGATCATGGTGCCCATGGCCCCGTCCATCACGAGGATGCGGCGCGAGAGCAGGGCGTCGAGTGTCTGGCGGGTGCTCACGGGGTCAGAGTGGTTGGCGAAAGGGGATCCTCCTCGATCGGACAGGATAGCAAACCGTCGCGAAGGATGGCCGTAGTATAGACCGCGCGTCCATGCACTCCGTGGAAACCCTTTCCGCCGCGCCACCCCCGCAGACGCCCGCGGTCCCGCGGTGGCTGCGCTTCGTGCTGGGATGGGCCGCCCTGTGGGCGGGCTTCGGGGCCGCCCTCGCCCTGGGCATCGTCTTCGTGCGCGGAGAGCTCGAGAACCTGGCACCCTTGCTCAAGCTCTCCGTCCTCTTCGCGCAGGTGGTGGGGTTCACCGCGCTCGCCTCCTCACGCCTGGTCCTTCCCGCCCTCCGGCGCCTGTCCCTCCCCTCGCGCATCGCCCTGCAGGTGGTGAGCGTCCTGGCGGGGACGCTGTTCGGATCGGCCGCCGCCATCGCCACCGAGCCGTTCTTCGCGCTGGGGAGCCCGCGCCTGGTGGCGGGGATCGTGGGCATGAACGCGGTGCTGGCGTTCGTGGTCAGCAGCGCCCTCCACACCTACGACGTCATGCGCCGCCAGATCGAGGATTCGATGCGCCTCCTCCGGGACAAGGAGGCCATGGAGCGCGAGCTGGCGATCGCGCGCGAGGTGCAGCATGAGCTGCTGCCGCGCACTGCGCCCAGCATCGCCGGGCTCGAGCTGGCCGGCGTGTGCCTCCCCGCCGTGGGCGTGGGAGGGGACGCCTACGACTTCGTCCCTCTGGCGGAGGACCGCCTCGCCCTGGTGGTGGCCGACGTGGCGGGGAAGGGGATCCCGGCGGCGCTGCTGATGGCCGGGCTGCAGGCCTCGGTGCGCGGTCTGGCGCCCTACCAGGAGCCGCCCGGCCGGATCGCCGCGCTGCTCAACGAGCGCATGCAGCGGCCGGGTGTGAGCGCGCGCTACGCCACGCTGTTCTTCGGGCTCCTGGACGGACGCGCGCGCACCCTGCGCTACACGAACTGCGGCCACGTGCCGCCCCTGCACCTCTCCCGGGAGGGTGTGCGCAGGCTCGATGCGGGAGGGAGGCCGCTGGGCCTGTTCGAGGGCGGGTGCTGGGAGGACGGCCTCTGCCGGCTGGAGGAGGGGGACGTGGTGGCGCTGTTCACGGACGGCATCGTGGAGACGACGGACGCTCGGGGCCTGGAGTTCGGCGAGGCGCGCCTGGCCGAGGTGCTGGCCGCTCACGCCGGCCGTCCCCTGCAGGAGGTGGGGACGGGGCTCGTGCTGCCGATCGCCGCCGCCATCCTGGTGGTGATCTCGCTCCTCGTGGCCGCCCCCCTGGCGGTCATCGTGTGGGTGCTCGTCGCGGTCGGCTTCTACCTGGGAAAGCTCCCCGTTGGCCTGTGGATCGGCGAT